>JBAUYZ010000045.1:0-76656 GCA_049585055.1 Candidatus Cybelea sp. | reverse complement strand
GGCCCGCTTGGGTTCCCTGCCAGACGGTTAGTGCGAGGAGGGCGCGATCCAGAGCGTCCCGCCGGCCCACTTGACTTCAACCGCGGCGCACTGCGTCGTCTGCGCGCCGGCGTAGGTGACGTCGTTATAGAGGGTCAGGTTGTGATTGATCGTCGCGCCGGGTGCGAACGACCCGACATCCTGAACGCGGCGCAGATAATGCTGGGACGCGTTCCGGTACCCGACCAAAAACGTGATCGAAGCAGCCGTCTTCTTACCGAGGTTCACGTAGACGATGTTGGTGCCGCTCGCCATGTGGCTCATCGGCTTGGGTTTGTTGACGGTGCAGCTCTTGATTAAAACGGGGGCAGCAGCTTGCGCCGGCCCGATCGATGCCATCGCGGCGGCGATTGCGACGAGCGCCGCTGCCGACAGGCGACCGAAAAGTTTCATGAGACTATCTCTCCCTGGCGGATTATGAAGTAAGCAGGTGGCGGCTTTCCTGACTGCCGGAGCCCTTCCCTGCAGCACCTGCACCGGCCGAAATAACGCTGCGCGCCCCCGCCAGGTCGTCGACCGTAAAGGCGGGTAGACTCGAGATATGAGCAGCGGATTGCCTTACAAAGATACCGACGACGACGTGATCGCGCCCGACGTTGCGCCTCGCGAGGAACGGCCGATCGATCCCGCGCGGGCCGTGCATGCCGAAGAAGATCAGTACGGGGAGAGTACTGCCGACGAAAACCGAGGCGACCAGCGGGACGAGCACCACGGCGAGCCTGACGACATCGTCTAGATAACCAGCCTACGGCGCGTCGATTTCGGCGGCTTCCTCTCGCCGTAGCTGCGCGATGAAGAGCCGCAGTTCTTGCGCGCGTTGTGCACCGATGCTCTTTGCCGTAGTTGTGATCAGACGCGGCGGAATCTGCTCGACGAAGACCTGCAGCGTCGCGACGGCGGGGTCGAAGCTCTCGGCTTTCTCACCCGTGAGCGCAATCATGCGGGACGCGCCGATGTAGCCGAGAAAATCGAGCGAGTCGGCGTCGTGGAGAACGATCGCCTCCGGTTGCGAGCCGGGGTTGCTGTAGAACATATGGCCGCGTTCCGCGGCTTGAACCGCCGGGAGTTTGGCCATCGGAAATCCGGCGTCGCGCAGAATCGCGCCACTTTGTTGCGCGGCGCAATCACCGTGCTCCATGTGCTTGTCGGCGCACGGCATAAAGGCGGACATATCGTGCAGGAACGCGGCCGCAAAGAGCACGTCGAGATCGACGATGAGACGATCGCCTTTGGCCAGCTCGACGGCGAGCAAGTAGTTTCGCTCCGAGTGCTGCCAGCCCCAGGCGGGATGAATGAAGCGCGCGTGCGCAAGTTCGAAGATTTTCTGCTTCCACGGCGCGTCGAGCGGGATCCCGCCGGGCGTCGTAGCCGGCGGTGTCGTCGCACCGATCGTACAGAGCATAGCAAGAACGAGAAGGGCGGCGTTTCGCATGCTGGCCTTATTCGAACGCCGGGGTCGCATCCATCTCAGGTGGGCGCGCCACGAAAACGGGATTGCGGGCCGCGGCAGCCAATCTGTGCCCTTCGACGCGTTGGGAGGTATTATGCGACGTCTGCTTCTCGCTATTTCAGTTATGACTGGAGCGCTACTCGCCGGCGGGTGCGGCGGCGCCGTTCAACCACCGGGTGCCGGCACGGCCGGTGATCTGACGAGCCTCCGGCACGTGAAGCACACGCCACCCTTCCCTCCGCCGATACGGCACACCATCACCGCCGCCGAACGGTCACGCGCTCGCGCGGGCGGGTGGCAGCAAGTCGCGGCGCGCGTCACCTGGGTCAGCGGGCCGGGAACGGAACTCCTGATGACCGACGGAACGGTGATGGTTCAGGATTCTTGCACGTCGAACTGGCACCGACTGACTCCCAACCAGAACGGAAGCTACCTCTCTGGAACATGGAGTAAAGCCGCCTCGATGCCTTCGGGCTACTCGCCTCTCTATTTTGCATCGGCAGTGCTCCCCAACGGATATTTGATGGTCAACGGCGGGGAGTATAACGGCTCGGGCTGCAGCGGTGCGGAGACGAACCTCGGCGCGATTTACGATCCTTTCAACGATACATGGGCGCCCGTCACCGGGCCCGGTTGGGCCGACATCGGCGACGCTCAAAGTGTCGTGCTGCCCAACGGCACCTATATGCTCGGGAACTGCTGCTATCTCTACCAAGCGTTGCTCAATGCAGGGTCGTCGACGTGGACGCAGACGGGCCCCGGCAATGGAAAGGGCGACAGGAACAGTGAAGAAGGCTGGACGCTGCTGCCTAACGGTGACGTGTTGACGGTGAACGTGATCGCAGCGCAGTACGCGCAACTCTATAACCCGAGCACGAACAAGTGGACGGCCGCGGGCAAACTGCCGGTCAATATCGTCGCGGGAGATGAAATCGGACCTGGGACGCTGCGCCCAAATAACACCGTGTTCGTGGCCGGCGCGACCGGAGCGAACGTCGTTTACAATGTCAAACGCGGAACCTGGACGCAGACGCAAAGCTTTCCAGTCGTCAACGGCATGCAACTGGACGCCGCCGACGGACCGTCCGCGTTGCTGACAAACGGTGACGTCATGATTCCCGCGAGCCCGGGCCTGTACAATGCGCCCGCTTCCTATTATGTATTCGACGGAACCGCACTCACGAGTATCGCAGCACCCCCGAACGCGCCGAACGACTCTACGTACAACACACGGCTCCTCGTACTGCCGACGGGACAAGTCATGGAGACCGACGGTTCGCATGACATCGAAATTTATACGAGCCACGCGGGCGGCGCGCGATATGCCCCCGTCATTGCATCCGTGCCCTCTACGCTGAGCGCCGGCGGCACGTTCATCGTGAGCGGAACCGGCTTTAACGGCGTTTCACAGACGAGCATGTATGGCGACGACGCTCAAGAAGCAACGAATTATCCGCTCGTGCGGATCGTCAACACCGCGAGCGGCACCGTCACCTACTGCCGCACGCACGGCACCAGCTTCATGGGCGTGCATTCCAGCCAAAGCGTATCGACGTCGTTTGACGTTCCATCAGGCATCCCGCCGGGCGACGGTACGTTGGTCGTCGTCGCAAACGGTATTCCATCGGCACCGGTAAGCGTTACCGTGGATTCGTCGAGGCACCGCGTTCGTTAGTTAACTGTTGGGGGAGGGCTCGTTTAGCGAACGGTGATTCCAAACGGGTGGTCTAGTCCTGTTCTCTTGCCCTTTAGCCTGTTGATAGGGGCAACGTTGCCGGTCGAGCCCGCAGCGTAAGCGGTGATCCAGCTCTTACTAGCGCTCGGAACGTAGATGTTGTCGCTGCCGTCAAGCGCGAGACCGCTTGGAGCCTTTAGCTTCGTCGTACCGCCCTTGATGTATTGGATCGGTCGCGCGTTACCGTTCGCCCCGGCAGCATAGACGGTTATGGCGCTATCTTGGTTCGATACGTATGTATTAGAACCGGAGCCCACGGCGACTCCAAAAAGGTGGTCCAGCTTGGTGCGCCCGCCGGCGATGGTGCGCATCGGCGCAACGTTACCGGTGGCACCCGCCGCATAAACGGTGACGCTATTGTTTGCGTAGTTGGCGACGTAACTATTGCCGCTTGCATCCAACGCGACGCTGTCGGGATCGTCAATTCCGGTGGATGCACCTACGATCACCGCGATCGGCGCGACGTTGCCATTTGCACCTGGAGCGTAGGCCGTCACGCTACGGTTGCTGGTATTCGCTACATAGACGTCACCGGTGACCGGATCGAGGGCGATGCCAATGGGATGATCGAGTCCCGTATTGCTGCCCGTAATGGTCCGGACTGGAGTGGCGTTGCCGGTAGCGCCGGCGGCATACACGGTCACAGATCCCTTGCCGGCTCCGCCGCCATTATAGTTAGCTACGTAGATATTGGCGCCGGCGTCTACGGCAACACCCATGGGCTGCTTCAATGTGCCGACCCCAGTGATAGTCTGGATCGGCTTCGCATTGCCAGTTGCGCCGGATGCATACACGGTCACGCTCGGTGCGGCGTAGTTAGTGACGTAGAGGCAAGGGCACGGCGGCGTAGTGTGCTTCCCGGTGTGGGACTGCTGCGGAAACGCAAGCGGTGTTGTCGGCGTTGACGATCCGCCGGCGCAGCTCGCTAGCAACGCCGAGACAGCTATCAATGCGCAGGGGGCTGTATCTGAAATACGCATGGTTCAAACTGCTTTCTCCGAGGCGGCTTTGCCGCTCCGAAACGGATTATGCAATCTTCGCGAACTTCGAGCAGGTCCACCTCTGGTGATAGCGGTACGAGCGTGCATGAGAAGTTGCAAACCGATGGCTGCTTCATATTTCCTTGCCGGCAACAAGAAGAACGGCGACTTGGCGGTCGTCACTGGTGACGGCGTCGCCGTATTTCACAATGCGGACGGCCCCTCGACGCTGTATGGGGACGCGAACTTTGCCTCCGCGCAGTACGCGGGCTACGACAACAATGGCAACCTATTCGTCGACGGCTATGGGTTTGGCTCGAACCCGCCCTTTGAGTTCGCCGAGCTTCCCGCGGGCAGCAACTCGTTCACCGACATCACGCTGAGCGTCACGCCAAACTCGCCGGGAAACGTCCAATGGGACGGCACGTACGTCGCAGTCGGCGACTTGGGCTCGAACATCTATCAAACGCAAGGATCGACCGTCGTCAATACGATCGTTCTCTCGGGGACGAGATGCGTCCGTGGGTTCTTCATAGTCTCGCGGAAGAAGAGAGTCGTCGCACCGGACGCCTGCAATATCAGCGCGAACGTTTTCCACCATCCCAGTGGGGGAAGTCCGTTTCGAACGCTGACCGGCGATCTCCAAGGGCCGTAGGGTGCTGTGATCAGCAAGTAATCGCCCCGGACCGCGAGACCCTAGCGTCCGAAGGCCGGGACGAATGAAATGATCGTTCCGCCGTGGTTTTGGATAACGATGTAACCTCCGGGACAGCTGTACCTCACTGCACCCGAGGCTTCCATTCTCGAGCAGGCTTTGGGCGTGTTCGAACGATACCACGCGTCGACAGTCTGCACGGAGTCGGTGCTTGTTTGCTGGTAGGGTACTCCCTGGGCGAGGGCGTTGGCGGGAATGCTCTCGGTTCCGTGCGCCGCTTTTCCGTGCGGATAGACTGGAAGCGAGCCGTCGCGCTCGACGGCAAGAGCGGGGATCGCCACGAGGCTAAGCGTCAAGGCCGAAATAGCGGCGATTGCAGTATGTTTCTTCATAAACCTAGCGTAACGCCGCTCCGTGCGCGCGCCGTGCGAGCGGGTGGCTACCGCCCCGTCTTGCGTAGAGACCCTTCGCCTGCCAGTAAACTCCGACGCGCAGTTTTGCCGATTCTTGCTAGAGCGGCTGTTCCGCCTCTTCCGCGTATTCGTCGAGAACCGCGTCGTTCAGGTGCGCTAGATGCGGCTGGTCGCGAAGCTCGCGAACGCTATCATAAGACACATACGTGCAGCATTCGAAGAGCGGTTGCCGTTCGAGAAGCGAGAACACGGGTCGACGCAACTCCTGAAAGACCTTCTCCCTTCGCGCCAGAGGGGCAACAATGTGGAGCTTGATGTCCATGTTTGGTTGCAGTGCGAGCAGATCTGCCATACGGAGGATACCTGAGTACACGGCCGTAGTATGCTCAACCTCAAACGCACGGCGAATGGAACGCCCCCTCAACCAAAGGACGTCTATCTGCTCGATCGTCCTGAGAGTAGCCTCATCGTAGTTCAGTGGCAGGCGCTCCACCGGCTCAGGATGGTCGCCGTTCCACTCAGCAAGAACCCCGCCCCGGTCGCCTCTCGGCAACCATATTTGCATCCCCATTCTTGAACCGATGTCGGCCAGCAGAGCTTGGATCTCATGGGATTCCCGCGCATCGCGGCGCGCGGCTACACCGCTCACTTCCTCGGCCGGCTCGTCCTCCGGTACCGTCACAGTTACATCCTTGTCGGCTCGGCGAACTCTGTGCGTTCCCAGTCCGGATTTCGCCTTGAACGAACGAAACTCGGGGAATTGCATTAGGTCTTCCACAGCTAGCTTTTGCGCATGTCTCTCGACGAGAGAGCGGCCACGATCGGCAATGCAAAAGACGCCAGGACGCCTTGTTTCGATGGCCTTGGCCTGATTGAGATAAAGCTTTGCCCAGTAGACGCGATTACGGAAGCGCGACTGGCCTGAGGCCATTTTCTCCGTACGGTCCGCCTCGGAGAGTTCCAATCTATCCGCAATCAGAGCTACGAGGTCGCCAAGCCGATGCTCTTCGCCATCAGCGGCGACCTGAAGCAACGGGAGCATGAGAGCGTCAAACCTAGGGACCGCCATGCCCTCGGGTTCGCCGACCACGTATCACATCGCTGCTTATTCGAGTCACGGCGCACCTGCCAAGGCGCATTCGAAACCACCTCAAAACGGATTCGAGACGTGAAGCAGCTATTCGACTGCAATACGGAATTCCAGCCGATCCCGCCCGTTACGGAACGGTGACCCGTCTGATTTTTTCCTTAGGCAATCTCCTGGCGCGAAGCGACCACCTCGCCAGCTGCCTCCAGCGCGTGCTGATCTCCGTTAAAGAGCGGAACCTGCGCAAGCTGATCATCAATTGTCCTCGTGATCGCCGGCAACGGCATCGCATCACGAATCTGTACCCATCGATCGCGAAAACGCTCTACCATATCTACGGCGGCGGCACGAACGACACTTTTTGAGACGGCGGCGCGGTCGGCCAGCCGTTCGAATTCTTCGATCGTTACTTTCTGGAAAAAACGCGCAGATCCAAGAGCCAAGCCACTCTCGCTATGCCCCACGTACGCTTTCGTGCAGACGTAATCATAGGCTGGCGCAAGTTGAGGCGTACGTCCATCGGGATAAAAAAGAGACGAATTCTTCAAATGCATATCATTGTTCGCAATTCCGATGTTAAAAACGAGTCGGTGCACAAAGTCAACCAGCGCTTCGTTTCCGATTGCTTGGTAGATAACCCGCGCGAGATCGGCAAACGAGTGATTGTCGTACTTTTGCTCAGGTTGTTGCTTAAAGATTTGATTGAAATCCTCGCCATGAACTCGCATATTCGGTGTCACGCGGTCGAAGCGATCAATCACAAGGGCCCGTCCGGTCAGCCCTTGGGCTTCATCAGGTAGACCGCTTATCTGGCTTAAAGAGACTAGTCGCATCTCGGGGATGCTGATGCCAACGTCACGCGCAAACTGCAACATCGCGTACTCACCCTCGGGCACGAGCGGATAGTGCGCTGAGGGCAGCTTAACGATTTGATCGCTGCCGTCGCCTTGCGTGCGAATCGTGAGCCCACAGGTTGCCTCATTGAGTGCGCTAAACTTAAGTTGTACGCCGGGTAGCGCAAACCGGAAGACGTCCTTAAGGTCTGGCGGATCTAGCGGGCCGCCGGCAGCCGGCGGCGGTATCTTTCGCCCTTCGGGGTCTTCAATAATAACCGCTCCAGTTAGGTCGTTACCAGTCACCCACAGCAAGCCGAATTCATCGTCACGGGCAAGCCCTGCACGGCGCGCCGTGTACTCGCGCAAGTGTCCTTCGGCGATGAGATTGGCGAAGAATCCGGGCGCGCGGGGGTTACTGCTGTAGCGGCGTGCCCGCACGCGCTTGAAACTATCGAAGAATCCCCAACTGAGTGTTGGGCGATTCTCGTCTTCCAGGTAGCTCTGACTGAAGGTAAACGTTATCGAGCGATCGGGCAAACGGACGAGTGTGCCGACTTCGTGATTGCCGAGCCGGACGATTAGAGCATTGGGGCGATCGATCACCATTGCCCACCTACGAGGGGGGGCGCCTCCTTAGACTGATCGCCAGAGTGATCGCCGTCGGCCTGGACGATCGTGTCAACCGCTGGGACCCAGCTTCGCGGAATCAGCATGGGCTCGAGGTCGAGTGCGCGCGCGAAGTCTAGGACAGTCTGCCATCGGGGATCTCGCTTGCCGCCTTCCACGCGGGCAACGAAGGTCTGGTCCCGGCCCATTCGCTTGGCGAGGTCGGCCTGCGTTAGGCCCTGCCGCTGTCGCTCGCGAGCTAGAACCTTTCCGATATGACGCTTTGGCTCTATCACGTTATGATTATAGCCAATAAGACATGATTGGGCGAGGGGATGCCCTGGAGTCCCAACACATTCGGTGCGACGTTCGCAGGGATGCCTGACGACGCCGGCCCGGGTCCGGTTGTACGATCCGCCACTCATTCGCGTCGTTTCTGTTGGCTGTGCGGCGTCGACCTCAAGACGCGGTCGACGGCCGCTGGGGCATCCAACGATTAACGTCACCGTCGACGTATGCGCGCATGTAAGCCCGGCCGTGCTACAGGGTTGCGGCCAAACTGTTGAATTGTCTCGTCGAGTCCGGCAAGGCGTAGCTGAGGATAAGTGCGGGCTAGTCCGAGCCGAGCGGCGATTCTGGCGGGAGCGTGTAGGAGGTTCTCCTAGCGTCCCCGCCACTACCCTCTGGGTCTCGAAAGTGCCTGATAATACTGGCAATTTCGCATATAGCGTTGGGAAACCAACAGAATCGCAGGCCGCTTCTGGCCGATTCTGTGTAGTGAACGGTGTAGTGAGCCCGCGCTGTCTTTAGGAGCAAATCGTTGCCACCAGCATCGATTTTCGACGTGCGTTCTGATCGACGGTTATACGGTCGATAGACGAAGGCTGGTCGAATTTGCGAAAGTGCAAGCGGATCTCCTTGACACCACAAGACTAGCCTGCTAATGGTACGATTTGGAGGGTCACCGTGATGAGCCAGCTGCCGACTGAAATCCAAACTCTACTCGAGAATCATGTCAAAGGCTTCAACAGCCAGAACACCGAGCTTTTCCTCAGCGTATTCGGAGAAACCGCGATCATTATCGACGGCATTGCGCCCTATCGCTGGCTGAGCCCAAATGCTCCGGCTAAGTGGCTCGAAGATGTAGCGAAATGGCGTCAGGACCTTGGTGTAACGCACGAGCACCTATCGTACGAGATGGGCTTCTATAACGTGGAGGGCTCGCATGCATACGCTGTCATATCGGGGACTCTTGAGGTAACGATCAAGGGCCAGACCGTCGCTCGGACGGGCACCCTCGCGTACACGTTCGCGCGGGATGGGGAAACATGGAAGATCGAGGCGCAGGCATGGGGGCGCACGTCGTAACATCCAAGCACCCTAGGTTTGAGCTCAGCTGCGCTAAGGCTCGATGACGGTCCGCTCACCAAACATTCGCACCGCGCGAAGAGCTGCGCGGCCGAAGACGTTCGCGTACGTAGGGAACGAGAGCGGCAGCCGCGCGACGTCGTCGATCTTCATCTCGCCGGTCATCACAATCGCGGCCATTTGCGCAACCTCCACCGCGCGTTCGCCCACGATATGACATCCGAGGATCGTCCGCGAGCCCCGGTCGATGACGAGCTTGCAGAAACCGCGGGTACGCCCATCGATGATGGGTCGCGTAGTCTCGGCGTAACGGGCGCGCGCGACCAACACGTCGTGCTCGCCACTCGCCTCCTCTTCTGTTAGGCCGACCTTTGCGTATTCGGGATCGGTAAAGCTGCCGATTGGCTCGACGTCCGCGGGTACGCGGACCTTCTGCGCCGAGGCCGCATTGCTCCCAGCGATAAATCCGTCGCGAACGGCTTGAGGAACCAGCATCGAACGGCCGATCACGTCGCCCGCCGCATAAACGTGCGGCGCGCTCGTTCTGCGGAACTCGTCCACCGCGATAAATCCACGCTGATTCGTTTGCACGCCGGCAAGCCGAAGACGCAAGGTTGCGGTATCGGCTGCCCATCCAATCGCGCAGACGGCGAACTCGGCCATTACCGCTTCTTCTTGCGCAACGTTGACCCTGAGGCCCGCAGCGGGCGAAGCTTCGAATCCGGCGATGCGGCAGTCTTCGCGGACGTCGATTCCATCTTCACGAAAAGCGAGCGCCACTTCCCGAGATACGTCGGCGTCTTCGGTCGGAATGATGCGAGGACCGGCCTGGCAGAGGGTGATTGATGAGCCTAACGCGTTGAAGATCGACGCAACCTGAGCGCCGGTCGCGCCGGCACCGACTACAACGAGAGATTTGGGCACTGACTTCAGGCCGAAGGCAGCAGCCGGCGTCACAGTGAGGGCGGCGCCCGGAACGTTCAGGGCGCGGCTAACCCCTCCCGTGCAAAGGATGAGGCGGTCGCCTTGCAGAGCCGGGCCACGCTCGCTCTCGATCTGATGAGCATCGACGAAACCGACCGCACCCGCATGCTCGTAGAGCGCAACGCCGGCCTGTTGGAGTTGCGACAGCAGCGTAGAATGACGGCGCGCTTCGCCCACAACTTCGTTCGCGCGCTCGATGAGTTGCGTGTAGTCGAGCGCCGGCGCACCGACACTTATTCCATAACCGGAAAGTTGGCGCGCCTCGCGTACCAGCCGCGCCGCGTGGGCGAGCGTGCGGACCGGGATCGGCCCCTCGTTCGCGGCCATTCCGCCGAAGGCGTCGCGCGTGATCAGTGCCGTCTTGGCGCCGAGATCCGCAGCGCGAAGCGCCGCAGCCGTGCCCGCGGGTCCCGCGCCAACGACGACGACGTCGAATTCTTGCTTAGTCGTCATCGCGACGGAAGCTCGCTGCGCCCAATCAAATAGTTGACGCCGATCGTAAAGGCACGACTGTACGCAGTGCCGGTACCGCGGACGTTCTCAACGGGGTTCACGTAATCGACCGGCGCATTGTTTCCACCGTAAGTCCCTTGTATTTGAAAGTTCCGCGCGATTAGCTGCGCCGCGTTCACCGTGAAGTAGAGATCGTTGCTCGAAAAATTGTACTGAAAGATCGCCGCCAGTAGCGTGCCGCCCGGCGATCGCCAAAAGGTCACTGCCTGCGGCGCGAAAATCCACGCGCGCGGCCCGCTGGAAGCATCTGACGGCGGTGCGTTCGTTACCGGAAAAGAAAGGTTCTCGCCGATCGAGCGCGCTTTGTTCAAGGCGACGTTCAGAAGTGGATTTATTTGGTAGGAGGGACCCGGCGCGGTCAGGGCCGGGGAACCGGTCGGAGCCTGATATGTCGCCAGAACGCCGGCCAAGATTCCTCGTTTCGGATCGGAATACACGAGCTGTTTGTACCGGTATTCGCTGTCGGCGGTTCCCGCGACTATGCCGCCTTGGGTACTGCTGATCTGAGAAAACGAAGGAAGAACGATTGTGATCTGTGACGTCGGCGTGACTCCGACGTTCAGCAAAACGCCAGGATAGCCGAACGCATGACTCGACGTCACGACCGTCGTCGTGTGGCCGTTTGTGGTATGCGAAATCACGGCCGGAACGTTCGTTCCCGAGTACGTCGACTGAATGCTCGCCTGACCGTTAACGAAGACGCAGGGCGATGCGGACAGGTACTTCTTCAGCAGCTCCTGCGCGCCGCCGCAGGCGTCATAGAGCGGCCGTGGCGTCGCAGGCGCCGGAGAGGGCGTTACCTGCGCAACGGGCCCGGGGCCGCAGGCGAGAATCAGTGCCACAGTACACGTAATCAGAGATCCACTCCGTCCGCGCGCAGAAACGGCGTCGCAAAGCGCGTATGTCCGCGTAGGTTAACGGTATCACAGGGCGGCGTAGAACGTCCATCCTAAGGGTCGATATTACGGCCATGCAAACCGACGAGGTGCGCCGCATCGCATCGCGAAAGCACAGAATCCCCCAAACCTCAAAGGAGAAGGTGCAATGGCTACGGAGGAAGGCGACTGGACCAAACCTTCGGCAATGGCAATTCCGAAGGAGGGCTACTTCGAGTTCAAACAAGGTAACTACGGACCCGTATTTCCGCGGACTCCGGCCTGTTACGGGTTTACCATCGTCGCGAAACTTAAACCGGGACGCGAAGATGCGATGCGAGCGTACGGCAAAGTTATCGAAAATGCAATCAAAGGCGACCCGTTCTTTCTCGAGCCCCTGAAGCTGCACTATCTCAAATGGGTGCTCTTCGACATTGGCGGCGAAACCTATTTCATGTACCAGGGCATCTTCGATACCGACTTCGATAAATATACCGACGATGCGGTCGCGCTCTTCCAGAAGGCCGGAATCAGTACTTCATTCGAAAATCTCGAAGGTTTTCCCGAAGACTGGAAGACCAACGTTGCCGCGTTCGTGAAGTGGGTTAGGGAACATCACTGCCCGAGTTTCTTGGAGTACGGCGAATACCCGTTCGTATCTGCCGACGAGATCAAAAAAGCGCTCAAACTTAAGAGAGCGCTCGGCGAAGCGCTGGACCAAATGCAATGACGACCGGCCGGACCTATAACCAGCTTCACCTACCGCGGAAGTATTCTAAGGAGAATCGCCGCTTCAGCGTATATTGGACGTGGAGCTATCCGTGGGAATCGAATCGCGACGTCACAGAGCTGGATAATCGCTTTTCGACGATGACGGAGGTACGCCGCGTGGCGTGGCCGGCGTACGAAAGCGAAGCATTCTCGGATCGCATGTTCTTACAAGGCATAGAAGGAACGCTCGAGCTCTTTCACCTTTCCTTGGTGAATTTTCAAAACGCGGTCGGCGAGACCACGGGGCAACCCGTGGCGGTCTACCAGCGCGTCGATCAAGCCGGACAGCGCCTACCGATCGACGAGCGCATCCTCGCCGATACCGACACGCTAATGGTCTTCGGGCTAGATCATATGGTTACTGAGCAAGAGGCCGCCCCCGAAGAAATCGCCGCGCTCGAGCAATTCCTGAGCCGCGAGGGGACCTGCTTGATACTCGGACCGCACCACGACGTCGGGGCGAGCGCCGATTTGAAGCAGCGGGATATGGAGTACTACCATCACGGCGACGCCCTCGTGCCACGCCAACAACGCTTCGCAAAGTACGTACAGTCCTTAATGAAAGGCCTCGGGGCTCCCGTAGATAACCAGTGGGGCCTGCGGCCGGCGACGCTGCCCGGCACGACCAAGACGCTGCCGCTCTCGATCGCTGGCGACCTCGACTCGCGTGGCTGGCTCGAGGGCGTGAAGACGTTCGTTTTCCACATGCACTTGCCGCACTACGCGGTGACGACGAACGATCCCAACGAGATTCACGTGCTGGCCCGACAACCGATCGATATGTCAAAGCCCCACCCGTTCACCGAAGCCGGGAATCGTGAGTTTAACATGTTTTTGTGGATGCCGCCCGCCGGGAAGCGAGCCGGCGACATCCTCTTTGCCGACTCGACGATCTTTACCACCTTGTTCGGCGGTGACGAAAGCCTCGTTCGTTTCTGGAAGAACCTCGCCACGAAGTAGGAAGCATGCCGGTGCTGGAGCTCGACGATATTCAAAGCGGTGTCTTGCGGCCGCGCCCGACGCCGTTCCATGCTACGTACATCATCGTGCGCATCGACGACCGCAACGCCGGGCGGGAGCTCATGCGCCGCCTACGCACCGTTGTCTCGTCGGCCGCTCATCCGGAGAGCCCCGCCGGCGATACCTGGGTGAGCGCATCGCTCACATTCAACGGACTCAGGGCGCTGGGCGTTCCCCAGAAGTCGTTGGAGAGCTTTTCACGGGAGTTTCAGCAAGGAATGGCCGCTCGCGCTGCGCTTCTCGGTGACGTCGCCGAGAGCAGCCCGGAACATTGGGAGAAGCCGCTGGGTTCCCCGGACGCGCATGTCGTCATCACGGCCATATCAGGAGATATGCCCCACCTCGAAGCGGCACTCGCGCGGGCTCGCGGAGCGATGGAAGCGCTTCCCGGAATCGCTGCGATCTGGCGTCAAGACTGCCACGTTCTCCCCGGCGAAACCGAGCCGTTCGGCTTCAAGGATGGGATCAGTCATCCGGCGATAGAGGGCAGCGGAATTCCCGGCACCAATCCGCAGGAAGTTCCGCTAAAAGCCGGCGAGTTCGTGTTGGGATACCCCGACGAGATGAGCGAGAGACCGGAGGTTCCGCAACCCGACGTGTTGGGTCGTAACGGAAGCTACGTCGCCTTCCGAAAGCTTCATCAGCGCGTCGCCGAATTCCGCCGATACCTCGCGGGCATCGCTACCTCGCCCCAAGACGAGGAACTCTTGGCCGCGAAAATAATGGGGCGCTGGCGCAGCGGCACTCCTCTCGCCCTGAGTCCTACTGCCGACGATCCGGCGATCGGCGCCGATCCGAAAAAGAACAATGACTTCGCGTTCTCGAGCGACTCGATCGGATATGACACTCCGTTGGGAGCACACATCCGCCGCTCGAATCCACGAGACTCGCAGGTTGCCGGCGCTCCGCGCATTCATCGCATGATTCGGCGCGGCACCGCCTACGGGCCGCCGCTGCCGCCCGGAGCTCTTGAAGACGACGGCGTCGACCGTGGATTGATGTTTGCGTTCGTGGGAGCCAACCTGCGCCGCCAATTCGAATTCGTGCAATCCGAATGGATGAATAGCTCGACGTTCTTCGGCGGGACGACCGAGCGCGACCCCGTCACTGGGGCAGCCGACGGCGCCGGCAGCTACGCCATACCACGACGGCCGCTCAGAAGGCTCCTCAAGGGACTGCCCCGCTTCGTCGTCACGCGCGGCGGCGAATACTGCTTCTTACCGAGTTTAAGCGCGCTGCGATGGCTGTCGGAGCTGCAAACGTAGATTGCTCGTCTCGATGATGCTGGGCGAAGTGCCGGCTTATCGCAAGATATTGATGGTACGAGCGGCAACGATTGCAATGGTGATTAACGCGATCGTGCCCTGAACGATCATCAACATCTTCGCGCGAGCGGTCATGGGCATCGCTTCGGTCGGACTAAATGCGGTCGAAGTAGTAAAGCCCAAGAAAAGGTAGTCCACCATACCGGGCTGCCAGCCCGGCGGAGAGGGCGCTCCCTCGTCCATGCTCGGAAAATCGAAGTCACGGTATTTGAGCGCCCCACGCGCTCGTGCGTCCGGACCGCCACTATCCACTAGCCAGTAAAGGAGCGTAAAGATGAGGACGTTCCCGCACCAGATCGCCAACGAGGTATAGAACAGCGGCACGGGCTGAAGCTTATTCGGATTTTCAACGAGATCGTACGAGACGACGAGCAAGTTAAAGATGTTAAAAAATAGCGCCGCTCCAACAGCCGCGAATTCTGCGACGCGCTCCCAAACGCCGGTTTGCTTCCTTATCGTCACGACGAGCATCGGTGCGATCATGATGGCGGTCGCGAGATAGCCGAACCAGTTCGGCATAATGTGGTAGCGCTCGGGAAGTAACGTAATCAATGCCGCGATTGCGAATACCATCGAAACGGCACCCAGTCGCGGCGCGAGGGCCTCGGTCAATCTGCCTCCATTGTCTGCGCTCGGCGGCACGTTGGTAGGAGCTGATACGAATGATGGCCCGCTGAGGCCTGTCGAGACCGAGCACGCGGGCTGAAGGAGAGCGCACTGCCTCGATCGCCAGGAGGGAGTGAGCTAACTTGCGCCTCACCCGGCATAGCGGCTGAGAGCGTTGAGTCGAAGGCTACACGGTGAAGGCGCTGACCTCGCCAGCTCTCACTGCCTTTGCCAATGCTGTGTGGTCTCGCTCGGTCTGATCGGCGTACGCCTCCGCAAAGTTCGCTATAGCCTGGTCAAACACATCACTCTTTCCGAGATACCCGGCCATCATCCGCGCGTTTCCGGATTTTGCGTGCGAGCGGGCAAGGTTCCACCCGCACGCACGTGCGTATGCGTCGAAAAGGCGCTCGTCGAACGTTTCTACGTTAGCGCCAATCTTTGCATCGCGCAGCTGCCGGACATAAAACTCCCCGTTCGGCCCTGTGGTCCAGCCCAAGAAGATGTCGGAGGCAGATTGCATGAGGCGCTGACCCATCACGACGCGCTCGCCGTGGTGTGCGTACCGGCTCTTTCCCGCGAAGGGCTCTAAAACCGAAGCATTCGCCTGTTTGAATTGCAAAAAGAGCGGTTCGTTGGCCGCAGAGGTGAACAGCGCGACCCAACAGCGGGTGCCGACGCTTCCAACGCCGACTACCTTGATCGCGGCATCCACGAAATGGTAACGATCGAAAAGGCTGCGTCGGTCGTCGGGCAACGACTCTCTATAGTCTTTCAGGATGTTTTCTACGCGCCGGTCAAAGTCCGCGACAGCGGCGACGTCGGGATGAAAAATTAGCGGCGGACTATCGCGGATATGGACTTTCCCCTCGACGGCTTCGGCGAGCTTCGGATAGTCGACGTCGGAGCCGCGCTGTGCGCCGGTCTTGGCAATTCGTCGCGCGATCCGATCTCGATCCGAGGCAGGAAGGTACTCGAGAAATTCCTCGGAGGAAAGCTTCGCGTACCAAATGGCGAGCGGATCCAGTTTGGAGAACGCGCGAATCCCTTTACGATACGTGCGAACGCACGCGAGAGTGGCCGCGCGTGCGGTACCTTTGGCGAGGCCCCGCTCGCGCACGGCCAGAACGAAGGAAGCCGCAAGGCGCTTGATGTCCCACTCCCACGGTGCCGGCAGCGTTTCGTCGAAGTCGTTGATATCAAAGACGATGCTTCTCTCCGGCGTCGCGAAGCCCCCGAAATTCTTGAGGTGACAATCGCCGCACGCCTGGACGGTGAGGCCCGTCGCCGAGGTGTGCGACAGATCGGCGACCATGATCCCCGCAGCTCCCCGAAAGAATGCAAACGGCGACTGGAGCATGCGTCCATAGCGGATCGGAACGAGTTCGGGGAGGCGGCCGGCGTCGGCTTGACGCAGGATGCTAACTGGATCGCGACCCGAGCGAAGTTTGGGGTCCGCGTGGAGCGCGAGGGGAACTCGATCTCGCAACGCTTTGCCGGCGGCGACGAGGTCTTGGGGCGACATCTTATGCGCTTCGCCTGCGTCGTATTTCCCCATGAGCGTCGATTCTCGAATTGTTACCGATCACCCGTACCGAGCACGGCTGTACGAGCGCGTGGTGCTAACGGGAATCGAACCCGCGTCCGGGTCCCGGCCGCTCCCGTCGAATACCGAATAGTCCTTTCTTGTACGGGTTTTTGCGTTTTTCAGTCCCGGTTAGTCCTTTCGAATCCCGGCGAGTTTTGCGGAATCCGTTAGATTGCTGTTAGACGAGTAGGCGCTAGTTCTGCCGGCGAAGGGCAGACAAAGGCTCAAATAAACGGGCCGCATTTTGGCGGGAGCGTGTAGGAATCGAACCTACCAGTCGCCTTGCGACGACCTCAGCGATTTTGAAGACCGTGCGAGCCACCAGACCCGTACGCTCCCATAAGTGAGAAAACGCACACATATCAAGGCCTTCCGCGGCACCTGCGCTAGCGCCTAAACATGGTTTGCTAGGTTCGGCAGCTGACCATCCAGTCGATTCCGTATTTGTCGGTGAGCATTCCAAACTTCGCGCCCCAGAACGCATCGGTCATGGGCATCTCGACCTGCCCGCCCTCGGCGAGGTGGTTGAAAACACGCTCCGCCTCCGCGAGGTCCGATGTGGCAACGGAGAGCGAGATTGGTCCTTCGCCGTATGTTTTGCCCGGAGAAGCATCCGACGCCATGAACGAAACGCCGGGAGATTTAAAGCTCGCGTGCATTACACGGTTTGCGGTCTCCGGCGTAACGGGAGGGCCACCGGCGTCGTTTGGCATCTCGCTCCAGCGCGAAAGGCCCTCGATCTCGCCGCCAAAGGCTCCCTTGTAGAAGTTGAGGGCTTCTTCGCAGTTGCCGCTAAACAAAAGGTACGGTTCGAGTTGCATCGTTCTGCTTTCTTTCAAGCTTGGAAGTGTCGAACCGCGATCATTGGCGACTTACCCCGAGAAGCCCTAGAGTTATCCCGGCAAAGCGGCGACCCCGATCGGTCGTATGAAATGATTACCGGCGGCCGGCACGATCGGAGGCAACACCACGCCGCTTGGGTACTTGATGATCTGGATGTCCGGCGGCCCGGTAAACGGTTCCGTGATGAAGAGGTGGTTGCCCGGGCTGTTGAGCGACATGTGAAGGCACTTGAACGACGCCGTCGTCGCAATCAGCACCGCCGAGCTATACGACGGGGCGGCGATCTTGTACACGCCGCTCGACTGGTCGCAGGCGATCAGGTTGTTACTGTTATCGAGCAGCAGCTCGCCGCCGGCGAAGCCGCTCGGCAGCGTCGCCGGGATCGGCGCTCCCGCGCCGCAGTTGCTCAGCCCCGCCGGACCGGGATACTCGATGATCTGCGTTGGCGATTGCTCGGCGACGAACACGTCGCCGCTTGCGTCGACCGCCACGCCGCTCATGAATCCGCCCGAGCATTGCTGCAAGACCACGTTGCTGAGCTGTGCGTACTCCACCACCTTCTGGCCGAGATAATCGCCCGCATAGACGTGCGCGGAGTTGTCCGTAGTCACGAAGAGCGGGTCGGATAGCCCGGCATTGTAGCTGAACTGAAACGCTCCGTACGCCGGCGGTACTCCCAACTGCTTGAACTCGGTGACCTCGGGTATGCCGTTGCAGCCGAAGTTCGCGACGTAGAGCCGCGCGGCGCCGGTTCGCGTCATCCACTCCCCACTCGGACAGGGCGTGTTTCCGGAAATATTGCTCAACCACGTATACGTATTGTCGAGCACCACGATTTGAGCGCTTCCGTCGGCGACGTAGAGGCGATTGAAAAAGTTGTCGGGCTTGATCTTGCTTTGGCTAACAAATTGCTGCGGCGCCGGAACGGAGCTCGGCGAGCCCGCACCGCCGCTGCAGCCCGCTAAAACGCCAATGGCCGCGAGAACGACCGAAGTGTAAAGAAACAATGGCAAACGAAATCGCACGATTCTGCTCCTTCCAAGGGCTTACATGCATCCTAGTCGCGAATCGTCAAGAAACAGTCAAGACTATGGCTTGGGAGCGCCTTTGATCGATCCGTAGACGAACGGAACGTGCGCCGGCGTAATGATTCGAGCGATGTCGCGCACCATGACGCTGGCCACACCCTCGACGGGCTCCGGCGCCTGATAGGTGATCCACGCGACGATCGTGATGCCTGTGGCTGGAGAGTAATAGTCCGCGGTGTTGTAGCCCGGCAGCGCACCGGTATAGCCGTACCAGCCTTCACTGCAAGTGATTCCCAAGCCGAACGAGGTGTTTCCCAAAAATGGAATGCAGTCGATCAAGCCGCGATAGGTCGACGCTCCACTCGCTTTACCGGTCGCATAGAGCTTGATCCAGCGCCGGATATCGCCCATATCCGAGATCATCGCACCGGCCGACCACATGAACGCGACCGGAACCGTGTTGCTGACGTCTTGCCAGTTGCGCCGCTCGTCGAGCGTGTATCCGCGCGCCCAGTGGTTGGGCATAGCCTCGGTCAGCGGAAACGACGTCTGCGTCAATCCAAACGGCACCAAGAGCCGCTTGCGGATCTGATTACCGACGGTGTCGTGGGTAAGGCTTTCGATGATGAGGCCAAGCAGAATGTAGTTGGTATTGCTATAGCGGTAGCCCTTACCGGGCGCAAAATAGGGCTTCTGCTTTACGGCCCATCCCACGAGCATGCGCGGGTCGTAATTCTTCGGCACCTTCCAGTTCAGCGCCGCGAACTGCGGAGTATCGTACGCTTCGAAGAGGCCGCTACGCATGTCGCAGAGCTGGCGTACCGTGATGTTCTTGGCGTCCGGAATCGTCACGCCCAGCGCGAAGCGGCTGAGCGGATCGTCGAGGCTAAGCCGTTTCTCACCAACCAGTTGAAGCAGAACGCCGATCACAAACGTCTTGGTGTTGCTGCCGATTCGAAAATGATCGGCGCTACTCAGCGGTACGCGCTTGCCAAGATCGGCGTAACCGAACGCGCGCACGAAGCTGCCGCCGTTTCCGTCCCAGATGCCGATCAGCGCAGCCGGCAGCGGGGTGCGGCCGCCGAAGCGCTTGCGATCCTTTTCGATCGCGGCCACGATCGCGGATTGAGTGGCCGGACTCGTTACCAAGATCGCCCCTTGGGCAACAGCGCTGGCCGGCGCGACGAGTACGCATCCAAAGACGAACGCGAGAAAGAACAGCGAATATCTGTGCACGACGATCTCTTTGTCTCCAATCTCTTTGCCACCCTGCCGCGCAGATCGGCGCGGCGGAAGGCGCGCGTACCGCCGCGCCCGAACGGCGCACGGCGGGAGGCTTTCATGCATCAACGTTCGCATCGCGTCGTCCGTGTCACGGCCGCACTGGCTGCATTCGCACTGCTCTCGAGTTTTGCCGCGTCGACGGTGTCCGTCGACGCCGGCGCCGCGCCGGGTACCGCCGCGAGCGGCGTGCCATCCGGCATCCGTGCGATCTTCGACAAGCCGCGCTACAAGAAGGGCGTCTGGGGGCTGCGCGTTCTCGACGGCGACAAAGTCCTGCTCGATCTCAACTCCCAACGGTTGTTCTACGTCGGGTCGGTTCGCAAGATCTTCAGCGTCGGACAGCTGCTCAATGCGGTCGGTCCCGATCACACCTACGACACGCCGGTCTATCGCTCGGGCACGCTCGATAGCAACGGCGTCTTACGCGGCAATCTGATCGTGGTTGCCTCGGGCGATCTCACGATGGGGGGCCGCAAGAATCCCGACGGAACGATCGCGGTCAGCGACTGGGATCACAACGAGGCCGATGGTTTGGGGAACGCCGTCTTGACCAAACCGAATCCGCTCGCGGGTTACGCGACGCTTGCGCGTGCCGTGCGCGCGGCCGGCATCAAGCGGGTTGCGGGCAACGTCGTCGTCGACGATCGCCTCTTCCAACCGTTCTTCTTCCGAGGGCAGTTCTACGTTCGACCGATCTTCGTCAATGACGACGTCGTCGACGTCTCGATCGTTCCCGGCGGCACGCCGGGTGCGACGGCGAACCTCACGACGCGCCCGGTTTCGGCGGCGCTGCGCATCGTCAACCAACTGCGCGTCGGTGCGCCGAAGACGAAAGATACGCTCAAGATCGATCCCGAACTTCCGGCCTGCATCGGCAAGGCCGGCTGCACCGCGACGATCTCGGGCGCGCTCCCAAACGATTATAAACCACCGCTCACCGGAGAGCCGACGCTCGTGCAGACCGTTCGCATCGTCCAACCCGCGAACTACGCCCGCTCCGTCTTCATCGAATCGCTGCGTTTAGCGGGCGTTACGGTGGCCGCGCCGGTGGTCGCGCAGAACCCGGTCGGGCTGCTCCCGCCCAAAGGCTCGTATCAAGCCGCCGACAAGGTCGCTCAACTGACCGGCATGCGATACGGGCAAGACGCGAAGTTCGTGCTCAAGATTAGTTACAACATCGGCGCCGACACCAGCCTCGTGCTGCTCGGCGTCAAGAACGGCGCCAACTCGATGGATTCGGCGCTGGCCTTCGAGCGCAAGAATCTGGCCGCGCAATGGGGCATCGTGAGCGGCCAATATCACTTCGTCGACGGCAGCGGCGGCGGAGAAACGACCGCGAGCAGCACCGCCGTCACGAAGATGCTCGAAGAGCTCGCCAAGAGCCCCGCGTCACAAGCGTTCGTCGACGCGCTGCCGATTTTGGGGGTGGACGGATCGCTCGCATTCGTAAAGGACTTTCAATCGGATCCCACACTGGCGGGCGCCGCCGGCAACGTGCGCGCAAAAACGGGGACCTACGTCGGGGCCTCCGGCACCGGCGGCATGGAACTCAAGGCACAAGCCCTCGGCGGCTACATCACCACGAAGAGCGGCCATCACCTCACGTTCCAGCTCGTGGTCAACAACATCCCGATCGAGAAGATTCTCGACCTCATCGGCGTTTTTCAAGACCAAGGCGCGATCGCCGCAATGCTCTGGCGAGATTACTAGGCTACATATCGTTGCCGGCGATCTTGTTGTGAACGCTGCCCGGCTTCACGACGATGGGACGCCGTGAGTTCGGCAGGCGCTTATTGCCGGCGCGGTCCAAGCCGATCCAGTTGCCGATCACGGCCGTGTAACTGCTGCCGGGTCCCAGCGTGACGCCGTTGCCGACGTTGCCGCTGATGATGTTCTTCTTGGGCTGATTTTGATCGGTCGTGACGCCGCCGATGCGGTTGTGCACGGCGTACGCGCCGACGTAGATACCGCCAAGGTAGTTGGAGAGCGCGAACCGCGCCAGTACGTCGACGCCGACGTAGCTGTTGAAGACCTTGTTGTCGTGAGCGCCATCCAGGATGGCCAACCCATAGCCGAGGTTGCCCGAGAACGTATTCTGCGGAATGACCGAGTGGTAATAGTCGCCGATCGCGTTGTCGTGCGCGTTCCCGTCGATGAGCAGGCCGTCGTTGCCGTTGGGCAGCAGACCGCTGCCTTTGGTGTTCAGGCCCATGATGTTCGGGCCCACGGTCACGCCCGATGCGTCGCCACCGATCTCCAGGCCGTTGTTCATGTTGCCGGAGAGCACGTTGGTGCGCACCGTTTGATTGCCGCCGGTTGCGGTGATGAGCACCCCGTCGTTGCCGTTCGGAGCGGCGCCCTTAAAGGCGAGCAGGCCGCCGAACGTGTTGAAGGTGATGAACCCCGAGACGCTCCCGGCAACCTCGATGCCGTTGCGTACGTTCCCCGCCGACACGTTTCCGAGTGGAATCACGCCGCCCACCTGCGGGTTACTCGAGGAACCGTCGATCAGGATGCCGTCGCGATTGTTGGCGACGATATTCGTGTTGTTGGCGCCGATGCCAAAGAAGTTCCCTTGAACCACCGCGTCGTCGGAATTCGTGATCCGAACACCGTTTCCGCGGTTTCCGCTTAGGACGTTGTAATAGACGAACGGATTGTTCACGAACTTGCATCCGATCAGCGCGTTGCCCGCCGAATCGACGATTCGCACGCCGTCGCCGGCGTTTGCAATCGCGGCGTCGCCATTTTCCGACGTCCCGACGAAGTTTCCGTTGAGCACGTTCTTTTGGGAGCCGGCATCGATCACGATGCCGTTTGCGCCATTGCCCGAGACGAGATTGCCATCGGGTGGTACCACGAAGACGGGAGTTACCGTTCCTTTGTCACCGGTCGGATTGTTCGCCTGGCCGGTTGCGGTGTCTACGAATCGCGTTCCGCCGATCTCGTTGCCGCTCGACGCGGCGGTGATCCAGATGCCGTTCTTGCCGTTGGGAATCGCAAACTTGCCGTTGGCGCTGGTTCCGATACGATTGGCCGCGATCACGTTATCCGACGAGCCGTGGAGGCTCACGCCGTTGCCCGCGTTGCCCGAAACGACGTTGGCGACCGTCCCCGACGCGCCCGACTTGTTCTCGCCGATCGTATTGCTCGACGAACCCGCGGAGAGATAGATGCCGTCGCCGGCGTTGCCGTAGGGCGCTCCGCCGAGATTTAATCCGACGTAGTTGAGGTTGACCGTAATCGAACCGGCGTCGAGCGTCACGCCGTTTCCGCGTGCATTGGCGATTGCCAGGCCGAGCAGCTTCGATCCGGCCGATCCGTCCGCAAAGGTCATTCCCGCATGGCCGTTCGCGTCGATCTCGACGACCGGCCGCGTGGCGTACCCCGGAGCGGAAGTACCATCGATGGTCAGGGGTCGCGCGACCTCGGGGAGATCGGACGCGAGCCTTATCACGCCGCGCACCGAAAATGTCACGACGGCGTGGGCGGCGTGACCGGCGTTAACCTGCGTAATCGCCGCGCGCAGTGAGCCCGCACCCGAATCCTTCGTCGTGGAGACGATCACGACGAGCGCGGGGCGTATGCCTTGCTGGTAGCTCGCAGGCGGAATCGGGGTGATTGCGGTGCCTTGCGACGCGCATCCTGAGGCGATCGACGCGCCGAACAAAATGATTGCAGGCCCGGCCAATAAACGGCGCAGCCGCGGTAAACGACCATCCATGGTTACCTCTTCCTAAACAGGGGCGCCCTCCAAGGCACCCACCTTCGTCCGCCATCATACCCCACGGCGCTTACTTCTGCAAGCGGGCGGTTCGAGAAGAGCGCGGGCGGCCGCGACAGCGAACTAAGCCGCAGTGAAGACCCGCTCCGATATCCGTAACGTCGCGATCATCGCGCACGTCGACCATGGCAAGACGACGCTCGTCGACGCGATGCTCAGACAGAGCGGCGTCTTTCGCGAAGGGCAGCACGTCGCGACGCGCGTGCTCGACTCCAACCCGCTCGAGCGCGAGCGCGGCATCACGATCCTGGCGAAGAACACCGCAGTCCGCCACGGGAGCGTCAAGTTCAATATCGTCGACACGCCCGGCCACTCCGATTTCGGCGGCGAGGTCGAACGCGTGCTGCAGATGGTCCAAGGCGTCCTGCTGCTGGTCGACGCGGCCGAAGGCGTGATGCCGCAGACGCGATTCGTGCTGCGTAAAGCGCTCGAGCTCGATCTGCGTGCGATCGTCGTCATCAATAAGATCGACCGAAAGGACGCGCGCGCTCAGGAGGTCGTTAACCAAACGTTCGACCTCTTCGTCGAACTGGGCGCAAGCGACGAGCAGGCCGACTTCCCGGTGATCTTCACCAACGCCAAGGCCGGCATCGCAAAGCGATCGCTCGACGATCCGGGCGATTCGCTCGAGCCGCTCTTCGAAACGATTGTCGCGCGCGTTCCGGAAGCCCCGTCCGAGGAAGGGCCGTTCCAACTTCTGATCTCGGCGATCGACCACAACCGGTACGTCGGGCGCGTCGGCATCGGGCGCATTTTTCGCGGCGGTTCGCGGCGCAACGATCCGATTGTAAAAATTGCACGCGACGGCGCCGTTGCCGGCGGCCTGCGCCTCACCAGCCTTCTCACGTTTGCGGGACTCGAGCGGATCGACGTCGAGGAGGCCGCAGCGGGCGACATCGTCTGCATCTCGGGCATCGAGGATCTCAACATCGGCGATACGATCGCCGACGCAAACTCACCCGAACCGATTCACGCGGTCTCGGTCGACGAGCCGACGGTTTCGATGTTCTTCAGCGTGAACAACTCGCCGTTCGCGGGTAGAGAAGGCAAGTTTCTCACCTCGCGCCAGATTCGCGAGCGCTTGATGCGCGAGCTGGAGTCGAACGTCGCGCTGCGCGTAGAGGAGACCGAATCGCCGGATACCTTCGAAGTACGTGGACGCGGCGAACTGCATCTCGCGATCCTGATCGAGACGATGCGACGCGAAGGCTACGAGCTCGCCGTCTCCAAGCCGCGGGTTATCATCACCGAGCGTGACGGCCGTCGCTACGAACCGGTCGAGTACGTTGTCGTCGACGTTGCCGAGGAATATGCCGGCGCCGTAATCGAGGCGCTCGGAAAGCGCAAGGCCGCGATGTCGAACATGTTGAGCGTCGGCAACTCGCAGCGTCTCGAATACACCATGCCGACGCGCGCGATCTTCGGATTGCGTGGCGAGCTTCTCACGCTGACGCGCGGCACCGCGGTGCTATCGCACACCTACTACGATCACCAGCCGTGGCAAGGCGAGCTCCCGGGCCGGACGATCGGCGCGCTCGTCGCGAGCGATACGGGCAGAACGACCGGCTACGCGCTGATGGGTCTCGAGCAGCGCGGCCGCTTCTTCGTCGGACCCGGCATCGACGTCTACGAAGGCATGATCGTCGGCCGCGCCAACGACAACTTTGACGTCGCGATCAACGTCGTTCGCGAAAAGAAGCTCACCAACATGCGCGCCGCCGGTTCCGACGAGAACGTCAAGCTTCCGCCGCCCGAAGTGCTTTCGCTCGAACGCGCGATCGAGTTCATCGAAGACGACGAGCTGGTCGAGGTGACGCCGGCCTCGATCCGGCTGCGCAAGCGCTTCCTCGACGAGGGCGACCGGCTCAAGCTGCGAAAACGCGAAGCCGCCAAAGCCTAGGAAAAGCCTCGGCTAGCGGCGATCACGCGTGTCACCCTGATCGAAGGCGCGAAGCTGTGTCATCCTGAGCGGAGCGCCGTACGCGCGCAGTCGAAGGACGCCCTTCGACTCCGCTCGCTCCACTCGCTACGCTCAGGGTGACACGATAGATGAACGCTACTTCTCTGGGGCTACCGGAAGGCGGCGACGCCTTGCGGCGTCGATAAACCGTTGGAGCTGCCGAGAATCGCCACAGGTCTACCTTTCGGATAGGTTTTCACCCATATATCGCCACCGCCGGCGTCGACGATGTAAATGAGCCGATTCGATTTCGTGAGCGCGAGCTCGGTCGGAAGACTTGGGCCGGTGATGATCGACGCGATCGAGTCGTACGGCGGAGGGATGATCTCGACGCAGCACTGCTGATCGGCGACGACCAAGTCATCGCTCCGGTCGAGCTGCATGCCCATGCCAAAAGAGACCGTAACGTATAACGTCTTCGCGCGACAGCGGCCGAGGCCGCCTTTATACTCCAAAATGTTCGCCGCTCCGGTCTTCCGGTTGTTGCCGCTAACGAACACGTCGCCCTTGGAATCGACCGCGATGCCGCCATTGGCCAGGCCGGTGGAGCAGGAGGCCGACGGCGTATTGCTCTTTTGCGGGTATTCGACCACGACGCTCGCACGGTTATAATTGAAGTCGGAAGCGAACACGTTCCCCGAAGCGTCGGTCGTGACGCATCCGGGCTCGGTCAGATCGGTCGAGTAGGTGAATGTGAGCCGACCCTTTGGATCATATTCGGTAACGTTGGCACCGAGGGTATTCGGTGCGTAGAGATTTCCATGCCGATCGTATGCGACGCAGCCGGGAACGTTGAGACCCTGCGTAATCGTTAGGACCGGCTGATACGAGCTGTCGAGGACGACGATTCTGTCGTATTCGGCGACCGCGAGTCGCTGCGCCGGCTTCCTTAAGGCGGAGTCCACGCCGATAGTCGCGGGAATGCCCGCCGATCGATCGGTTCCGCCGCAAGCGGCCGGAGCAACCGTTGCCCACAGCGCGACGACGGAAGCGAACGGCCTACGGAAACGTCGCAACACCGGTCGGAACAATGAGACCATTTGCGGGACCGAGCGTCTTGACATATTTGCCCTCCGGATACGTCGCAACGACGACGAGCGAGTACGGGTAGTCGGCATTGGTGATGAAGATCAGGTCATTCTTCTTCGTCAGCGCGATGTCGTACGAATCGGAAGTCAGCTTGATCGTCGATTCGATCGACGTAAAAGGCGGCGGCAGGATGTCGACGCCGGCGAGCTGATCGGTTACCACGAAGTTTCCTTTGTTGTCGATCTGTGCGCCTCCGGTGCCCCCGAACGTGATGCGCGGAATGTGCGCGTGGCAACCCGCAAGCCCGTGGCGGTAGATGCGCAGGTAACCTCCGCCGCGGTTGCTGCTATTGCCGCTTACGAAAACGTCGCCGGCGGAATCCAGCGCCACGCCGATGTTCAGCAGGCCGGTAAAGCACGACGCAATCTGCTTATTCTTCCCTTGGCGGTACTCGGCAACGATGCTCGGCTTTCCTTGGCCGTTATCGGCGACGTAGACGTTCCCATTACCGTCGACGGTGACGCCGAGCGGATTGACTAAACCCTCCGAATAGGTCGAGACGTGCTTTCCGGCCGGATCGTACTCGGCTACGTCGTCGCCTTGCCAGTTTGCAACGTAGAGGTTGCCATTGCGGTCGTACGCGTTCCCAAGCGGACCGTTGATTCCCGAGCTGATCGTCATGGTTCGCTGATAGGAGCTATTGAGGACGTCGACGGTATTCGTGGCGAGATCGGATATCGCGATGTATTTGAGCGCATTTGCCGTGGCACGAGAGAGTGGCGGCGCAAGATCCGGCGCCGGTGAGAGCGATGGTCCACCGCCGGCCATGCATCCGGCGAGAATCGCGAGCGACGCAATGGTGATGATACGCATCTTCGACACCCTTAACGGACTCCGAATTGACGCTGGAGATACTCCGCGGTCGCGGTGTCGGCCTGCAACCAGGCCGCGTACCGGAAGAAGCCGTGGATCTCGTTAGGAATGACGATCTCCTCGTAGCGCACGCGCGCGATGCGCAGCCGTTCGACCAGATCGACCATCTGATGGAACTCGACGTTGCGGTCGTCGTCGCCTTGAATCAGCAAGACCGGCGACTTCCACGTCGCAATCGCCGAGTCGGGCGACGATTCCCAGGCGAGCTTCATGATTGCCTTGGTGTCGTACTGCTGATACCGCTTGAGCTGCGTGCCGGCCCACACCGGATTCTCGATGTCGAGCGACCAGTCGTGGACGCCGTGAAAATCGACCCCGGTTTTGAAGATGTTCGAGTTGCGCGCGAGCGCGAGCGCCGTGAGATAGCCGCCGTAGGAGCCGCCCCAGATGCCGATGCGCGCGGAGTCGACGCGTGAATCACGCTGCAAGAATCGCGCACCGGCGACGACGTCTTGATACTCCGACGCACCGGTCGGCCCCCAGCGCGGCGGAAAGTTGAAATCGTGACCGTATCCGATGCCGAGACGATAGTTCACCGAAAACACGACGAATCCGCGGCTTGCTAAGTACTGATTCATCGCGTACGCGTTCGAATAATAATCCATGTAATGCCAGGTCAGCAGCATTTGACGCGGCGGTCCGCCGTGCACGAAGATGATGCCCGGATGTTTTCCGCCCCCGTTCGGAAGAAAGAGCTGTCCGTGAATCAGCCGGCCGTCCGCGGCGTGAAACGCGACTTCTTCGGGCGTTACGAGCTGCGATGCCGGAAAGTCGCTCGCGAGCAGATTGCCGTCGAGCGTACGCTGCGAACCCGATGCGAGCAGCGTTACGAGCAACGGCTGCTGCGCGGTCGCGCGATTGAAGGCGACGGCTCCATCCGCGAGCGCGACCGGCGCCGTTTCGCTGCTCGCCCCGCTCGTCAGCGGGGCGATCGCGCCGCTCTCGACGTCGACCCGGAAGAGGTGCCGGCGGTCGTCGTCGCCCGCGCTCGATCCGGTATTCGCGTTGTACACGATCGAGGTGCGGTCGGGTGCGACCGAAACATCCTCGACCATGAACGCACCGGGCGTCAGCAATCGGGCCGCGCCACCGTTTGCGGAGACTGCATAGAGATGCGGCCAGTTATCCTGCTCGCTTCTGAATGCGAGCCGATCGCCGGCGATCCATTCCAAGAACGGGCCACCGCCGCTTTGCGGCAACGAGCCGCGCGCTGATTCCGTGCTCGCCCACGCGCGATCCGCTGTCCCGCCGCGCGCATCGGCGACCCAGATCTCCCACGGGGTCGGACTCCAGTCGAGTGGATTCTGCGGCGGTCCCCCGTCGCCGTGCAGCCGAACGAACGCAACGCGTGTGCCGTCGGGCGACCAGCGCGGCATGAAGTCTTGCGAGGTCGTCGGCGCGAGATACGCAATCGGCGTCGTATCGTTGCGATAGATCGCGATGAAGCTATGGTCGGTGCGCGTCGATACGAACGCGAGCGCCGATCCGTCGGGCGACCACCGCAGATCGGATGCCTGACCGCGATCGAAAAAGAGTCTTCGCGCCGCCGCGCCGCCGTCGATCGGAGCGATCATCGCGCTGCCGTCGCTCGTGAACGCAACGCGCGTGCCGTCGGGCGAGATCATCGGAGCGTCGCCGGCTCCGAGCAGTTTCGGCGCTCCACCGCCGGTTGCCACCGACCAGATCTGCATCTCGGGCTCTTGCGGGCTCGAGGCCGGATTCGGCTGGAGCGGTTGCGGCCAGTTCGCATCGTGGTCGCCGCCCCGCACGTAGACCACGTGCGAATTGTCGTTCGAGATCGCGAGGTTGCTGATCTCTTGCCCGTCGTCCGCGCCCGACGAGAAGAGCTGCACCGGCGCCCAAGCCGGTGCCCGAGCGAACCAGATCGTTCGCACGCCCTGCTGGACGAGGGTGTAGGCGATCGCGGTTCCCCGCTCGTCGGCAACGAGCGCCTCGGGGAACGGATAGTTGAGAATCTGGGCGAGCGTAAACGCAGCAAGCAACATGCCGCTCTCTACGCCTTAGCCCGCCGTGTTGTCCTTCGTCCTTCGCTCCGCGCCTGCGGCGCTTCGCTCAGGATTTACACGCTTAGGACGACGCGGCCGCTGCTACGGGCGTGCCAGTAGAAAAGGTGAGCTCGCTGCGATTGGAGTCGAAGCCGACGTCGACGGTGTCGCCGTCGTTGATCTCGCCGGCGAGGATCCTGCGCCCGATGGGCGTCTCCAGCTCCTTCTGAATCGTTCGCTTGAGCGGACGCGCGCCGTAATGCGGATCGTACCCGACCTTGACGATGTGGCGCTTCGCCGCCTCGGAGAGTTCGAGCGCGACGCGCCGTTCGGCAAGGCGCTTGCGCAGGCGCTGCATCAGCAGATCGACGATCTTGAGCAGCTCCTCTTCGTCGAGCGCGTGGAAGACGATGATCTCGTCGACCCGATTGAGGAACTCGGGCCGGAAGTGCTGGCGCAGCTCGTCGAGCACCGTCGCGCGCATCACCGCGTAATCGGCACCGTCGACCGAGCCCTTGTAATCGAGAATGCGATGGCTGCCGATGTTCGAGGTCATGATGACGATCGTGTTCTTGAAATCGACGGTATGGCCCTGACCGTCGGTCAGCCGTCCGTCGTCGAGAATCTGCAAAAAGACGTTGAAGACGTCGGGGTGGGCCTTCTCGATTTCGTCGAAGAGAATCACCGAGTACGGGCGGCGGCGCACCGCTTCGGTGAGCTGGCCCCCCTCTTCGAACCCGATGTATCCGGGCGGCGCGCCGAGCAATCGCGCGACGGTGTGGCGCTCCTGATACTCCGACATGTCGACGCGGACGAGCGCGCGTTCGTCGTCGAAGAGATACTCGGCAAGCGCCCGCGCGAGCTCGGTCTTACCGACGCCGGTCGGTCCGAGAAAGATGAACGAGCCGATCGGACGATTCGGATCGGCGAGACCCGAGCGCGAACGCAGCACGGCCTGCGCGACCGCGTCGACGGCTTCGTTCTGACCGATGACGCGCCGATGCAGCTCGTCCTCCAAGTGAAGCAGCTTCTGCTTCTCGCCCTCCATGAGCTTCGTCACCGGAATCCCCGTCCAGCGCGAGATTACTCCGGCGATGTCGTCTTCGTCGACCTCTTCCTTCGAGAGCCGCGCGCCGTCTTTTTGTGCGAGCCGCTCTTCCTCGGCCACGAGTTCTTGCTGCAGTTTGGGCAGCGTTCCGTAACGCAGCTCGGCGACGCGGTTGAGATCGTACTGCCGCTCGGCCTGCTCGATCTGCACCTTCGCCTGCTCGATCTGATCGCGGATGGTGCGCAGCTTCATCGCCGCGCTCTTCTCGGCATCCCACCGGGCACGCAGACGCGTCTGATCCTCGCGCAACTCGGCGAGTTCTTTCTCAAGTTGGTCGAGACGGCGCCGGCTCGCGGCATCCTCCTCCTTGCGGAGCGCCTCGCGCTCGATCTCGAGCTGCAGCACGCGGCGAGAGACTTCGTCGAGCTCCTGCGGCATCGAGTCGATCTCGGTACGCAGCTTCGCGGCGGATTCATCGACCAAGTCGATCGCCTTGTCGGGCAAGAAGCGATCGCTGATGTACCGGCTGCTCATCGTCGCCGCGGCGACCAGCGCCGCATCCTTGATGCGCACGCCGTGGTGCGCCTCGTACTTCTCCTTGAGACCGCGGAGAATCGAAATCGTGTCTTCGACGCTCGGCTGTTCGACCACGACCGGAGCGAAGCGGCGTTCGAGCGCCGCGTCCTTTTCGATGTATTTGCGGTATTCGTCGAGCGTCGTCGCGCCGATCATGTGCAGCTCGCCGCGCGCGAGCATCGGCTTGAGCAGGTTACCCGCATCCATCGCGCCCTCGGCCTTGCCCGCGCCGACGACGGTGTGCAGCTCGTCGACGAAGAGCACGATACCGCCCTCCGCGGCGGCGACGTCCTTGAGCACGGCTTTGAGACGCTCTTCGAACTCGCCGCGATACTTGGCGCCGGCGATGAGCGCGCCCATGTCGAGCGAGACGATGCGCTTGTTCTTCAATCCCTCGGGAACGTCGCCGCGCACGATCCGCTGCGCCAGCCCTTCGACGATCGCCGTTTTACCGACGCCCGGGTCGCCGATGAGCACCGGGTTGTTCTTCGTGCGGCGCGAGAGCACTTGGACGATGCGGCGAATCTCTTCGTCGCGGCCGATCACCGGGTCGAGCTTTCCGCGCTCGGCTTCGAGCGTGAGGTCGCGCCCGTAGCGCTCGAGCGCCTTATACGTGCCTTCGGGGTCCTTGGTGGTGACGCGCTGGTTGCCGCGGACCTCGCGCAACGCTTGGAGCAGCTTGTCTTTCGTCAATCCCGCGTCGCGGAAGAGGCGCCCGATCGCGCCGGACGATTGCGCCATCGAAAGCATAACGTGCTCGACCGACGTGTAGTCGTCTTGCAGTGCCTTTGCTTCATTCTCCGCGACGGTCATGATTCGCGCGAGCTCCGGGGAGAGCGTCACCTGCGCGCTATCGGCGCTCGCGCCGGTGAGGCGCGGCAGACGCCCGATCGCCTCGTCCACAGCGCGCGCAACGGCTTTGGGATCGCCGCCGGCCTTGGCGATGACGTCCGGCGCGATGCCGCGCTCTTGTTCGAGCAACGCGGCGAGCATATGCTCGGGGGCGGTCTGAGTGTTGTGCTCGTGCAGCGCGCGCGCGTAGGCGGCGTTGAGCCCGTCGCCAACGCGCTCCGTCATTTTCTCTACGTTCATCGCTCACTCATGATACAGCGCCGGTGGGCTATTGGTTTCAGTGAAATCATCTTACAGGCTGCGGTACGCAGCGGAAAGTGCGTCGAGCTGTTTCGTATACGCCGCCGCTTGCGCGAGCTGCGCGGTGGTCGGAGCTTGGAACGAGCTGCTCAGCCTCGAGATCAGATCGAGCACGCCCTCGCGAATCTGCGCCGGTCCGCTGAGGTCTTCGATGTTGCGTGGATCGTACGTCAAACGCTGTTTGAACTCGCGCAGCGCGCCGGCGCGTACGCCCGATGCACCTTTCAGACGCGCGTCGATCGAGTTGAGCATGGTGTCGATCGTGCCGAGCTGCGCGAAGAGCGTGGCCAGAAAATCGTAACGGCTGCGAGCCCGCGCGAGATCCGGATCGCGCGGATCGGGTTTAACGGTAAGCGGCTGCGTCTTCACGACGCCGTCGACATCGAGACGAACCTGATAGGAGCCGGGCACGACTTCGGCGCCGGTCTCGGGGCCTCGATTCTCTTTGTACGTGCCCGTCCACTTAACCGGACCGTCCTCATTCAGATCCCACGACGTGCGGTTGACGCCGGCATCCTTGGGAACGTCGTCGCCGTTTAAACGCCGGACGATGCGCCCCTGCGCGTCGAGGATCTCGATCGTCGCACGCTTCGGCTTGCGCGCAACGTAGTACGTGAGAATCGCGCCGTAATCGGGATTCTCGCCGAGGTACTCGTTCGGCGGAATCTTCGGATCGGTGAACGTATTGAGCGGAATCCACTGCCACATCCGATAGGTGTCGCGCGGCGCGAACAACGCTACCGCCGAAGCGGCGCTCTGCGACCACGTTTGCAGGGCGGCCAAGTCGTCGAGTATCCAGATGCCGCGGCCGTGCGACGCAACGACGAGATCGTTTGCGTCGGGCTGAATCTCGAGGTCGTAGATCGCGCTGGCCGGCATATTCAGGCGGAGCGACTGCCACCGCGTGCCGCCGTCGAAGCTCGCCCAGACCCCGCGATTCGTTCCCGCATACAAGAGATCGGCGTTGCGCGGATCTTGCCGGATCGCGCGAACGAATTGATCGCTCGGAAGATTCCCCGCTATCGAATGCCAGGTCGCGCCGAAGTCGTCGGTGCGCAAAACGTAGGGACGCTCGTCGCCGAGAAGATGGCGTTCGACCGCGATGAATGCCGTTCCGGCCGCGAAGCGTCCCGGATCGACGCACGTAATGCGCCCCCACGCCGGCACGAGCGACGCTGGCGGCGAAACGTCGCGCCAGTGCGCTCCTCGATCGCGCGTCAACTGCACGACGCCATCGTCGGTCGAGGCCCAAATGATGCCGTCGTCGAGCTTCGTCGTGGCGAGATAGAGCAACGTGTCGTAAGTCTCGGCGCCCGACTCGTCGTTTCCAACCGGACCGCCCGTTTCGCGCTGTTTGCTCGCGTCGTTGCGCGTGAGATCCGGACTGATCACGCTCCACGTCTGCCCGCGATCGCCACTCTCGAAGACGACGTTGCCGCCGGCAAGGACCTTGCCGTCGTTGGTAAACGCGATCGGCGCCTCCCAGTTAAAACGGTAGTGCAGCGCGCGCGCGGCGAGCTCGCCGTTTGATTCGGCATCGGGTGAGACCTCATCGACCTGCTTGGTGCGCTCGTCGAAGAGATAGACCTGACCGGTGTCGGAGTTCGTCGAGGTCGACCAGACGAGATTCGAGTCCTTCGGATCGAAGAGCGCCCACATCCCGTCGCCGGGCCCAACCTGATACCAGTCGCGATTGAGCACGCCGACGTCGTTTCCGCTTGTCGAGGGTCCGCACCAGGTGTTGTCGTCCTGCAATCCGATGCAGACGCGATAATACGGAATCGCGCGATCGAAGCCGACGTGGTATGGCTGGGCGAAGGGCAGATCGTACGGCTGCCAAAAATCCTTGCCGCCGTTCGCCGAGAGGATCACGCCTTCGTCGTTACCGTTGATGATGCGCCGTCCGTCGGCCGACCACCACACATCGTGGTAATCCCAGCCCGCGCCGGTCGCGATCGCGTGGAAAGAACGCCCGCCGTCGATGCTCACCGAGAGAATCAGCGAGACGTTGATGAGCCGATCCCGATTCGCCGGGTCGACGTAGATGCTGCTGAAATAGAACGCGCGCGCACCTAAAAATGGGCTGTGCGGCATCCGCTTCCACGTCGAGCCGCCGTCGTCGGAGCGCCACAGCTCGCCCTGGCGCGATTCGACGATGGCGTAGATTCGCCCGCGGGTTCCGGCGGCTAAGCCGATGCGCCCGGTCGGCGCCGGCGGCAGACCGTTTCCTTCGAGTTTGCGCCAGGTGCGGCCGCCGTCGTCGGAGCGATAGATTCCGCCGCGCGCGCCGCCGCTATCGAGGCGCCACGGCAACCGTCGCACTTGCCAGACGCCCGCGAAGAGCGTGGACGGACGATCGGGAACGCGCACGAGCGAGGAGACGCCGCTCGACGGCCCCACGTACAGCGTCCGGCTCCAGTGCGCGCCGCCGTCGCGCGTCAGATAGACGCCGCGATTGACGTCGTCGGCCGAAACCCGCCCGAGAACGCCGACGGCAACGACGCGCCGGTCGCGAGGATCGATGCTGATGCGCGAGATATGCGCGGAACGTTCGAGACCGGCGCGCCCCCAATGCGCGCCGCCGTCGGTCGTGTGGTAGATTCCGTTGCCCGATTCGATCGTGTTGCGCGGATTCGATTCGCCCGTTCCTACCCAGACGTCGCGATCGTCTTGCGGCGCGATCGCAATCGCACCGACCGGCGCAGCGGGCTGAGTGTCGAAAACGGGACGCCACGACGCGCCGCCGTCGGTCGTTTTGAAGACGCCGCCGCCCGCGCCGCCGGCATAGTAAAGGAACGGATCGCGATTGCTTCCCGCGACCGCGGGGCTGCGCCCGCCGCTGATCGCCGGACCGATCTCGCGATACTCCAAGTGAGCGAAGGCACTCGAGCCCGCGTCGGCGTTTGCGGCTTGCGCTCCCGCGAGCGTGGCGAGGACGCTACCGAAGAGTATCGCTCGAACGGCCATCGCCGGTTCTTTACCTCTTCGTAGCGTCCCGCCCTTGCCGATCGTTTAGCCGGTTTTGTTCGTCGGAAGACAGAGCATGACCGGCTGACCGACGGTCACCGTTCCGCGTTCGACCTCGCTACAGCTCGAGCGCAACGGCGACGGCGCCGTCTTCGGTCCACTCGGCTCCAAGCGCCATCACCGCATCGAGGCGGTCTCCGAGAATAACGCCGAGCGTCGATGAGATACGGTCGTACTCTTGCTGCTCGGTGTACTCGCGTTGCGCTTCGAGGAGCGCGAGCCTCGCATTGACGAATCCGAGCAGCATCGCGGCGCGTTCCGATCCCTCCTCGGCGCGGCGCTTGCTGGGATACGTCGCCAGCGCGCCGACGGCGGCCAAATGCTGCAGGACGTATGCCGTCAGCACCGTCGCCTTCACGTCGCGGGCCGCGAGCAGCGCTTCGGACGCATGGCGTCGCGCGTCGTCATAGCAGTCGAGTGCGACGAGATAGGCCGCCATGTTGCAGAGGTCGATCGCGACCGAGCGACGGTTCTGCGTCGCTTCATGCCCGGCGCGAGCCTCCTCGGCCCGATGCAGCGCCGAAGCCGGATCGCCTGCCGCGAACTCGACCTCCGCGAGGTGACCGGCGATCGACGCCGCGGGCCGTTCGAGGCCCAGCGCGATGTAATACGCAAGCGCCTCGGCGTAGAACCGGCGCGCGCCGTCGACGTCGCCGCGACGCGAGCGTGCCGTGCCGAGCTCGCCGAGCACCAACGCCGCCAGGCGCCGATTGTCGAGACGTTGCGCCGCCGCGAGTGCGTCGTCGAGCAGTTTCTCGCCCTCGGACGCGCGCCCCATGGCCCCGAGCGCGCTGCCCGCGAGTTGCTTCGCACGCGCAATCGCAAGATCGTCGAGGATCCCCTGCAAGAGCAGCGCGTGCTCCGCCGACGCGAGCGAGGCCTTGTACTCTCCGAGCGCGCCGCAGAGTTGTGCGTCGGCGATGTAGAGTGAGGCCAGCACGTCGCCGGGAGTCGATTCATCGACCGACTCCATGGCCAAACGCACCCACCGCCGCCCTTCGACCGACGAGAGCGAGTACCAGACCCGCGCGAGCGCACCGGCAAGTAAACACCCGGAACGGAGATCGTAACGTTCGGAGAGCGACCACGCGAGTGCAACTCGGCAGTTGTCGAGCTCGGCGCGCGCTTCGCGGAACCACGAGCGTTCGCGCGCGGCGTACCAATCCGCATCGAGCCGCTGGGCGAGGTCGAGAAAGGTGCGTGCGTGGCGATGCGCGAGTGCCTGTCGCTCGCCGCGCTTCGCCAGCCGTTCGAGGGCGTATTGCCGGGTCGCCTCGAGGAAATTGTAGCGCGCATCGCCGCCTTCGAAATCGACCGCGACGAGCGATTGTGCGACGAGCGACGAGAGCAGCTCCAAAACGTCATGGGTGGGGAGGCGTTCATCGGCGCAGACGCTCGACGCCGTCTCGAGCGTGAAACCGCCGGCGAAGATTGCGAGCCGGTCGAAGAGCAGCCGCGCCTGCGATGAGAGAAGCTCGTAGCTCCAATCGATCACCGCGCGCATCGTTTGGTGGCGCGGAACCGCGACACTCTGACCGGTACCGGTCAGCAGCTCGAAGGCCCGGTCGAGACGCTCGCTAATCTGCTGCGGCGAGAGAACGGCCGCGCGCGCAGCCGCAAGCTCGAGTGCGAGCGGAAGGCCGTCCAAGCGCCGGCAAATCTCGACGACCGATTCCACGTTCTCCTGCGTGACCGCAAAGCGCGCATCGGCCGCCTTCACTCGATCGGTGAAGAGCGCGACCGCGCCATATTTCATCGCTTCATCTGGAGCGGGAACGCGCTCCGCGGGCACGGCGAGCGGAGGAATTCGATAGACGCGCTCGCCCGAAACGCTGAGAACCTCACGGCTCGTGACTACGAGCGCGACCGACGGACACTCGCGCAGCAGCGAGCCGGCGACGCGGCGAGCCTCGAAAATGACGTGCTCGCAGTTATCGAAAACAATCAGGAGCTGTTTCTGCGTCAAATACGCGAGCAACGTCTCGAGCAACGGTCGCTGCGGCGATTCCGGTACGCGCAGCGCACCTGCCAGTGCATGGGTTACGAACGATGGGTCGCCGATCGGTGCGAGCTCGACAAACAACACGCCGTCGGGAAAACGATCGAGCAGTCGCGCGCCGACTTCGATCGCGACGCGGGTCTTCCCGGCTCCGCCGGTTCCAACGATGCTGACGAGCGGCGCCGTCTCGACGAGAGCGCAGACCTCGCGAACGACTTCTTCGCGCCCGAGGAACGAGGTGAGCTGGCGCGGCAAGTTGTGCGCCGGCGCCGCATTCTGTTCGGCAAGGCGCTCCCCCCGCGCTCGGCGCGCGGACAGCTCGAGCGCGACGCGAGCCTCGCTCGAAAGCGATAGCGCATCGGCAATGCGTTCGAGGGTCTTGCGATACGGAACTTTACGGTAGCCTCGCTCGAGTGCGCTGACCGCCTGAACGCTGATCAATGCCCGATCGGCGAGCATCTGCTGCGACAGGCCGGCTTGAATCCGAAGCGTGCGCAGCAGCGTCGCCAGCCCGGCGGTCGCGGCCGGATCGCTCCGGGCGACTCGCGATGGTTCCACCAGCGTCGGGCTTCGTGCCCGCGCGGGCGAGTCCATGCGAGTTGCCAGGTTCTAGCCGCCGGGCGCGGGTGCTATCCCAAAGGGCGGATCGTGCGGTCCGCCGGCTCCTTCTATGCTGTACTCGATCGCACCGGTCGCCGGATTGACCGCGTCGATATAACCGGTTGCGTCGGCGACCCAGAGATGCCCGTGGTTATGGTCGAAATTGATGTTCTCGGGAGCGCCGAAGCCGTTCGCGAAGAGCGCGCACTTCGAGGTTCCTTGGCACTTGTAGATGCCGCTCGTTTGATCCACGTAGTAGAGGTCGTCGTGTTGATCGAACGCGACTCCGCCGGCCTTAGCAATTCCGGAGACGACGAGCTTTCCCGTTCCATTGCAGCCTGCGAACTCGACGATCGACCCGGCGATCCTAATGGGATCATTGAAGCTCCAGTAACAGTTGCCGTGACGGTCGAGCGCGATGCCGGCGCCCGCGAGCAGATGCGCACCGTAGCGCAGGATTCGCGCGGGTTCGGCATTGCGGTTCAAGTAGATGCTGACGCTGCCCGCACCACCGATCATCGTATGAGCGTTCGAGACGGCCACGAGACGCCGGCTAGATGTGACGGTCACGTTCACCGGCATCTCGCCGTAATCGTCGAGCACTTCGACCGGTCCCTGCGGGCCGTACTTCGTCGTCCGGTAAACGAGCACGTTCGAATGCCCGCCGTTTGCGACGTACCATCGGCCATCCGGCGTCGTCACCGTTCCGTACGGACTGGCAACGCCCGGGGTCAACGTTTCGTAATACGTCAACGAGAGCCCGTTGCGCTGGTAGACTTTTACGTCCTCGCCATAGAGCTGTGCCGTATAGATCCATAACGGCGGGAGCGATCTGGCAGAGCGAAGGTGTCCTTGCGACGCGTTCGTGAGCGCGGCCGGTAACGCGAGCAGTCCTTGCGGGCTGCTGCTCGATGCGCCACCCGCGCAGCCGCCGAGCATTGCGAGCAAGAGGAGCGACGGGATCGAATACGTCTGCGTTCGAGTGGCCATCGTTATCGTCGTTCTTCCCGCCGTCGAAATCTTGTCCTTGCCTACGGCCCGGCTCCGTCTCTCGGCGAGGTGAGAGAGACGGAGACGGCGCCTGTGCGGAGCTGACAAGCCTAAATTAGATCGAGTTCGAACGAGGCTGCGGCGAACCGCGCCGTGGAATCATACCACCCAACCGGCGCCTCGAAATCGTACGCGCGCCACTGTGTGAGCGAGTGTGCGAGGAAGTGTAGTAGCGGGTGGTTAGCGGCTAGCCGTTCGTTGTGCTTGGGAGAAGCGGTCGGCGCTCCAGGAGGCGACGTCGGCGGCAGCGGCAGCGAGTACCGAACCATGGGTGGCGCCGACATAGGCCTTAAATTCCACGGGCGTCCCGTGTCGGCGCAACTCCTGCGCCACCGCGATCGTGCTCTCGGAGGTCACCTGGACGTCCGCGACGCCTTGCACGAGCATCGTCGGAACGGCGATCGAGAAATATGCCGCATCGTTCTCGACCAAATCGCCATAGAGCGCGTTGACGTCGCTCTCGGCTTGCGCCCTGAAGAACTGATTGGGCGGCAGTTGCGCCCAGTCCGAGCGCTGCATGAGTTCTGGAAGGCATTGCTGTGCTAGCTCGGGGATCATCCCCATCGCCTTCGGCTCGAGCATTTGCGAGAGCACGATTCGCGCGTCGACCGTCGAGAAGCCCTCGACGAGCAGACCGAGGATAGCCAATCCTTCGTTCGGCGTTTGGTTATGCAGCTCGTAGAGCAGCGTCGATTCGGGAAAGGCGTAGGGAGCGAACGCAACGGCTCCGACGAGATCGAGATTCGGTGCGATCTGCCGCCCGATCGATGCGGCCGCGAGGGCTGCGGCACCGCCCTCGGAGTGTCCCATCGCGATCCACTTGCTCCCGATTCGAGCGTCGACTGCGCGCGCGGCGATTGCCACGTCGGTTACGTCGTGCGCGGCGACGGTTGCGACCATATAGGGATGAATGCCCGGCGTGCCGTTGCCGTTGTAATCGGTCTGTGCGACCGCATAGCCGCGCCGAACGAACCCGTCGAGCATCCGCTGCTCGACGTTCGGCTCGGCCGCCCGCGACGGCGCGCATTGGGGAGCGTTTCCGACCGTGCCGTGCGCCCAGCTGATCAGCGGCCATCCGCTGGGTGGGGGCGTGCCGTGCGGCACCGCAACCGTTCCCGAGACGGCGACCAGCGTGCCGTTCGGCATCGTGCTCTCGTAGAGAACGCGGTAGTTTGCCGATGCCGAGGGGAGCGCGGAACCGCCGTTAAACGGCTGCGTGCGAATCACCGTCCCCTCGTCGTTCGAAGGCAGCGTTGCCGGCGACCGATAGAAGGCCTCTGCGGTCAGCGCCGCAAGCAATATTGTGACGAACACGAGGAGAATGGTAACGCGCGACCGCGTCGCTGCGTGACGCGCGCGTCGTGAGGCCTTTGCGGCTTACGTCGTGGCGATGCCAATCATCGTTTGCACGCAACCCGACCCGCATACGGTCACCGTTTGATACCACCGGTACCTGCCTTGGCTCGCCTTGACCGGTTTTAGTTCAGTCACGGTGTCGGTCACCGGATTTCCCGGATTTGGGGCAAAGGTTCCGAGGAATCTTCCGTACGGCGCACCGGTCCTCTTTCGCGAAAACGTCGACGACCATGTGTAATGGCCGCCGCCACACGACCCGTAGCAGAGTTCGATCGAGCCGCCGCTCGTGGCGTTCACGGTGATGCAGCCGCTATATGTCTTCGGACAATTCGCATCGGGGTGCGCGCCGAGGATGTGGATCTGCGCTCCGGTACGCCGTGCAGGCGCACCAGGATGCGTGCCGGGAACAGCTTGGGGAATGCCGCCTCCCGAGCAGGCGGTTAGGACGGTGGCGGCGAGCGCGCCGGCGACGAGAACAAAACGATGCATCAACGGGCTCCTTGGTAGCAAATGGCGAGGGCGCGGGGATAACGACCCGCGCTATCTCCTGCTGTAACGTAGCCGAGCGCCCCTTGGATTGGCCGCGAGTCAGGGTCCGTCGGCGCACGCGTGATACGTGTTCGAGTACATCGGCTGCAAGCTGTATGCCGTCCCGCCGACCGAGAACTTCCATTCGAACGTCTCGCACAGGTCCGCGATTTCCTCGAAGAACGTGAAGTTGAACCACGCAAACGCCGGACCGGGATCGGTGATCGACTCGAAGGTCTCGTGCGCGAGCGTCGAGGCGGTCGAGTTGGTGAGCGCGCTCGCGCCCGCCGACGCATTCGACTCGCAGCCTGCGACCTTCTGGAAGGGCTCGATCGAGACGATCACCTCGCCCGAGACGTCCTTAAATGCGACGCTCTCGTGATAGGCGCAGAACGCGAACGTGTGCGGATGGTCGGGCGAATAGCAGACCCGCGACCGGTCGAAGCACGTGTCGGTTCCCTTCGGCAGAAAAACGTGGTAGATCGTCGCGTAGCCCGCCTGCCCACCGTTCTTCCCGAGCGCCGCATGAACGACCGAGAGCAGGTCGTTTGCGTAGAAGAGCTTCGTATACGTGTGGTACTTCACCGAGAAGGCTCCGCCAAAGGTATACGAGCTGGGCGCCGAGTTGGTGTATTGCGTCAACAGGGCCGCGAAACGGCTTCCGGTGAGCGCCTTTTGGAAGCCTTCCGGATCGCCCCAGCAAGCTTCGCCGCTCTGTTTGCAGTTCACGTAGATGTTGAAGGAGGCCGCGGTTTTCATGATCGGTCCCTTCTTGCGAACCAAGTCGGCCGGATACTTCTTTCTCACGCCGCGCGCGATCGTCTCTTTTCCGCCCGTTCGTAGCCGCATCAGATGGTACGAGAGAATGCGGGCACCTCGCGCGCTCGCCTCGTCGGCGGCGCTAACCGTGAGCGGGCCGCGCGAGAGATTTTGCGGCACCTGCGCCGGCGGTGCGAACGATTGCGGCGGCGTTGCGCACGCTGCTAGCACCCCCGCCGCGAAAGTCAAGACGGTGATCCGTAGTATGAGTCGATTCATGATCTCTGCTCCTTCGTTGCGCTAATGCTTTCTCAGAATCCGGTAATCGCCATTGCGGATCGTCACGCCGTGGGTGTCGAGCCATTCCAGGAGCGGCACGGCATACTTTCTCGACGTTCCGAGCATGTCGCGGAACTCCGAGGCCATCATGCGCTCGTGCTCCCGAAAATGCGCTTCAGCGCGTGCGCGAATCTGCGCGATCTGCGTGCCGCGATAGAGATCGTCGCCGATCTTCACGAAGGCGCCGTGCGCGAGCATCGTATCGAAGGCCTTCGAAAGGCCCGCTACGTGCGAGAGCTTCACGGCCGAGGCCACGCCGGCAAAAGGAATCGGCAGAAACGGGCGGGTCTCGTCGATTGGAACGAGGTACTCGAAGAAAACTCCCTGCTCGGCTGTGAACGACGGCTGGTGTTCGAGCGTTGCGTAGTAACCGCCGCGATTGACGATGCGTCCGTTTTCGACGAAGTGCTCGGCAACGCGCACGAGCGTCGCCTCGTTTACGGCGAGCGCGCGCGCGAGCGCGATTGAGGTCATGCCCATCGCCCACGGCTCGTTTCGCTCCGCCGCTTCGAGCTCCGCACGCATCCGCACGAAGAGCGCATCGCTTGCAGCGGCATCGACGTATGCAGGCGGTCTCACCACGCGAATCACCTCTCCTTGGTCGACGAGCTGGTCGGCGGCTTTGCGCGCCGCTTGCTCGCGCAGATTGGCAGCAAAGGCGATCGCGCTAAGCTCGATCGCTTGCAGGCCTCTTTCGCGCAAAACGGCGAGCACCGCTTCTTCGTCGGCGGTGTGGCCGCCGCCGGCGGGCGCGGCGAGCTCGACGCCCTCGACGTAGCCGCCCCCAAGGAGCGTCATCGGCGACGGCCGCCGGACGACGAAGCGCAGCGTCGGAAATGCGACGACCGGTTCGCGCAGGCGAAGCTCGGCCCGTACCTCGCGCGCATCGGCGAGCGGCTCGCGCAGGACGAGCGTGCCGAGAATCTCAGCCGATCCGATGTAGGCACGCACCGGCGTACGGCGCCGCAGGAACGCAAGCGCGCTCTCGAGCGGCAAGAAGCGCACACCGAAGTTTTGCATCACGCCGAGCTCCCGGCCGACGATCGCGTGGCCGCGCACGAGATCTGCGCGATCGGCGCCCGGCAGATTGAGCGCGACGCGCGAGCCGGCCTCGACGTGTTTGCGGGTCGAATCGAAGACGCCGATGCTGCGAACGTGGGCGGGTTTGCCGCCCGGCTCGATCGCAAGCGTCTCACCGGCGGTGATGCTGCCTTGCATGAGCGTGCCGGTAACGATCGTACCGAGTCCGGGTAACGGGAAGGCGCGATCGATCGGCAGGTATGCGGGAGCATCGACCCGGGGCGGCGGCAGCGCCGCAAGCTCGTCGCGGAGCGCGCGCTTCAATGCGTCGAGATTCTCGCCGGTGACCGCCGAGACCGCGAAGAGCGGCGCGCCTTCCGCGATCGTCCCTCGCAGCTCGCGGCGAATCCGTTCGTACGCCGACTCGAGCTCCGTCGGCTCGATCAGATCGATCTTCGTCGCGACGACGAGCACCCGCCGCACGTTGAGCAGCTGCAGAATCTGCAGATGCTCGAGGGTCTGCGGCATCACGCCTTCGTTCGCATCGACGACGAGGAGCAACAGCTCCATACCGGCGGCGCCGGCGAGCATGTTGTGCAGAAAGCGCTCGTGCCCGGGAACGTCGACGATACCGCCTTCGATGCCGTCGTCGAAGACCAAGTGCGCGAAGCCGAGGTCGAGCGTCATGCCGCGCGCCTGCTCTTCAATCAAGCGATCGGGATTCGTTCCGGTGAGCGCGGCGATGAGCGCCGATTTTCCGTGGTCCACGTGGCCCGCGGTTCCGATGATGTGCACGGCGCCGACCTAACCGGCTTGTTTTAAATGAATCCGGTAGTCCGCGAGAACTTCGTCGGCCGCGCGGAATCCCGACTCGGCTCCTCCCTCCATGAAACCTTGATACGCGATCGAGGTGTGCTCGCCGGCGAAGTGCACCCGGCCCTGCGCTCGCGCTTCGTGTCCGGCGATCGTCGTATACTGTCCGACGAGCCAGCAGGAGTAGCTCGCGAGAATGTTCGGATCGGCCTGCGCGTTGCCGAACGTCGCTTTGCCGTTCCAGGTCGCCGCGACGCCGGGCCAAATGCGGTCGAGCTGATCGAAGAAGCGTCGAACGTGCCAGTCGACCGGGGCGGCCTCGCCAACCTTCGCGTACGGCATCGGCGGCGTCTCGATCATTGCCGGATCGGCGGCGGTGAAGGCCTCGATGAGCCCTTGCTCGCCGCGTTGGCCGAGCGAATAGTCGAGCGCGCTCTGCACCGGCAGCGTCGTCCAAATCTGACCCGTCGTCGGTTCGGGCCACGGATGGTCGGGGCGCATCCAGGCGCGCCGGTCGAACTGCAGGTGCAGCTTCGTATGATAGCCGTAGCCGAGATTCTCGATTGCGTTGTTCTTGGCATTATCGAATCCGGCGCCCGAATAATCGAGCGCGCGCAGCGCGATGAAGGGGAGCGCGAGGATCACGCGATCGGCGTAGAGCCTCTCGCGCGCTCCGCGGCGATCGAACCGCAACTCGTACGATCCGCCAGGCATCCGCCGGATCGCGAGCAAGCGGTGCTCGAGGAGAACGCTGCCGGCGGGAAGCCAGGCCGCGATCGCTTCGGGAAGCGACTGGCTCCCGTCGGCGAGGATGTACCGCTGGTCGGAGTATCCGAGCACGTTCATCTCGTGACTCTCGCCGTAATTCTTCTGCGCGCCGAGCTGGGCGACGAGGTTGAGCGCACTCAGCTCGCCGATCTCGCGCCCGTATTCGTTGCGGTACGACTCGGCGATCAGCCTCCCGAGCGCAGAATCGAGGCCGCCCGGCACGTACCGAGCGATCCAATCGCGCATGCTCATCGCATCGAGACGGCGCGCCGTCGGCGTGGCGTTTGCGTACGTCGTATTAGGGGCGACGCGTCCGAGCTGCTCTTGCAGGATCGGGTAGATCCGCGCGAAGTCGCGATCGGCCTGCACCATCGTATAGTAGCTGCCATCGAGGTAACACGTATCCCGCGCGCGCGGCGGACGAGCCGCGTGCGTATCGAGTAGCCCTTGGTGGAATCGCCGCGCTAGCCCGCGGATGTTCGCGTGGGTCGAGTCGACCATCGCGCCGCACCACTCGGTATGCTGCCCCGCATCCCAATAGCTGCGCTCGGAGTGCATCCGGCCGCCGATGCGCGCCGACGATTCGTAGACCGTCGCGTCGATGCCGGCGTCGCGCAGCCGCATCGCGGCCACCAAACCGGCGATCCCCGCCCCAACGATCGCAATTCGCTCGCGCCGCAGCGCCGCGGAGCTCGCGGCCGCAACGAACTCGGGGATCGCTGCCGCGCCGAGCGCGGCCCATCCGGCCCCGCGAACGAAGTGCGCGCGGTTCATTAGAGCTTGATGCTGAGGTCGGCGAAGAAGCCGAAGGGTTGACGCACCGAAGAGATTCCCACTTCGGTTACGTTAAAGAACGTACCGTATGGATAGCGCAGCTGCGCGGGCGGATTCTTTACGAAGTTGCCCGACGGCGCGAGAATGTTCGACGGCAAGGTCGAATAGACGCACGTCATCGAGTTATCCCACGCATAGCCGCGCTGGAAGCACTGATTGTAGAGGTTGACGGCTTGCACCGTCAGCGTCATGCGCGGCGTCACGTCGTAACTCGCCTGCAGATTCGCCGACAGCTCGGCCGGCTCCATGAAGGCGCCCAGATTGTCGAACTTGCCGCTGTAGGGATCGGGCAAGAAGACTGCGCCGATCGCTCCGCCCGGGCAGCTCGCACCCGGCGTTAAGGGTGTCGACGCCGGTTCTTTCGAGCACGACTGGGGAACGTATCCGGGCCAGACGAGCGGCGATCCGTAGTTCGATCCGTTCGCGTAATGCACCGACGGGGTCAGCGTAAACCGGTTGTGCCGATAGTTCAGAATGAGCGAGGCGACGTCGGGAACCGAATAACCATTGGCCGCATTGAAAGGACTGGGGATCACGTCGTACGGCGCGTACCAAGCCGACGTATCGAAGAGCGGTTGAAGCCCGTCGTGATAATACGGATTGGGGATCTTGAGTTTGCCCTGATTCCGAGTTCCCGATTGGTCGTTGCGCAGCACCGGCATCGCATTATTCAGATAGGCTCCGCTGCCGCAGGCCTGCCAGTTTGCCGAGCTCTTCGTCACGCCGGCGCACGCCGCAGAATACGAGTTGTAGAGCTCGATCTGCGTGTTGAGGGCGTCGATGACGCTGACGCCGTTGATCGGGCTGAAGCGAACTCGATTCCCGGTATGCGTATACGAGAAGAGCCCCGAGAGGCCGTTTCGGCTGAAATCGCCGTATTGCAATGAGAGCTCGACGCCGTACGACTCCTGCGTTCCCACGTTCAATCCGGCGAGCGTCCCTTGAACCGGATTGATCGCCTGGAACTGGAGTTGATTGCTGGTGTTCCGATAGAACGGCGTGATCTTGTACGAAAGCTGCGTACCCTTCACGTGCTTCTCGAGCGAGAGATCGAAATTATCGGAGGTGTCGGGCGAGACGTTGTGATCGGGCGTATGGTAGCCGAGCGGATAGAACTGAGCGATGAAGGATGCGAGATTCTGCTGGAACGTGTTGTACTGGTAGTACGACGAACCTTCGGCCCGCGCGTATTTGCCGGCGGAGCCTCGAATCACCGTATCGGGATTGATCGTATACGTGAACGAGAGGCGCGGTTGAAAAACGTAGGAGGCGAAGTCAGCGCCGGTCGTGTTGTACAGCCCGTTGCCAGGATTGCTCAGCGGCTGCAGACCCGGCGCACACGCGCCGAAGGAATCGGTCGTCGAGTTCCACGCCCAGGACGTCGCCTTTCCGGGAGCGCCGCAAAACTCGTTGTTGTACGCGTCGAACCAAAACTGCCGCGCCGGATATGCGGCCTCGAGATTATTGGTCGTATACTCGAAGCGATCGAGACGCGCGCCGATATTGATGACGAGCCGGTCGTTCGGCTGATACAGATCGGTAATCGCCGCCGATCCGAAATGCGGCGTCACGTCGTCGACCTGCGCGCTCTGGCCGTTCTCGGTCATCATCCAGCGTGCGCCGGCCTTTGCCGCAGGCGAGCCCTTCGGCGCAAAACCGGGCGTCAGATTGAACTTGTACGAGCCCTCGCCGGGGTAACACCCGAACGAAGTAAGACACCCTCCCTGGCTTCCGGCGTCGAAACAACTCCACGGCTGACCCGTCTGGTAGTTGTAGCATTTGCCGTTCGGCGTTCCGTAGTTGGATAGGATCGTTCCCAAGCCCGTGGGTGCGAGACTCGTCGTCGATGGATCGGTCGAGCTGAAGGCAGCGTTATACGTCTGCAGGCGCTGCGTCATGTACGACGCCTCGACCGTGAGGAGATTTTGGCTAGCGAGTTGATTGGCATAGATCAAGTTGGCGCCGTAGCCGTGCTCGAGGACCTCGTAGTCGGCAGGGTCCGACCCGAAGACGAGCTGCGCGCTTTGAGGGCCGTTGATGAACCAGTTCGAATACGCGCCCCAAACGAGCCCGCGCAAGTACGAATGTGGGTCGAGATTCTTTTGATACTGCAGTTTTTCGATCGAGTAGCCGTTCCAATTCCCATCGCGGTTGGTGATGCCGACCGGAGAGCCGGGTGCACGGCCGGACGGGCTGCTTGGGAAGAATCCGATGACGAGATCTTGCGATCGCGGCGACTGCATGAGCGGCCCACCGTAATAGAGCGAATCGAGATAGGGCATCGGATAGCCGATGCCGGTCTTTTTGCCGGCGTGCGGCGTGTACCAAACGTCGTTGGCGGAGCTGTAGAACTGGTCGGCAATGCCTCCGGTCACGTAGAGCATCTGAACGTCGTCGCGCAGCGCCGCGTCGCGATGCGGAATGCCGATATGGAGATTGACGACGTTCTCGCGATCGAAGTTGGTGCCTTGCGCGTACGCGAAACCGGGAGAGAAGAGGAAGCCGTAGTGTGGCTGTTTTGCCGCAGAGCCGTCGAGAATATTGTAAACGTTGTTGTTCGAGGGAACGTTGAGCGGATAGAAGTAGAGCGGATCGCTGACCCCGCCGTACTGATCGCCGAAGCGATACGTTTGATTCGTTCCCGAGAGACCGACGTAATACGAAAAGAGGCGGTCGGGCGTGGCGCCGCCGAATTCCACGGTCGCCTGATGGTAGAAGGCCGGTCCGCCGATGCCCAAATCCGCGGTAGCGTAACCGGGATACGTGCCGGACTTGATAACTTGATTGATATAGCCGGCGAGTCCGGAGGAGTTCGACGTCGCGGGAGTGCCGCCCGTGTAGACCTGCACCTCTTGATTACCGAGTGACGTGAGGGTCCCGATCGGCGCGAGATCCGACTGACGCGTCATCTGTAGGCCGTCGAACTCGTACGCCACTTGGTCGACGTCGCCGCCGCGAACGTAAACGCTCTGATACCAGCCCTGCTGATTCGAGGGGATGTTGACACCCGGAGCGCTCGCGATCGCGCCGTACGCCTGCGTCATCGATCCGGAGCCTCCCAGCGTCGATGCCGCCTTCTGCCCCGCCGAGTTGACCGAGTAGACGTCGCTGGTGACGCCGGAGTGCACCAGCGATTGCGTCGAGCGTGAGGTCGTGCGCGCGATGGTCTTGAGCGTTTTCTGCAGCGCGAGCGCGACCGTTGCCGATTGATCGGCGACGACGGAGATGCCGGCCTGCGATTGCGGATCGTAACCCGCTTTGCTCGCGCTGACGGTATACGCGTCGGGCGCCAAGGAGATGAACGAAAACGCCCCCGCCGCATCCGAGACGCTTTGCGCCGTCTGCGAGGGCGAAACTGCAGTGACGACGGCGCCGGCGATCGGCGCTTGGGTCGCTGCGTCGACCACGCGCCCGCGCAGCGTACCGGTGGTGCCGGCTCTGGCCTCCCAGGGCATAACGAGGAGTGCAACCGCGACGAGCGCGGCAATCGGCTTTGCGGCGATGCGTTGTGTCATAAAGAAGATGCGCTTTAAACCCGCCGAATAGGCTTTCCTCGCCCCACCATGACCGTACGCGAAAAACTCTCCAGCTCAGTAGTCGAATCCTCGCTGGCGCAGCGGCGCCGGGCGAGCGTCGCACGCGGCGTCGCGACGGTGCATCCGATCTGGGTCGAGCGCGCGGCCGGCGCAGCGCTTTGGGACCACAACGGGCGGCGGTACCTCGACTTCGTCGGGGGCATTGGGACGCTCAACACCGGCCACGCCCATCCGAAAGTCGTAGCCGCGATCGCCGATCAGGCCGAACGATTCACGCATTGCTGTTTCCAGGTGGCGATGTACGAGCCGTACGTTGCCGTGGCCGAGGAACTGAACCGGCGCGCGCCGGGCTCGTCACCGAAAAAAACGCTGCTCTTGTCGACCGGAGCCGAGGCAACCGAGAATGCGGTCAAGATCGCGCGCGAGTATACGCGCCGCCCCGCGATCGTCGCCTTTACGCATGGCTACCACGGGCGCACCCTGCTCGCGCTCTCGATGACGGGCAAGAACGAACCCTATAAGCAGCACTTCGGGCCGTTCTGCAGCGAGATCTATCACGCGCCGTTCCCGTACGAACATCACGGCATGACGACGCGCCGCGCGCTTGAAGGGCTGGAAGAGCTTTTTTCCGCGGTGGTCGCGCCCGAGCGGGTTGCCGCGGTCATCGTCGAGCCGGTACTCGGCGAGGGCGGCTTCGTGCCGGCGCCGCGCGATTTCTTACCGGAACTGCGACGAATCACAGCGGAGCGCGGCATTCTGCTGATCGCCGATGAGATCCAGACGGGATTCGGGCGCACCGGCACGTTCTTTGCCTCGGAGCAATACGGCATCGAACCCGACCTGATCGCGGTCGCAAAATCGATCGGCGGCGGACTTCCGCTCGCGGCCGTCGTCGGCAAGACCGAGATCATGGACGCGCCGGAACCGGGCGGATTGGGCGGCACCTTTGCCGGAAACCCCGTCGCCTGCGCCGCAGCCTTGCAGGTCTTCGACCTAATCGACGACGCCTTTTTGGCACGCGCCCGCGCAATCGGCGAGCGAATCGCCGACGGTTTGCGCTCCATGCAGCGCGAGTTTGCGCAAATAGAAGACGTGCGCGGGCTCGGCGCGATGCTCGCGATGGAGTTATCTTCAGGCGCGCCGGAAGTCGTCGAGGTCGCACGCGAGCGGGGACTCCTCTTGATGATGGCCGGCAAGCGCAACGTGATTCGAATCCTCGTCCCGCTCGTCGTCACCGACGGCGAACTCGACGAAGGACTTGCGATTTTGCAAGCTAGCCTTCACGACGTTTTTACGAGGTGACCGAAAATTACCGGTGTTAAAGAGCAAAAGGTTTACGAATATACCAAAACAGTTTTAGGGTTGATCGAGAAGACCGAGATCACGCCCGCGGACGTCGCGTGGATTGCGCGTGAGACGGTCGAGTCGTTTCGAGAGCACGTCAATCCCGGGTTCCTCGAGTATCGCAAGGCAACCGACGCGCACAACGCGAGTGCGGTCGTCGAATGGGCCGATGCCGGACCGAACTCTTATCGCGACCTCAACGGCCGAACCTATCTCGATTGCTTGGGCGGCTTCGGAATCTTCAACGTCGGCCATCGCAATCCGAAGGTAATTAAAGCGGTCAGCGATCAGCTTCGCCGTCAGCCGCTCCACAGTCAAGATCTGCTCGATCCGCTGCGCGCGATGCTCGCGAAGGCGCTCGCCATGCTCGCGCCCGAGGGTCTCGAGTACAGCTTCTTCTGTAACAGCGGCACCGAAGCCGTCGAGGGAGCGCTCAAGCTCGCGCGCGCGTACGATCCCACGAAACAGACGATCGTCGCGGCGACCAAAGGATTTCACGGCAAGAGCTACGGCTCGCTCTCGGCCAGCGCAAAGGCCGAGTTCCGCCGGCCGTTCGGCCCGATGCTGCCGAATATCGAGCACGTTCCTTTCAACGACGTGCCCGCGATGCGCGACATGATGACGTCGTGCAAAGCCGTCGGCGAAGACGTCGGCGCGGTGTTGCTCGAGCCAATTCAGGGCGAGGGCGGCGTCAACATTCCCGACGACGATTATCTGCCGAACGTGCGCGCGCTCTGCGACGAGTTCGGCTCGCTCTTCATTCTCGACGAAGTGCAGACCGGAATGGGGCGTACCGGCAGGATGTTCTGCTGCGAGCACTACGGCGTCGCGCCGGATTTAATGTGCCTCGCGAAGGCCTTCGGCGGCGGCGTCGTTCCGGCGGGGGCGGTGGTCGGCCGGCGCGAGGTCTTCTCGCGGCTCTTCGACAACCCGTTTCTGCACACGTCGACCTTCGGCGGGAATCCACTCGCGTGCGCGGCGGCGCTCGCCACGATCAACGTCTTGATCGAAGACCGCTTGCCGCAGCGCGCCGCGGTTCTGGGAGAGCGCATGCTCGCCGGCATTCGCGAAGCGGTCGCCGGACATGAGAATCTCGTCGTCGACACGCGCGGCATGGGACTCTTGATGGCGATCGAGTTTCGCGATCACGCAACCGGCTTCGAGCTAGGGAAACGCATGCTCGACCGCGGCGTGCTCGTCTCGGGAACGCTCGTTAATGCGCGGGTGATTCGCGTCGAACCGCCGCTCACGATTACGGAGGACGAGGCCGATTATGTCTGCGCAGCCCTCCGCGAAAGCCTCGAATCGATGGATAAGCGCGAATCAACCGGCGTCATCCGCAGCGAGACGCAAGGAGTTTAGGGGAATGCAAACCACGCAGCGCTTGGCGCAGGCCGAAGAAATCCTCAAGAATCTGCCGCTCATCGGCGGCGTCGTTCCGATGTACGTCGGCGGCACGTGGCGCCTGGCAAGCGACGGTGGAACGCGCGAGTTGCAGAATCCCGCGAACGGCGGTACGATCGCGACCGTCGCCGAGGCGACCGTTGCGGACGCCGAAGCGGCGATCGCCGCCGCGCGTCGCGCCTTCGACGAGGGACCCTGGAGCTCGCTCTCGGCCGCCGACCGCGCCGCACTGCTCTTCAAGCTCGCCGACGCGATCGACGCGCATCGCGACGAGTTCATGCGGATCGATACGCTCAATAACGGCAAGCCGCTGCGCGAAACCGAGTATGACGCCGTCGACGCGGCGAACTGCTTCCGGTATTACGCCGGCCTGGCGACGAAACCGCACGGACAGACCTTCGATGTTCCCGCGCCGTCGCAGACCTTCACGGTGCGAGAGCCGATCGGCGTCTGCGGGCAGATCGTTCCGTGGAACTATCCGCTCTTGATGGCGACCTGGAAACTCGCGCCCGCGCTCGCGGCGGGCAACGTCTGCATTCTCAAGCCTTCGGAACTCACGCCACTCTCGGCGATTGCGCTCGCAACGCTCTTCCAAGAGCTGGAGTTTCCGCCGGGCGTCGTCAACGTCGTGCTCGGTTCGGGCGCGGTCGCCGGTCACGCCATCGCCGCGAGCGAGCTGGTCGATAAGATCGCCTTCACCGGCGGAACCAAGACCGGGCGCAGCATCATGCACGACGCCACGACGAATCTCAAGAAGATCTCGCTCGAGCTCGGCGGCAAATCGCCGAACGTCGTCTTTGCCGACGCCGATTTCGAGACGGCCATCGATTACGCGCTCTTCGGCATCTTCGCCAACGCGGGACAGGTCTGCTCGGCCGGATCGCGGCTGATTCTCGAACGTCCACTGCACGACCGCTTCGTCGAGCGGCTCGTCGAGCGCGCGCAGAAGATTCGCGTCGGCGACGGATTCGATCCGGCGACCGAGATGGGGCCGATCGTCTCGCCCGTTCATCGCGAGCGCGTCGAATCGTACATCGAAAGCGGAAAGGCGGAGGGCGCGCGGCTCCTCTGCGGCGGCACGCGCCTCGGCGGCGCGCTCGCCGCGGGCAACTTCATCGCGCCAACAATCTTCGACGAAACCTCGCGCGAGATGCGCATCGTCAAGGAAGAGATCTTCGGTCCGGTTCTCGTCGTGCAGACCTTCGAGGACGAAGCCGAGGCGATTGCGCTCGCGAACGACACGATCTACGGCTTGGCGGGCGCCGTCTTTAGCACCAACATCGCCAAAGCGCACCGCGTGATCCGTAAGATGCGCGCCGGCATTACGTGGATCAATACCTATCACCCGACGTATAACGAAGCGCCCTGGGGCGGTTACAAACAGTCGGGAATCGGCCGCGAGCTCGGAACGTACGGTTACGATGCCTACACGGAAGTAAAGCAGATCAACGTCAATCTCGACGTCGAGCCATCGGGCTGGTTTAGCGAGTAGTTGACAGGAGGTAAGGAAAATCCTTACAATCGACCCGTGATTACCAGCAGAGTAACGACCAAGGCACAAACGACGATTCCGCAGCCGGTCCGCGCGGCGCTTCATATCCGCGAAGGAGACGAGCTCGTTTATACCATCGTCTCAAACCACGTTATTCTTACGAAGGCGGTGCCGATTCCCATGGACGACCCCTTCGCGACGTTCACCGAGTGGGCGTCGGAGAACGATCGGCGCGCCTATGCCGACCTTTGAGCCGTGGGACGTTATCAAGGTTCCGTTTCCGTACACCGACCGTCCGATCAATCAACGACGACCCGCGGTCGTCCTCGCAGCAGGCAGCATCGAGGCGTCGCACGGCTTGCTCTGGATTCTCATGGTTACCAGTGCCGAGAACCGGAAGTGGCCCGATGACGTGCCGGTCTCCAATCTATCGAAGGCCGGCCTTCGTATTGCGTCGGTCGTGAGAAGCGTAAAAATCGCAACGATCGAAGCCGCCTCTGCCAAACGTATCGGAAATCTTTCGTCACGGGACAGCAGGCGAGTGGCAGACAAAGTCTCTCGGTTACTGAGCGGTGCATTGACCGTCAGATAGTTTTGTATCCCAAGCTATCGGTTAGAGTTTTAGTATAGAAACCGGAAAGGCGTACGGAGTTTTCTCGAGTCCCGACGCGGTGAGCAAAAAGACCGTTCCGCACCCTTGGCCGTTTCAATAGCAAGCCGCGCGGCGTGAGCGTTTTGTCGCCGGCAACGATTGAGAGCGTGGCGCGGCGCTTCAACGTTAATCTAGACGTCGAGCGGTCGGGCTGGTTTAGCGAGTAACCGAGCGGGCTCCCGGCGAAGGAAGCTCGTTAGGAGGTATCAATATGCGCCATATTCGTCTGCAGCGATCGCACTGCTGGTTCTCCCGCCCGCAATCGTGGCGGCCGCCACGCCGTCCTGGCAGCCGGCTACGGCGACGAGCGTCAATGCCGGTGTTACCAGTAAGTCGACGTTCCAAATCCAGGCGTACGTAACGCTGCCGCAAGAATGCGACGCGGCTCGTATCCGGACGCTGGCTATGAACTCCGAGTTGCATCGGTCGTTCATCGTCGAGCAGTTGCCGCCGTCTTCGCCCTGCACCGGAAAGACGGCCTATAAGTGCACCGTCGAAAGCCCAAACTTCAGGCTGCCCATACCGCATAAGTTCGAAGTGGACTCCAAAGGCAAGACCTGGGGAGTTACGCTCTCGATGGCGTCACCACACCCGATCGAACCGATATGCCGTAAGAGCTAGTCTCGAGGTCGAGCCGGCGTTGCTCGCAGCGGACTGATGCCCAGGCGCGAGAGCGCGCGGTCGGCGAGCACTTTACCGCCCGTCTGACACGCCGGACAGTAGTTCGTTTCGTTATCCGCATAGCGAATGCGACGCACGGTCTCGCCGCAACGCGGACACGGCTTACCGTACCTCCCGTGCACCGACATCCCGTCGCGAAAGGCCGTCACGCCTTCGGGAAATTTCTCGGCAACGCCGCCGCTCAAGCGATCGATCCATTCGCGCAGCGTCGAACGCGTCGCGTCGAAGAGCCGCTCCCACTGCTCGGGCTGGAGTTTCGCGGTCTGCGCGAGCGGTGAGAGCCGCGCGGCGTGAAGAATTTCGTCGGAGTAAGCGTTCCCGATGCCGTCGATGCTACGCGGATCGGTGAGCGCGCGTTTGAGCGTGCGATTCTCCGCGCTGAGTGCGCGCACGAACGTTTCGAGATCGCAGGCAAAGACGTCGATACCGCCGCGATCGATCGCCTCGAGCGCTTCGTCGCCAACAACGATGGAGAGCGCTGCGCGGCGCTTGCTGCCGGCTTCCGTCAGCACCAGCGAGCCGCTCGCGAAATCGAACGCCGCCAGCATTTGACGGCCGCCCAGCTTCGCGGCCGCGGGCCGCCAGTGAAGACGTCCCGCGATCATCAGATGGAGCACGAGCCAGAGCTCGCCCTCAAGCCCGATCGCAATGCGCTTGCCGATGCGTCGTATCTCGCGTACGGCGCGGCCTTCCACGGCACGCAGCGGCGGCTGCGCGGTACGTAGGAGCGAGACCGCGGCGACGCGCACGCGCTCGAGCCGCTCTCCGATTATGCGTGGCTCCAACGCGGCGACGTAGGCCGCTACGTCAGGCAGCTCCGGCATCGGTCGATCACGATCGAGTCTTCTTCGGGCGCGATAGTGCGAAGATCGAGCAGAAGCCGCCCATCCTCGACGCGAGCGACGATCGGCGGCGTTCCGGCGCGCAGTCGCGCCCCGAGGCGGTCGGGCTTTTCGACCTCGATCGCCGCCGCGATCGACGGAATTCGCTCCTGCGCGAGCGCTCCACCGCCGGCGTAGGCCACGCTCTCGACGACGGTGACGCCTGCAAGAGCTTCGACGTAGGCGTTCGCTCTCGCGCGCAACTCGTCGATCGTGGCGGCGAGCATCCGGTAGACGGGAAGGCGTTCCCCCTTCGCAGCGCCGCGGTAGCATTGAAGCGTCGCATCGAGTGCGGCTATCGTCATCTTTCCGACGCGCAACGCGCGAAGCAGCGGATTGTTCTTCAGCCGTGCGACGAGCTGCGCCGTGCCGACGATGATGCCGGCCTGCGGGCCGCCGAGCAGCTTATCGCCGGAGAACGTAACCAGACCGATCCCGTCGCCAAGCGACTCTTGCACGGTGCGCTCGTGCGCGACGCCGTACTCCGCCAAATCGACGAGCGCGCCGCTGCCGAGATCTTCGACGACGGGGACGCTCGCGCGACGGCCCAGGTCGGCAAGCTCGCGCGCGCTCGCGTCGTGCGTGAACCCTTCGATACGATAGTTCGAAGCATGCGTGCGCAGCAGCAGCGCCGTGCGCGGCGAGAGCGCCCGCTCGAAATCCTCGATGTTGACGCGATTCGTCGTGCCGACTTCGACGAGCCTCGCACCGCTGCGTTCGAGCACTTCCGGAATACGGAAGCCCCCGCCGATCTCGACCAGCTGCGAGCGCGAGACGATCACTTCCCGGCCCTTCGCGAACGTGTCGAGGACGAGCAGCACCGCCGCGGCGCAGTTGTTTACGACGAGCGAATCCTCGGCGCCGGTCACATCGTTCAGAAGATTCGAGACGCGCTCGTACCGCGATCCCCGCTTGCCGCTATCGAGATCGTATTCCAGGTTCGAATAGCCGCGCGCGACCTTGCCGATTGCCTCGAGCGCTTCGGCCGCCAGCGGAGCGCGACCGAGATTGGTGTGAACGATGATGCCGGTCGCGTTGATGACCGCAATGAGCGTTGCGCGTCGCGTCGCCTCCAGCTGTGCGGCGAGGTCATCCACGATCGCGTCGTACGCCGCCTCGCAATCGGAAGCACGCACGCGGCCGAATACTTCGTCGGCCGCGCGCCTCACTAAATTTCTCCCGAGCAGAACCTCGTACGGAAGGATCCGTTCGTCCCCCAGAACCCGGTGCATCGCCGGGATCTTCATCGGGCTCCGATTACGCTACGTGCTTGCCGAGCATCGACGTCACGACGTTCTCGGGAACGTACCCGACGATACGATCGACCGGCTCGCCATCCTTGAAGAGAATCAAGCACGGTATGCCCGAGACCTGATATTGGCCGGCGAGGCTCGGATTTTCGTCGGTGTTCAGCTTGACGAACTTCGCCTTGCCTTCATTTGCCGCGGCGACCTTTTCGACGACGGGCGAAAGCATGCGGCACGGCCCGCACCATGGAGCCCAGAAATCGACCAGCACCGGCTGGGCGCTCTTGAGCACCTCCGTTTCAAAGTTCGTTTGCGTAACGTCTGGTAATGCACTCATGAGACTCTTTTAACACTCCTAAAGCTCGGTCTGTTGCGGCTCGCCGGTGATTTCGGTGATCTGCTTGGCCTGTTTGCCCAAGTTCGTGATTGCGATGACCTCGCTGCCGTCGCCCAAACGCTGAAGCCGGACGCCCTTGGCGTCGCGCCCCGTCTTGCGAATCTCGCGCACTTGGAGGCGAATCACCTGGTTGCCCGAGGTGATCATGAGGATCTGGTCGTCGGGCGCGACGAGAATCTGGTCGACGACCTGTCCGATGTCGTCGCGCTGGCGCGCGAACGCTTTGACGCCTTTGCCGCCGCGCGCCGTGTGGCGGTAATCGTCGATCGGCGTCCGCTTGCCGAAAGCGAGCGACGTCACGAGCAAGACCTCGCGACGCTCGTCTTCGACGACGTCCATCGCCACGACCGTGTCGCCCTTTTCGAGCGTCATCGCCTTCACGCCGCGCGCCGCGCGCCCCATCGGACGCACGCCCTTCTCGTTGAAATGCACGGCCATGCCCTGCGTCGACGCGAGAATGATGTCGCGCGAACCGTCGGAGAGGTCGACGGCGAGCAACTCGTCGCCCGGATCGAGATTGATCGCGATCAGGCCGTTGCGACGCACGTTCGAGAAATCTTCGAGCTTCGATTTTTTGATGACGCCGCGTTTGGTGACCATCACGAGGTACCGTTCGCTTTCGAAGCGGTCGATCGGGAAGGCGGCCGTCACCTCTTCGCCCGGCGGGAGCGTGAGCAGGTTGACGAGCGCGGTTCCGCGCGCTTGGCGCGTCGTATCGGGAATCTCGTACCCGCGCAGCCTATAGACGCGGCCCATGTTCGTAAAGAAGAGCACGTGGTCGTGCGTCTTGGTCACGAAGAAGTTGCGAACGACGTCCTCGCGCTTGAGGTTGGAGATGCCGGTGACGCCGCGCCCTCCGCGCAGCTGCGTGCGGAACGTATCGACCGAGACGCGCTTGATGTAGCCGCCGACCGTATACGTGACGACGACGTCGATGTTGGGCGTGATCTGCTCGATCGACATCTCATCTTCGGCGGGCTCGATCGTCGTGCGCCGTTCGTCGCCGAAACGCTTCTTGACGTCGAGCGTCTCGTGCTTGACGATGGTCGCGATGCGGCGCGGACTGCGCAGAATGTCCTGCAGCTCGGCGATCGTTTTGATCAGCTCGGCGTACTCGTCCTCGATCTTCTGGCGCTCGAGGCCGACGAGGGCCCGCAGACGCATGTCGACGATCGCTTGCGCCTGCACTTCGCTGAGCGCGAAGCGCTTGGAGAGACGCTCTTTCGCTTCGTCGGTCGTCTGGCTGCCGCGAACGATCTCGATGACCTCGTCGATGTGGTCGAGGGCGATGCGGTAGCCCTCGAGCAAGTGCGCCCGCTCCTCGGCCTTGCGCAGATCGTAGGCGGTTCGCCGAACGATGACGTCCTTGCGGTGCGCGATGAAGTGCTCGAGCAGCTGTTTGAGCGAGAGCACCTGCGGTTCCAACGCGACCGAACCATTTGGACGTGGGGGCCCTACCGGCACGAGCGCAAGCATGTTGAAACCGAACGTCGACTGCAACGGCGTGTGCTTGAAGAGCTGGTTGAGCACGATCTTCGGCGTCGCGTTCTTTTGGAGCTCGATCACGACGCGCATTCCCTTGCGGTTCGACTCGTCGTCCATGCGCGAGATGCCGGTGATCCTTTTCTCGGCGTATGCCTCCGAGATCGCCTCGACGATCCGCCCTTTGTAGACCTGATAGGGGATCTCGGTAATGATGATCTTGTGCTTTCCGCGCTCCTCGACGATCTCGGCCTTGCCGCGAATCGCGATCGAGCCACGCCCCGTTCGATAGGCTTCGCGGATCGCTTCGTGCCCCAAGATCGTGCCGCCGGTTGGAAAGTCGGGGCCTTGGACGATCGCGCTGAGCGCGTCGTCGTCCGTCTGGGGATCGTCGATCAAGGCCGCGATCGCATCGGCGATTTCGTTGAGGTTGTGCGGCGGGACGTTCGTCGCCATGCCAACCGCGATGCCGCTCGATCCGTTGACGAGCAGCTGCGGAAGGCGTCCCGGAAGGACGCTCGGCTCGACGCCCTGATTATCGAAGTTCGCGACGAACGGTACGGTCTCTTTATCGATGTCGGCTAAGACGTCGAGCGCGGTGCGCGCGAGCCGCGCTTCGGTGTAGCGGTAGGCCGCCGGCGGATCGGGATCGATCGACCCGAAGTTGCCGTGACCGTCGACCAGCGGATAGCGCAGCGTGAAATCTTGGGCCATGCGCACGAGCGCGTCGTAGACGGAGCTGTCGCCGTGAGGATGATAGCTCTTGAGGACCTCACCGATGATACCCGCGCATTTGCGATGCTGCTTGCTCGGATCGAAACCCATCTCGCGCATCGCGTAGAGGATTCGCCGCTGCACGGGCTTGAGACCGTCGCGTACGTCGGGAAGCGCCCGCGACGCGATGACCGACATCGCATAGGCGAGATAGCTCTCCCGCATTTCGTCTTCGACGTTGACCTGCGCTATGATATCGTTGTTCAATAATCACCTGCACTCATGGAGGACGACCTTCGACTGAACTTTCCCACCGAAGACGACCTCAGTAAATTCGCTGCCGATTTCGCGCGACGTCTCCGCCCCGGCGACGTCGTTGCGCTCAGCGGCCCGCTCGGCGCCGGGAAGACCGCGTTCGTCCGGGCGGTCGTGCGCGCGCTCCACGGGAGCGACCAAAGCTGCAGCCCCAGCTTTACGTTTCGTCACCATTACGACGGCGATCCGCCGATCGAACACATCGACTTTTACCGAATCGACGACCCGCGCGAATTGGCCGAGTTGGGCCTCGAGGAGGCCCTCGACGGGCGTTCGATCGCGCTGATCGAGTGGTGGCGCAACGCGCCGGAGGCTATTCCGGCTCGGCGGTACGAAATCGAAATCGAAGGCGCCGGAGACGAATCACGCACGCTCCATCTTCGACTGCCACGGTGATCGTTCTTGCCCTGGACGGGGCACTCGCAGGCTTTTCGACCGCCGTTGCGAGCGGCGGCCGGATCGTCGCATCGCGCAGCGAGTCGGGCAACGTCGCGCTCGAGCGCGGTCTCGCAATGGTATCGGGGGTGCTCGCGCAAGCTCAGGTGGCGCCGCAGCAAATCGGCCGCTTGGGGGTCGGCATCGGCCCCGGAGGATTCACCGGCTTGCGGATCGCCATCGCCTACGCAAAGTCGCTCGCGGCGGCCTGGGAGCGCCCGCTCGTCCCGGTCGATTCCTTCGACATTCTCGAATTCGGCGCCGAGTTCGAGCGCGTGCTCGCGGTCGTCGTCGGCCGCCCCGGTGTGATCTCGGCACGTTACCGAGACGAGACGCAGATGCGGCGCGCCTCGGGGCAAATCGCGGACGTCCTGCGCGAAGTGCTGCCGGCGGCCGATCCGCGTGCGCTCGACGTGGTCGGGGCGCCGAAGGACGTGCTCCACGCGCTCGCCGAACGCGGCATGGTCGTGCGCTCCGTCGACCCGCTCGTCACTCCCGCCGCCGCAGCCGCCGCACTGGCTGCCGCCACGCGCACGCCCCCGGAGACCCCGCATGCCGTGCGAGCCGATTACGGCGAGCTGCCCGCCGCCAAACCGTCGAGATTGTAGCGTTCAACCGTGAAGATGGAACTCGACCGGCCGGCGCAACACCCCAGCCGGTTCTCGATTCGCCCGATGGCTACGTCCGACATCGCGGCGGTGACGCGCATCGAACGCGCCTCGTTTTCGACCGTTTGGCCCTCCGACGCGTTCTACAACGAGTTGAGCACGAACAAGCTGGCTCATTACTACGTTGGAAGCATCGACGAGCGGGTCGTCGCCTACGGCGGCATTTGGGTGATCCTCGAGGACTCCCACGTAACGACGCTGGCCGTCGATCCGGCCCATCGCGGCCAGCGTTTCGGCGAAGTGCTGCTCCTAGCGCTGATTGACGAAGCAATTGAACGCGGGGCGGCATGGATGACGCTCGAGGTACGCGAGAGCAACACCGTCGCGCAACGCCTCTATCGTAAGTATGGTTTTACGACCGTGACCATGCGAAGCGGATACTACAGCGACGACAACGAGAGCGCGCTCATCATGTGGGCCGGAAGCCTGCGCAGCGAACTCTACCGCAACCGCCTGGCGGTGCTGCGCTCGCGCGTCGAGGACGCCTCGGACCGCGGGTGAGGTTTACGGAACTCGCGCGGAGAGTTCGCGAACACATCGGGCAAGAGCAACGCTACGACCATAGCGTGCGCGTCGCACGCTGCGCCGAAACGCTCGCCCGTCGCCACGGCGTCGATTCGCGCAAAGCGCGGCTCGCCGGCATGCTGCACGACCTCGCCCGGCTCTACACGCCCGAACGGCTGCTCGTCGACTCCGAGGCACGCGGCTTTGCGATCGACGCCGCCGAGCGGGAACACCCGATGCTGCTCCACGCCCGGCTCGGCGCGGCGATCGCGCGCGAACGATTCGGCATCGACGACCCTGAGGTGCTCTCCGCGATCGAAAAGCACACGACCGGGGCCGAGGTAATGTCGCCGCTCGACTGCGTCGTCTATCTCGCCGATTCGCTCGAACCGAACCGTCGCTTCGCCGAGCGCGGCGAACTTTGGGAGCGCGCCCTGCGCGATCTGGCAGGCGCGACGCGCGAGGCGATGCGCCTGGCAGGGGAGCACCACGCGCGAAAGCGCGAGGTCCGGGAGGCACGGGCATCCGCGAGCTGATCGAGGTCGTGCGCGAGAGCGCGCTCGACAAAAAGGGTGAAGCCTTCACCGCGCTCGACGTGAGCGGGCGAACGATCCTTGCCGATACGTTCGCGATCGTGACGGGCCGTTCGAAGGTTCAAACACGCGCCATTGCCGACGCGATCATCGAAGCGGTTCGAGAGAACGGCTATACTCCTTCGCGGGTAGAGGGATATGCGGACGGAACGTGGATCCTGATCGACCTCGGCAACGTCATCGTGCACCTCTTCACGCCGGAGCAGCGATCGTTCTACAATCTCGAACGTCTATGGTCGTCCATAGCAGAAAGGAAGGCGCAGGGATCGTGAAACGGCAGCGTCCCACGCATCAGACTCGGGCGAAGCGTGCTCGGATCGACTTCTGGAAGCGCTTCGGCGTTTGGATCTTTATCGTCTTCTTCGCACTGAGCGTGGCGGGCGGCGTGATCGCACTCTCCGAACTACGCCCGAAATGACCGGCCTCAAGACGATCGAGAACGAAACCGGCGCGGCGCACGCGCGCTACGTCCTAACGCCATGGGTGAGTCAGGGCGGTCGCAATCCGCCCGTCATCGTGCGCGGCGAGGGCGCGCGACTCTACGACGATCGCGGCGGGCGCTACCTCGATCTCTCGGCGGGGCTCGTCGCGGTCAATCTCGGACATGGGCACCCCGCGGTCGCATCGGCGATTGCCGAACAGGCGCACCGGCTCGCGTATGTCGCTCCGACCTTCGCGAACGATCGCCGCGCGCAACTCGCGCAGGCGATCGTCGAAATCGCGCCGTGGGCCGAGGGCGGACGCGTCTTCTTCACGACCGGCGGCGGAGAGGCGAACGAAGACGCGATCAAGTTCGCGCGCGCGCTGAGCGGCCGGCACAAAGTGCTGACCGCTTACCGTTCGTTCCACGGCTCCGCGCCGGGTGCCGGAACGTTGAGCGGCGAGAATCGCCGCTGGCCGAACGAGCCGGGGATTCCCGGCGTCGTTCGCTTCTTCGCGCCCTTTCCGTACCGCAGTCCGTTTCACACGCGCGATCCGCGCGAAGAGGTCGAGCGCGCGATCGAGCACCTCGAAGCGATCGTCAGCTACGAGGGCGCCGAGAACATCGCGGCGCTCCTCATCGAGCCGGTCGTCGGATCGAACGGCGTGATCGTCTATCCGGACGGCTATCTCTCGCGCCTTCGCGAGCTCTGCGATCGCTGGGGAATACTGCTAATCTTCGACGAGGTCATGACCGGATTCGGACGCACCGGGGAAGCTTTTGCCGCACAGCGCTTCGGCGTGACACCCGACATCTTTACGTTTGCCAAAGGCGTCACCTCGGCATACGTTCCGCTCGGCGGCGTCGCGGTCCGCGAATCGCTCGCCGCGCACTTCGACCAGCATCCGTTGCCGAGCGGCCACACGTTCAGCGGCCACCCGCTCGCAATGGCGGCCGGCGTCGCGGCGCTACGCGCCTATCGCGACGAACGGCTCTTCGAACGAGCACGCGAGATCGAAGGCGAGTTGCGGACGCGCTTCGACGCGCTCGCTCGCCGCCGGCGGATCGTCGGCGAAGCGCGCGGCGTCGGCGCCTTCTTCGGCCTCGAGCTGGTCGCCGACCGCGAGAGCCGCGAACCGCTCGTACCGTGGCAAGGATCGGCCTCGCTTCAGCGCTTCTTCGACGATCTGCTCGCGCACGGGCTCTACGTGCTCGGACGCTACAACGTCGCGATCGTCGCGCCGCCGTTGGTGATCGCGCCCGCCGAGCTCGACGAGGCATTCGACATTCTCGACGCTGCGCTGCAGCGTCTCGAGAGCGAGGGCTGATGCAGCTGCAAATCCACGATAAGGCGACGCGAGAGCTCATCGGCGAGCTTCCGGTTGCCAACGCAACGCAAGCGGATCGCGCCGTAACGCGCGCGCACGACGCATTTATCGCCTGGCGCGAGATTCCAGTCGTCGAACGCGCACGGCTCTTCTTCCGGTATGCCGACGCGCTCGAGCGGCGCCGCGAGGATCTCGCGCTCTCGATCTCGCGCGAGAACGGAAAGACCCTCGCCGACGCGCGTGCCGAGGTACGCCGCGGAATCGAAGCCGTCGAGTTTGCCTGCGGGATGCCCTCGCTGATGATGGGCGATTCGCTCCCCGACATCGCGCGCGGCATCGACTCGATCTCGGTGCGTTACCCGCTCGGTGTCTGCGTAGGAATCACGCCGTTCAATTTTCCGGCGATGATCCCACTGTGGATGTTTCCGATCGCGATCGCCGCGGGAAATACGTTCGTCCTCAAACCCTCGCCGCAGACGCCGCTCACTTCGGAGCTGCTGCTCGCGATTGCGCGCGAATGCAAGTTTCCCGATGGAATCTTCGACGTCGTTCACGGCGGCACCGAGACCGCGGAGTCGCTCGTCGAGCATCCCGGCGTGGCGGCGGTCTCGTTCGTCGGCTCCTCGAACGCGGCGCGGCTCGTTCAGGAACGCGCGATCCGGCATCACAAGCGCGTTCAAGCACTGGGTGGCGCTAAAAACTATCTCGTCGTGATGCCCGATGCCGTCGACGCCACCACCTGCGACGCGGTGATCGGTGCGGCATTCGGAGGCGCGGGACAACGCTGTTTGGCCGGCTCGGTCGTCGTCGCCGTCGGCAGTGCGGGCGATGCGCTCGCGCCGATGCTCGTCGAGGCGGCTGCGAAGCTGCGACTCGGCCGTGGCGCCGAGGAGGGCGTCGAGATGGGGCCCGTCGTGAGCGACGAGGCGCTGGCGCGAATAGACGGCTACGTCCGGCGCGCACGCGAAGCGGGCGTAACCGTCCTGCTCGATTCGCGTGCGGTACCCGGCGGCGGCTCATTCGCGTCGCCGGTCATCTTCGACCGCGTCGATCCCTCGAGCGAGCTGGCGCGCGACGAGATCTTCGGACCGGTCATGGCGATCGTTCGCGTGCCGACGCTCGACGAAGCGATCGCCGTCGCCAACGGCTCGCGCTACGGCAACGCGTCGTCGATCTTTACGCGCGACGGCGGGAGCGCGCGCACGTTCGCATCGTGCATCGAGGTCGGGATGGTCGGCATCAACGTCGGGATCGCCGCGCCGATGGCTTTCTTTCCGTTCGGCGGCGTGAAGGACTCGATCTTCGGCGACCTGCGCTGCCACGGCAAAGATGCCGTCGCATTTTACACGCAACAGCGCGTCGTGATCAGCCGCTGGCCTTCCTGAAGCGGAACCAGCCCCAGCCGGCGACGATAAAGAGCACGAAAACGTAGCCGAACCAGCGCTGCGGCGGTGCCGGAATCGGGTAGTAGAGCGTGACGGCCGCGAGAAAGAGCAGGAGCGCCGCTACGCTCGAGATCGCAATATCGATCGCGCGCAGCTCGCCCAGCTCTTTGCAGAACGCGACGACCCCGATCGCGATCAGCATGTAGATGAGCAGGAATCCGAACGTGCTGAGCGTGCCGCAGTAGTCGAATATATCGATCGGTGCGACGCCGAAGGCGAGCGCGCCGAGTGCAACCGCGAGCGCCGTCGCGGTCACCACGGTAACTGCGACGTTGGGCGTGTCGTGCTTTGGTTCGATCCGCGCGAAGGATGCGGGGAAGAGCCCCGCACCAGCCATCGCGTAGGCAATGCGGCCCGCCGTCGTAATGCACGCGAGGCAAACCGAGAACGCACTGCAGATCGCGCCGATCGTGATTGGGATCGCGAGGTAACCCAGCCCGTACCCCTGCACCAGCGTCTGGAGCGGAAACTGCTCCTTGTCGAGCGGCTTGCCGAGGTGTGAAAGGCCGACGATCTCCGCATAGGTCGCAATCACAAAAAACACCGCGGCAAAGATGACGCTCCCGATCACGGCACGCGGAATCGTCACGAGCGGACGCTTCGCCTCGGCGCCGAAGGCTGTTGCGCTTTCGAAGCCGACGAAGCTGAAGACCGCGAACGCGACGGCGAACCCGATGCCGCCGGGAAAACCGCCTGTAACGTGGAGCTGGTTTGTATCGAGCGACGGACCGTGCGCGTGCAGGACGATTGCAACGAGGACGCAGATGACGCTGACCGAAACCAATTCGAGCGTCAGCATCACGATGGCTGAGACCTGCACGCCGCGATACGCCGCCTGCCACGCGATTGCCGCAAGCACGATGACGATGACGAGCGCCGGTGCGTGCAGTCCTGCGTCTGAAAGCAGCCCTTGGACGAAGAGCGCCATCGCTCCAAGCACTGCGGTAGCGACGAATCCGTACGCCCAAAGCAGCGTCCAGCCGCCGACGGCTCCGGCCACAGGCCCGAGATGGTCGGCCACGTAGCCGTACATCGAACCGGCCGCGCTCGTGCGGCGCGCGAACTGGTTGATGCAGAATGCGACGAAGATCAGCATGATGCTGCCGAAGACGTAGGCGAGCCACGTGCCGTTCCCGGCGAGCGCATACATGTACGGCGCGATCAAGATCGGCGTCATGCTCGGTCCAATCAGCGCGACGGAGGTCGCTAGGACCTCGATAAAGCTCAACGATCCCGCTTTCATGGGCCGAAACTTCGCCTCTAGGCTATGGTAGGACCCCGCATGAAGGCTATTTCGGCGCGGAGCGGCGCCGGCGCAGCAGTCCTGGCAGCATTGCTTGGCGCGGCGGCCCTACCGGCCGGAGCACGCGATTTCGTGCAAGACCAAGCCGCAATGTTCTCGTCGGCCACGGTCGCCCAGCTCAACACGCGCATCTCGAATTTCAATACGCAGACGGGTAAGGAGGTCGTCGTCGTCACGACGCCCTCGCTCGGCGGCGCAACCCTGCAGGACGCGGCAGCCTCGGCCTTCTCGCAGCAAAACGTCAACGGCGTCCTCGTCTTCATCGCCCGCGACGACCGGCGTGACATTATCGTGCCCGATCGCGCGGGCCGGCAAGCCGGCTGGTTTACGCCCGACGTGCTTCGCTCGATTCGCACGTCGATGGAGAACCAGTTTCGCGGTGAGGGTTACGACGCCGGAATTACCGGAGCCGTCGACGCGATCCTCAACGTCTATCGGGCGCACCTCGGCGGCCTGCAACAGCGTGCGAGCAACGGCGCGGCACTGCCGGTGCAGCGACCTTCCTCAGGAGGAGTTCATATCTCGATGTTTTGGTGGGTGATCATTGCGGTCGTCGCATTTTTACTCTTGCGCTCGATCCTGCGCGCGCTCGCCGCACCGCGCTATTACGGCGGTGCGCCTGGTGCGCCCGGCGTCCCGCCGCCCGGAACGCCGCCCGGCCCCGGCTACGGTTCGGGCTATGGACCCGGCTACGGTGGGTACGGAGGCGGCGGAAGTTTCTGGACCGGGCTGCTCGGCGGACTCGGCGGCGCGTGGCTCGGCAACGAGCTCTTTCGCGGCGCAGGCGGTATCGCACCGACGCAAGCCGGTCAGCTTCCGGCCGACACTGGAGGGGGCTGGGGCACTCCGGCCGATTCCGGAGGATGGCAGAGCGACGCGGGCCAAGCCGACCCGGGTGGAGCGAGCAGCGGCGATTGGAGCGGCGGCGGCTTCGGCGGTGATTCGGGCGGCGGCGCAGACCTCGGCGGGGGAGGCGGAGACAGCGGCGGCGGATGGTAGGCGTCTATGCGACGCCTCTTCGCTTTTTGTTTTGCCCTAACACTTACCGCGGCGGCGCTCACGACGAGCGCCGCCGGAGCTCAACGCACTCCGGCTTCATACTTTACCGCGCTCCACTGGCGCCTGATCGGCCCGTTTCGCGGCGGACGCGCGCTCGCCGTCACCGGCGTGCCGGGCGAACCGAATCACTTTTATTTCGGTGCCGTCGACGGCGGCGTCTGGGAGAGCCTCGACGCCGGACGCACGTGGAATCCGATCTTTGACGATCAGGATATCGGATCGATCGGCGCCATTGCGGTTGCGCCGAGCGATCCGCGCACAATCTACATCGGCACGGGCGAAGCTGATATGCGTTCCGATATCGCGTACGGTGACGGCGTCTATAAGTCGAGCGACGGCGGGAAGAGCTGGACGCATCTCGGTTTGACCGATACGAAGCAGATCGGCGCGATCGTCGTCGATCCGCAGAATGCGAACGTCGCGTACGTCGCGGCGCTCGGACATCCGTACGGACCCAACTCCGAACGCGGCGTCTTCAAGACGACCGACGGCGGCAAGACCTGGAACAAAGTGCTCTACAAGAATCCCGACACGGGTGCGATCTCGCTCGCGCTGGAGCCGGGGAATCCCAGCGTGATCTACGCCGCCCTTTGGGAGACGCGCCGGCCGCCTTGGAACGTCTATCCGCCTTCGAACGGTCCCGGGAGCGGCTTGTTTAAGTCGATCGACGGCGGCGCGACCTGGACGCAACTCACCAACGGCTTGCCGCAACACGTGGGACACATCGGGGTTTCGATCTCCGCTGCGGCGCCCCACCGCGTTTATGCGTGCGTCGACAGCACAGCGGGACAGGGGGGCGTCTACCGCTCCGACGACGCCGGCGCAACCTGGGCGCGTGTTGACGGCGAGCAACGAATTTGGCAGCGCGGTTGGTACTTCAGCGGAATCAGCGCCGATCCGCGCAATCCCGACGTCGTCTACGTGATGAATACCGCGACGTACCGCTCGACCGATGCCGGTAAGAGCTTCGATGCGATTCTCGGCGATCCGACCGGCGAAGATCATCACGCGCTTTGGATCGATCCCAACGATTCGACCCACATGATTCTAGGAACCGATCAGGGCGTGATCGTGAGCGTCGACGGCGCGCGCTCCTGGAGCTCGTGGTACAACCAACCCACGGCGCAGTTCTACCACGTGGCGACCGATAACGGTTTTCCGTACTGGGTCTACGGTGCCCAGCAAGACTCCGGCGCGGCAATGGCGCCGAGCCGCACGAAGTACGCGACGATCTCGCAGCAAGACTTTCGCCCGCTCGACGCGGGCGGCGAAAACGGCATGCTCGCGCCCGATCCCAAGCATCCCGGCGTCGTCTACGGCGATTCCAGCGGTCAAGGCGGCCCCACCGTAACGCGCGAGCTTCCCGCGAGCGGCTGGGAGGAGAATCTCGATCCCGTGCTCGCGCGTCCGGGAACGATCTGGCGCAATACGTGGACGCTGCCTTTGACGTTCTCGGCGGCCGACCGGACCTCGCTCTATTTCGCGCATCAAAACATCTTTCGCTCGCGCGACGGCGGCAAAAAGTGGGCGGTCGTGAGCCCGGATCTTTCACGCGCAAACGAAGGAACGCCGTCCAATCTCGATCCTACGACGCTGCGTGACAACAACGGCATCGCGCGCCACGGCGTCGTCTACACGATCGCGCCCTCGCCGCTGCGTGCGAACGTGGTGTGGGCCGGAACTGACGACGGCTCCGTGTGGGTTACCCGCGACGATTCGCGCAGTTGGCATAACGTTACACCGCCGGCGCTGATGTCGTGGAGCAAGGTCGGAACGATTGAGGCCGGCCACTTCGATACGGCGACGGCGTACGCGGCGATCGACCGGCACCGCCTCGACGATTACACGCCCTACATCTATCGCACGCACGACGGCGGCGCGAGCTGGACCGCGATCGCGAACGGGATTCCGAACGGTTCGTTCGTCAACGTCGTCCGCGAAGATCCGCAACGGCGCGGTCTCCTCTACGCGGGAACCGAGCGCGGCGTCTACGTCTCCTTCGACGATGGCGCGTTCTGGCAGCCGCTGCAGCGCAATCTGCCGGTCACCTCGATTCGCGACATCGCGGTGCACGGCGACGATCTCGTGGTCGCGACGCACGGGCGCGCTTTCTGGATCATGGACGACGTCACGCCGCTGCGACAGATGCCCGAAGCCCTTGCCAACGGCGGCGTCTACCTCTTCGCGCCGGCGATGGCCTATCGTCTCCAAGAGGGCAGCGAAGAGGGTACGCCGCTGCCGCTCGACGAGCCGCAATCCGAGAATCCGGCCGCGGGACTCTACATCGACTACTATCTGCCTGACGCGCCCTCGACGGCGGTCGGTATCGACGTACGTTCGAGCGACGGCCGCAGCGTCCGAAGCTGGTCGAGCGCCCATCCGCCCAAAGCGGTCGATCCAAAGTCGGTTCCGTTCACCACGAATTGGATCGAGAAGCATCCCGTGCCCGTCGCGGAAGCGGGCGTGCATCGCTTCGTCTGGGACTTCCACGCGAGCAGCCACGACGGACCGCTCGTCCCGCCCGGAACGTATACCGTCGTGCTGAGCGTCAACGGCAAAACGTATACGCGCCAAGCGCGCGTCGTCAAAGATCCGCGTATCGCCGCATCCAATGCCGACTTACGCGCCCAGTACGAGCTCGCGCAGCGCGTTGCGGCGTTGCGCGCCGGCGTCGCCGCCGCGCGGGCGAAGGCCGAGCAGAGCGTCAAACGTCTCTCCGGAGAGCGCGCACAGATCTATCGCCGGGATGTGATCGGCGAAGAACCGCCGGCGAATCCCGACGACTCGGTCGGCTCGTACTCGCACGATTTCAGCAGCTTCCTTTATCTCGAGAACCAGCTCGATTACCTCGAGAGCGCGGTCGAAAGCGCGGACGTTGGACCGACGCTGGAGATGCGGGTTGCATACGCGAAGCTCGAGTCGATCTATCATCAGACGGCGGCGCGCTCGGAGGCGATGACGCGCTAGAGCCGCGCGAGCAGGTCTTGATCGCAGTCGCGCGGCGCATCGAGGAGTTGGGCCCGGCCGGGATCAAGCGCGTCGCCATCGACGGCGTCGACGGCTGCGGCAAGAGCGCCTTCGGCGATGCGCTTGCAGCCGTCTTCGGGAATCTCGATCGCTTCGTCATTCGGGCGAGCGTTGACGATTTTCACAATCCGCGCGAAGTGCGGTACCGGCTCGGCCGCGAGTCTCCGGACGGGTTCTATCTTGACTCGTACGACTATCCTGCGTTCATCGAGAGACTCTTACGTCCGTTGAGCCCCGACGGCTCGAGACGTTACAGACTCGCGGCGTTCGATCACGTTGCCGATCGTCCGGTTGACGCAGAGGAACGCCGGGCACCCGAAGATGCCGTGCTCATCGTGGACGGCATCTTTCTTCACCGGGCCGAGCTGCGTTCGTTCTGGGACCTCTCGGTCTTCCTCGACGTGCCCTTCGAAGTGTCGATTCCACGCGGCGCGGCGCGCGGCGAAAGCTGGGGAGATCCGGATCTAACCTCGCAGTATAATCGACGCTACGTCGAGGGTCAGCGGCGTTACCTGCGAGAGTGTGGGCCGCGCGAGCGCGCGACGATCGTGATCGACAACACCGACCTGAGCGATCCGAGAATCGTGCGCGGGTAAGCGAAGGTTACCTGCCGGCCTGGAGCGTCTGCGCGTACCAGCGCTCGAGATCGTCGTGGAACGCAGCGAGTGCCGGCGTGTGCAGATAGACCATGTGACCGGATTCGTAGAAGCCGTAAGTGATGTTTTTCTGCAGATCGGGGGGCAGGGTCAAGTGATTAACCGTGTAGACGGTCGCCCAGAACGGGGTCGCGAAATCGTAGTAGCCGTTCCCTGAAAAAACCCGCAGGTTCGGGTTGTAGGCCATCGCGCTGGCGAGATCTTGCGCCGTGTTCGCCGGCAACGCGCCGTTGTGTTTCCAATCCCACTGCGCAAAGACGTTGGTCAACGGCCGGTAGATCAGCGTCGTCTGATAGCCGAGTACCTGCCGCATGAAGTAATTTCCGGTCGCGACGTAGGCTGCGTCCATCGCGCTATCCGCGGGGTCGAAATCGGGCCGGTCGTTAATCCGGTCGAGATTGTACGACGTGAAGCGCGCGTCGAGCCGGCCCGTCATCACGCCGCTGTTGCGGAAGAGCTCGGTCGAGTAGCGCCAGTATGGAATGCGCAGATTCGAGAGCCGAATATAGCTCTCGGAGAGGCCCGTGTATTGGTGAAGTTTTGCAATCACGTCGGCGTACGTACTCGGCGGCAGTTTCGCGCCTTGTGCGAGCGCGTTAAGGTATTCGTGCATCGCGAAATTCTCGACCTGCGGCAGCAGCGCGTCGAGTGTCGTCGGCGGCCCCGGCAACGCGTGATGGTACCACGACGACGCCGCTTCGGTCGGAAGATAGAGCGGGAAGGCCCAATCGCCGCCGCCGATCGCAGTCGGAGAGAAGTTGACGTCCCAATCGAGCGAGAAGTCGAGCACCGACGAGAGCAGCACGACGCCGTTGATGCCGATGCCCTGCCGCTGCAACGCGTTTACCAGCATCGCCGAACGCGGCGTTCCGTACGATTCGCCAAACAGGAACTTCGGCGAGTTCCACCTCCCGAACGTCGAGATATACCGCGAAACGAACTGCGAGAAAGCGCGCACGTCGGGATCGACGCCGAAGAAATCGCTCGGTTTTCCCGAGCCGACGATCCGGCTAAAGCCGGTATCGGGGGCGTCGACGAAGACGAGATCGGTGCGATCGAGCAGCGAGTACTGGTTCTCGACCAGATTGAACGGCGCGTTCGCGGTCGGCGCGCCGTCGCCGACGAGCACGCGCATCGGTCCGAAGGAACCCATCCGTAGCCAAATCGTCGAGCTTCCGGGGCCGCCGTTGTAAAGGAACGTCACCGGGCGCGTGCGCGGATCGGCGCCGTCCGCGGTGAAGGCCGTATAGAACATCCGGCAGTTCGTCTCGCCCTTCTCGTCCTCGAGCGCGATCGTCCCGGCACGCGCCGTATACGGATAGATCTTACCGCCGAGCGTGATCGTGTGCTGCGTGACCGCGTCGTGCGCGATCGGGCCCGGCGTCTCTTTCGCCGCGGGCGGCGGCGCCGCGCCGATCAGGATTGCCGCCGCGAACGCGCAGATCAGATTACGCATTGGAGAGTACCCGTGCGTACCAGCGCTCCAGATCGGCGTGGAACTGCCCCAGCACCGCCGGATGGAGATAGACCATGTGTCCCGATTGATAGAGTCCCCACGTAATGTTGCGCTGTACGGCCGGCGCGAGGTAGAGATGGTCGAGCGCGTAGACCGTCGCGAAGAACGGCGTCGCGAAATCGAAGTATCCGCCGGCCGAGAAGATCTTCAGGCGCGGATTGTACGTCATCGCCTGCGCGAGGTCGGGGGTGACGTTGAGGATCTGAGAGTTGCTGCCGTGTTTGAAATCCCACGACTCGCCGTCGGCATAGATGAGATCGTAAATCTCTCCACGATAGAGCAGCGGGGTATTATACTTAAGCACCTGCCGCAGATAGTAGTTTGACGTCGAGACGAAGGCCGAGTCGATCGCGGCGTCGGTCGCGTCCCAGTCGGGCGCAACCTCGGGGCGATCCAGCACGTAGGTCTGAAAACGCGCGTCGATGCGCCCGACCGTGATTCCGCGCTGGCGCAATAGCTCGTTCTCGAACCGGTCGTACGGAATGCGCAGGTTTGAGTTGCGGATGTATTGATCCGATAAACCGGTGTAGCGGTGCAGCTTCGCGACCACGTCGTTATAACGATCCGGCGCGAGCTGTGCGCCTTGACCGAGTGCGTCGAGGTACTCGTTGAGCGCGAAACTTTCGACCTCGGGCAATAGCGCGGATAACGGCGGACCTCCGCGCAGCGCTCCGTGATACCATGCGGTCGCGGCCTCGGTCGGAAGGTAGAGGATGTAGGCCCAGTCTCCACCGCCGATCGGCGCGCCGTCGTTGTAGTCGATATTCGAGTTTAAAAACGACGAGAGCAGCACCACGCCGTTGAGGGAGATTCCTTCGTTCTGAAGATAGTTCGCCAGCACCGACGAGCGCATCGTGCCGTACGACTCGCCGAAGAGAAAGCGCGGCGAGTTCCAGCGGTTGAAGTTGGTGATGTACCGCTGGATGAACTGTCCGAACGCGGCGACGTCCTCATCGACGCCCCAAAGATCTTTGCGGGTTCCGACGCCGATGATGCGTCCGAATCCACTTCCCGGCATATCGATGAAGACGAGATCGGTGCGGTCGAGCAGCGAGTATCGATTCGAGACGAGCCGGTAGGGCGGAGGTCCGGTGATCCCTCCGTCGGCGGTCGCGACGCGAACCGGTCCGAAGGACCCCATGCGCAACCACATCGTCGAGCTTCCGGGACCGCCATTATAGAGGAAGGTCACCGCGCGCTTCGACGGGTCGGCGCCGTCGAGCGTATAGGCGGTGTAGAAGACTCGCACGATCGGTTCGTCCTTACCGTTTCGCAACGTAATGGTTCCGGCGCGCGCCGTGTACGCGAGCGTGCGGCCACCGAGAACGATCGTGTGGCGGGTAATCGCATCGAGCGTGAGTGCCGGAATAGCCGGAGGCTTCGCAACGGCTTGGCTAGGGACTCCCAGCGCGAGCACGGCGACCAGCAGAAGGCGCAACGCTTTCAACGGCAATAGAACAACCTCCAACGCGAACGCCAACTATTGCCGACGAACCGCATCGATCCTGCCAAACCGCGATGCAGTCGCCATCAAAGTTCCGTCAAAGCTGTGCGTATAGCTCCGACTTCAGTCGCTCGATCGCACCGGAGATCGAATCGAGATATGGCAGCATCAAGGCTTTGATGCGCTCGAGCCGTTCCCGGCCCTGCTGCGTGATCGCGTAGACGCGCCGCGAACGCTTGCTCGGATGTTCCCAGGCTGCGGTGAGGAAGCCGCGCTCTTCGAGCCGGCGGAGCAAGGGATAGATCTTGTTCGTATTGACCGCGACGAGGTCGCCGCAAACCTCCTCGATGCGCTGCATCAAACCGTACCCGTGATCCGGATGCCGGTCGATGAAGTGGAGAATCAACGCCGGGAAGAGCGTCTTGCTCTTGACCGGACCGCGGACGAAATCGTCGATGCGATGCACGATGGCCCTTAGAGCGTCGCGTGCGCCGGCACTTCGCCTCCGTACGCTGCTTCGATCTGGCCGGCATAGCGCGCTTCCACGACGCGCCGCTTCACCTTCATTGACGGCGAAAGCTCGCCGCCGTCGACGGTAAAGTCCTGTGGAACCACGATGATCCGGCGGATCTGTTCGTAGCTCGCGAGCCCGTGGGTCTGGTGATGAACCTCGTGCACCAAGAAAGCGCGCACGTCGTCGCGTGCGGCAAGTTGATCGGACGGCGCGCCCCGGGGCAGCGCGGGTAGTTCCAGGCGCACGAGCGACCAGTTCGGGGAGATCAGGGCTATCGGGTACGGGCGGCCGCTGCCCAGCACCATCGCGTTCGTGACGAACATCGACCGTTTGACGTTCGCCTCGATGCGCGCCGGTGAGACCCACTTGCCGGTGCTCGTCTTGAAGATCTCGTTCTTTCTATCGGTAATCCGCAGAAAGCCGGCCGCGTCGATCTCGCCGATGTCGCCGGTGTGCAGCCAACCGTCGACGATTGCGGCGGCCGTTGCCGGTGCGTCGCGGTAATACCCTTGCATTACGTTGCGGCCGCGGACTAAGATCTCGCCATCCTCGGCAATGCGCACGTCGACGCCGCTAATCGGACGCCCGACCGTTCCGTAGACGTTCTCGGAGAGACGGTTTACCGAAACGACCGGCGAGGTCTCCGTGAGGCCGTAGCCCTGCATGATCGGTATGCCGAGACCGAGGAAGATCATCGAGGTATCGATGTGGAGCGGCGCGCTTCCGCTGTTCAGAAACTGTACGCGATCGAGCCCGAGCGCGTGACGGATCTTCGAAAGCACGAGCGCGCGCGCGATTCCGTATCGCACGCGAAGCCACGGCGAAGCGCCGCCGTCAAAGGTCTTTGCCGCTGCGTACCGGCGCGCGACGTCGAGCGCCCACGGCACCAGCCTTGCCTTCGCGCCGCCCGCCGCCTGCGCTTGGCCGCGCACGCCGCTGAGCACGCGTTCGAAAATGCGCGGCACCGAGGTCATGCCGGTGGGGCGGACGTCGCGCAAGTCGTCGAGCAGCTCGCTGGGATCGTGGCAGATCGAGTAGCGCGCGCGAGCGATGAGATAGATGTAGACGACCGTGTGCTCGTAGATATGCGAAAACGGGAGTACCGAGAGCACGTCCCGTCCGGCTTCTATTCCCTCCCAACCGCACTCGAGCGAGAGTTGGGCGTCGAAACCGAGATTGTCGTGCGAGAGCATAACGCCCTTCGGCGGACCCGTCGTTCCCGAGGTGTAGATCAGCACCGCCAGGTCGTCGGGAAGCAGCGTCGCCTCGTACGCGCTCGGAAGCTCTGGTCGGGACGCGCGAATTTCGGCCCCGCGCGCTTCGAAGGCCGCCAATCCATCGGCGCCTTCCGATTCGAGGACGATCGTTGGCAGGGGCGCCGTGCCGGAATCGCGGACGCGCGCTGCGGTCGCCGGCGAATCGACGAAGAGTAGTCGCGCGCCAGAGTGCTCGAGGATGTACGCAGCCTGATCGGGCGCTTGCGTCGGATAGATCGGCACGACGACGCAGCCGGCGAAGAACGTTGCGAAATCGCAGACGATCCAATCGACGCAGTTATGTGCGATGAGCGCGACGCGATCGCCCGCGTTCAAATCGGCGTCGCGAATCGCGCAGGCCACGTTCTCGATACGCTCGAGCAATCGGCGGCTCGAAATCGGCGTCCACGTTTTGCCGACGCGCTCCAGGAGGACTTCGTCGCGCGGCTCCGCGAGCGCTCGCCGAATTAAGCTCGGCAGCGTCTCCTTCGCGGGAAGCGCCGATGATTGCACAGGGTTAGCCCAATGCGCTCCGGGTGCTGGGCTCCCCTGTCGCGCCTACGGTTGCCGAAGATACGGGCGAGCCCGCTCGAGCCGCGTCTGCGTCATTCCGGCGACGTCGAGCAACTCGTCGAGCGATGCGAAGCTCCCCTCTCGTTCTCGCAGCTCGACGATCCGCGTGGCGATCGCGCGCCCGATCCCGGGAACCGCGGCAAGCTCTGCCGCGTCGGACCGGTTGACATCGACCGTGCCGC
>JBAUYZ010000044.1:0-12011 GCA_049585055.1 Candidatus Cybelea sp. | reverse complement strand
ATAAAGGAGGGTAGCCGCATGGCCGCTGATACTCAAGTGCAACGGCCGATTCCTAGTGGGGGTTAAGCTCGGTACCATGGCACGCATTTACGAAAATCTCGCCGACACGTTCGGCAACACGCCGCTGGTGAAGCTCCCGCGGATGGCACGCGATCTTCCGGCGACGCTCTTGGTGAAGATGGAGTCGTTCAATCCCGCCGGTTCCGTCAAGGATCGCATCGGCGTTGCGATGATCGAAGCAGCCGAGCGCGACGGTCGCCTGCGGCCCGGCATGACGATCCTCGAGCCGACGAGCGGCAATACGGGCATCGCGCTCGCTTTCGTTGCGGCCGCGAAAGGATATCCGGTCATCTTGGTGATGCCGGATACGATGACGATCGAGCGTCGGAATCTGCTCAAGGCCTACGGCGCGCAAGTCGTGCTGACCCCCGGTGCCGAGGGCATGCCCCGCGCGATTGGGCGCGCGAACGAAATTCTCGCCGAGAACCCGTCGAAGTATTTCATGCCGCAGCAGTTCGAGAATCCCGCGAACCCCGAGATCCATCGGCGCACCACGGCCGAAGAGATTTGGCGCGATACCGACGGCGCCGTCGACGTGGTGGTTTCGGCGATCGGAACGGGCGGAACGATCACGGGCGTCGGCGAGGTGCTCAAGTCGCGCAAGCCCGGCGTTAGAATAATTGCAGTCGAACCCGACACGTCGCCGGTGCTCTCGGGCGGCAAGCCCGGGCCGCATAAAATTCAAGGCACCGGCGCCGGCTTCGTGCCTAAGGTGCTCAACACCGGGATTTACGACGAAGTGATTCGCGTCACCGACGCCGACGCAATCGCGACCGCGCGCCGCTTGGCACGCGAGGAAGGGATGCTCGTCGGGATCTCGACCGGTGCGAACGTTTGGGCCGCCCTCCAGGTGGCCGCGCGTCCCGCGCTGCAAGGGAAGACGATCGTCACGATCGGCTGCGACACCGGCGAACGCTATCTCAGCAATCCCGTCTTCGCCGAACAAGAGGCGACGATCGTCGAACCAGCGCTCGTTTGACCCTTCGGCAGCCCTTCGACAGGCTCAGGGTGACAAGTGACCGCGCCATCGTAGTTGAGGTAACGCGAGGCGAGCTCGTCGAGTCGATCCATCGCGTCGCCGCCTGCGCGGTCGATGCGGCGGGTCGCGAAATCTACTCGGCCGGCGACGTCGAGATGCTGGTCTATCTCCGCTCGACGGCAAAGCCGTTCATCGCCGCGGCCGCAATCGAAGCGGGTGCGCGCGAAGCCTTCGGCCTCGACGAACGGGAGATCGCGGTTATGGCCGCCTCGCACTTCGGCGAGCCGATGCACGTGGAAGCGGTGCGCTCGATTCTGCGCAAAATCGGCATGGACGTATCGGATCTCCGGTGCGGCACGCACCCTCCGTATGACGACGGCTCTGCGAAGGCGCTGCTGCTCGCGGGAGAGCGCCCGACCGCGCTGCATAATAACTGTTCGGGGAAGCACGCCGGCATTCTCGGGCTCTGCAAACTCATTGGAGCCGATCCGGCGACCTATCTGAGCGCGCAAAATCCCGCGCAGCGGCGCATTCTCGAACTCTGCGCTCGTCTCTCCGACGACGATCCCCAGACCTGGCCGATTGGCGTCGACGGCTGCGGCATTCCCGTCTACGCGACGACTTTGCGCCAGGCGGCGCGCTCGTTTGCGCGCTTCGCCTCACTGAGCGAGATGCTCGACAGCGATGCGCAGGCGCTACGTGTCGTGCGCGACGCGATGGTCGCGCACCCCGAGTACGTTGCCGGCACCGGTCAGTTCGATACCGAACTGATGCGTGCGGGGCGGGGCGCGCTCGCCGCAAAGGCGGGTGCCGAGGGCGTTCACGGCGTCGCCGCCATCGCGCGCGGTTACGGCTACGTCTCGAAAGTAATCGACGGCGGCTCCCGTGGGCGAGGCCCTTCGAGCGTCGCCGTGCTGCGCCGGATCGGAGTTCTCGACGAGCCGCAGTGCGCCGAACTCGAACGATTTGCGCACCCTGCGGTGTATAATCGGGCCGGAGAAGCGGTGGGAGAAATTCGAGCGATTGTCTGAGTACCTGAGCAGGCTACAGGAACGGGTCCTGGTCTTTGACGGCGCCATGGGCACGCAGCTCATGGCGCTGGAACTCTCGGCCGAGGATTTTGGGGGCGCCGCGTACCTCGGATGCAACGAGGGACTCGTGCTCACCAGGCCGCAGATCGTTCGCGCGATTCACGAATCGTATCTCGCTGCCGGCGCCGACGTGGTCGAGACCGATACGTTCACCGCCTCGCGGCTGAAGCTCGACGAGTACTCACTCGGCGAGCAAACGCACGAGATCAACCTGCGCGCCGCGGCGCTCGCGCGCGACGCATGCGACACGTTTTCGACGCCGGCGCAGCCGCGCTTCGTCGCCGGCTCGATGGGCCCGACCGGAATGCTCGTCTCTTCGTCGGATCCCGCGCTCTCGAAGATTACGTACGAGCAGTTGCGCGACATCTACGCCGAGCAGGCGCGCGCGCTCGTCGAAGGCGGCGTCGATCTCTTGCTGCTCGAGACGATGCAGGATCTGCTCGAGCTCAAGGCAGCGATTGCCGGCATCAGGCGGGAGTTCGCACGCGGTATGCGCCGCGTGCCGATTCAAGCGCAGCCAACCCTCATCACCGAGGGACGCATGCTCTTGGGCACCGACATTCGGGCGGTCTGCGCGGTGCTCGACGCGCTCGAGGTCGAGATCGTCGGCCTGAACTGTTCCACGGGTCCGGCACAGATGCGCGACTCGATTCGCTATCTCTGCGAGCGATCGCGAGCCTTCGTCAGCGTTATTCCGAATGCCGGACTTCCGTTGATGGGGCCGCAGGGTGAGACGATCTATCCCGAAGCTCCGCAAGAGCTGGCGCGCGAGCTCGCGGCCTTCGTGCGCGATTTCGGAGTCGACGTCGTCGGCGGATGCTGTGGGACGACGCCCGAGCACGTCGCCGCGCTGCGCGAGGCGATCGATGCGGCCGCGCGCAAACCGCGTAACGCGGCGGCGTATAACGGCGAGGAAGTCGCTTCGGCAATCACGGCCGTCGCACTCGAACAGGAGCCTGCGCCGCTGATCGTGGGCGAGCGGATCAACGCGCAGGGATCGCGTAAGATCAAGCGCCTCCTGCTCGAGGAACGTTACGACGATATCGTCCTCGTCGCGCGCGAGCAGGTTGAGGGCGGCGCGCACGTGCTCGACCTGTGCTGCGCGCTCACCGAGCGTGCCGACGAAGAGCAACAGATGCGCGAGCTGGTCCGCCGCCTCGCGCAGTCGATTGAAGCACCACTGGCGATCGACTCGACCGAGCCCAGAGTGCTCGAAACGGCGCTTGCGAACTATCCGGGCCGCGCGATCCTCAACTCGGTCCATCTCGAGGCGGGACGAGCAAAGATCGATACGCTGATGCCCCTCGCTCGAGAGCACGGGGCCGCGGTCGTCGCGTTGACGATCGACGAAAGCGGCATGGCTAAGACGGCGTCACGCAAGGCCGAGGTCGCGCGCCGAATCTACGAAATCGCCGTCGGCGAATACGGACTCCCTGCCGGCGCGCTGATCTTCGACGCGCTGACGTTCACGCTCGCGACCGGAGAGGTCGAGTTCGCGGCGTCGGCGGTCGAGACGATCGAGGGGATTCGGTCGATCAAGCGCGAGCTGCCCGGCGTCCTCACTTCGCTGGGCATCTCGAACGTCTCGTTCGGTCTCAAGCCGAACGCGCGCGCGGCGCTCAACTCGGTCTTTCTGCATCATTGCGTCGAAGCCGGCCTCGACTGCGCGCTCGTGCATCCCAAAGAGATCGTTCCGTATTTCGAGATCGACGGCACGATTCGCGAGCTCTGCGACGACCTTGTCTTCAATCGCCGCCCCGACGCGCTCACGCGCTTGATCGAGCACTTCGAACAAGGCGCCACCCTAAGCGAGGAGCGCGACGCGTCAAACGGGGTCGACGATACGCCGATCGAGCAGCGGATTCACCAAGCGATTCTCCATCGGCGCAAGGACGGCATCGAGACGAAGATCGACGAGGCCCTCCAACGCTACACGCCCGTCGACGCCCTCAACGAGATTCTGCTTCCCGCCATGAAAGACGTCGGCGACCGGTTCGGCCGCGGCGAACTAATCTTGCCCTTCGTGCTGCAATCCGCCGAGGTAATGAAGAAGGCGGTCGCACACCTCGAGCAGTTCCTCGAGCGGCGCGAAGGAGCTACCAAAGGCACCGTCGTGCTTGCAACGGTCTTCGGCGACGTGCACGACATCGGGAAGAATCTCGTTCACACCATCCTCGCGAACAACGGTTACACCGTGCACGATCTCGGAAAGCAAGTTCCGATCAACGTGATCTTGGAGAAGGCAATCGAAGTGCGCGCCGATGCGATCGGCCTCTCCGCGCTGCTCGTTTCGACGAGCAAACAGATGCCGGTTTGTCTCCAGGAGCAGGATGCGCGCGGGCTGCGCTTTCCGGTGATCGTAGGCGGCGCGGCGATCAACCGCGACTTTGGCCGGCGGATCGCGCTGCTCGACGAGGGGGACCGCTTCTTCGAACCGGGACTCTTCTACGCGCGAGACGCCTTCGAAGGCCTCGACCTCATGGACGCGCTGACGAGCGATGCGGATCGCCGGCGGGAGCTCGTCGAGCGTACGAAGCGCGAAGCGTTGGAGCATCGCCGCCGGCGAGACCAGGTGCCGGCGCGCACTGCAGTCCCGCTGCGATCCGCCGTGAAAGAACGGCGCGTCGACGTGCCCGCGCCGCCTTTTTGGGGAGTTCGCGTTCTGGACCGCATCGAGTTACCGCAGGTGTGGCCGTGCTTCGATCTTCGCAGTCTCTACCGACTTTCGTGGGGCGGGGCGAACACCAAAGGCGACGCGTTCGAGCGGCTCGTCGCCGAAGAGTTCGAGCCGCGATTGCGTCGCTATCAAAACGAAGCGCTTACGGGAAGTCTGTTGGAACCGCGGATCGTCTACGGCTACTTCCCCGCCGCTGCGCAGGGCGACGACGTCATACTTTACGACCCCGCCGACCCGCGGGCTGAGATCGCGCGGATGACTTTTCCGCGCCAACTCGGGGGCGAGCACTTGAGCCTCGCCGATTATCTGCGCGATCCGAAGGACGCGGCGGCGAGCGACGTCGTCGCGCTGCAGATCGTCACGGTCGGAGAACATGCGACGCGGCGCACGGAGGCACTGCAGGCGGCGGGGGAGTACGGCGAGTCATACTTTCTGCACGGCTTTTCGGTACAAGCCGCCGAAGCGCTCGCCGAATACTCGCACCGCCGCATCCGGCGCGAGCTTGGACTCGAGGCCGAGCGAGGGAAACGCTATTCGTGGGGCTACGGTGCGTGCCCGAACCTCGAGCAGCACGAAATCGTCTTCCGCCTGCTCGATGCCGAAGCGAAGATCGGCGTAACGCTGACGGCCGGGTTTCAAATCGTTCCCGAGCAATCGACGGCGGCGATCGTTATGCACCATCCGCAGGCCGCCTACTTCAACGCGGCTGCGACGCGAGAGCTGGCTGCGTCCTAACCGGGATTTTTTCTCGGCAGCAGGCCGCGGCCCGTTGTGGGCGTACCGTCTACGGCAATGACGATTCACACGATTCTGTTTATCGGCTTGGCGGTCGTCGCGCTGATGTTGATCGTCGCGATCGTTCGCGCGATACCCCGTTACCATCCGCTCCCGCTGACGCCGAAGAGCGGTGTAATTGCGACCGCCATCGGCTTCGTGACGAACTTCTTCGACACGCTGGGAATCGGATCGTTTGCGACGACGACTTCGCTCTATAAGTTTCTGCGCTTCGTCCCCGACGAGCGCATACCGGGAACGTTGAACGTTGGTCATGCCCTGCCGACGGTCGTGGAAGCCGCGATCTTCATCGGCATCATTGCGGTGGAGCCGTGGACGCTGATCGCGCTGATTCTTGCCGCGGTCGTCGGTGCGTGGCTGGGCGCCGGTCTCGTTGCCCGCTTGCCGCGGCGTTACGTGCAGATCGGAATGGGCACCGCACTGGCCGTGGCCGCCGCGCTCTTTATCATGATGAACCTGAAAGGGAGCCAATTCGGCCTAACCGGAAACGCGCTCGGGCTCGTCGGTCTGCGCCTTTGGATCGGCATTTTCGTAAGCCTTTGTTTGGGCGCGCTAATGACCATCGGCATCGGCTTCTACGCGCCATGCATGATAATGGTCAGCTTGCTCGGTATGAACCCGATTGCGGCCTTTCCGATTATGATGGGTTCGTGCGCATTTCTCATGCCGTTCGCGAGCCTGCGATTCATCCGTTTTAATTCATTTTCGATGCTTGCCGCTCTTGGACTAACGCTTGGCGGCATACCAGGTGTGTGGATTGCCGCGCACATGGTTTACCGACTGCCGATTCCAGCGGTGAGATGGCTCGTCGTGCTCGTCGTGATCTACGCCGCCGTCACGATGCTTCGGTCGGCGGTGCGTGAAACCGCGCCTTCCGCGACGCCCGGTCAACCGGTCGCGGCCCCAGAATCGTTAGGCTAAACCGCGACTTCGATCCGGTTGTAGACGAAACGACCGCCGACCATCGTGCCAACGACGCGGTACTCCTTATCCCAAAAGGAAAGATCGGCGCGCGCGCCCCGCGCGATTCGTCCCATCTCGCCGTCGTGATGGATGAGCCGCGCCGGAGCGTGCGTCGCGGCGACGATCGCTTGGGCGAATGGAATCTGCGCGTAAGACATATAGTTGCGCAGCGCTTCGTCGATGCGCAAGGCGCTGCCGGCGATCGTGCCGTCGGCGGCGCGCATAACGCCGCCCTCGATGTGATAACCGGGATCGGCGGCCGGCATATTATCCGTCACCAACACGACGCGGTCCCCGAGCGTGCGGTGCAGGATGTCGATCATCACTGGCGAGACGTGAAATCCGTCGCAGATAACTTGAACGAGCGTGCGCCGATCCTGAATGAAGGCGGCTAAGATCGAAGGGTCGCGGTGGTCGAGCGGCGGCATCCCATTAAACGCGTGCGTCAGGGATCGGAATCCGAGCCCGATCGCGAGCATCCCCTCCCGGTAGCGCGCGCTGGTGTGGCCGGCGGAGCAGACGACGCCGTTCTCCAAAAACACGCGCATGGCGTCGGCTGCTCCGTCGATCTCGGGCGCCATCGTCACGAGCAGGCACGCGCCCTTGCAAGCGTCCACCATCTCCTGCGCGTGCGAGGCGCTCGCCAGAAGGAGCCATTCGTGACGGTGAATTCGGCGGAACTTCGGATTCAGAAACGGACCTTCGAAATGAATGCCCAAGCAGCGCGCACCGTTGGGCGGCTCCTCTTCGAGTTGATTCGCCGCCTCGACGAGCTCCGACGCGGCGTGCAGCATCGACTCCCACGGCGCGGTCATCACGCTGGCGACGAAGCCGGTCGCTCCGTTGGCCGCGTAGCTTGCCCCCGCTACGCGGACGGCGTTACCTTGATCTCGATTGAAGAGGTATTCGCCGGCGCCGTTGGTGTGCAGATCGATTAAACCGGGCGCGATGCTGCTACCCGGCGGGAGCGGAAAATCGGATGGCCCGTCGGCGGCGAGCACGCTCGCGATGCGGCCGTTCTCGAGGCACAGACGGCCGAACGTCGACGTACCGTCGCCGACGGCGATAAACGCGGGTCCTAACAGCGTCGCCGGCATGCTCGACCGGTTAGCTCCGGATCAATGCGAGCGCTTCGTCGCGATGCCGCACCATCAGCGCTTCGGTGTCGCCTTCTACGTTCAGCCGCAGCAGCGGCTCGGTATTCGAAGAACGCACGTTCATCGACCAATCGGGATACGAGATGGTTACGCCGTCGAGGCGATCGATCTCCCCGTCCGGATAGTGTGCTTCGATTTCGTGGAGCTTCGCGCCGGCATCGGCGACGCGGGTGTTGATCTCGCCCGAGCGGAAGCGCGTGTCGATCGGCGCGATGACCTCGCTCACCGGTTTACCGGCTTCGCTGAAGAGCTCGAGACACTGAAGAAGCGCGATCATTCCGGAGTCGGCGTACCAGTTGTCGCGAAAGTAAAAATGTCCGCTGTGCTCGCCGCCGAAGACGACATCCTGTTCGCGCATCACGGCCTTGATGATCGAGTGGCCGACCTTCGATTGGATCGGTATGCCGCCGGCCTTGAGAATTAGTTCCGGGACGCTGCGGCTGCAGATGAGGTTGTACAGGATCTTCGCACCCGGGTGCTTCTTGAGCGTATTGAGTGCGACCAGCGCGGTCACCGTGCTGCCGTCGACGAGGCCGGCCTTTTCGTCAACGATGAACATCCGGTCCGCGTCGCCGTCAAAGGCAACACCGAGATCGCACTGATGCTTTCGGACCTCGGCTTGCAGATCGACCATGTTCTCGGGTTCGATCGGACTGGCCGGGTGGTTGGGAAAACTGCCGTCGAGCTCGAAGTACAGCGGAATCACCTCGCACGGCAGGCTTCTGAAGACGTGCGGTATCGTTTCGCCCGCCATCCCGTTCCCCGCGTCGACGGCGATCCGGAGTGGCGCGATTTTGGAGCGGTCCACCAACGAGAGGCAGTGTTGCGCGAAGTCGTCGAGAACGTTACGATGAGAAATGGTCCCCCCGGCGGCGCTCTTGGGAGGCAGCTCTCCCGAAAGCAGCCGATCCCGTATTGTCGCCAAGCCTGTGTCGAGCGAAATCGCCTGGGCTTGCGAGCGGGTGAACTTCATGCCGTTATATTGGGCCGGGTTATGCGAAGCCGTTATCATGACGCCACCGTCGAACTCGAACTTTCCGACCGCAAAATAGAGCGCGTCGGTGGAGACCATGCCGATATCGACCACGTCCGCGCCCGCCTCGGCGGCGCCGCGCGCGAAGGCCTCGCAGAGCTTCGCTCCCGAGGGGCGCATATCGCGGCCGACGACGACGTTCGTGCGCGCGTCGCCCGTGGGCCGATCGGATTGGAGCAATGGTACGAACGTGCGTCCGATCGCATAGGCGACGTCGTCGCTCAGCTCGGACGGATAAACCCCGCGGACGTCGTAGGATTTGAAAATCGTGGGGTCCACTCGCACAGCCTGCGCTTCTTCGACCGCGCTTCGATGACGCCTTTGTGAAGAACGAACCGCTCGCAAACCTTACTGCGACGCTGCTTCTGACCGCGTTCCTGGTCGTGACGCTCGGCTTCGCGATCGAAGGTACCTTCGAAACGCGTGCCCAGATCGCCAGCACCTTCGCACGCCAGGCGCAGATCCAGCAAGCCCAACTCGACTTAGAGGAACTGCTGCGCCTGCAGATCGATGAAGAGAACTCGCTGCGAGGGTACGTGCTGACGCGGGATCCCTTTTACGTCGCTCAATTCCGGCAAGCCGCCGCCGGATACGATGCGAAGGAGGCGACGATTCAGAAAATCCTGAGCGAAGAGCATCTGAGCGACCCCGGACAGTTGCTCGGCGCGTACGGATACCTGCAATCGAAGTGGCGCGACGAAGTCGCGCACCCGCTTCTGCGTAATCCCCGGCGGCCACTCGTCGAGTTCGACAAGCGCAACAAACTCTTCTCCGATTACGAAACCCGAACCGTCGCGTCGATTCGCGAAACCCTCGCCGGCACCGATGCGGGACTCGCCCGGAGCACGCAGATCCAGCTCGATCGCTCGTCGTACATGCGCGCCTTTTGGGTGCTCGTCTTCGGGCTGCTCGCGATTCTCTTCAATGCCTTTCGCTCGCGCCTTAACCGGGAGCTTGAGCACGAGCGTACCATTACCGAGATCTTGCAGCGGGCCTTTCGCAGCGAATCGGTACCGCTGCCTCATTGCGAGGTCGGGAGCGCCTATCTCTCCGCGACGAGTCATCTTGCGGTCGGCGGAGACGTCTTCGACGTCTTTCGTCTCTCCGCGAATCGCGCGCTGGTCCTGATCGCCGACGTGAGCGGAAAGGGCGTCGATGCGGCCGTACTCACGGCCTTCATCAAGTTCATGATTCGCGCGATCGCCCTACGGCAGAGCGAGCCCGCGGCGATTCTCTCCGAGTTCAACAGCGCCTTCTCAAAGGCGGTGGGGAACCCGTACCTCTTCGTTTCGATGTTCGTCGGCGTGCTCGACACCACGACGTTCCGGCTCGAGTACGGCAGTGCCGGACACGATTGCGCCTATCTGCGCCGCCGCGCGGAAGTCGAGCAGCTCGCGGTGACGGGGCCGGTCCTAGGAGTCATGGAGGAGCCGTTTTACTCCAAGACGATCGACTTAGACCCAGGCGACATGCTCGTGCTCGCCACCGACGGCTTGACCGAGGTGCGCAATCGCGACGGGAAGCCGCTTCTGGGCGGCGGGGCAATGGAACTCATCGCACGCGCCGCGCCGCACGCGCAACAGCTCGCCGACGAGCTCGCCGCGCAGGTGCGCGCGCGCGGCGGGAGCCGGGTGCACGACGATCTCGCGATTCTGGCGATCCGGATGATGGATATGGAGATCGCGCGTGCGTAGGTTCGGAATCGCGCTGCTCCTGCTCTTGATGGCCGCAACCGAAATCGCCTTGGCCGATTGCAAGGTGCATCGGGGAGATCACGTCGTTCTGTACAGCACTTCCGACGATCCCTCGGTGCTGATCTGGGATTCACGGGCGCGTCTACGCGCGTACCACGCTGCGTCGTTCGACGAAGCGCAGGCGATGCTGCCGCACGCGATCTTGGTCGCTCCGGGGACGCGCGCGATCGTGATCTCGTGCGTCGCCGGTTACATCGAGTCGCCCCTCGTCGCCGCGCCCGACGATGCGATCGGCATCACGATCTCGAGCGGACCGCAACGCGGCGTCACTCGTTGGGCGCTGGGTTCCGACGTGCGCTCCCTTCCACCGGAACATCCATAGCCTCACGCGCCGGTCGCGCAAAGACGCGAATCCGCCCGTCGCCCAGGCGAATCGACTCCATCGTGATCCCGTAGACGCCTTCGAGGAGCGGACCGGCGAGCAGCGCGCCGGGCTCGCCGAGCGCGAGGAGCGTTCCGTTGCCGAGCAGGCCGACGCGGTCCGCGTAGGCTGCCGCTTCGTTGAGATCGTGCAACGCGCAAACGACGGTCTTCCCACTACGCGAAAGCGCGCGCAGCAGCTCGAGGATTTCGTGCGATATTCGTACGTCGAGGTGGCTCGTCGGTTCGTCGAGCAGCAAAATCGGCGTCTGCTGCGCGAGCCCCAGCGCAATCCAGACGCGCTGCTGCTCGCCCGAGCTCAACGTCGAGAAGAGACGCTGCGCGAAGCCTTCCATCCCCACCGCTTCGAGAGCGCGCGCGACCTCGATCGTATCGGAGCTGCGCGTTTGCCATTCCCACCAGCGATGGTGCGGAAATCGGCCGATAGCGACGACGTCTTGGACGCTGAGCGCATCGAGCAGGAGTTCGTCGCCCGTGACGAAGGCGACACGCCGCGCGCGTTCGAGCGGGCTGAGCTGCGCGAGCGCCCTTCCACCCAGGAGAATCGCTCCCGCGCCCACTGCGTGAAGTCCGGCGATCGCGCGCAGCAATGTCGTCTTGCCGGCGCCGTTGGGACCGAGGAGCACGACGAACTCGCCGGTATCGATGCGGGCGTCGACGTGGGTCAGCAACGGATGGCCGCCGACGCCAAGGAGCACGTCGCAGAGGTCGATCATCCGCCGCGGTTCGCGACGGCAGGCCGCAGGTAGAGATAGAGAAAGGCCGGCACGCCGATGAAGGCTAGCAGTACGCCGATCGGAAGTTCGGCCGGTGCGACGATGCGGCGGCATATGGCGTCGGCGAACATGCAGAGCGCCGCGCCGATGACGATGCACGCCGGCAAGAGTATACGCGCATCCGATCCGACGAGGCGCCGCGCGACGTGCGGCACGATCAGTCCGACGAATCCGACGAGTCCGGCGAGAACGACGCTGCTCGCCGCGAGCAGCGAAGAGGCCGCGAGAATTACCCACTGCGCACGTTCGACGTCGAGGCCGACCGCGCGCGCTCGCAGATCGCCGACCCGCAGCGCGTTCAACGCTGGCGCCGACGCGAACGCGAGCAGCGCACCGAGCCCGGCG
>JBAUYZ010000043.1:0-53598 GCA_049585055.1 Candidatus Cybelea sp. | reverse complement strand
CTCGTTCGAAGCTGCCGATTCGGGTCACGCCGAACAAGTGTTTCCAGCGAAGTTCGGCAAGCAATACGCTTGAAAGGGCCCACGCCTCGGCTCTTTTATAGGCGTCGGAAAGCTCGGAAACACGAATCCGCAAGAACTGATGGGAAGTTTGCCTTTTTTTATAGTCCGCAAAATCCGCAAAACCCGGTGCCGCCGCGCCGGCATTAGCGGATTCGGGTAGACTATCGTTGTTCATTCGGAGCTCGCTTTCTGAATCGACGGGCGGGGGCGTCGGTACCATCGATGCCTCCGCCGCAAGTGCTTTAGGGTTTGGGCTCCTTTGGGGCTCCTCCAGCTCGCTTGCACGCGATAACCGCGTCGACGAACTCGTCATAGTAAGGGTTGGATTCGTCGACAAAATAGGTGCCGGGCTCGTAGTCGCCTTCGTCGCTATTTGTCTTGTCGGGGGTGTCGACGACCATTCGCTTGTCGATTCCTTATCTGCCGCTCAGCGGCGGTTATGCTGTTGGTGGTTTAATGAGTTGGGGACAAAAACCGAGCCGCGCACGTGGCTCGCACATAGAAGAGTGATCCTGGAAAAGTTTGGTCGATCGGATAGAGCTAGGGAAACGATCGGCTAGACTTTTAATTTAGGCGGCCTCATTCTGTAGTAGGTCGTTCCAAAAATGGGCCGCAGCGGTCAGCTCTGCGCGCACAGGAGAGCGTTTCGGAGAACAGAACGGATTGCACGAGTGGCGCAACTCAACAAGCCGGCCGCGGTAAGAGCGGCGGTCGTCCTCTCTGTGCTGGCTTCTATCGAAGGCGGCTTCATTTTAGCCTACCCAAATGCGTGGCTTTCGGCTGCCGTTAGGCATGCGGCCAACGTAGGCTTCTTCGCGTGGATTGCAGCGGCGATCGTTACGGCAGGTTATATAGTCTACAGCGTCCGTGGACTTCCGACGGTCGCCGCACTCTTAGGAAGGTTCTCCCCTTATAAGCTGTTGGCTGTGGTAATTGCGATACCAAGCTCGATTGTCGAAGAGGTTTTCTTTCGCGGCAGCCTGATGAATCTGCTCGCCGCCCACCATCAGAATGTCCTGGTGCAGACACTCACCTCAGGCATCGCCTTTGGTATCGTGCACTCGTTCTGGGGCATACGAGGCGGTATGTCCGCGGTCTTCGGTGCCGTCCGTTCGACAACGTTCCTAGGGCTCGCGCTCGCGGTCGTGTTCGTGATCGCGGGACGCATCGTTTTTCCGTGCGTCGTAGCTCACTTCACCATCAATCTCGTGCTAGAGCCGTGGCTGCTATACGCATACATTCTACGGGCGCAGTCCAAGAGGTCGCCGCTGGGAACGGCGCCCTAAGCGCCGCCCGACAAGGTGTCCTGTCGGCTGTTCATGTCAGCCGAGCTCAATGACTAGTCACTCTGTCCGTAAAACGCTTTCAGAGTTCCAACGCGCGCGACGCGATGCGCAACCTGAACTTAGTCGGTCTGTTCATCGCAATTGGAGCCGGAATCCGCACCGCCATTGCGGCGAGGGTTCACCATGTTGGTGCGGGGTTGATTTACGGAGTCGCTCTTGGCTTGCTTTTGGATCAGTTGCGGAACGCCGCCGCACTTCCTGAACGCCAGAGACCGAGCCGCTATTTCGGTCTCGCGTAGTTGCAGCCTTGACCAACCCCGAAACGGTCACCGCAAATACGTTAGCGGGTCGACGTAGACCACGTTGGGGTTAAGACGCGCAAACTCGCGAAGCAAATATTCGTGCCCCTGCCCGAAGATCACGACTGCACGGTCACCCGGGTCAAGGACACTCAAAATATTTGCGAATATATAGCAATTCCGCGTGTACCACTGAGCGACATACGACGTACCGGCGAAATTGTGGGTCCGCCCCATCCCTACCGCAACGCTGTACCACGAGGCGTTCGCACGAATCGCATCGTCCGTGTTGAGGAATCGTAGCAGGTCTAGATACGTACCTGTTTGCTCGAGCGAGTCCGATTTAGCCTGAAAGGCGATCGCAGCAGGCGCCGAAACGTGCGGAAGATTCGCAACAAGGTAGGCATCGATTGCCTTACCCTGAGGGCTATTATCATCAACGATCGAGGGACCCCAAGTATCGACGGGATAAATCGCCGCACCGGCTTCCTTCGCTAGACGAAAACCGAACTGATAGTCCTCACTGGGAGGCAGGACATATCGACCCGCTAGGTAGTCCGCAAAACGCTGCGCATATTTCTGGTCGTCGACGGGATCCTCAATGAGCACCTTCGTGGGATGAAATGCACTGAGCCTCTCGACCACCTGCCGTATCTGAGCCTGTCGCTCGGCCGACAGGGGATTGTCGAGAAAGTGGCTATTATTAACGTCGCGATGCGCGACGAAATGCGAAACGCCGACAATCATCAGCTGTATGTTGGTTTCGGTAGCGCGCGCTCGTCCAATCGTCAAGAGCGAGAATATAAGGGCGCTAGCGATGATGGCCATCCGACGCCATGAGGCGGTGCCTTGCTTATTAGTGGGGCGCAGGAGAGCCTCTGCCACCATCGCGTGGGCTACTGGCATCGAAGTCAGTGGACTATTCATCCGGAGTTTTTCAAAGCAGTAATCGGTGGCACTGGACCAAATCCAGTCGCGGTCTTTAGCCCGGTCACGCGCCCGGCGTTATCGCGAAGAAAGGTGATGTGAAGCGCGCGACTGTCGGTATCCACGAACTCATCGTTAGCTATCGGAACAAAATGGAAAGGGGGGCCCATGCCAGGATCGACTTTCAGCCCATTCACTTCGATCGTGATCGTAATCGGTGGTGGCGCCATCTGAACCCCCGCAGGAAGCACGGGCGTGTATGTTCCGGCAAACTCGCTCATCGGCTGCTGCGGAGCGGCGATTGCTTGGGGCGTGGCCTGACCGCTCAGCGCGGCCCGCAAACGACTATTAATGGGCGACATGGCATGGTCGTAGTTCGACATAATAGCCACGACATAACCCCGTGCCGGATACATTTCGAGCACGCTCTCGATTCCGGGGCCACCCCCACTGTGCCCGACAATTCGCGTGCCGTCGACCGTCCTTTCCTCCATCCCGAATCCATAGGTTATGCCCGGACGGTCGGTGGGAACTTGCCCAGTCATTTCCATGGCGGTGTACTGCTCGTTGAGAAGCTTGTGGCTCTGAAGCGCCTCTGCAAAGCGTAAGAGGTCATGCACCGTTGAATACCCTCCCCCGGCGGACCCGCCACGCTGCAGAAAGAAAATGTTTGACTTCCGGACCGTTCCGGGCGACCCCATCGTCGTATAACCCAAAGCCCGATTGGGAACGTCCGCATCTGCGGGCCAGTTTCCCGTATTGGACATACCCGCAGGCTCGCATATGTGCTCCCTCACGTAATCGTAGTAGCTCTCGCCCGCGACCTGTTGGATCACAAGCCCAAGTACGATGTAACCGGCATTGCTGTACGACCATCGCGATCCCGGTTCGAATAGAAGGGGCTTATCCACGAAAAGCGGCAGGAGTGATTCAAGGGATTCAAACCGGCTCATATTGGCGCCGGCAAACTCCGGTCCGAAGAAGTCGCCAAGACCAGACGTGTGGGTTAGCAGCTGGCGAATGGTAACCGAGTTCGCAACGGCTTTGTTCGGGTAGGTCGGAAGGTCCTTGATCAGGCGGTCGTCGAGCGAGAGCTTTCCAGCCTGCGCGAGTTGAAGAACCGCGACACCCGTAAACATCTTGCCCATCGAGCCCATGTTGAATTTCGTGTTGATATTATTCTTCGCGTCAAAGGCATGGTCGGCATAGCCGTACGCATGCTCGAAAAGAATAGCGCCCTTCTCTGCAAGAAGCACCGCTCCGGAAAACCTATCCTCGGCGACTAGCTTGTGCAGTACCTCGCGTAGGTTCTCAACGATTGGCGGATCGACAGGTTTTGCTAACGCGGAGTAAGCACTTGAGGCCCGACACACCGCAGCTAACGAGAAAATGAGCATAACGAGCAAGGCACACATGAAACGCAACATGTATCTCATGCTAGATCAAATCGCAGGGCCTCGGCAACTAATTGTCCAATTCGACAATCAATGCAAATCCTCGACCTCCGTGCCCAACATCTTAGATTCGGCTTCTCCACCGTGCGCGAGTGCCTGCGAGCCATGGAGGTGTTCTTAAACCCATCGCATCATGCCGAACAGATGCCGTGGGTCCGTGATGCCCGCCGGCGCGTTTCGCGCAGTCTCCGTCGGAAGGTTGAAGAATTGCGATTCTTCCTGGAGCCTTCCGTCGAAACGTTCGCTTTTTTGTGGACCGATTCGTCTGAGCACTCCCTTGAGTCGGAACTTCAAGTGTTACTCTCTCATCCAGCGCGCTACCTCGATGCAGTCGTAAAAAGGCTCAGCGGCGCGCGGCTTTTTACTGCGGCAGACATGGATCGAATTCGGCGCCCGCGTTGGTATCGAAGGGCTGCAGCCGAGCACCTGCGCGCGCATTCTGGGCCCCCGGGAGCATTGAAGGGCTTCCTTGAATCGCCCTCGGGTAGTCTGCAGTCATTCTGCGAGGTGATTGCTGAATTCTACGATCGGGCGATCGCTCACAGCTGGGGATCGATCAGCCAAAGGCTCCTTGACGACATTGTTATGCGGCGACGCATCTTGCGCGAACAAGGAGTGGCGGCAATGCTACGCACACTTTCGCCGGGGCTTGTGGTCCACGGGGGGCGCCAAGGGGCAGTCCTCGATGTTCCCGGAGGTAGCGCGACACTGAAGCTAACTGATGCGAATGTTGCCCTGCTCACGCCGTCGTTTTTCTGCTGGCCTCATATTCAGACGTTTTTTCGGAAGGATTCAGGCGCACCGCGCTGTGTCATAACCTATGGGTTACCTCCGCTCCCGTCAAGAACGCGGAGGCTGGCGAACCCGGACGGCTTGGTGCAGGTGCTGGGAGCGCTCGCCGACCCCCTCCGGCTTCGAATCGCCGAGCTCTTACGGGAGCGCGATTTATCGACTCGAGAACTGGCAGGATTTCTTAACCAGTCGGAACCGGTCGTCTCGAAGCACCTGCGCAGGCTTTTGAGTTGCGGTTTGCTCAGTCAGGAGCGCAGAGGCTACTTCGTCATGTATCAGCTTCAGCAGGCAGCGGTCAAGCAGCTGGCGCAGGCCCTGTCCGCACTAACCTAAGCGGCGGCGTCCTCTAGCTTTTACTTGAGGCAGCATTCTTCGCGGCTCGAGCCATCACGATATCGCAATTTTTAGCCAGATGCTCGGACAGAGCTTTTTGTGCGGCGGCCGCGTCGCGCCTTGCACAGGCCTTCAAAATCGTCGCGTGGTCTCGCTGCTGGCCTCCCCGAAATGCTTCGAAGGCAGCTCGGTCCGGCAACATCGCGATAAAATCAACGTAGAGCGTATCAATCATTGCGCATAATCTAGGACGTCGGGCCGGCTCGTATAGCGCGCGGTGAAACGCTGCATGGTGCTTGCCCCAGAACTTCGGCTCGGCCACCTCCTTCATGGCCAGATGCTCGTGCTGGGCCTTTGCCACGTCGTCGTTCGATAGATGCTTCACGGCCATACCTAGCGCCAGCGGCTCCAAGACCCCGCGAATTTCAAAACGCTCTTTAATGTCATCCGGGGAGTACTCTGCGACGATCGCGCCGCGGTTGGGCACATAGACGATCGCGCCGTCTGACTCCAGTTGCCGCAACGCTTCGCGCACGGGAATGCGACTAACTCCGAAGCGCTCCGCTAACGCGCCCTGGTTGAGTGTGATTCGTCGATTTGATCTTGGTTCACTAAGTGTCCCGGTGAAAAGCGGTACCCGTGGCACCTTTGAAACTATTCCATTATCAAAGGAAGTCTTTGTGGATCGGCTGCGCCAGGCTTTATACGATCCGCAAAACGCTGCAACGGTGCCATTCGTCATCGAACGCGCATACGACGGCGACTACATCCCGATGGGGGAGCTCGTTGACGGTATGTCGCAGGCCCTGGCTCGAGCTCTGAACTGGGGCGCGTTCCTATCGTATACGTGCGCCGATGAAATGCCATTTATTTCGGAGCGCGAGGTTCGAATTGCCGCGTACGCCTCATTTGCCGGCGACGCCCGTTTTCGCGCGCAGCAACGCGCGTGCTCTATTTGGAACGTTGCGTCGATGCCTCCAAGCTTTGACGATGCCGTGCGCAGCGAGTTGCCGATCTTGTTGATTAGCGGCTCCGATGACCCTACTACGCCGCCGCGATTCGCAACAGAGGCACGGGGGTTTCTACCCAACGCCCGGCAAGTGATCGTCGCGGGGGCCGGCCACACCACGGAAACGCCCTGCGTCGACGCTTTAATCGTGCAGTTCGTACGAGCCGGTTCGGCCAAGCATCTTAACGTGTCGCGTTGCAGCGCTGCCTTTACACCCCCGCCGTTCGCAACGTCCGATAAATAGGAGTTCTCGTCGGGAAAAGTTGCCGGGTTTGGCGGGGTCACTCCACACGCGCACCCGCGCGTACCTTAAGAGGCAGCTTTAGACGCAGTCTTTTTCGACGCAAAATGCGACAGCAGCGCATGTACAGCAGAAGCGAACACTTGTTATGCTAATCAACGGCTCGATACCAAATCGATGATTGGCGACCTTACTTTGAGCGTAACAAGTGTTACGATAGCAGGAGCAGCTCTGAAGCTGGGCAGCCCAAACGAGGGGTTTCGGGATGCTGCGACGACCGAAGAAAATCGGACCTCGACGGAAAAGTAAGGGCTCGTGCTAAATCCGATCACCTCCGAGGAGTGGAGTGAACAACTGCGATCGGCCTTGACCCCGCCGAGTTTCGTGCGCGAGGCGGCCGACGTCCGAACTGAGCAGGGCTCCACCATCTACGCCTATCGGGCATTGACAGTGTACCTCCGGCCATCGGGGCAGTCGGTAGCGGCGACCTTCGTCCAAGACTCGACCGGCGCGACACGACAAATGCACTTCGCGCTCACACGCGATGGCGTCGTGAGGGCGGCGGCAGCGATTGGCATGGCCGCAAACCGAAGTGAGCTTCCCGACGAGGATGGCAGTGGCGGAATTCTCTGAACACTCGTGTGACGCGAGTGCGCAGATCGCACCCTGTCGGAGCAGCACATCGGCGATCACGTAGGAGCGCTTCTGGTGTCGAGTAGTAAGGGGTTCGAAGTTTAGGACGATTCGTATTTGGATAGACTGTCTGCATCTCAGTGGTCGAAGCACAAAGTTCCAAGGCACAGAAGCGCTCGCATTAAAACCGCGGGCGCTTCTTTTTTGGGGGAAGCCAGTTATATTCGGAGGTGGAAGGCTTCCGCCTCCGGTCATGCCACGCCAACGTGAGGCATTAGCTCACGTAAATAGACTACTGCGATCACGTTCAAGGATCAACAGGGTCTTCGTCGGCTAGAAGATTCGGACGATGGTTCGATACAAGTACGGAGTTGATGCGCCTGGCCAGATGCGCCTCCTCTTCGTCTCCGCGGACGGCCTCGCGAAGAAGAGGGCCTGCATGGAGTTGAAGAGCGACGAGCGCATCGATCTGGGTCGCTCTTGCGAGGCGCTCCATCAATCGCAACGCCCGTTTGTGCTCCACCGCTGCAATCTCGATCAGGCCCTCGACGAGGTCCTCGGAGTTAAGGACGACGTTCTTGCGGTCGCGAGTGTCGAAAACGCGCTCGATCTCGTCGAGACGCCATCCACTCGGCAAAGTGGAGACCTTTGCCCACGACGGAAAGGCGGTGAGGGCCTCGATGGGATACGTGCCGCCGGCTATTCGTTCGCGCACTCGGGTCCAGAGCGCCATCGCCTCCGCCAGGATGACCTCGCCCTGCGGGCTCGCGCCGTCCCGTTCGAGCGTGTGCCCAATGCGACGCAGCAATTCCTCGACGAGCCGTGGGTCGGAGTTCTCCAGCATGACGTTTGCCAGCGACGCTGGATCTTCGAAACGTTCGACGCGGTTAGCTATCAAAACCCATACATGCCAGAGGATCTGGATGTGCACTTCGTGTTCGGTTGTCCTGCGTTCCTCAACGCTCTCCGATGGATTGCTGTGTAGCGTGGTTTCGAGCAGCCGGAGTTCATAGGCGCCGCGCAGGAGCCGATGAGATGTTGCGTTCACGTCGCTGAAAGTCACGTAGCCCGCCCACGCGGCGCGATCCGCGTCCTCCTCGCCGCTCAGGAAAATGCGCCGCGCCCAATCCTCGGCGCGCGCCTCGTGCGTAGTCGCGAACCAACTGAAAAATTGCCCGAGTGCTCCGCGCACCGGTATGCTATCGTCCGCGGCAAGCTCATCGTAAAGGTCGGCGATGCCCGTCGTGTTCAAGCCGTTATGATGTGCTCTGAGTAGCAGCTCTGCAGCTATGACGACGGCAAGTGCGCGCGGCTCGCCGAGTGCCGATTGCGGGCCTGAGTACGGAGAGGTGTCGACCTCAGAGGTTTCCGTAGGGTGAACGTTCGCCAGCGTGCGGGCGAGGCCGAGCATGCGCGAGATCGCATCGTCGGTGTCTGGCACCTTCGCCACATCCGCCAGAAGTAGGCCGACGCCTTGGCCCAGGTGACGCGCAATACCCAGGCGCATCGGGTCGCCGGATCGCAAACTCTCTACTGCACGTGCGAGGACGTAATCGCTTAGCGAAAGGATCGCTTCGTCGTTCGGTGCGCCGGTCGTCCTGCGGTAACCATGCAGCCCGTTGAATGCCCAGCCGAGGAAATAGTCCGGTATTGCTCGGCATGCCTCCAAATCCGAGAGCCAATCTGCTCCGTGTCTTTCGAAGAGAATGCGCAACGCGCTTCCGACCGACCAGGGTGTGTCGAAGGGAGTATCTGAGGTTGGGAGCCACCGGTGCAACTCCGCTGCGACGGCTCTAGGCGCCAATGTGGCGAGATGCTCGAACGACGGTGGCTGTATCGGAACTTGTGCGCTTGCAACAGCGTCGGTTACGCGCGCCCGCAAAGGTGCGGGAATCGCGCTTGCGGCGGATCCAAAAGCGCGCGCTAGCGTCGCGTAGACCCGTTGCTCGATCGCGTCCGCGCCGACGCCTTGCCGCTCGAAGTATCCCGTTAATAGGTCCCGCAGCGTTTCGTGGGCGAACGCGGCGATCTCAGCGCGCGCCTCTTCGGACAGGCCGGGATAAAATCGCTCGACGAGCGCGACGTGCTCGGGATCGGCATTCCGCCATCCGTCCGCGCATTCGCGCATGAACCGCTCAGCGTCGTCCGCCAGACTGTAGCGAACGACGACCGCGTGTGCCATACGTGTGTAGGTGCGTTTGTTCCGGGAGCGCTCGCGAAGGAATTGGAGCACGGCATCTGCGCGCGTTTCGGCAGTCTTGAACGCTAGCCGCACGATCGCCGCCGCAAGGCGTGTCTTTGCGTCGCCGTAGTCGGGTCGCTCGGCGAGCATGTCGCGGAACGATGGCGTGCCCCAATCGTAACGGTCGTATCGTTCGATGCGGATCGCCGCATCCAACGTGGACGCGAGCAGGGAAAGGACTCGCATGGGGTCGACCGATTCCAGCGCTGTCGCCAGACGTTCGAGCACCGATTCGTACGCGGTTTCGCCGACAGCCGGTACGGCGCGGGGATGATCGAAGCCAGCGATGTCAGAAGGTGGCGCCTCCGAGACAAGCTGCAAAACGCGCTTCGCGAACTTGAGGGCGAGGTCGATATCGCCCGCCTCGGCAATTAGATGGACGAGATCGATATAGTCGCTACGGTAGCGGATGTTCGGTTGCACGCGGAGCCAGAGTGCGTTGCGTGCGAGGGACAGCAACGACGCGCCGGGCAGTTTGAGGACACCCTGCAGCAACTGATAGCGGGTGCCCGGATGCCGGGGTTCGAGGCGTGTAAGGATTTTGGTGACGCGCTCGGGCGCTCGTTCGGCCATGGCGACGAGGTAGTCGCCCTGAGGCCAGTAGACCGGAGAGTTCTCGCTTGGAATCGTGAACAGATTCGCGGCGTCCAGCGCCTCGATCAGATCCGGACTCCGCAAAGCCTGGAAGAAAACGTAGTGCTCGTGAAGCGTGACGAGTTGACGTACGTGCTGCACGATCGTCGCCGCAGTCGCAGTGGACGCGCGTTCTCGGATGGCGGGCTCACGGTCGGCCGCGTACGCAAAGACGCGCAACGCGAGACTTTCCAACGTCGCAAAGCCATCGAGAGCTAGCTGCTCGGAGTCTGAGACACTCATGTGCGCGATGCCGTGAAAGCTGAGGTTCATCCACTGTTCCGCGAGCAGTGCGTTCCCGGACCAGGGCTCTTCGCCGTTCACGACGGCGCACATTGTCACGAATCTCTGTCTGAGGAAGTTGCCAACGTCGACGTCGGCCCGAAGAACGTTGTCGAGTGTGCGCACCACATCGATCGGCACGGCCATGGTCGCGTCGGGTTCCAGCATCTGCGTGGAGTCGGGGAGCGCTTGTCGTATCTGCTCCCAGGCGGCCTGAACCGGCGCAAGTTCGTGATGGTAGTCGAGATGCGAATCGGCCTTGCCCAGGATCGCGTCGGGAATGCCTTTGCGCAACTCGCGCACGACGTGCGCGAGAATCGGTCCCCGCGCCGGGAACGAGGGCCATTCAGCGATTCGAATGCCGCCCTCGTAGAGATCAGCAATCTCGGAATCGGCGTCCCGGAGGATCCGTCGTAAGGGTTCTCGCTCGACGTCGGTCGGCACAGTCGTAGTCTACCGTTCCCCATCCTCGGAGGTCCTGCGGAAGCGTAACCGCGCTTCAGCCGTCTGAGCGGGCGGGTAACAGCAAATCGACGTCTGCCTGGCCCTCTGTTTAGGGGAGCCTTTGTCAAATAGACCGTATTCGGCGCCCCAAGTGTTCAGCATAGGTACCCTACCGGGTCTCGGCACGAATGTGGCGCGCGACGGAAAGAAGCATTTTCCTTGTCGCGATGGTGCGCAAAGCGTCCATCTTACGCTGCGCCATGTCGACATTTCGCAGCGTGTCGACTTCACGCATGTTCTCGCTGCGCTCGTCCATCATCTGATCGAAGACTTCGGATTGCATCTGCAGCTGTTCTTGGTTCTGAACCTCCGAGCCGTACATTCCGAGCTGGAAGGTTTCGTCTTGCGTATTGAGTGCGTTCATCGCCGAGTTCTCGGCATTGCCGGCGGTACCCGATCCGAGGGCGCCGCCGATCGCATTGCCGAGCAGTCCCGAGCCGAGGCCTTCGAGGACCGGAAGCAGGAATGCCATGTCGTTGCTCCTTGTGACGGAATCAGTTCGAGTCGTCGCTGAACTGCGTGTAGTCGGTCGCTTGCGGTTTGTAACCTTGACTTTGCGGCAAGCCGGGTAGGCTCGGCGGGCTCATCGGAAGATTTCGCGCTTGGGCGGAGAGCGAACCGATCGAAGAGATGAGGTTGCCGATCTCGGCGATCGCCGAACTCTGGAGCGATCCGCTGACCTCGCCCGAGACCGGCGCGAGCAGCATCCCGCTCACGGGCGCTTTGATCGAACCGCCGAGCGCGCCCTCAATCGCGCCGGCGACCGGTTTGGCTGCGAGCGTTCCTTCAAGTGCGGGCAAGAATGACACGTGGTGGCTCCTTTTCTACGAGTTTTTCTCGTCGTTGTCGCTGTCGAGCAGTGCAAGATAATCGGTGGTTTGCTCGCGGTAGCTGCGAGCGGAATGTGGTGCAAACAGGCAGGCCGGCGACATCGGGGGTGCGAGCGGAAGGCTCTGCGCGCGCGATTGCAGCGCTCCGACCGACGCAACCGCCTCACTCGATTCGGCGACCGCCGTCGATTGCGGCGACTCGCCGTTGAGCCGATGATAGTGGCGCAGCACGGAGTCGGCGTAACCCAGCTCGGTGCCGTCGGACCAACGGGTCGTCGTTCCCGTCGCGGTCGGCGAGCCGGCGTTATAGGCCGAGAGCGCCTCGTGGACGTTCCCGCCGTAGCGCTTGATCAGACCGGAGATCATGCCGGCCGCGTAATCGGCGTTCTGCGCCGGATCCATCGCGGCGGGGGTCGAGGCGAAGGCATGCCAGCGATCGTCGATCTGAAAGACACCCCGGCCATGTCCGCCGTCGCCGACCACGTTTCGCCCAGCGTTGCTATCGGGGCCGCCGGTCTCCTGGGCGGCGACCGCCGCCAGCAGGTCGGGATCGAGGCGATAGCGCCGCGCTGCACTCGCGATCGCCGGGGCGAACGTGACTCCTTCCCCGGCGAGTCTGGAGGCGGTCGGATCGATGCTCATGGTAGGGCTTCTATCCCCCGGCCGGTCGCGTTTGACAAGGCGCGCTAGGGGGTTCTAGAATGGCAAAGTCCGTGGCGGCCCTGCCTAGCTGGCGGGGCCTCGTGCTGCGGCGTCGTTGCGTTTATGGATCGTTCGCACAAGGTTGATATCAGCGGGCTTCTCGCGGGCAGCCGGCAGCTTATGGTGGTCGAGGACGAGATACGCCTCGAACCGTTTGAGGGGCTGGCCTTCCCGGACCCGGTCCGCATTGAGCTCGAGCTTCGTCAGGCCGATCGGATGCTTGCGGTCGAGGGCACCGTTGATGCTCGGGTCCACGGTGGATGCGACGGTTGCCTGGAAGACGTGGATCTCCAAATGCACGTGGAGGTCGACGAGCGGTTCGACCCCACTCACGGTCGCGACGTCGACCCGTTCGGCGAGAGCAACGTCTTGATCGGGGGACGGCTGGACGTCGCGGATCTGGCGCAGCAGAGCGTGCTGAGCGCCCTGCCGATGGGATTGCGATGCCGCGCCGAGTGCCGCGGCCTCTGTCCCGGGTGCGGGGCGAATCGGAATGCGGGCGAATGCTCGTGCGAGCCCGCGCAATCTTTTTGAAACGGAGAGTAATGTGGCCAACTTAAAATGGAAGACGCCGCGCAGCAAGACCCGAAGCCGTCGCGCGGCCAACTGGAAGCTGGGGGATGTCACCACCGTCCTCTGCTCGCAATGCCATCAACCCAAACGGCCGCATTTCGCGTGTTCGACCTGCGGGACGTATAAGGGACGCCAAGTCATCAAGATGCAAGACGAGCCGGCCGGTTAGCGGTTCGTGTTGCCCTCTGGCGTGAAGATCGTCGGCGTCGGGCATTACGCGCCGCAGCGCGTCGTCAGCAATCAAGATCTCGAAGCATGGTTGGAAACCTCCGACGAATGGATCACGACCCGCACGGGAATGAAGCGCCGGCACTGGGCTTCCGAGGAGGAGGCGACTAGCGACGTCGCATCGGCAGCGGCGAGCGCCGCTCTCGTGCACGCCGGTCTGCAAGCGCACGAGATCGACTGTTTCATCGTCGCGACGGTAACGCCGGATTACTATTTTCCGGCGACGGCCTGCCTCGTTGCCGCGAAGCTGGGCGTGAGCGAGAAGCCGGCCTTCGACATCGGGATCGCGTGCAGCGGCTTTATCTACGGACTGACCGTCGCGTCGGGTTTGATACGCTCGGGCGTCTATCGGCGGATCATGCTCATCGGCGCAGAGACGCTCTCGAAGATTCTCGACAAACACGATCGCTCGACCGCGATCCTCTTCGGCGACGGTGCAGGAGCGGTCGTTTTAGAGCAAAGCGCCGAGGATAGCTTTCTCGCATCGTCGTTGGGCGCCGATGGGAGCAGGCCCGAGCTTCTCTACGCGCAGGGAAGCGGCGCGCGCCGCCCGCTCGATCACGCCGCCCTCGATGCAAAGGTCCATCTCATTCACATGCAAGGCCGCGAAACGTTTAAGCTCGCGGTGCAGCGTATGGTCGAATCGACCGATACGGTTCTGCGGAGCGCGGGATTGACCAAAAGCGACGTTACATTTCTGATTCCACATCAGGCGAACCGGCGCATCATCGGCGCGACGGCTCGCTACCTCGACCTTCCCGACGAAAAAGTCGTCATCAACATTGCGGAGTACGGCAATACCTCGGCCGCCTCGATACCGATGGCGCTCTCGGAGACGGTTCGCGCCGGACGCATCAAGCCCAAAGACCTCATCGTCTTCGTCGCCTTCGGCGGCGGCCTCTCGTGGGGCGCCGTCGCCTGGCGCTGGGCCGCGTAGTGCGCATCGCCGTCGTCTTTCCGGGACAAGGCTCCCAGGGCGTCGGGATGGGCTGTGACGTTGCAGCGAACGCGCCCGTCGCGCGCGATCTCTTCGATCGCGCGGCGGCGATGCTCGGCTACGACCTGCTCGCGATGCAACGAGAGGGTCCCGAAGAGAGACTGCGGGAGACGGAGTTCAGCCAACCGGCGATCTTTACGACGAATCTCGCCCTTTACTACGCCGTCGGCGACGCCTTAGCGCCGGTCGTTACCGCCGGTCACTCCTTCGCGGAACTGTGCAGTCTCGTCGTGGCGACGTCGCTCTCGTTCGAAGACGCTCTGCGTATCGTCAGCGAACGCGGCAAGGCGATGCAGGCCGCGGCGCAGCGCGCGCGGGGCGGGATGTCGGCGATCTTGGGTCTCGACACGGCGCAGGTTCGCGATGTGCTCGCACGTCTGCACGATCGCGGGCGTATCGGATTGGCGAACTTCAACTCCCCAACGCAGATCGTGATCAGCGGCGAGTTCGACGCCGTCCAAGCCGCGGGCCAGGCCATGCTCGACGCGGGCGCCAAGCGCGTCGTCCCGCTCAACGTTTCGGGAGCCTGGCATAGCGTGCTGATGGAGCCCGCCGTCGCGCGCGTTCGCGAGGCCGTCGCAGCGAGCCGTTTCTCGCTGCCGTCAATCGACGTCGTCTCGAACGTCGACGGGCGGCCATATCGCGACGTCGAGACCATCAACGCGAATCTCATTCGTTCGGTTGTCGACGAGGTTCGCTGGCACGATACGGCGGAGCGAATCCTTACCTACGATCCCGATATGGTCGTGGAGTTCGGGGCCAGCGGCGTACTGAGCGCGCTGATGAAACGAATGCCCGGCGTGCCGTCCACGATGACCGTAAGCGATTTCGCGGGCGTGGAGCGATTGCGCGGCGTGCTCGAGGGCGCCGAGGCGAGCGTATGAACCTGGCGGGCAAGGCGGCGCTGATTACCGGCGGCAGCCGGGGGATCGGGCGCGCGATCGCCGTCGAGTTCGCGCGTCACGGCGCCGATGTAGCGCTCGTTGGACGTGACGTGAGCGCGCTTGCGGAGAGCGCCGCAGCCTGCGCGAATGTTCGACCCGGCGCCGTCGCTCACGTCTTCGAGGGCGACGTGACCGATCAAGTGGCGATCGAACGAATCGTCGGCGAGGCAATAGAGCGATTCGGGCGCATCGACTTCGCCGTAGCCAACGCCGGCCAGTCCATCGACGGATTATTGTTGCGGCTCAAACCGGAGACGATCGATCGCATGATCGACGTCAATCTCAAGTCGGCGTTCTATCTCTGCGGCGCGGTTGCGAAGCCGATGATGAAGCAGCGGGCCGGTTCGATCGTGCTCGTGACCAGCATCGTCGGTATGATCGGCAACGCCGGCCAGGCCGCGTACGCTGCCTCGAAGGCCGGCCTCATCGGCCTCTGCAAATCGCTGGCAAAGGAGTTGGGTTCGAGGAATATAAGAGTCAACGCCGTCGCGCCGGGTCTTATCGAGACGGCTATGACTGAAAAGATGCCCGATGCCGCTAGGGAGTTTTTGATCAAACAGGCCGCTCTCGGCCGGGCCGGGAAGCCGGAAGATGTCAGCGGAGTCGTAGCCTTCCTGTGCTCCGACGCCGCCGGATACATCACCGGTCAAACGCTCGTCGTCGATGGCGGCATCTTGATGTGACGCTCCTCCCGGAGCTCAATAGTCTAAAAAGGAGACGTAATGCCCACCACCTTCGATAAAGTAAAGAAGATCATCGTCGAGCAACTCGGCGTCGACGAGTCGGAAGTGACGCCGGAAGCGTCGATCACCGACGATCTGGGTGCCGACTCGCTCGATCAGGTCGAGCTGGTGATGGCATTCGAGACCGAGTTCAACATCGACATTCCGGACGAGGAAGCAGAGAAGATCAAGACAGTCGGCGATGCAGTCAAGCGCATCGACGAAACGACGGCCGGCTCTTCTACGTCCTAAACCGCATTGTTCGATCAACTCCAAGAGCGCCTGGGAGCGATCTTCGATCGTCTCAGCGGGCGCGGCAGGATTAGCGAAGCCGAGGTCGCCGAGGCGCTGCGCGAAGTGCGCGTGGCCTTGCTCGAAGCCGACGTTTCGCTCGCCGCGGCCAAGGCCTTCGTCGCGCGCGTCAAGGAACGCGCGGTGGGCGCAAATGTTCTCGAGTCGCTGACGCCGGCGCAGACGATCCTCAAACTCGTTCACGACGAGCTCGTCGAACTGCTGGGTCCGCCGACGGGTTCGGGGCGCGCACGCCTTCAATTTTCCGACGCGCCGCCTTCGGTGATCATGCTCGTGGGTTTGCAAGGATCCGGTAAGACGACGCAGGCAGCTAAGCTCGCGCTGCGTTTAAAGGAGCAGGGCCGGCGTTCGCTGCTGATCGCGGCCGACGTCTATCGCCCCGCGGCAATCGAGCAGCTCAAGACGCTGGGCAAGCAGATCGGCCTTCCCGTCTACGAAGACGCGTCGAAGGATCCGGTCCAGATCGTTCGCGCGGGCGTCGCGGAGGCGCGAAGACTCGGCTTATCGACCGCGATCGTGGACACCGCGGGACGCCTCCAAATCGACGAGCCGTTAATGGAGGAACTCGCACAAATCAAAGAGGTCGCCCAGCCGCGCGAGATTCTGCTCGTCGCCGATGCGATGACGGGCCAGGAGGCGACGAGCGTCGCACAGGGCTTCCACGACCGGCTCGCCATCACGGGCGTGATTTTAACCAAGCTCGACGGCGATACGCGCGGCGGAGCTGCGCTCTCCATTCATAGCGTCACCGGCGCCCCGATCAAGTTCATCGGTACGGGCGAGAAGCTCGCGGCGCTCGAGCCTTTCTATCCGGAACGGCTCGCGTCGCGCATCTTGGGTATGGGCGACGCGCTCACGCTGATCGAGAAGACGCGCAGCCTCTACTCCGAAGATCAAGCGAAAAAACTCGAAGAGAAGTTCCTCAAACAGACCTTTACGCTCGACGATTTCCTCGAGCAGATGCGGCAAGTGCGCAAACTCGGTTCGTTCAACGATCTCGTGAAGATGATCCCGGGCCTATCGAAAGCGCTGCCGAAAAATTTCGAGATTCCGGAACGCGAATTTACGAAAGTCGAAGCGATCATCTGCTCGATGACGCGCGCCGAGCGTCGCAGCCCCGGAATCCTGAATGGATCGCGCCGTAAACGAATTGCCTTCGGCTCCGGCACCCAGGTCTCCGACGTGAACCGGCTCGTGAAGCAGTTCGACCAGGCGCGGCAAATGACCAAGCAGTTGAGCCGAAGCAGGCGGAGTTTATAATAAAAGCATGGTAAAAATTAGGTTGCGCCGCATCGGCGCAAAGAAACAGCCGACCTACCGTTTCGTCGTGGCCGACGCGCGCGCACCGCGCGACGGGCGATTCATCGAAATTCTGGGACATTACAACCCGCGCACCGAGCCGCGAACCGTCGTCGTCGACGAAGAGAAGGCGCGGCAGTGGCTCGAAAAGGGCGCGCAGCCATCCGATACCGTTCGGCGGCTCTTCGCCGAGAAAGGGATCATGGAGCGCGGACCGATCCCGACAACGAAGCGCAAGCCCAAGAGCGCCGAGGGTAGCGCGTCGTGAGCGCATTCGACGACGAATTTGGTCTTTTCAGTGAGACAGACGTTGAAGAACCCGAGCGGAAGGCCTCGCCGCGCAAAGAGCTGTCGCGTAAAGAACCAGCACCTCGACAAGAATCGGCACCTCGACGGGAATCGGCACCTCGACAGGAGTCGGCTCCGCGGCCGTCCCGTCCAAACGTGCGTCGCGACCGGAAGCCAGATGCCGGAGGGGATCCGTGGGCCGGACATCGCCGCGCAACCGAACTGCTGAGCTTTCTCGCGCGCAAACTCGTGCAGAAGCCCGACTCCGTCAGCGTCGAGCTCTTCGTCGACGAACAGGCGCAGCCGGTCATCGAGCTGATCGTCGATCCGGAAGATCTAGGAAAAGTGATTGGACGCAGCGGGCGCGTCGCGCAGGCGTTGCGGACGGTCGTGCGGGCGACGGCCGAAGGGCGCGTCGCCGTCGACATTCTGGACAGCGAAGAAGCGGCACGAGGCCTCGAGGATGACCCTTCCACAGGGTCGGAGTGACCCTTCGACAGCCCTTCGACAGGCTCAGGGTGACAACTCAGGGTGACAGCTGACGAGTTCGTCGTCGTAGGGCGGATTGCCGGGGCGTTCGGCGTTCGCGGAGAGTTGAAGTGCGACCCGACCAGCGCGGGTCGCACCGTCATTTGCGCGGGCGAAATGCTGCGCTGCGTGCAGCACGGCGAAGCTCGAGCGATTCGCGTCGATGCGGTCCGGCCGCATAAGGGGCGCCTGCTCGTTCGAATAGACGGCGTCGACGACGGCGGTGCCGCGGAGGCCCTTTTGGGAGCGTTGCTCTACGCGCCGCGTGCTGCGATTGCGCTCGACGACGGAGAGTTTCTCGACGACGATCTCGTCGGCTGTTCGGTTGTCGGTCGCGACGGCAGTGCGTACGGAACCGTCGAACGCGTCGAGCATTTTCCCGCGAGCGACATGCTCGTGGTCAACGGTGCGATGGTGCCGATGGTACGCGCGATCGTCGCCGAGATCGATCTGCCGAGCCGGCGAATATTTATCGATCCGCCGGAGGGATTGCTCGAACCGATCGGCTCCTCCGAGCCCTAGCTATTGTCGGGGTGCGCGAGCAAGTATGCGGCAACCGCCGCATCTACGGCGCTCTTCGAGGAAGAGCCCTTGCCGGTTTCGTGATCGAGCGTCGCGCCGAAACAGGTATAGACGTAGAGGTCGAACGCATACTGCTTTCCATGATGCGAAGGCAACTGTTGCAGCGATCCCGTCGCGATCGTGTTGTCGCGATTCGCGCCGCAGATTGCATCGGCCGACTGCGCCACGTTCGACGCAATTGCGGTCATTTGCGCGTTGAAGTGGACGTTGAGTGTAAAGTAGAGCTCGCGCCCGGCGCCCGATAGGTCGTCCGGCGCGACCGGTCCGGAAGCGGTGACGGCCGCAACGATGACACCGCGCGACGGCTTTACGACCGGCCCCGGCGATGGGGTGTGTGTCGCACCCTTGTGCTTGAAGACCGAATTAACGATGCTGCTGAGTCCCCGAAGCGGGACCTGCGCGCCGTTCGTCGAGCTGGGCGCAGGAGAGTTCGACGGCTGCGTTTCGACGTTTTGCGTTCCTCGACCGACGAAGGCCAATATCTGCGAACGCGCCTGCAGTGACTGCGAGGCTACGTCGGCCACGCTCGATACTTGCGCCGTCTGCGAGAAGAGAATGACGCCGCTCCCCACGCTGACGACCTGTTCGACGACGGCGGCACTATCGCCGACCGGCGTCACGTAGCCGCTAATGTAGAAGTCGGCGTGCGCGGAGTGCGCGTTCTCCAGAAAATCGGCGCGTTTGACACCTTGCGGAACCGCCGGCACGGTGATTCCGCCCGCGGCGATCATCTCTTGAGCGAGGATCTGCCCGATCGCGGCACCGATCCGCGGATCCGCGCCGGTTTGCACGTCGAACGGATAGATGAGAACGATCGGCTGCGCTTCGAGTCCGGCAGGGGGCGAAGCAGTCGCCGACGCGGCGGGCGTAACGGTTCGCGTCGCAGCGGGCGTCGCGGTCGGTTTGGCTGACGGTGCCGACGGTGCCGGTGTCGGCGGTGCCGCGGCCGTGGCGAAGGTAAGCGCCAAACAGAGCGCGGCCAGGCCGAAAAGGCCGCGCGGCGAGATTCTCTTACGCATTAACCGCGGGTTCTTCGCGTCGTAGAGCCGGATGTCCGGTCTGCCACGCGATACTGTACTCGGCACCGAAGAGAAAGATCGAGCCGATGCAATAGAACCAGAGAAGCAAGACGAGCGGCGCGGTCAGCGCGCCGTAGACGTGCGTAAAGTCGACATGCGTAAGGTAGGCGGCGAAGGCGTACTGGACGACCGGCCACGCGATCGCGACTACGCCGGCGCCCCGGAAGGCAAAAGCCCACGAGACCGTTTGGTTCGGCAGCCACCGGTAGAGCACCACGGCGACGATGAAGACCAGCGCGATCGAGAGTAGATACGCGAGGATATGGGTAACGCGCCGCGGATCGTGGATCCCCGCGACGTGGAACGTTATCGAGAGCGCGATCGGCAACGCGATTGCGACGATCAAGAGTATGGCGGTTACCGGAAGCATGACTAGCGAGAGCGCGAGATTGTGGACCAGCGGACGTCCCTTGGGAACGTTGAGCGCGCGGTCGAGGGCGTACGCGAGGCCCATGAAGAGATTCTTTCCCGACCAAAGGAGGAAGGCGAGCGCGATGACGCTCGAGATGCCGCGACCGTAGATGTACGTTTCCAGGTTGTTCACGATATAGTCGTGGAGCGTCGGTGCCAGCGTATTGAAGAAGGCCAGTGCGCGGTGCTCGGACTCGGGGAGCACCATCGTCAGCGCGCTCAGCGTTAGGACGCTCAATGGAAAGAGCGCGAAGATCGCGTTGAATGCCACCGACTGAGCGTGGAACGCGCAACCGTCGCGAGCGAAGCGCTGGAGGGCTCGGCGAAAGGCGGAGATGAGTCGGTGCATTCCAGGCGGTATATCGTGGAACGTGCCGCTATTCCCACCGGGGGTGCCGGTCGCCGTGATCGTCGACGGGCGCCCTCTTGCCGCTTACCAACGCTCGTACCTTGCGGAAGGGCGCGTCTTCGTGCCGGTTTCGCCGCTCTTGACGCGGCTCGCCGATCGACTCTGGGTAGAGGGCAACACGTTGGTCGTCGAACGATACGGTCGTCGGATACGCGTGCTGCTCTCGACGAATGGTTTGGGTGAGTTCAACGACGCGTACGTACCTGCCGGACCGGTCTTGAGATCGCTCGGAGCATCGGTGCGCTACGATCCTGCCGCCCGCCGGTTGCTCGTGACGATTCCCGTACGCGGTCCGCTCGAGTCACCGACGCCATTTAATCCGGCGCTTGCGTCGGCGGCGCCCAGCGCGGTCTTTACGCCGCCCGTATCGCCGACGCCGCGTCCGCAATGGACCGGGTCGCCGTTGCCGCGACGCACCGCCTTACCACTTCCGCCGCCGTGACGAGCGCCTACCGTCGCTCCGGCACGCGCCCGCTAACGACCGGCACCATCCAGACCGCGTATCCCTGCGGGTCGCGTACGTTTGCGATCATCTGATTGAAGTACGCTTCGGCCTGGCTCTGCGTAATCGGTGTGGTCTCGCCGATCGATGCCGCATACCCGTCGCGCCAAGCCTCCAGGATCGTGGCAAAGGTCTCGCGTGGTACGCGAACCGTGTCGACCACGATGTAATCGACGACGATCTCTTCGAGGCCGAGTCGTGCGAAGATCCCGTACGCGTGGCGTCCGACGAAAAGATCGACACCGGTAGCGCGGCTCATTGTTGCCGGGACTTCGTGCCAGAAGTCGCGCGGATCGAGCTCGGCGCCGCGCCCAAACTGGAGCATTCCGTAATCTTCAGGGATGAGGTGCAGGTAACCGCCGGGACGCGTGACGCGCGCCAACTCGGCAACGACTCGATCCGCGTCCGGAATCGAATGCAGGACGTGACGGCAGAGCGTCAAGTCGAAGGTCGCGTCCGGAGCGTCGAGTTCGTAGATGCTCTGATGTTCGAAGCGGACGCGCGATCCGTGCCCGGCGCAGCGCCGCCGGGCGAGTTCGAGGTGTTCGTCGACGATGTCGACGCCGAGGATGCGCGCCTGCGGGAAGAGATCGGCGATGCGTGCGGCCAGTTCGCCCGTTCCACATCCGGCGTCGAGCACGTACGCGTGCGCCGGTAATACGTAACGCTGGAGCAGAATCGCCTCTTGCGGCCAGATCGCCCGTGCCTGCGCGTCCAGGTTGCGCACCATGGACTCGTCGGCCATCTGCTTCGCTTGCGGATTGAGATCCATTTTAGCGTTTCCCTACCGCGGCGAGATCGAGCGCACCGAGCCCGCGGTCGGAGACGTTGCGTAGGAGTCCCTCGATTGCATCGACGACCGGCAGACGCTCGTGATGTGCCGCACCCTGCATGAGTGCCGCGTCTTTGTGGGCCATGTCGATGCTCCAGAGGGGTTGGTACTCCTCGGAAACCATGCGCTTGCCACGGCCTTTGATCTGCCCGGACGGATCGTAGAAATCGAAGAGCGCGTAGGCCTGCTCGCGGTTGAGGCCTTGTTGTTCGGCGATTCGAAACGTATCGTTGAGTCCGCCGACGACCGCGAGGATCATGGCGTTTCCCATGAGTTTGAAAACCGCCGCGTCTTCCGGACGCTCGCCCACGTAGCGCAGATCGCTGCACATCATCTCCAGGTCGCCGCGCAGGCGTTCGACGAGCCTAGGATCGCCCGAGATTAGCATTACCCCGGTCGCCTCGAGTGCCATCGGCGGCCCCATGAAGACCGGCGCATGCGCAAAGGCGTACCCGGCGCCGGCGAGGCGGTGCACGCGCTCGACGACCCGCTGCGGTAGCACGGTCGTATGGTCGACGATCGGGCTCTCCGGCGCAACTCCGTCGAGCGCGGCGTCGATGACGGCGTCGACGCTCGTATCGTCGCTCAAACAGCAGTGAATTCGGTCGGCGCCGCGAGCGGCTTCGGCCGGGTCGGCGAAGGCGATTGCACCGTACTCTTCGAGCGCTTGCGCCTTCTCGTGGGTTCGACTCCAAACCCGCACGCTCACGCCGCGTCGCAGCAACTGCCGAATCATCGCCGAGCCGAGCATCCCGGCACCGTAGAATGCGACTATCATCCGACCTTATTACCCAGGGCCGCGCTTCGGGTTTGCATGAGGCCCCCGCCGTCGTAGGATATCGGGCTTGCGAGGCTGTACCACCGCGGCTATGCAGTTAGATGGACGAACCTTTTTAGTCAGCGGCGGCGCCTCCGGACTCGGCGCCGCCTGCGTTACCGAATTCGCGCGTGCCGGCGCGAACGTCGTGATTTGCGACGTCAGCGAGCGCGGCGACGAGCTGGCGCGCCAACTCGGCGGCTCGGTCGTTTTCGCGCGCACCGACGTCACCGACGGCGGGCAGGTGCAACGCGCGGTCGATCTGGCTGCCGAGAAGTTCGGCGCGCTGCACGGAGCGATCAACTGCGCAGGCATCGCAACCGCCGAACGCGTGATTGGACGTAACGGTCCGCTGCCTTTGGAGAACTTTACCAAGGTTATCGCGGTCAACCTGATCGGCACGTTCAACGTCATCCGTCTCTCCGCGGCGAAGATGCTCGAACGCGCGGTCGAACCTGGGGAAGATCGCGGCGTCATCGTTTGCACCGCATCGGTCGCCGCCTACGACGGACAGGTCGGTCAAGCGGCGTACTCCGCATCGAAGGGCGGCGTCGTCGGGATGACGCTTCCGATCGCGCGCGAATTCGCCCAGCATCAGATTCGCGTCGCGAGCATCGCGCCGGGAATCTTCGATACGCCGATGCTGGCGGGATTGCCGGAGGCCGCGCGTGAGTCGCTCGGCAAGCAGGTCCCGTTCCCGTCGCGGCTCGGTAGGCCCGCCGAGTATGCGGCCCTCGCGCGTCACATCGCTGAGAATCAAATGATTAACGGCGAGGTCATCCGTCTCGACGGGGCGATTCGGATGGCGCCGCGCTAGCGACCAGGACCTCGGGCGAGGGTCCGGCCAAGATTGAAGCGTGAAGCACGTATTTGTCGCCGCGCTCGTATTGCTTGGAGCCTGCATCGCGGCCGCACCCGCCGGAAATGCGCCTCGCCCGTCAAGCGTCGCATCGCCCGTCCCGCTGCCGTCGCCGGAACTACTGCTCTATCAAATTCGCCGGCAGTTTCGCTCGCATCGGCCGCCACCGCCGTACGTCACCTATACGCTGGTTCGCAAGCAGACGCTCGACGACGGCTATCCCGATCTGCTCAATAGCTACACGTATCACATCTGGTGCCGCAACTACGATCGCGCGGCGCTCGGCCGGCGCGTCTATCGCGGTTCGGCGCGCGGAACGCTCGAGTTTCTGCGGCCGTCATTCAACGAACCGTGGGATCCGGGTCCGCCGACGGCCGATCTCTTCGAACCCGCGCCCGCGCATCCGCACAACAATCCGCGAGAGTTCGTTCCGACGCCGGAGCCGAGCGGGAGCCTCCCGCCCGTCATCGCGAGCGTCCGGGTTCTCGGCGAGTTCGATTATCGCGTCACGCGCATCGCCGACGAGGGCGATCTTACCCACGTGAGCCTCTTGCCTCGCCGGGACCCGGATCGCAACCGGTTGCGCGAGCTCTACGTTGATCGCAAAACGCTCGAGCTCAAAGAAGTCGTCGCGACCGACAAGCTCTACGAGACCGGTAACGGCAATCACGTCTATCCGATGCTGTTTACGGTCACGCTGGGCTGGATGAACAACATGCCGGTCGTCACCCACATTCACGGTACGCCGACGCTTGAGACCGACGCCGAATACCTCGGCCGCGACGCCACCGTTGATTACGACTTCAACGATATAACGTTTCCGGCCTCATTGCCCGACTGGTACTTCGACCCGCGCTCCTACGCGGCCCACCTGAACGACGCGCCTCTTTAGTTTTTAAAAAGGGGCATTGGGCTTGACCAGCTGCGGAAACTGCGCACGAAGCTTGTGCATCTTCGGCAAGTCGTTGAAGACGATGTAGGGGTTCTGCGGGTTGTGGATCGCGTAATCCTGATGGTACGCCTCGGCCAGATAGAATCCGTGCAGCGGCGCGACAATCGTCACAATCTTTGAGTAGACGCGGTCGTGCTGCAGCCGTGCGATGGTTGCGAGCGCTTCCGAACGCTGCTGCTCCGAGGTGTAGAAGATCTCCGAGCGATATTGCGGTCCTTCGTCGGGCCCTTGACGATCGAGCTCCGTGGGATCGTGCGCGACGAGAAAGTAGACGTCGAGCAGTTCTTTAAACGAGATCTGCGCCGGATCGTAAGTGATTTCGACCGACTCGGCGTGGCCCGTGGCGCCGGTGCTCACCGTTTCGTACTGCGCCGTGCCGGCGGTTCCGCCCGAATATCCCGCGACGGTGCGCTCCACGCCGACCAGCGACTCGAAGACGAGCTGCATCCCCCAGAAGCAGCCGCCCGCAAGGACGACCCGCTGGGTGGCTGCGCTGGCCGGAGTGGCACCGGCGGCGAGCAAGCTAATGAAGAGCGCGATCGCGCTAAATCGTTTCACACTCCCTATAACGCCGCGGCGCGCGCTTTGGATGAGGGAAGGACTGCTTCATTGCAGGTGCGCGTCGAACCACTCGAGCCAGAGCCGCGTCAGTGCGGCCGTCTGCCGAGGATCGGCGGGTCCGTGCGTCGGCGCGGGAAAGACGGCAAAGCGCACCGGTACGTGATTGTCGGTCAGCGCGTGGAAGAGCGCGTATGACTGCGTGACCGGAACGACCGGATCGAGCGTCGTTCCCCAGATGAGCGTCGGCGTCGTGATCTGCGCGTAGTACGTAATCGGCGAGTTGTCGCGGTAGATGCGCTGGCCGTCGCCGGTATAGGGCGACGTTCCGAGCGGATAGCGGTCCTGCACGTTCGACGTCGACAAATTGTATTCGTCGAACTCGCTATTGACCGCAGCGCCCGAGACCGCGGCGCGCCAACGATGATCGTGACCGATGAGCCACGATGTGAGCTCGCCGCCATACGACCAACCCGAAACCGCGACGCGCGACGCGTCGACGTCGGGAGACTCTCCCAGGGTTGTAAGTCCGGCCAGAATGTCGGCGCTCGGGCCGGCGACGGTGTTGTGGACAATCGCCGTCATGTACGCGTTGCCGAGGTTGTCGCTGCCGCGATAGTTCGGCTGCAGGACGACGTAACCGCGCGACGCGATCATCTGCGCGAGCGGCCACTCTTCGTAGACGAAGTCGCGCGTGCTCGACAATCCCGGACCGCCGTGGATGAGCACGACCACCGGGTACTTTTTGGCACCACTCCTGTCACCCTGAGCTCTGTCGAAGGGCGGACTCGTAACGACACCGTCTTCGGCGAAGCCGTCCGGCCCCGTCCAGTCGAGCTCGGTCATCGAGCCGAGGGCGATCTTCGAAAGGAAGTCGTTGAAGTGCGTGAGACGGCGCGGCGTCGCCGAACGCGCGGGCAGAAAATAGAGCTCGCGAGCGCTGCGCGCGGTCGTCGCGACGAATGCGATCGAGCCGTCGCTCGCGATGTCGCCGGCGATCCCCGCGTCGAACGTGCTGCTCGAGTAAGGGTCACACACCGCGTGCAGATCTCCCAGCGGAATCTGCGCGAATGCGCCGCCAAGGTCGGCCTTCCAGAGCACGTCCTGAGTGCGATCGGTCGCGCAGACGAGCAGGTGTTGCGAGTCGGAGAACCAGAGCGAAGAGGCGACGTTGCGGTCGAGCGCGGCAGCCAGCTGCCGGTCCGTGCCGTCGGCGAGACGCAGCGTATTTTCGGCGTTGAAATCGCCGCCCACCGGATACCAGTATGCCAGGTGCGTTCCGTCGGGCGAGTACGCAGGGCTCAGCTCGAAGGCGGAATGGTTGGTCAGCTTGCGGGTTGCGCGCGTCGCGACGTCGACTTGCCAGAGCGTCGAGTATTCGCTGTCGCCGCTAAACGTATTCTCGATGCGGGTATACGTGATCGCGCGTCCGTCGTGCGTCCAGGCGATCTGCGGCGAGAAGATTCCGCCCGGATCGGTCGGGGCGATCGTCCAGGAACCGCTCGTGAGCCGCCGCGCCGCTCCGCCCGCGGCCGGTATGACCCAGAGATGGTCGGGAGGCGTCAGCGCGGTCTGCGTGTAGTCGTTGTCGCCGGCGAAGAAGAACGTCGCGGGCTTTTGGGGATCGGCGGCGACGTAGGCGATCTCGCGGCCATCCGGACTCCAGGCCGCGTCGATCACATCGCCTCCAGCGCGCGTGAGCCGCGTGCGCCTGCCGTCGCTCGTTCGTACGAAGAGCTGGCGTATTCCGCCCTTGGATTCGGCGAGGTAGGCGAGCCGCGTGGCGTCCGGAGACCAGCGCGGAACCGCGACATCGGCTCCCGTGACGAGCGTCGATATTCGTCCCGTTCGCGTGTCGACCACGAGCAGCCGATTGACGTACGCCGCGCGCCTGAGGTCTTGCGAAATGGCGACGAACGCGATCTTGGCGGCATTGGGCGTGATCGCGGGTTCCTCGAGGTCGACGATTCGCGCCATGTCGCCGATTTGAAGAACGGAAGCGAAGAGAATGCTGAGCATCCGAGTCGGGTTCGGGTCCGCAGCCAACCCGCTCCTGGGTGGGTCTGAGGCAGCAGTGGAAGTAGAGACCGAGATGCTCGAACGATTCCATCCGCTCGTGCGGGAATGGTTCGCCTCGGCGTTCGCAACGGTGACGGAGCCGCAGGCGCGCGGGTGGCCGACGATTCGCGCGGGCGGCGACGTTCTGATCTCCGCGCCGACCGGCTCCGGCAAGACCCTTGCAGCCTTCACGCTCGCGCTCGACGATCTCGTCCGGCAAGCCGATGCGGGGACGCTTGGGGAGCGTACGCTCGTGGTCTACGTCTCGCCGCTCAAGGCGCTCACCAACGACGTTCGCGAGAACCTCGAGAAGCCGCTCGCGGCGATCGTCGCCCTCGCGAACGACCGCTTCGCGCCGCTGGGTCCGATTCGTACGGCGGTGCGCACCGGCGATACGACGCCGGCGCAGCGCCAACAGATGCTGCGCAAGCCGCCGCACGTGTTCGTCACGACGCCGGAGTCGCTCTTCATCTTGCTGACCGCCGAGAAATCGCGACGCCTCTTTGGCGGTGTGACGACGGTGATCGTCGACGAGATCCATGCGATGGCCGGCGACAAGCGCGGTGCGCACCTCGCGCTGACGCTCGCGCGACTCGACGATCTCGTCGCTCGCGAGGGCGGCCGCCGCCCGCAGCGCATCGGGTTGTCGGCGACGGTCCGCCCGCTGGAGGAGGTCGCGCGCTTTTTGAGTCCGCGCGCGACGATCGTGAACGTCGGACACCGGCGGGCCATGGAGCTCTCCGTGCGCGTTCCGGCCGACGAACTCGGTCCCGTCGCGAGCAAAGAGATGTGGGCCGAGATCTACGATCGCGTTGCCGAGCAGATTCGCGATCATCGTACGACGCTGATCTTCGTCGGTACGCGGCGGATGAGCGAGCGCGTCGCCTTCGCGCTGAACGAGCGGCTTGGGGACGGGTTCGTGATGCCGCACCACGGGAGTCTTTCGCGCGAGACGCGCTTCGACGTCGAGAGGCGGCTGCGAGCGGGCGAGCTGCGTGCCGTGGTCGCGACCGCCTCGCTCGAGTTGGGCATCGACATCGGTTCGGTCGATCTCGTCGTCCAGCTCGGATCGCCGCGAGCGATTGGGGTGGCCTTGCAGCGGATCGGGCGGTCGGGCCACTGGATCGGCGCGAAGCCGAAGGGCATTCTCTACGTGACGACGCGCGACGAGCTGATCGAGTGCGCCGCGCTCGTTCGGGCGATCCAAAGCGGTGCGCTCGATGCGCTGCGGATCCCCGAGGCACCGCTCGACATCCTGGCGCAACAGATCGTCGCGTCGTGCGCGCAGCACGAGTGGCGCGTCGACGAACTCTACGCGACCGTTCGCGAGGCGTACCCCTATCGCGACCTCACCCGGCGCGATTTCGACGAGGTCGTCTCGATGCTCGCCGACGGCGTCGCGACCTCACGCGGCCGCAGCGGCACCTTTCTCCATTACGATCGTGTCAACGGACGCTTGCGCGCGCGCCGCGGCGCGCGGCTCGCCGCCATCACCTGCGGCGGCGCAATTCCCGATACCGCGAACTATAACGTGGTCGTCGAGCCCGAAGGCGCGGTGATCGGGACGCTCGATGAGGATTTCGCGATCGAGAGCATGGCCGGCGATATCTTTCTGCTCGGCACGAACTCGTGGAAGATTCGGCGCGTCGAAGCCGGCGTCGTTCGGGTGGAGGACGCGCACGGCGCGCCTCCGTCGATTCCGTTTTGGAACGGCGAAGGGCTCGGGCGAACGATCGAGCTCTCGCGCGAGGTCTGCGCGGTCCGCGCCGCAATCGACGAGCGCGACGACGAAGCGGCCTACGAATGGCTCGAGAGTGAGTGCGCCCTCGATCGCGCCGGCGCGGAGCAGGCCGTTACATACGTCCGCGCCGGGAAGGCGATGCTCGGCATCGTTCCGACCGATCGCACGATCGTCGCGGAGCGCTTCTTCGACGAGGCGGGCGGCATGCAGATGATTCTGCACACGCCGTTCGGCGCGCGCATCAATCGCGCGTGGGGGCTCGCATTGCGCAAGAAGTTCTGCCGCTCGTTTAATCTCGAGCTGCAGGCGGCCGCGACCGACAACGGTTTCATCCTCTCGCTCAGCGACCAGCACGCTTTCCCGCTCGACGCAGTCTTCGAGTTCGTGAAGTCGGCGAGCGCCGAGATGACGCTCACACAGGCGCTCCTACCGGCGCCGATGTTCGCGGCGCGTTGGCGCTGGAACGCGTCGCGGGCGCTCGCGATCCTGCGCTTCAGCGGCGGGCGCCGGGTGCCCCCGCAGATCTTGCGGATGCGCGCCGACGACCTGCTCGCATCGGTCTTCCCCGATCAAGCCGCCTGTCCGGAGAATCTCACCGGACCGATCCGCATTCCCGATCACGTCCTCGTCCGGGAGACGATCGGCAACTGTCTGCACGAGGCAATGGACCTCGACGGGCTTTTGAACGTACTGCGCGCAGTCGAGGGCGGCGCGGTGCGCACCGTCGCGATCGATACGCCGGAGCCTTCGGTCTTCTCGCATGAGATCCTCAACGCAAATCCCTATGCGTACCTCGACGACGCACCGCTCGAGGAGCGGCGCGCGCGCGCCGTGCAGTTACGGCGGACGCTGCGCGACGACATCGACGGCGCGGGCATGCTCGATCCGGCGGCAATCGAGGAAGTCGCCGCCGAGTCGTGGCCGGTCGTCCGGGACGCCGACGAACTTCACGACGCGCTCACGTCGTTGATCGTGATGCCGCCGGTTCCGCCATGGAGTGCGTGGTTCGACGAACTCGTCGCCGATCGCCGCACCGCTGTGGTCAACGGCATGTGGACCTGCACCGAGCGAACCGAGCTCGCCCGGTCTGCCTACGGCGACGCATCCGAGGAACGCGATCTTGCCGTCACCGAAGTCCTACGAGGTTGGCTCGAATCGAGCGGCCCGACCACTAGCGCGCAGATCGCGCAGCGGCTGCGAATGGATTTAGATGCGATCGAAGGTGCTATGCTCGCGCTCGAAGCACAGGGCCAGGTCTTGCGAGGAAGCTTCACCGGCCGCAATGCCGGCGAGCAATGGTGCAACCGGCGCGTGCTCGCGCGAATCCATCGCTTGACGATCGGCACGTTGCGCCGAGAGATCGAGCCGGTCAGCGCGGCGGCGTACGTCACGTTCCTCCAGCGATGGCAGCACGTCGCGTTTTCGTCGCGGCTGCACGGCATCGACGGGACGCTGCAAATCGTGCGCCAGCTCGAAGGGTACGAGATACCGGCGTTCGCGTGGGAATCGCAGATTCTCCCGGCGCGCGTCGCCGGCTACCGTCCCGAGTTTCTCGACCGGCTCTGTTACGCCGGCGACGTCATGTGGGGGCGTCTGACGCCGCACCCGTCGCTCGAGCCCGGCTTCTCGCCCGATCGCACCCGCGTGCGCCCGACTCGCCTCGCGCCGATCGCGCTCTTTCTGCGCGCGAACGCCGAAGAGCTGATCGTCCGCCGCCGGAGCGATCCCGCCGCACTCTCGCATGCCGCGCTCGAAACCCTCGAACAGATCGAGCTCTTGCGCGCTCCGTTCTTCGCCGAAATAGCACGCGCGACGAAGCGCCTGCCGAGCGAGGTGGAAGAGGCGCTCTGGCAGCTCGTTGCCGCTGGGCTGGTGACGGCGGACGGCTTCGACGCGCTGCGCTCGCTCAGCGACCCGAAGCGCCGCTTGGGAGAGAAGGGCTTGCGCGCGCGGCCGCGCTCGTCGAGCGGGCGGTGGACGCTCTTGCAAGCGGCGACCATGCGCATCGATCGTGAAGGCTTCGCGCGCCGTTTGCTCGCGCGATGGGGAGTCGTCTTTCGCGATGTCATCGCGCGCGAGAGCCTCGCGCCGCCGTGGCGCGATCTGCTTGCGGTCTTTCGCCGCATGGAGTCACGCGGTGAGATCCGCGGAGGCCGCTTCGTGGCGGGCTTCGTCGGCGAACAGTTCGCGCTTCCCGAGGCAGTCGATGCGTTGCGCGCGGTTCGCCGCGCCGGTGCGGATCGCGAGTCGGTGAATCTCGGCGCTTACGACCCCCTCAACCTCGCCGGCGTCGTTCTACCCGGCGCGGTCGCCTAGCACTGCCCTCCGCCTTGATTGCCGGAGTAGACTTCGATGACGGCCGTCGCCGCGGCGGGTACGCTCGCGCCCTGCAGTAACGTCCCGATGCCGCCGAGGACGCCGCCGTACTTGCCTTTCGTTGCGACCGCGTAACAAGGACCGAAGTTGACCGGAAATCCGTAGATCTTCGCCTGTCCGTATGCGGTGTAAGGTTGGCCGGGAGTGATGCTCTTGGAGGTGAGACCGCCGCCAGCGCGTGCCTTTGGCCCGAACGAGGTCTTACCGGAAATGGCCAGCTGCAGGTAGAGCATCGCATTTCCCTGACCGAGCTGCGGCATGTTGTCGTAGTTGGTCGTGCTGGTCGTCACGGTCAGTTTTACGGATGGTTTCGCGCCGGGATATTTGACCTTGCCGCCAAAGCCGCCGAACTCTGGTATGCAGAACGAGCCGCCCTTTGTCGAGAGCGTCAGAGTCAGCGAGGCATACTTTTTCGAATCCTTTTGCCCCTTGCATTTGGGTGGGTTGCGGTCGGGAATCGCAATACCCTGGGGCGCGAACGCGTTCGAGGGCGGCAGCGTTCCGGCGTGCTGCGCGCATGCAGCGAAAAGCACGCCGGTTGCGAGCGCGCACGCGGTGCGAGTCCAAGATCGTAGCGGCATCATCAAATCTCCGAAGAGCGGGTGCTAGTGTGCGGTGAGCGCTTGCAGCGCAGTCGTGCCGTCGGTGGCCAGTGCTTCGAGATCCTTAGCGGCGGCATACTCGGCGGCGGTGGGCCGTGCGAAGGCGCCTTCGAGTGAGTTGAACAGGAAGGCGAGCTGTTCGCGGATCCTCGTGGGATGCACGACGTCGTACTCGCTCGAGGAGACGTTGGTAAGGGTTAGGTTCGCGATCGCGTCGTCGATCTGCGTTTGCTGCGCGGCCGGCGCTCGAATGCGCGCCGTCATCGCCGCGGCGATCGCGCGGTCGAGACGGTCGATCGAGTCGAGCAGCTGCGTCTCGAGCGCGAGCCGGGCTTCGAGATCGCCGGCGGCAGGATGGATGCGCGGATCGAGCACGACTTTGAACGGGGCTTGCAGCCGCTGCGATCCGTATTGCAAGACCACGGTATACGAGCCGGGGACGATCGTTGGACCGTCGGCGGAATCGGGCCAATCGTCGGTTGGCACGGTCTTGAAGCCGGGATAGTCGTAGGCCGGCGGATAGCGCAGATCCCATAAGAAGTGGTTCATGCCGGCGGCGGCGATGGTGAGCTTCTCGACGCTGCGCTGGCGCTCTTGGGTTGTGTCGAGTTTCTCTTCTTCTTCGGGTTTGAGTTTGCGCTCGTTCTTGTTCTTTACGTGGAGGGAGAAGGTACGAACGGTCGCGCCGTTTGCATCGAGGAAGGAGAGCGTTACCGGCGTCGCGCTCGTGTATCCCGCGGGCAGATTGAAGAAGACCGCCGCGCCGTAATCGGGGTTGGATCCGAAGTTCGGAATCGAGAAGAACGTCGGGCCGCCGTAGGCGTTCGAGAGCCACGCCGTTTCGGGCGCGAAGAGCTGGGCGGTCGCCGTGGAGAGTGCGGTTTGATGCGCGAGCTGCTCGAGCATCGTGATATTGTCCATGATCCAGAAGGCGCGGCCATGCGTCGCGGCAACGAGCTCGTTTTCGCGGGTGTCGATCGCGAGGTCACGGACCTGAACGCCCGGGAGATTGAGCGTGAGCGGCTGCCACTGCGCGCCGCCGTCGAGGCTGACGTATGCGGTACTGCGCGTCCCGGCGAAGAGTAAGCGCGGCTCGCGCGGATCTTGCCGGACGACGAAGACGTACTGATCGGTCGGAAGGCCGTTCGTCAGCACGGTCCAATGCGCGCCGTAGTCGGTCGTCTGGTAGACGTATGGGTGAAAGTCGTCCCACATGTAGCGCGATGCAGTGAGATAGGCCGTGCCCTTCTCGGTATGCGAGGGCTCGATCGAACTGATTTGCGCCCATTGCGGCAGCTCTGGCGGCGTGACGAGCGTCCAGTGCGTGCCGTGATCGATCGTCACATGCACCAAACCGTCGGCCGAGCCGGACCATAGTACGTTCGCATCGAGCGGCGAAACCGCGAGCGATGAAATGTCGGGGAACGTTTCGGCGCCGGTCTGATCGAGCAGGACGGGGCCGCCGGTCGGCGTTTCGGTGCTGGGATCGTTTCGCGTCAGATCGGGACTGATAATTTTCCAGGTTTGCCCGCGATCCATGCTCGAGAAGACAACTTGCGCCGCGACGAGCAACTCGCGCGAATCGGCCGGCGAGAAGAAGATCGGATGCGTCCATCCGAACCGATACTTCGTTTCAGCCGCCGAGTTGCCGGCCATGTATCGCGGCCAGGGGCTGACGTTCTTTTCGTTGCCCGTCTTGTTATTCAAGGCGGCGAACGAACTGTAGTAGCCGCTGCCGTAGGTGATGTCGTGGTCGTCGGGGTCGGGGGCGACGAACGTGCTCTCACCGAGCGCCACCGGACGCCACTCGCCCGGTCCGATGCCCGGACCGACGGCCGCGCTCGGGCCTTCGAACGCGCCTTCGTCTTGACTCGCGCCGAAGACGTGGAACGGAAACTGATCGTCGATCGCGACGTGGTAGAATTGACCCGTCGGCTGATTGAGATCGGTGCTGAATGTGTCGCCGCCGTCGGTAGAGACGCTCGCACCGCCGTCGTCCCCAACGAGAACGATCTTCGGGTTGCGCGGGTTGATCCAGACGATATGGTTGTCACCGTGCGGAGGGTTGATCTCGCTCCAGCTCTTGCCGCCGTCTTTCGTCTTGTAGACCGCGTCGACTTCGGGCGCGTACGCGACCTCGCTGTTCTTTGGGTCGACGAAGATTGCCGTGTAGTAGAAGGATCGTTGGCGCAGCTTCATCTCCGAATTCACGCGCTTCCAGGTCGCGCCGGCGTCGTTCGAACGGTAGATGCCGCCGTCGCGTGCGGTGACCGTCGCGTAGACGATGCGCGGGTTGCTCGCGGAAACCGAGACGCCGATCTTGCCGAGAGTTCCGGTCGCAAAACCGGGATTCGTCGAAAGCTTCGTCCAGTGCATGCCGCCGTCCGTCGTCTTGTAGAGGCCGCTGCCGGGTCCGCCGTTCGTGAGCTTCCACGGCTGACGTTGCGCCTGCCACATCGCCGCGTAGAGCACCTTGGGGTTGCGCGAATCCATCGAGAGATCGACGCCGCCGGTGTTCTCGTCGACGAAGAGGACCTTCTTCCAGGTCGCTCCGCCGTCGGTCGTTTTGAAGATGCCCCGTTCTGGGTTCGATTTAAAAACGTGACCCAGCGACGCAGCATAGGCGATGTTGGGATCGTGCGGATGGATAACGAGCTTGGTGATCATGTGCGTATCGCGAAGGCCCGCGTACGTCCAGGTCTTCCCGGCATTCGTCGTCTTGTAGACGCCTGCACCGGTATCGAAATCGCCGCGAATGTCCGCCTCGCCCGTGCCGATGTAGATGACGCTTGGATTCGAGGGGGCAACCGCGATCGCGCCGATCGGATCGGCGACGCCGGGAATCTTACCGTCGGTAATGTTCTCCCAGCTGAGGCCGTAGTCGGTGCTGCGCCAGACTCCGGCTTGAACGCCACCAAAGTAGAACAAGTTCGGGTTGCTCGGGACCCCGGCAACCGCGACGGAGCGGCCGCCGATATAGGGGCCGATGCTCCGCCACTGCAGCTTGCTCATGAGCTGCTGGGCGGGCGAGGCCGTGGCCGCAGCACGACTGTGAAGCGGCGCAAATGCGAACGACGCCGCGACGAGGAGAGGAAGAAGACGCTTCATCCCTTCCATATCGGGTTTTCGCCTTGCAAAACCCTGCGCTGACCGCACGGCCAAGAGCAGTAGAAGCGCGGCGAGGTCTTGAAAGCTTGCGAAATGCGCGCCCCCGGTGCATCGGCGGCGCCCTTCTCCATGAAGGGCATCGAGCATCTCTTGCTGTTGGTAGACGGCCTCGAACCGGCCATTGCGTTTTACCAGGACGTTCTAGGCGCACGTCTCGAGACGCGGTTGCCGAAGTACGCGATGGCGGAGCTGCGCGCCGGCGCCTCGCATATCGATCTCGTCGATACGTCGGTACCCGAGGGGGCATGGGCGCGACCGCCGGTCGCAGGCGGACGTAACGTCGATCCCATCGGGGTGCGGCTCGGCGGCTGCGACGAAGCCGCGCTGCGCCATCATCTGGCGCTGCACGGCGCCGAAATCGTGGAGGAGCGCGTCAACGAGGAACGTGGCGGACGGAGCCTCTCGCTCTACGTTCGCGACCCGTCCGGCAACGTCGTCGAACTAATGGGAGAGCTTTCATGAATCTTCGCCGCCTTGTTTTCTGGCTTGCGGTCGTGTCGTCGGCGTGGATCGCCGGGACGACCCCTCAAGTCGGGTCGGCCGCTCCGGCTGCGCCCCATTCGTTGATCTGCGGAGCGTACGGCGGGCCGCGGGAGCTCGTGGAGCCGCCCGACGTCGAGGTTTGGACCCTCCCCGTTAACGCGAGCGGCGAACACGAACTGATACTGACGGTCCGCGCCGATGGCAAAGGCGAGAGCGCGCGCTACTGCTATAGCTACGCGCTCAACGGCACGGAGTACAGCGTTGCCCCGACGATTCGGGTGCGCCGCGGCGAGCATTTCGCGCTGCGCGTGGTCAACGAGATCATCGGGCCGAGCAAAGCTGCGACCGTCGTGTCGAGCGCGATCCCTGCGTGCATGCCGATGGCAATGCCGGCGCTTACCACGAATCATTACGTCGGATATCTCAACCACACGATCGACGATCGCTGGATGAAGATGGCTCCGATCGACACGAACATTCACTTGCACGGCTACCAAGGACCGGCGGCCGAGGAGAACATCTTTCTCTCGACGCTCAGCACGCCGATGCACGCCTGCGAGTATCACATCACGATTCCGCCGACGCAGCCCGCCGGAACGTACATGTATCATCCCCACGCGCACGGTTCGTCCGACGCGGAGGTCGCTACCGGGCTCGACGGCGTCTGGATTGTCGAACCCGACCAGCCGCAGCTTCCGCGATCGGCGGAGCACGTGATCATGCTGCGCTACCGGATTCCGTTTGAGAACGATAATCCGTATGCTCCCATCACCGACCCGATATTTCCGGCGGCGATGGCGCACGAGGCCGCACTTGCGCCGGCGCCGCCGGTCCCATACGACCCATTCCACCCGCCGCCGTGGCCCGTGAGCTACCCGATGAACGCAAGCGGCGTTTCGCTCGACCCCAGCGGCTGTAACGGCATCGCCTCGGACGTTTACGTCGCGGCGAACGGCTCCGACACGCCGGTCTCGCTTCGGCTTCCCGCGGGAGCCCCACAGCTCTTGCGCATCGTCAACGGCACGTCGGACTCCGCAACGGCGTTGCAAATGCGCGACGCATCCGGCCGGGTGCAGCCGATCCATCTCGTAGGCCTCGACGGAATACCGGTCTCGGGCGATTCGGCGCACCCGCTCGCTTCATACGTCGCCACCAATGCGCTGATGCTGACCTCGATGTCGCGTGCCGACATTCTGCTGACGGTCAACCAGGGCGATAAGGTGACGATTTCGTCGGAGCACTATTGCGAAGGTGCCGATGCGTTTTACCAACTGCACCACAATCTGATCAAGATCGGTGCGACCGCGGCAGCCGCGGGACCGGTGGCGACTGTAAATTCGTCGCCGGCGGTTCTTGCCGACACGCCCGGCGGAAAGCTCGTAGCCTTTGCCCGCGCGAATCCGGCGCTCGTCCATCGTCGAGCGCTTACGTTTACGGAGTACGTCCTGCCGACGAAAGGAAAGACCCCGGCCCATCAGGCGTACTACATTACGGATACGACGAATCCCGACTTCCGCGAGCATCCCTTTTGGCCGGTCTACGGCCCCGGGGCGACCGCGCCGTCGAACGCCGATCTCGTCGTCAAACGCGGTACCATCGAGGAGTGGTATCTGATCAATACGACGATGGAATCGCACGCGTTTCACATTCATCAGATGGCGTTCGTGCAAGAGCGGACGGTGCCGGGCACGCCGTTGATGGCCGATACGGTCTTCGTTCCCGTCGGCACGCTCCTGCCGAACCGCAAGGATCCCAACTATCCGCTCGTCAAGCCGCGCATCACCAAAATTCTGCTCGATTTCCGCCACGTGCCGCGCGGCACGTTCGTCTTTCACTGCCACATGCTCTATCACGAAGATCGCGGCATGATGGCGATCATCAAAGTGGTCTAGGAGCCTGTAGAGCTCCTAGGGCGGGCCGGTATAGCCGGGCTTGTACGGCGGCTCGATGCCGCCGGGAAGTAGTAGCGGCGGCCGCGGCGGCTGCGTGAAGTCGAAGTCGCTGCGCAGATCGCCGAGAATCGGTTCGTTCTCAGCGATGGCCGCGCGCGGATCGGGACGACCGTCGGTCTTCGGATCGAGACGCTGCCCCGATAGAAAGTCGTCTTCGATGAATTTGACGTACGCGTCGTGGCTGAGCGTCTGGTGGTCGATGTAACCCTTGCGCGCGTAGGCGCTGATCACGAGGGCCGGCACGCGTAAGCCATAGCCGAAGAAGTTGACGTTGGGCGGCCCGACGTGGTCGTAGAAGCCGCCCCAATCGTCCCAGCTTAGGAAGATCGCGGTCGAGTTCCAATACGGCGTGCGCATCACCGCGTTGACGATTCCGGTAACGTATGCCTGGCCGGCGCTGACGCGTCCGGGAGGATGCTCGCTATAGCGATTCCCCGGCGCTAGCCAAACGACTGTGGGCAATCTGCCGCCACGCAGGTCGCTGAAGAAGCGGCTCGTGTCTTTGATATTACTCAGCTGCCCGTGTTCTTTGACGTCGGTAAAGGAGAGCAGCGGATTCCAAATGCCGGGCGTTCGCGCGCTCTGCGGCTTTAGCTTACAGCTGCTCTGGTCGGCGATGCAGTCGGGCTCGAAGCCGTCCATCACGTAGTACGCCCACGAGACGCCGTTGGCGTGCAGAAGATAGGTCAAATCGGTCCACGGAAAGTCCGGGCGTCCGGGAACTTGCGGCGATTCGGCATCGAAGAGATCGCGCGGGAAGTCGCGGGGGTTGATGTATACTTTGTTTGGGGTGCAGCTACTCGGGTCTCCGATCCTCGTGCACGTCGCGGCCCACTCCGAGACCATGTACAAATGCGCTGGCAGGCTCCACGAGCGGACGGCTTCGAACATCCGGTCCTGTAAGACGAAGTTGCGCGCATATGCCCAATAGTTCGGCAACTCTCGTTCGGTGTGATAACCCATCACGCTGCGTTCGTGGCCCTTGACGACGCACGTAGGAATGTCGGTCGGACAGCCGCCGGTCGATTGCGACTCGCGCATGACGCGGATGAATCCGTCCATTTTTCCGCGGTCGATATCGGTGTCGCCCGCCCAGTTGCTGTGCGGGCCTCCGGCATTCTCGTCGTGTATATCGTGGTATGGCCGCACGCACGCCTTAGTTGCCGGATCGGGAACGCAGACTCGCGGCACGCCGTCGCGCATCGGGATCCCGTCCGCACCGGGAAACGTGCCGAAGTAGCTATCGAAGGAGCGGTTCTCCTGCATGATGATGATGACGTGTTGGATTTTGTGAATGCCGTCGGGCACCGGCGCGGCATCGGCCGGCGCGCGCGGCAGTTGGCCCGACGCGGAAACGACGCCCAACATTAGCACCAGCGCAATGAGGCGCGTGCGAGAGGATCGCCGCATGAGACGCATGTTCGCAGGCGGTCGAAGCGCGCCTGCACTTCTCACGTGGGCGGATCGTGTGCTACGATTCCGGAGGCGCATTGGGGCGCATCCGGTCCGCGGAAAGGACAGAAGTCCACCCTCGTTTCGCGACTCTCATTTGCGAACGGACTTTCTTGCCTGGATCATGCGGACGTCAGGCGCACTGAAAGGACGTTCATTGTGCCCACACGGCAACTGCCTTCCAATCCGAATTTGCAGCAGCTCAAGGCGCAGGCCAAAGACCTGCTCCGCGGGCAACGCGCAAGTCTACCGCAAGCTGCCCAACGCTTTCGAGAGTTCCATCCGCGCTTTCGCGACGCGAGCGACGAGCGCATTAACGGCGCGGCGCTACGATTGAGCGACGCGCAGTTTGCGATCGCCCGCGAGTATGGGTTCGCCTCCTGGCCCAAGCTCAAGGCGTACGTGGAGGACCCCAATCGCGAAGACCTCAAGCTCCCGCCGCACCTCCGAATCAAAGATCAGACGTTTAGGCGCGCCGTCGATTTGCTCGATGCCGGCGATGCGGAGGGGCTGCGCAAATATCTCGAGGCGAATCCGGGTGTCGTTCGTCAACACATGACGTTCGAGGGCTGGAACTACTTCAGGGAGCCGGCGCTGCTCGAGTTCATCGCGGAGAATCCGACGCGCCGTGGCAGCTTGCCGGCAAATGCCGCGGACCTTGCTCGAGTTATCCTCGATGCTGGAGGTCGAGACGATCGGGAGAGCGTCGACTCGGCGCTGCAGCTGGTCGCGTCGAGCGACGTCGCGTACGAGAGCGGCGTCCAGATTCCGTTGATCGACGTGCTCTGCGACTACGGCGCCGATCCTTCGGCGGCAACCTACACGGCGCTGCTCTACCATCAGTTCGAGGCCGTTGCGGCCTTGATTCGCCGCGGCGCGAAAGCGGATCTGATCGTTGCGGCGGCGATGGGCGAGCTTGACGCCGCGAGGGACGTGCTAGCGGATGCCGATGCGGAGACGCGACAGCGAGCGCTGGCGATGGCCGCGCAGCAGGGTCACGTGGAGATCGTGCGGTTGCTGCTCGACGCGGGAGAGGCTCCGAATCGATTCGCGCCGGTCGGCGGTCATTCGCACGCGACGCCGTTGCATCAAGCGGCGCTCGCGGGACACGAAGACGTGGTACGGTTGCTAGTCGAGCGCGGCGCACGCACAGAGATCCGCGACATCCTACACGGCGGCACGCCGCTCGATTGGGCGCAGTACGGCAAACAAACGACGGTTGCCGAGTATTTACGCGAGCACGGCTCGGATTCGCGCTGGTAATCTAGAGCGTGAACCTGATTTCGCCCACCCCGGGAGGCGCGGCCGTGACGTCAAAGCGATAGCACGTGCGCCCCGCCCCATGACGCCAGAAGGGCTCCGGGTTGTTGCCGTTTCCCAAATTCTCCAGGTTTTCCGGCGGCATAGGCTGGGCGAAGAGAGCGCAAAGCTCGTAACGCGCTGCGCCAAGCCGGCGGTAATCGTAGGGCTTTTTCGTGACCGGATCGAGTGCTGCATCGGTTGGATGTGCCGGCAGCGGCCGCTTTGGCGGATCGTAATCGTCGTGTAACTTCTGCGCGATTTGAGAGAGGTCCCAGAGGCGCCGGCGGTCCATCGCCTGACCGCGCGCCTTCCCGGGCGGACCGAGAGCGGCAAACGCGGCTGCAACCACGCCGGCAACGATGACGATTGCCGCTACGGCAAAGATGCGCTGGAAGCTCACCGACGAGTTTGTGGCGGATCCATGGTGACGAGGTAGTAGGTGAAGACTCCGCCCCCGAGCACGATCAACCCGATCGCGTCGAGCAAGAACCGGGTGGTAAGCTGACCGACGATCCACGCGTGGATCGTGAATGCGGCGTCGAAGACCACGGCGATCGCCGCCAAGATGAGTGCCACGTACGTCAGCCAGCGGCGCACGGCCGAATAGTAGAGCTCCGGACGTCGCGCGAGCTCCTTTCCGATGAGCGAGTGCACGATCGCGAAGATCGGAAAGGCCACGACGATGAAGCCGACCTGCCACGCGATGTCTTCCCGCAGCGTTCCGACTTGCGTCGAGAACGCGTCGGGAAACCAACGCTCGACCAGGTCGTTCCAAATTTGCCAGAGCGCGACCGTCCAGAATCCGAGGGTAATGAAGTTGAGCAGATAGAGAAAGGCATCGCGGGCGCTCTCGGCCGTTTGCGCGCGGCTCGGCACGGCAACGCCCAATACCGACGCGTAGTGCTCTGAAAGCGCACGATAAATGCGGCGCTCGGACCACCCGTTCTGGCGCAGCATCCCGACGAGCGTTTCATCGGAAATACCGTGGCCTTTGGCAGTCGTCAGAAACGCGGAAAGCGACTCGTCAGCCATGAACAGATATCCGGCTTCTACCGGGTTTCTAGCTGCAGCCGCTCGTCGCTCCGCAAGAATCGCACTTCTCGCAGGCGCCGTTGCGTACCATCGTAAGCTGACCGCACTCCGAGCACGCGTTGCCCGTGTAACCCTTGGCTTTGGAGGCGTTGATCGCTTCGGTGCGCGCGAGCGTGACGACCGCGGTGCCTCCGCCGCCGCTTGGCGTGAACTGCCGCGCGGGAGGCTCGGCTACGGGAGCCGCACTCGAGCCCTGCGGTAGGTCCTGGCCCGGACGAAGATGGGTGCTGACCGGATGGAGTCTCTCCGCAACGCCGACGGGGCGGACTTGGACGCCGGCCTCCTCCTCGGCGATGAACTCCTCTTGTGCTTCGGGCCCCATCGCATCCATTTGCATCGACGGCTGCACGTGCGCGAGGTCGTAGCGGCCGAGATAGCTGACCGCGAGCTCGCGGAAGATGTAATCGAGGATCGACGTCGCCATCTTGATGTGATCGTGCCCGACGACGGGACCGTTGGGCTCGAAGCGCGTAAAAGTGAAGGCTTCGACGAACTCTTCGAGCGGAACGCCGTGCTGCAAGCCGAGCGAAATTGCGATCGCGAAGTTATTCATCAACGAGCGGAAGGCCGCGCCCTCCTTGTGCATGTCGATGAAGATCTCACCGAGCTGACCACCTTCGTACTCGCCGGTGCGCAAGTAGACTTTGTGGCCCGAAATCGTCGCCTTTTGCGTGTATCCGCTGCGGCGCTGCGGCATCGACCGCCGTTTGGCGATGTAGCGGTAGACGATCTTCTCGGCTATTTGCATCGGCGTGATGAAAGGCTGCTGCGCCGCCGCCGTCTCTTCGTCGCTGGCGTCGCCGCCGAGATCGTAGCTCGCGGCGAGCGGCTGCGAGAGCTTCGAGCCATCGCGATAGAGCGCGACCGCCTTGATCATCCGTTCCCACGAATAGCGATAGGCTTCCTTGACGTCTTCGATCGTTGCCGTTTGGGGAAGATTAATTGTCTTGGAAATTGCACCGCTCACCCACGGTTGTGCGGCCGCCATCATATCTACGTGCGCGAGCGGTCGGATGTAGCGCGTGCCGTACTTGCCGCACGGCGTGGCGCAATCGAAGACAGCTAAATGCTCGTCTTTGAGGAATGGTGCGCCTTCGACGGTCATCCGCCCGCAGATATGGGCCGAGGCCTCCTCGATCTGACGAGTCGTGAATCCAAGGCCGTCGCGCAGGATGGTGAAACTCCAATCGTTGAGCTGCTCATCGGTGAGTCCGAGTCGCTCCTTGCAGAATTCTTCGCCAAGGACGAACTTATTGAAGACGAACGGCAACTCAAACGCGCTCGGCAACACTTCCTGTACGCGTGCAAGCGCTTCGTCGTCGAAGCCCTTTGCCTTCAGCGTTGCTCGGTTTATATGGGGCGCCTCCGCTAGCGTGCCGGTTCCCTTCGCGTAGGTCTCGATCGCGCCGATTTGCTCTTGGGAGTAGCCGAGTTTATGCAGTGCGGCATCAACCGATTGATTCACGATCTTGAAATAGCCGCCGCCGGCGAGTTTTTTGAATTTCACCAATGCAAAGTCGGGCTCGATGCCGGTCGTATCACAGTCCATCACGAGCCCTATGGTTCCAGTCGGCGCAGTTACGGTGACCTGAGCGTTACGATATCCGGCGACTTCGCCGATGGAGAGCGCTTCGTCCCACATCTTCCGAGCGAGTGCCCAGGTCTGTTGCGTGAAGAGCGTCGGTGGGTGCGTCACCGGTTTAACGCTGAGGCCTTCATATTCACTCGGATCGACGGCGTAGGCCGCGCGTCGATGATTTCGAATGACACGCAGCATCGCGTCGCGATTCGCCTCAAAGCGCGCGAACGGTCCGAGCTGTTGCGCGAGCTCGGCGGAGGTGCGATACGCCATGCCGGTGAGCAGCGCATTGATCGCACCGCACCATCCAAAGCTCTCTTCGGAATCATACGGAAGGCCCATGCGCATGAGCAGCGTTCCGAGATTGGCGTAGCCAAGGCCCAGAGTACGATAGCCGTGATTCTTCTCGGCGATCCTCTTCGACGGCATCTGCCCCATTGCGACGGAGATTTCGAGCGTTGTCGTCCAAATGCGGGACGCCTCGGCGAGCCGTTTTGCATCGAAATTGCCGTCATCGCTAAGGAATTTGACGAGGTTCACGCTGGCCAAGTTGCATGCCGTATCGTCGATAAAAACGTATTCGGAGCACGGGTTAGTTGCGTTTATACGCTCGTCGTTGGAGCAAGTGTGCCACTCTTGAATCGTATCGTCGAACTGTAAGCCGGGGTCGGCCGACTGCCATGCTGCAACGGCGATTTGCTGCCAGAGGTCGCGCGCCTTAATGCGTTTGACTACGTCGCCGGTCGTGCGCGCGGTCAGGAGCCAATCGTCATCCCGATCGATCGCATTGAAGAAGCCGTTGGTCAATCGAATCGAGTTGTTAGAGTTTTGTCCCGAGACAGTAATGTACGCTTCCGAATCCCAGCTCGTATCATACTGCTCGATTTCGATTCGCGTGTAGCCTTGACCCGCGTAATCGAGAGCGCTTTGCGCGGCGCCCGATGGAACGCCGGCGGCTAGCGCATCGCGGATTGCGTGACGTAACGAAATATTAAGCGCCGGATCGAGCCGTGCATGATCGGGTACCCGCGTATCGTGCGCCGCGGAGATGACCGCATTGAGCTGCTTTTCGAAGACGCGCGAACCGATGACGAGATCGGCGACCTTGCGTTCCTCGCGAACCTTCCAGTTGACGAACTCTTCGATATCGGGATGATCGGCGTTGAGCACGACCATTTTTGCCGCGCGCCGCGTCGTACCGCCAGATTTAATCGCGCCTGCGGCACGATCGAACACCTTGAGAAACGACATGAGTCCGCTCGACGTCCCGCCGCCAGTGAGTTTCTCGCCGGCCGCACGAAGTTTGGAAAAGTTGGCGCCACTACCAGAGCCGCCTTTGAAGATGCGCGCTTCGCGAATCACACCGTCGAAAATGCCGCCCTCGTTTACGAGATCGTCTTCTATGCCGAGGATGTAACAATTGTGAACGACGAACCCATTTGCGACGTACGATTCGTCCTCGTCCACTTGCAGGTTATATACTTGCCCATCGAAAGGCACGTGACGGACATCCAATATTCTTGCGGCCACTTCCATCCCAAACCGCATTCGATCGGCTGGAACCGGCAGCTCGCTCTGAATTCCGAGGAGCTTGCAAAGGTCGGGACATGTCGCTGCGGAGAGGCTTATGCGATAATGGTTCCTCTTGCCATTGGTCTGCGGACGGCCCACACCTAGTGCGGGCCGGTACCCGAGGGAGCGCATAACGCGCACGACACCGTGGGAGAGCTCGCGATTCGAAAAATCCCAAAACAGCAAGACGCTGCGCCCGCCAGCGGCCTTGGATTTGCAGCCGTCCGCATTCCATAGGCCGGCAAGAAACTCGAGTCTGTGAGCAGACGATGATCCGTAAATAAAGGATGGAACGCGCTTCCCCCAGCTATATCGACCGCAATGCTCTAGAAACCAACGGGCGATCGCCGTCTGATGATATCTTAACGTCGTCCAACCTTGATTCTCGAAAGTCTCAGGCTGTGTGTCGACGCCAAAAGTTTCGCTCATAAGGTCGCGAATCTCGGAAATCTGCCAGACGTCGTTGCGGTTAAAGACAAAACTAATGCCCTTGACGTGACCTAAGTGTCCCTGCAGCATGAAGGAACCATCGCCAAGCCAATGCCCGATCAACCGGGCGGTCTTAGGATTCGAGAGCGAGATCACGCGGCGCATCGTTGATACGCCGCCGCCGTGCTGTCGCGAATGTATCGCAGTGTCGTTGATCTCAAAGTAGTTGGCGAGTGCGCGGCCCGCGACGTATTCGCCAAGGTCGAATGAAGGGGCTTCGATGGCGGTCTCTTGCGGGCACGCCAGCACGATCGAGTCACCTGGCCGGACATCTCGAGCCGCAACCCATTCAGGAGAGAGTCGATTGCGGGCTTCCGAGCGTGCCTCCCCGACGAGAGAACCAACTCTTTCCATGGCGTCCCTGATGACGTAGAGCGGGTGCTCAGGCGTGCAGCGCAGCTTTTCTCCGGAGAAGAAGTGCGCTTTAACTTCAACAAGGCCGGCGTCAGCGGCTCGGGACATGACAGCAGTCACGCGGCGCATGCGGCCACGATGCGTTGGCACGCGATCGCCCCGAGCAATATCCTGTATCGCTTTGAATCCGCTTTCCGTCCAAACGAGCGTATCGGCGGGGAAACACGCCGAAACTTGGGGATGAGAGTAGGTATCTGCCGAAGGCCTGCATACTCCATCCGCGGCGTCAACGTGCCAATGTCCCTGTGCTGGGCCGGAAATGCCGTACGCCCAGTGCAAGCCGGTGTTAAAGAACTGCGGTGAATTCGGCGCGCCGATTTGGCGCGCGAGCATCGCGCACATCTCGTCGTGATAGATCTGCGCATCGTTCTCAGAGTCGAAATAACCGTGCTTCCAGCCCCAGTAGGTCCAGCAGCCCGCCATACGATTGAAAACTTGACGCGCGTCGCGCTCGGCGCCGAACTGATCGTTGCGCGGAATCGCCTCGAGTGCCTCACCGTCAGCGACGGAGCGCTGGAGCCACTCCGGCACGTCCTCTTCCTCGACTTTCAGGGTCGCCTTGGGGACGCCGGCCTTTCGGCAGTACTTCTGGGCGAGGACGTCGACCGCAACCTGACTCCACCCGGCCGGAACGAGCACGTCTTTTGCTTCGAAAATCACCGAGCCGTCGGGATTGACGATACGCGAAGTGCGGGACTCGAATCCCACGCCGGCATAGGGATCGCCGGGGGCGGAATAGGTGCGCAAAAACTTCATAATGCGGCTCCTCGCTCTTATCGAACACACGTTCGTATTCGATAGATTCTACGGCCTGGATAGGATACCTATTGTGCCATATCCGCCGGTTTACCACAAGATATTGGGGGTCCGGTCGAAATCCTTGTGGACCGGCTGTGGCCAACCGATGAAATCGGTGGAAGCTAGGTCGCTCAGGCAAGCAGGCGGGTGGAGGGCGTGTGGACAGTTCCGAGGATACCGGGGATAACCGGTACAACGCATGACGCCCATGTTCGGCCCCGATCGGTTCGCGCCACGCCTGCACGACGTTCCGCACGAGGAACTCGAAGCGGCTGGAATTCGCGGATTGATCGTCGACCTCGACAACACGTTGCTCGGGTTTCGCGAAACCGAGCTCGCCCGCGAACACATTGAGTGGGTCGAGCGGGCCCAAGCGCGCGGCTTTCGGATCGTAATGCTCTCGAATAACTTCTCGGAGCGGGTCAGGCGGCTCGCTGCCGAGCTCAACGTGGCATGCTTTCCAAACGCGCTCAAGCCGTTGCCGTTCGGCTTCCTGCGGGCGAAGCGATGCTTGCAGCTACGACGGCGCGAGATCGCCGTCGTCGGCGATCAGCTCTTTACCGACGTCTTGGGCGGCAAGCTCTGCGGACTCTACACGATTCTCACCGAGCCGATCGAGCTGAAGGATTTTGCCGTTACGCGCGTATTCCGCTACTTCGAGCGCCTGATGCTACGCGAGCGCCGACGATGAAGCTCGCCTTGATCGGCGATCCCGTCGAGCATAGCGGGAGTCCGCGCCTGCATCGCGAGTTTCTCGAAGCGGCAGATATCGACGGAAGCTACGTTGCGATTCGCGTCGTGCGCGGCGAGGGCGCGGCGGCGATCGCGCGCCTGCAGCGCGACGGATTCCTCGGATGCAACGTCACGTACCCGCTCAAGGAAGAGGCTCGCTCGACGTGCGGCGCCTTAACCGAAGAGGCGCGGCAAGCCGACGCCGTCAACACGATCTTCTTTGGGGCGCAGGTTTTCGGAACGAATACCGATGGGATTGGTGCCCGCAGCGCCATCGAGGCAATCCTCGACGAACCCGTGGCGCTCAAACGCGTCGGCGTACTCGGCTACGGTGCGACGGCGCGTGCGATTCTTGCCGAGCTGCACGACAACGACGCGTACGCGTTTTTGTGGGGGCGCGACGCGGAGCGCCTGCGCGATACGTGCCGGCGCTTCGAAGCCCGCCCTTGGCCCAAATCGAATCCGCCCGAGATCGTCGTGAGCACCTTGCCGCCCGATGCGGAGCTCTCCGACGAGCTCGTCGCGGAGTTGCGGCTTGCCGATCTCGTCATGGATGCAAACTACGGCGCTCGCGCGACGCTTGCGCAAAGGCTTGGCCGGGAAGTCGTCCCGGGTGACGCGATGTTGGAAGCGCAAGCGCGCGCGAGCTTCGATTTCTGGTTAGCGCATCTCGATCGCGTCGCCGGCGCGTGATTCGCGCCGAGCGCGTGGCGGAGAGGGAGGAACGTTCGGAATGGGTGAGACTTCGGAGAGGGAGGGATTCGAACCCTCGAGAGGCTCATCACCTCTGCTCGCTTTCCAAGCGAGTACATTCAACCGCTCTGCCACCTCTCCCCAATCGACTCTGTCGATTGGGGGCCGCCGGGCCCCCATTGACGAGCCGAAGCCGGTAGTTGCGCTGCTCGTCGCGACGCTCCTCGTTGCCCTCGGCGCGGCGCCCAGCGACGCCGGCCGCCAACCGGTCGCCGGTCATTTCGCGTTGCCCCGCACGTTCGTGAAAAGCTCGGTCGCGACGGTCGCATCGCCGAACGCGATTGCAAACGGCGGCTTCGAGAGCGGTGGCATCAATCACGGCTGGCTGCAATGCGGCGACGTGAGGGCATACGTGATGCGCGTGTACCCGCACAGCGGCTTGTTCGACGAGTACTCGGGAACTCGAAACGGTTCGGGAGAACCGCTGGGCAACTCCGGCATTTGTCAGCGCGTGACGATTCCGCCCGGCGCCCTGCTCACGGCCCAGCTCTATCAGCTGTCCAACGAAGAGAGCGCCGTCTTCGCATACCAGGAGGCGGACCTACTCGACGATCGCGGCGACGTGGTGGTGAACCTCTATCGATCGGTCAACGACAACACCGCATGGGTGCGTGGGCAATGGAATCTCGCTGCGTACGCCGGGCGCACGCTCTGGCTCTACTTCGGGGTGCATGGCGACGGGTATCCGCATCGGTCCACGCAGCAATACGTCGACGACGTGCTCCTGACGAGCGCGAGTTCGCCGGTCTCGAAATAGGGCCGGTATACCCCAAGCGCGAAGAGAGTACTCATGCAATCGCGGGATCCACGACCGGAAAACGAACGCTTCGACGATCGTGGGGGACGGCTAGCGCCGATCCTCTTTTGGATCGGCCTCGGGCTCGGTATCGCCGCGCTCGGCGCGACGATCGCGTACGTCTCGCTGCGCATGACCGGCGCCGAACATCGCGAGGACCCGACGACGCAGCGCATTCAAGAGTTGATCGACGAGGCGAACTCGCTGCTCAAGGCACTTGACGAGCAGCGGCACAGCGCCTGATCCCAATGTGACGCTCCGAAAGGGCGTCGAACTCGAGCTCGCTTTTACCGATCTCCTCGCCAACGGGCAAGGCGTAGGCCGTGCCGGCGGCATGGTCGTCTTTTGCTTCGGTCCGCTTCCCGGCGAGCGGGCTCGCGTGCGCGTTATCGACGTAAAAGCACGGTATGCCGTCGCCGATTGCCTCGACGTATTGGCAGAGTCACCGGTGCGGACGGAGCCGTTCTGCGCGGTCTTCGGCACTTGCGGCGGATGCCAGCTGCAGCATCTCGACTACGCCGCGCAACTCGAATGGAAGCGCAGTGTTGTGCGGGGGGCACTCCAGCGCATCGGCGGCCTCACGGACGTCGAGGTGCCGGCCACGATCGGAATGCTGCAGCCGCGCGCGTATCGGAACAAGATGTCGCTCGTCGTCGATAACCGCGGCTCGCTCCCCTCGCTTGGTTTCTATCGGCAGCGTTCGCATGAGATCGTACCGATCGATAGCTGCCCGATCGTCGCGCCCAAACTCGATGCCGATCTCGCCAGGCTCAACGCGCTGCGCCGCGATGCCGCCGTCGAAGCGGTGCTGCGCGACGCGCGTCATCTCGTCGGCCGCGCGAGTGCCGCCGGTACGAGCGCGCTGACGATCACGACGGCGCAAGAGTCCGAGAGCGCGCGGCGCGCCGCACCGGTTCTGCTTCGCGAGCTTGCGGGTCTGGCGGGAGTAACTAACTCCTTCGACCTTTCGAGCATGAATGCGATCGTAGGACGGCGCCATCGTACGCTCGCCGGTGAATCGGAGATCGAGGAGACGATCGCCGGCATACGCTACCGCGTTTCGGCCGCTTCGTTTTTTCAGGTGAACGTCGAGATGGTCGGGCGCATCTTCGACTATCTCGCGCCTTGGCTCTGCACCCCGGGCCGAATCGTCGACCTCTACTGTGGGGTCGGAACGTTCGCGCTCTTCTTTGCAAAGAACGGGTGGAGCGTCTACGGCATCGAGGAGAACGCGCAGGCGATCGCGGAGGCGACGACCAACGCGCGGCGCAACGATCTCCAAGACTTGGTGCGCTTTACGGCCGGGCGAGTCGAGCAGCTCGCCTGCGAAGGCGCGCTTCGGGAGCATCTTCTCAACGCCGGTGCGCTCTTTTTCGACCCCCCGCGCAAAGGCTCGGATGAGGCGACGCTCGGCGCGATCGCGGATGCCCGCGTCCCGTCGTTGTGGTATCTCTCGTGCGATCCCGCGACGCTGGCACGGGATTCCAAGTTCCTCGTGGCCAAGGGCTACCGGCTCGTGACGGTTCAACCCTTCGACATGTTTCCGCAAACGGGGCACGTCGAGACGCTCGTTCGACTGGAGTACTCGCAGACTTGACGTCCGATACCATCGACATCCGCTACGTTGCAAAGCTGGCGCGGCTCGCATTAACCGAGGACGAGATTGAGATCTTCGGCCGCCAACTCGGCGACCTCCTCGGCCACGTGAACGCACTTGCGGAGCTCGATACCGCGAGCGTTCCGGCGACGGCACAGGTCATCGAATCGCGCAACGTGGTCCGTGAGGACGAGTTGCGGCCGTGCCTCGACCGCGAGCGCGTTTTGGATCAAGCGCCGCAGCGACAAGGCGGGTTCTTTCGCGTGCCGCGCATCATTGCGGAGTAGCGAGTGTCGACCGGATTGATCGAGAAAAGCGCCGCGGAGATCGCGGAAGCGGTTCGCGCGCAGCGTACGAGCGCAGCGGAAATCACCGAAGCGACGCTCGCACGCGTCGAGGCGGTGGAGGGCGTCGTCGGCTCGTACCTCACGGTGCTCGGCGACTTCGCGCGTTCGCAGGCCGCGGCGGTCGACGCGCGGGTCCGCAACGGCGAACGGCTTGCGCTCGCGGGCGTACCGGTCGCCGTCAAAGATAACATGTGCCTTGACGGCACTCGCACGACGTGCGGCAGCAAGATTCTCGAGCATTGGGTCGCTCCGTACACGGCAACCGCCGTGGCGCGGATGCTCGAGGCCGGTGCCGTGCCGATCGGCAAGGCGAACTGCGATGAATTTGCGATGGGCAGTTCGTGTGAGAACTCGGCGTTGGGCGTTACGCGCAATCCGTACGATCCGGCGCGCGTTCCCGGCGGTTCGAGCGGCGGCTCCGCCGCGGCGGTCGCCGCTTATGAAGCGGCGATCGGCTTGGGCAGCGATACCGGCGGCTCGATTCGAGAACCGGGTGCGTTCTGCAACCTCGTCGGTTTCAAGCCGACCTACGGACGAGTCTCGCGATACGGTTTGATCGCCTTTGCGTCGAGCCTCGATCAGATCGGCCCGCTCGCGCGCACCGTCGAGGATGCCGCGCTCGCATACGACGCGATGGGCGGCTACGATCCGATGGATGCAACCTCGATCGACCGGCCGCTCGAACCGGCTGCCGGCGCACTGCGTGAAGATTTGAAGGGTCTGCGGGTTGGCATCGTGCGCGAGTTCGACACGAAGGCGCTCGGGAACGATCTCGACGCACTCTATCGAGCCGCTTACCAGGACCTCGAGCGCCTCGGTGCGGAGCTCGTCGAAGTCTCGCTCCCGACGGCCGATTACGGCGTTGCGACGTATTATCTCATCGCTCCGGCGGAGTGTTCGTCGAACCTCGCGCGCTTCGACGGCGTTAGGTACGGATTGCGCGTCGAGGGCGACGACGTGCGCGCGATGTACGACAACACACGCGCCGCGGGATTCGGCCCGGAGGTGAAACGCCGGATTCTGATCGGAACCCACGCGCTCTCGAGCGGCTACTACGACGCGTACTACGTGCGGGCGCAGAAGGCGCGTACGCTCGTCGCGCGTGACTTCGATCGGGCTTTTGGGCAGTGCGATTTGATCGCGTCGCCCGCGGCGAGCTGTCCGGCCTTCGAGTTCGGAGCGAAAAGCGACCCGTACAGCATGTACCTGATGGATTACTACACGATCCCGATGGCGCTCGCCGGTTTGCCGGCACTCTCGGTGCCGTGCGGCTGGAGCATGCCGGATGGAGGTCGCGCGCCGATGCCGATCGGCTTGCAACTGGCCGCGCCGCTCTTCGCGGAGAGAGTGCTGCTCGGCGCGGCGCATGCCTACGAGCGCGCGACGAAGCACGCGCTCGTGCGCAAGCCGGCGCTCGAAGGGGTGCGTGCGTGACGCAAGCGTACGAGGCCGTGATCGGGATCGAGTGCCACGTCGAGCTGCGGACGCGCACGAAGATGTTCTGTGGTTGCGCGAATGAGTTCGGCGGCGAACCGAATACTAAGGTTTGCCCGGTCTGCTTGGGCATGCCCGGCGCGCTGCCGGTTCCAAACGCAAAGGCGATCGAGCATGTCGTCACGGCGGGTCTTGCATTCGGCGCCGAGATTCCCGCATTTTCAAAGTTCGACCGGAAGAACTACTTCTATCCGGACATGCCGAAGGATTATCAAATTTCGCAGTATGACATGCCGCTCACCCTCGGCGGATCGGTAAGATACTGGCTCGACGACGGTACGATGCGCGAGTGCCGCCTGACCCGCATCCATCTAGAAGAGGATACGGGCAAATCGACGCACGCGGGCTCCGGCGACGGACGAATCGCCGGGAGCGCCTATTCGCTCGTCGACTTCAATCGCGCCGGCGTGCCATTGATGGAGTGCGTCTCGGAGCCGGAACTGCATGCGGCGGCCGAAGCGGTCGCGTATTTGGAATCGCTCCGCCGCACGCTGCTCGCGCTGGGCGTAAGCGACGTGAAGATGGAGGAAGGCTCGCTGCGCTGCGATGCCAACGTCTCGATTCGGCCGGCCGGCTCGACGGAGCTTGGAACCAAGACCGAAATCAAGAACATGAACTCGTTTCGGTCGGTGGAGCGTGCGATCGAGAGCGAGATCGCGCGTCAGACCGAGCTCGTGAGCGCCGGCGCTCGCGTGATGCAGGAGACGCGGGGCTGGGATGAACTCAAGGGCGTTACGCATCCGATGCGCAGCAAGGAAGAAGCGCACGATTATCGCTACTTTCCCGATCCCGATCTCGTGCCGCTGGAGGTCGCGCGCGACGAGGTCGCGCGTCTGAAGGCTGCGCTCCCGCCGCTTCCGTGGGAGCGATTCGAGCGGTACGCGAGCGAGTACGGCCTCGCGCCCAAGCAGGCGACCCAGCTCATCGATAATCCGTCGCTAGGCGCGTACTTCGATCGCGTCGTTGCGGCGAGCGGCAATCCACAGCAGTCGAGCAACTTCGTGCTCGGCGAGCTCTCGCGGCTCGCGAACGAGACCGGCGTCGCGGTCGCGGATTGCGCAGTCTCGCCGGAGCATCTCGCCGAGCTCATCGCGCTCGTCGACGGCCGGCGGATCAACTCGAAGATCGCCAAGGAGCTGCTCGGACGCATGTGGCAGGGCGCCGGTTCGCCGGCCGAGATCGTCGACCGTGAAGGCCTCGGGCAGACGAGCGACCCGGCGACGATCGAGCGATTCGTCGACGAGGTGCTCGCCGCTCATCCAAGCGTCGCGGGCGAGTATCGGGCGGGCAAGACGAACGTTATGGGCTTTCTCGTCGGTCAGGTCATGAAGGCGTCGCGAGGAAAGGCCGATCCGGCCCTCGTTAACGACCTGTTGCGAAAGAGACTCTGCTAACCGACGAACGGACCCTCGACGCGCTCGACTTCACCGCGGTGCGCGATCGCGTCGTCGGAGGGACGCGAACGCAACGCGGACGATCCTACGCGCAAGAACTCGCCCCGCACTCCGAGTTCGAGCTCGTGCGCCGCGAACAGATGCATACCGAGGCGTTGCGCTCGCTCATCGCGGGCGCGGACTTCCGTGTGATGCCGGCGATCGAGACGCTCGAGTTTACCGAGGCCGCCGGCGCGGGGCGCACGCTCGGCGCAAGCGATCTGCGCGCCACGGGGGATGCCCTAGCGG
>JBAUYZ010000042.1:0-21195 GCA_049585055.1 Candidatus Cybelea sp. | reverse complement strand
GTGCTCGACTTTGCGAGCTCGAGCGCGCGCGACGTGCGCAACGAGATGCAGACCCGTCTGATCCGGCGCAAGAAGACGCAGCCGATCGCGCTCCCCAACGCGGGCTCCTGTTTCCGCAATCCGCCCGGGTCGGCGGCGGCGCGCTTGATCGAAGATGCCGGGGCCAAGGGATGGCGCGAAGGAGGCGCTGAAGTTTCGCAACTGCACGCCAACTTCATCAATAATCTCGGCGGAGCGACGGCCCGAGACGTTGCGACCCTGCTTGCGCGCGTACGCCGCGCCGTGCGCGATCGTTCGAACGTCGAGTTACAACTCGAAGTGCACTTGGTTGGAGTTTTCATCGATGCAACGTAATACCGGAAGCAAGGAGCGCATCGCCGTCGTCATGGGCGGCAACAGCGCCGAACGCGAGATCTCGATTCGTACGGGCTCGGAGGTCGTGCGCGCGCTCAGCTCGCTCGGGTACGACGCGCAATCGCTCGACTACGACGACCGCTTTCTCGACGCAGTCCGCGTGCTCAAACCCGACCTCGCCTTCATCGCGCTCCACGGACCGGGCGGCGAGGACGGCCACGTTCAAGCGCTCCTTGAGTACCTTTCGATACCCTACACCGGAAGCGGACTCGAGGCGGCGGCACTCTCGATGGACAAACATCTCACGAAGAAGCTGCTCGCGGCGGAGGGCTTACCGACGCCGGTCTGGGACCTCTTCGATCTCGCCGGCGGGACGCTGCCGCTTCTTCCGGGATCGCTCGATCTTCCGCTCGTCATCAAGCCGCGCTTCGAAGGCTCTTCGGCCGGCGTTGCGATCGTGCGCACGCACGAAGAGTGGACGAGCGCGATGCTCGAGGCTTCGAAATCGTACTCGCAAATTCTCGCCGAGGAGTATCTGGAGGGGCGCGAGTTCACCTGTGCCGTGCTCGGCGAAGAGGCCTTGCCGATTATCGAAATCGTCGCGAACCGCGACGGGTTCTACAGCTACGGCGCAAAGTACGAGCCCGGCGGGAGCACGCACGTCGTTCCGGCGCCGATCGACGAAGATCTCGCCGCTCGGCTGCAAATGCTCGCGCTCTCGGCGCACCGACTGCTGGGGCTGCGCGATTATTCGCGCAGCGATTTCATCGTAACGCCCGATCAGCGGCCCCATCTCTTGGAGATCAATTCGCTTCCGGGCTTGACGAAGATGAGTCTCGTTCCCGATGCGTGCGCGGCGGTCGGCATCTCGTTTGAGGCGTTGATCGACCGTCTCGTCGGGTACGCGCGCGCGCGTGCCGACCTGCGCGATGCCGTCGCTTGAGCCCGGCGGCGTACTCGGCCGAGGAAGAGCCGGCTACGGCTTCTTGAAGGCTTCCGCGTCGTCGGCAGCGAGCAGGTCGAGCCGCGAGGCCTCCGGCGAAAGGGAGCGCGCGAGCGGATAGCGCTCGACGAACGCGAGATCGTTCAAACGCTCGGCGATCTTGAGGCCCTCGAACTTGGCGTTGATCTCGGCGTAGCGATTCGCGTCGCTATGCTCCCGGATCCAGCCGGCGATCTCGGCATCCGATCCGGCGCGCGCGATCGCCGCCCGTAGGGCGGCCTCGACGATTTCGAGCGCGTTGAGCAGGCTCGAGCTAAACCCCGTGATCTGATACTCACCGATGTTCCCGCCCGGAAGGGTCGCGCGCAGCTTGTCGACGGTCCGGGCCGCCATCAACAGGTCGAGTCCGGGCAGGAGCTCGCGTGGGCTGCGCGGGGGGCGTTTCGTCAGGTCGAGTGCGTCCATAGCGAAGTGCCAATTCAACCAAGCCGCCCACCGATGCCTCTGGCCACAGGCCGACTTCCGGAGGAGTCGAAGCATTGCGGCCGGGGAAAACCCTAAACCGTTATACCCTTGCCGTTTATGGAGGAAATCCTTGCCTACCGTTGTCGACCGTGGTCTCGAAGGGGTCGTCGTTGGGACGACCGCGCTCAGTAATGTCGAAGGAACGATCGGCCGCCTTACCTACCGCGGTTACGACATCGACGATCTCGCCCCGAACGCGACGTTCGAGGAGATCGTTCATCTGCTGCTCTACGGCCATCTGCCGAACCGCCATCAGCTAGAAGCTCTCAAGCGCGAGCTGGCCTCGTGCCGCGCGCTCCCCGAGCCGCTCGTCAACGCCATGCAGAACGTTCCCAAGACGGCCTGGCCGATGGACGTTCTGCGAACGGTCGTCAGCGGGCTTGGGCTCTTCTCGCCGGTCAACGCGCAGGGCGAGCATCGCTCCGACGTGCACACCGCAATCGAGCTGATCGCAAAGACGCCGACGATCGTCGCCGCCTGGGATCGGATTCGACGCGACCTCGAGCCGGTCGCGCCGCGCGCAGACCTCTCGCAAGCCGGAAATTTTCTCTATATGCGAAGCGGCAAGGTGCCGCACGCAATCGAAGAGGACGCGCTCGACACGTACTTCGTGCTCCTCGCCGATCACTCGTTCAACGCATCGACCTTTGCCGCGCGGGTTGCCGCGTCGACCCGCGCCGACATCTATGGGTCGGTCACGGCGGCGCTCGCGACGCTGCAAGGCGATCTCCACGGCGGTGCTGCGACTGCGGCGTTTCGCACGCTGACCGAAGTGAAATCGCCTGAGAACGCCGAGCCGTACGTGCGCGACCTACTCAAGCGCGGAAAGCGGATCATGGGCATGGGCCACCGCGAATATAAGGTGCGCGATCCGCGCGCGCGCCATCTCGAGGCGATGGCGAAGGAGCTCGCCCAGCACGTCGGCGGAGACCGCTGGTACGAAACGGCGCACGCGGTCGAAGAGGCGAGCCGCAAAGTTCTACAAGAGAAGAAGCCGGGTAACACGATCTATGCAAACGTGGACTTCTACACCGCGCCGGTGCTCGCAGATCTCGGAGTTCCGGGAGACGAGTTTACCTGTCTCTTTGCCTGCGGCCGAATCGCCGGATGGAGCGGCCACATCCTCGAGCAGCTCGCCGATAATCGGCTCATTCGGCCGCAAGCGACCTACGAAGGCCCTTCGAACGGACCCTACGTTCCCATCGAGCAACGCGCGGCGAACGGCGCGCGCGGATGACGGAGCAGTAAGTGCTGGTGGTGCCGGCGATCGACTTGCGCGGCGGCAAATGCGTCCGCATGAAGCAAGGCGATCCGACGACCGAGATCGAGTACGATGTCGATCCGGTCGAACGCGCAAAGGTCTTCGTGGATGCCGGTGCGCGCCGGCTTCACGTGATCGATCTCGACGGAGCCTTCGGCTCGGGCGAGAATCTCGCGGCGGTCGCGCGCATCTGCGAAGCGGTCGGCGTGCCGGTGCAGATGGGCGGCGGTCTGCGCGCCGTCAAGCACGCTGAAGATGCCTTTGAGGCTGGTGCCTCGGAGATCATTCTGGGCACGCTCCTGGTGGAAGACGAGCGGCTCGCACGCCACATCATCAGCCGCTTTGCGGGAAAGGTGATTGCCGGAATCGACGCTCGCGGCACGCAGGTCGCTATCCACGGGTGGCAAGAGCGCACGCCGGTTGACCGCGATTCGCTCGTTCGCCGCGTCGCGCAGTGGGGCGTCTCGCGGATCATCTTCACCGAGATCCGGCGCGACGGAATGGGTGAAGGCTACGACGTCGATGCGCTCAACGCGGTTGCCAACGCCGCCGAGGTGAGGGTAACCGCGAGCGGCGGCGCGCGCAACATCGAGGATTTGCGCGAGCTCAAGCAATCGGTTCCAGTCACCGTGGACTCGTGCATCGTCGGCAGCGCAATCTACAACGGCACGATCGATCTCAACGAGGCGATTGCCGCGGTCGCCTAACCGTTACGGAGGTACACGCGGGCGAGCTCGCTGGGAAGACGCGCGACGATCTCGTAGTTGATCGTATCGGCCCATTGCGCCCAGTCGTCGGCCGTAACGCTTGCGTCGCCGTCGCATCCGATGAGCGTGACGATCGAACCGGGGTGTGCGCCGGGCGCGTCGGTGAGATCGATCTCGGTCATGTTCATCGCAACGCGGCCGACGATCGGGCAGAGCGCGCCCTCGACGGCGAACGCGCCCCGGTTCGAAAGCGCGCGTGGTATGCCGTCGGCATAACCGGCGGGGACGACGCCGATGCGCATTTCGCGCGGCGCGTGAAAGGTGCGGCCATACCCAACCGAAGCGCCGGCGCAAATCGTGCGTGTCACGACGATCTGCGATCGGTATGCGAGCGCCGGCCGCAGGTCGAGCGGCGCCGATCCCATCGCTTCGCGCGTTTGCCGTGACGGCATGAGACCGTAGAGCGCGATACCGAAGCGCACCAAGTCGAGCCGCGTCTGCGGCCACAGCATGGCAGCGGCCGAAGCGGCGATGTGACGCAACGGAACCTGCGCCGTGCGCTCGAGCACCGGCCTCGCTTCCGCGAGCGCGCGCTCGAAGGCGGCGAGTTGGAACATCGTATAGGGGGAGTCGAGTTCTTCCGCCGCCGCGAGGTGTGAAAAGATGCCGGCGATAGAGAGCTCGGGCATTCGGTAGAGCGCGTCGAGCGCGGCGAACAGTTCGTGCGGCTCGAAGCCGAGGCGGTTGAGGTCGGTGTTGACCTTGACGTGCACCATGGCGAGCGTTTCGCGCTTGCGCGCGACCGCGCAGAGATGCCGCGCGAACTCAGCCGCATTCCAGAGCACGACTTCGGCCTTCGCCGCGAGCGCATCGTCGAGTGCGTCGGGCGGAATCGGTCCCAAAACGAGCAGCGGCGCCGTGATGCCGCCGGCGCGCAGTGCGAGCGCTTCGTCGATCGTATAGACGCACAGACGCGTGGCGAACGGCTCGACGGCGCGCGCCACCGGCACCAGCCCGTGACCGTACGCATTCCCCTTGACGACGAATGCGGCGCGTTGCGCGCCGACGAGATCGCGAAGCAGCGCGCCGTTGTGCCGCAGCGCATCCTGGGAAATCTCCAGCCGACCGATCATCGCACCCTCGATCTCACAGAACGAGCCGCCGGCAAATCGTCCGTGCCGCTTCGGCCACAGCGACGTCACTCACTCGTAGGAGGCGCGGCGGTTCGAGCAGCGCGATCGCGGAGAGGTCCCATATCCCGAGACTTCGCCATTCCGGTTCGTAGTACGACCACCACGAGATGCCGGCAAAGTGCGCGGATGTGTAGATGCTCGTCGCCCAGCGCTGAGTCACGCTGCGGTCCCGTGTCACGACGCGCGAAGGGCGCAGCAAATGTTTTTGCAGCTCGACCGGATCGTCGAGATTGCAGAGCGGACGCCTCTCCGCGACTTCGTAGGTGGCCACGGCATACCGGCTGTTTGGTACGTCGCCGCGCGCGGGGCGCGCCTCGATGAGAGCGGCGTCCCATGTGTCGAAGCGCCCGAAGACTTCGGCGACCGCACCTTCGACTGTATCGCCGGCGTAGAGCACGCGATAGACTCCCCGCGTCTCGCAGTCGACGCGATTTTTGCCCCCATCGGGCGCATAGAGCGGTCCGCCCGGTGCGGGGTCCGCCGCTGCGGGGTCGTGTGGGAAGACGCGGTACGCCCTCAGGAGAAACCGCCGGCCGTAATCGCCTCGAGCGATTCGATCACCGGCGCCGCTCCGCGAATCGCTAAGACGTCAATCGGCCGGGCATTGCCGAGGAGCGGTTCGTGACCCATGAGCCAACGCGCGGCCAGGGTCGGGTTGAAGACTTGGTGCGCGCGGCTCACCACGTCGTGCAGCTCGAGGATTCGACCGCGCATCGTGCTCTGCCCGATGTTACGCTCCTGCTTGAGCCAGCGCGAGACGGTCGAATCGTCGACCCCGAGCATTTCAGCGATAACGGATTGCTGGTAGGCCTCGACCAACCGCCGAAGCAGGGGTAGTACGTCTGCAATGGCCGACGGGTTGGAAGCCGGCTCGAGTCGCTCGATCGTGGGCGTCCAGGCGGTGCTCACACCCCCAGGATAAGCCGGGCCTCGTCCGGCTGTCAAGAGCTATCGTTGACGGTGTGTCAACTCATTATGTTGCCAGGCTAGTTTATGCGCGCTTGCCCGGTTCTCGGGGCCTTTTACTGGCAACCGGGCGATAACCGGGCAAAGCCGGTTTATGCGCTTGCACTCGCGCGTGGACTCTGCTAATATGGCACGGCTAGCGCTCTTGCGCTGAGAGTGCTAAATTGTGTTCCTCACCTAAAATAGCCCAAACTCGAGTGGAGGTTTACGTGAATCTCAAGCCCCTGTTCGACAACGTCGTTGTCGAGCACGTAGAGCAGGACGACAAGACCACCGGCGGCGTTTTTCTTCCCGACACGGCCAAAGAGAAGCCCCAAGAGGGCATCATTCGCGCGGTCGGACCCGGCCGGGTGACCGATAAGGGCACCGTGGTCGACATGCACGTCAAGGTCGGCAATCGCGTGCTCTATCGCAAGTACTCCGGTAGCGAAGTCAAGATCGACGGTACCGAGTATCTCATCATCCCCGAAAAAGACATTCTCGCCATCGTCGACAAAGTGCCGGCCGGCGTTTAAAGGAGTTCAAGTTTTAAATGGCTGCAAAGCAACTCGTATTCGATGAAAGCGCGCGACGCGCGCTCGAGCGCGGTGCGAACATCCTCGCCGATGCCGTAAAGGTGACGCTCGGTCCCAAGGGCCGCAACGTCGTGCTCGACAAGAAATTCGGTTCGCCGACGATCACCAACGACGGCGTGACCATTGCCAAGGAAATCGAGCTCCCCGACGTGTTCGAAAACATGGGAGCCCAGCTCGTCAAGGAAGTCGCCTCGAAGACCAACGACATCGCCGGCGACGGCACGACCACGGCCACGGTGCTCGCCCAAGCGATCATCCGCGAAGGCCTGCGCAACGTGACCGCGGGCAGCAACCCGCTGTTGATCAAGCATGGCATCGATAAGGCCGTCGAGATCACGGTCAAAGAGATGGAGTCGTTCAAGAAAGACGTCGACACCAAGGAAAAGATAGCGCAGGTTGCGTCCATTTCGGCCAACGATCCGGAGATCGGTAAGTTCATCGCCGAGGCGATGGAGAAGGTCGGAAAAGACGGCGTAATCACCGTCGAGGAGTCGAGGACGCTCAAGACTGAGGTCGAGACCAAGGACGGCATGCAGTTCGACAAGGGCTACATCTCGCCGTACATGGTCACCGACTCCGAGCGCATGGAAGCGGTGCTCGACAATCCGTACATTCTCGTAACCGAGCGCAAGATCTCGGCGATCGCTGACATTCTGCCGCTCCTCGAGAAAGTCGTTCAGGTCCAAAAGCCGCTGCTCATCATCGCCGAAGACGTCGAGGGCGAAGCGCTCGCGACGCTCGTAGTCAACAAGCTGCGCGGCACGTTTACGTCGGTTGCGGTCAAGGCGCCGGGCTTCGGCGACCGCCGCAAAGAGATGCTCAAGGATATCGCGACGCTCACCGGCGCCACGGTTATCTCCGAAGAGCTCGGTCTGAAGCTCGACAAGGTAGCACCGGATCAGCTCGGCCAGGCCAAGCGCGTGACGGTCACCAAGGAAGAGACCACGATCGTTGACGGCAACGGCAAAGCCGATGCGATCAAAGGCCGCATCGAGATGATCAAGAAGCAGATCGAGGAGACCGATTCGGACTTCGATCGTGAGAAGCTGCAAGAGCGGCTTGCCAAGCTTTCGGGAGGCGTTGCGGTCATCCAAGTTGGAGCCGCGACCGAAACGGAGCTCAAAGAGAAGAAGCACCGCATCGAGGACGCTCTCTCGGCAACCCGCGCGGCCGTCCAGGAAGGGATGATTCCCGGCGGTGGCGCTTCGCTAGTGCACGCGATCAAGGCGATCGACAAGTACGAGCCGCCGAAGACCAACGGCCACGCTGCGACCTGGGCCGACGAGAAGATCGGCATCAACATCGTGCGCAAGGCGCTCGAGGAGCCGGCTCGTCAAATCGCCGACAACGCGGGGTACGAAGGATCGGTTCAGGTCAACGCGGTGCGCACGAAGAACGCGCCGTTCGGCTTCGACGCGATGACCGGCGAAGTCGTCGACATGTTCGCGGCCGGCATCGTCGAGCCGCTCAAGGTGACGCGTGCGGCGCTGCAAAACGCGGCGTCGATCGGATCGCTAATCCTTACGACGGAGACGCTGATTGCCGACAAGCCCGAGCCGAAGAAAGAGTCGGCGGGTGCGCCCGGCGGCGGCATGGGCGGCTACGACATGATGTAGTTGTTACCGCGCGCGGTAACAAGCATCAAAGAGGGCGCGTCAAGCGACGCGCCCTTCTTCTATTGTGTTAGCCTGCCGATGTGCGCCACATTTTCGGACAGAGCAGGGTGTTGACCGGATCGCCCGCGAGACCGTCGATCATGTCTTCGGTCACGTCGAGCCTGACGTTCGTCGGCCAGCCGCTCGGCGGCATCGGAAACGAGATCGGAACCCGAACGTAGTGATACTGATGCGTCGGCGTGCGAAGGCGCAGCGCAAGCTGTTGCGAGCCTGGTGAGGCCGACGGATCGGGATAGAGCGAAACGTAGTATCCATCTTGATCGTTTTCGACCGCGACGTTCGTCGGCAACGGCTGCGGCAAGGCCTTGTCGCAGACGCTCTGACTCTTATCGAAGAGGACGAAGGTCGGCGTAACGTAGAGAAACGATTGAGGTGCCGTGCCCGAGAGGAGCACCGGCGCCGGCGCGGCCGGCGCGGACGCATCGGCGAGTTTCTCGGTCACGCTCCGGTCGTTGCCCGCAATGAAAAACAGGTAATCGGTGGCCGAGCAGCGGTAGCGCGGCGCGGCGAGGTCGAGCCGATAGGTCCCGAAGGCGCTGTCGAACTCGACGATTGCCTCGGATTCGTCGCCCCGCTGCACGCGGTAAACCCGCTCTACCTGCGATCTCCCGACGCGATCGGCGAGATGAACGTGCAGCGCCACGGTTGTATCGGCCGGCAATCGAGCGATGGCGCCGCAAAACCCGGCGTGCAGGATGACGTGCGAGAGTGCCAGCATCCGGGCCGTGCTTCTTGCGGCCGTCCTCGCAGGCCTCCGGCCTGCGGCGAGTAAACCAACTAAAGTATGCCCGCGCGCAACGTTAACGATTTCACCATTCGCGTGGCGACGGTGAACGGCTCGGGAAGCCAGTCTTCCAACCTCGTGCTGACCAACGCCGTCGCTCGCCTCGGAATTCCGGTCGCCCCGAAAAACGTCTTTCCCTCGAACATCGAGGGCCTGCCCACGTGGTTCGACGTCCGCGTTTCGGCGCTTGGGTATCAATGCCGCGCACGCGACTTCGACGTACTCGTCGCGCTCAACGCGCAGACCTGGGTGCAGGACGTTGCCGGCGTCAAGCCGGGCGGCGCGGTCGTGCATGAGGAGAGTTTTCCGTGTAAGGGCGATACGCTGCGCGAGGATCTCTCGTACTATGCCGTTCCGTTTACGGCGCTTTCGAAGGAGCACTTTGGGGATAAGGGAGACCTTCGCAAGTACTTGATGAACATGATCTACGTCGGCGTTGTGGCCCATCTTTGCGATATCCCGATCGCGACGATCGAGGAGGCTCTGCGTTCACAATTCCGCAGTAAGGCGTCGGCGGTCGAGCTCAATCTCTCGGCGGTAAACGTTGGCCTCGAATACGCGCGCGCGCACCTCGAGAAGCACGATCCGTTCCGCTTCGTGCCGATGAGCGGAAAGACCGACGGCCTGATGTTCATGGAAGGGAATCGCGCCGCGGCGCTGGGCTGCCTGATGGGAGGCTGCACCGTCGCCGCCTGGTATCCGATCACTCCTTCGTCCTCGCTCTGCGAATACTTCATTGCGTACTGCGATCGGTACCGCGTCGACAAAGAGACCGGCAGGCGAAACGTCGCGATCGTCCAGGCCGAGGACGAGCTGGCTGCGGCCGGTATCGTCTTCGGCGCGGGCTGGGCCGGTGCGCGTGCGATGACGTCCACGTCGGGTCCGGGAATCTCGCTGATGGCCGAGTACGCTGGGTACGGATATTTTGCGGAAGTACCGGGCGTGATCTTCGACGTACAGCGCGCGGGTCCGTCGACGGGGCTCCCGACGCGAACGATGCAAGGCGACGTTTCGTTTGCATATACGCTCTCGCATGGCGACACCAAGCACGTCGTGCTCCTGCCGGCCACGGTCGCGGAAGCGTACGAGTTCGCGATGGACGCGTTCGATCTCGCGGAGCGCTTTCAAACGCCGGTTTTCGTGCTGAGCGATCTCGATCTTGGAATGAACGCGTGGCTGACGCCGCCGCTGCGTTACCCCGAGAAGCCTTTCGATCGCGGCAAAGTCCTCGGCGCCGACGATCTCTCCTCGATGAAATCGTGGGGGCGTTACCGCGACGTCGACAAAGATGGAATTACGTATCGTACGCTGCCGGGGACCCAGCATCCGAATGCCGGTTTCTTTACGCGCGGCACCGGTCACGATGAGGAGGCGCGGTACTCCGAGATGCCCGACGTTTGGCAGCGTAATCTCGACCGCCTCGTGCGCAAGCACGAGACCGCCCGCACCGCGGTGCCGCCGCCGGTCGTCGAAGAGAAGAAAGGGACGAAGATCGCGATTCTCGCGTACGGTACGACGCATCACGCGGTCGTCGAGGCGCGCGATTTTCTGCGCGATGCGGGAATCGAGTTCAACTACATGCGGGTGCGCGCGCTCCCGCTCGCGCCGGATGTGGCGGCGTTCGTGAAGCGGCACGACCGCGTCTACGTCGTCGAACAGAACCGCGATGGACAGCTCTACGGAATCTTGCGCACCGAGCTGCCCACCCATTTGATCGGCCGACTCGAGTCAATTCGCCACTACAACGGCGTGCCGATTGACGCGCACGCCATCATCGACCCGCTGCTCGAGGAAGAACGCCCGCCGGCGGTGGTCGCGGAGTAATCATGACAGCACCCTTCGACAATCCTTCGACAGGCTCAGGATGACAAAATGACAGCCAATCTAAATATCATTGGGCTCGCGCGTGAAGTCTACAAAGGGCTACCGACGACGCTCTGCGCAGGCTGCGGCCATAACTCGATCACGAATCATCTCATCAAGGCGCTCTACGAGTACGGCGTCGAGCCGCACAAGCTCGCGAAGATGAGCGGCATCGGCTGCTCCTCGAAGACACCGGCCTACTTCGTCGAGCAGGCCCACGGTTTCAACGGATTGCACGGGCGCATGCCCTCGGCCGCGACCGGCGCGAAGCTCGCAAATCGCGACCTGCTCGTGCTCGGCATTAGCGGCGACGGCGACACGGCGAGCATCGGGCTCGGCCAGTACTGCCACATGATCCGCCGCAACCTCGACTGCACCTACATCGTGGAGAACAACGGCTGCTACGGCTTGACGAAGGGCCAGTTCTCCGCGACGGCCGACGTCGGATCGACACAGAAGGGCGGCAAGGTCAACGAGTACTCGACGATCGACATCTGCGGCCTCGCAATCGAGCTCGGCGCCACGTTTGTCGCCCGCTCGTTTTCCGGCGACGGCAAACAACTCGTCCCGCTGCTGCAGGCTGCGTTCTCGCATCGCGGCACCGCGATTCTCGACGTAATCAGTCCCTGCGTGACGTTTAACGATCACGAGGGCTCGACGAAGAGCTATGCCTACGTCAAAGAGCATGACGTCGTCCTCCACACAGCTGACTACATCGCCGGCGGACGCGAGATCACGGTCGACTACGAGCCGGGCACCGTGCGCGACGTCGAACTCGAGGACGGCTCGCACGTCCTGCTTCGAAAGCTCGACGTCGACTACGATCCGACCGACGGCATCACCGCCCTAAAGATCATCCACGAGTCACGAGCGCGGGGCGAGTTTGTCACGGGCCTGCTCTACGTCGACACCAAGGAGCACGATCTCTGCGAGCGCGAGCATCTGGTGCGCGCGCCGCTCGCCCAGCTCGACGAAGAGGATCTCCGAATCGACCGCGACGAGTGGCAGAAACTGATGCAGAAGTAGAAGGAATCGCCGGCATGAAGCGTCTTGGTTTCGTCGCGTCCGTCGCAGCGCTCGTCGCACTGTACGGGTTGCCCGCGCGAGCGGCCGTGATGCACGGTCACGTCTGGGAGGCAACCTACGTTGCCGCCTATCAGCCAACGTTCGGCCGTCAGGGCTATCCGCACTCCGGAACGATGAAGCTGAAATTCAACAACGGGATCATCAGCGGCACCTACGTCTCCGACTCGATTCGTCCCGACCCGCTCTACGGACGCCCGATCGCGGTGAGCGGCAACGTCAGCGAAGGGAACATCACGCTGATCCTCCAGGCTCCGGGCGGCTTCACCGTTCGAGGCACGATCGCCGAGAACGGCGAGATCTCGGGAACGGCCACGGTCAAGGGCAGCTTCTACACGTTCGCGGCGAAAGTCAAATCCTCGCCGTAGCTCTGTCATCCTGAGCGTAGTGAGCGCAGCGAACGGCGTCGAAGGGCGGAAAATTTGGGTCGCGTTCATCCTGCTGAGCGCGACTTTTTTCATGCTGCTCGTCGATTTTTCGATCGTGAGCATCGCATTGCCCTCGATGGAGCGCGACCTGCACATGAGCGCGTCGCAGGGCCAGTGGATCGTCAGCACTTACGCGATCTTCTTGGCGGGCTTCTTGATGCTGACCGGCCGCTGCGCCGACATCTACGGGCGATTCCGCTTTTTCATCGCCGGGTTGCTCGTATTCACGCTTGCGTCGTTTTTAGGCGGTTTGGCACCCAACGGCGCCGTGCTCATCGCGATGCGCGCCCTTCAGGGCCTCGGCGCCGCGCTCGTCAATCCGGCCGCTCTCGCGATCGTCCTCTCGATGTTTCCGGCGGGTCCGGCGCGCTCGCGAGCGGTCGCGCTCTGGGGAACGATCGGCAGCACCGGCGTTGCGGCGGGCATGCTCTTCGGCGGCGTACTCGTTCAGTATTTCGGCTGGCGATCGGTGCTCTACGTCAACGTGCCGTTCGCCGTTGTCGTGCTCGCGCTCGCGTCGTCGCACTTACCGCACGACTCGGGCCAGGGCGTGCGGGCGAAGCTCGACGCTCGGGGAGCGATTCTGCTGACCGCGATGCTGGTAACGTTCGTCTACACGATCGAATCGATTCCGGCCGGCGGCTTCGGCTCGCTTCGGACGATTGCCGGCATCGTCACGACGCTCGTGCTGCTCGCGCTCCTCATCTTCGTCGAGCGTCGCGCGGACGAGCCGATTCTTCCGCCGCGCCTTTTCCGCTATCCCGACCTGCTCTCGGGCGCCTCCATCGTGCTGCTGCAGCCAATGTCGTACGCGGGGATCATGGTCTTCTCATCGGTCTACGTGCAGCAGGTCTCGGGCTACGATCCGCTGCGCGCCGGCCTTGCGTTTCTGCCTTCCTCGTTCATCATCTCGTTCGTGGCGGCGCCGCTGACCATGCCGATCGCGCGCGCGATCGGCGTGCGCTCGATGTGCATAATAACGGGCATCGTGATGCTCGCGGGCGAGGCGATTCTGCTCTTCATGGAACCGCACTCCTCATATTGGGCGAGCATTCTACCCGCGAGTTGCATCGGCGGATTCGGCGGCGTGCTCGCCTACCAAAGCGGCATGATCGCCGGGCTCGCGCACGTCGACGACGCGGACGAGGGAAGCGCCTCGGCGGCACTCAGTTTCGCGCTGCAGCTCGGGATCGGGTTTGGCGTTGCGGTGGGCGCGGCGGTCCAGGAGCTGCGGACGAAAGTGCTGATCCGCGCCGGCGAGACATCGGCGAGTGCTTTAGCCGGCGGGCTCCATGCGGCGTTTTGGGCCTCGATTGCGGTCGGCATCGTGATGCTCGTCGCCGCGATCGCCGGCTTGCGCAATTCCGCAGCGGCAGAGATTCCGCTGCGCCACTACATCCCGTTCGGCAAGCTCCACCATCGAGTCTCGGTAAAGACATAGCGCGTGGAAGAACTCGCCGCAGCGCTGCAGGCCGCGAAATCCGTTCTCGTTCTTACCGGTTCCGGCATCTCGGCCGAGAGCGGGTTGCCGACCTTTCGCGGCGTCGGCGGCCTCTGGCGCACGCATCGCGTCGAAGAGCTCGCATCGCCCGAAGGTTTCGCGCGCGACCCCGTGCTCGTCTGGACGTGGTATAACGAGCGCAAGGCGGCGCACGCGCTGGCCGAACCCAACCCCGGTCACGATGCGCTCGTACGCCTCGAGAACGCGATTGCCGATTTCACGCTCGCCACGCAGAACGTCGATTCGCTCCATCTGCGCGCGGGCTCGCGCAACGTCCTCGAACTCCATGGCAACTTACGCGAAGCACGTTGCAACCGCTGCGACGCACGCCGCCCGTTCGAGACGACGGGAATGCCGCTCGACGCAATCGATCACGCCTGCGGCGGCCGATTTCGTCCGCAGATCGTTTGGTTCGGCGAGTCGCTCCCGCCGGCAGTTTGGCACGAGGCCGAAGCGGCCGCCGCGCGCGCTGAAGTGATTCTCGTCGTCGGCACGAGCGCGGTCGTCTATCCCGCGGCCGCGCTCGCGACCCACTACAACCGTCGCGCCTTCGTTGCGGAGATCAACCCGGAAGCGACGCCGATCAGCGATCGCGTCGATTGCGTGCTGCGAGGGACGGCGGCGGATCTGTTACCGAAGATTCTCGCGGCGCTGGAAGCGCACGAATAGCCAATAGACCGGCAAGCCGCTCAGCAGAATGCCGACACCAATGAGCGTGTCGTGCGGCGAGTTGAAGATGGTGTCGCCGACGATGTACCAGGCGGCCGCGAGAAAGATCAGCGTCGTCACGGGATGGCCGGGCATACTGAAGAATGGCCGGGGTGCTTTCGGATCGCGCGCGTCGCGCTTGCGAAAGATTACCAGCGCGATCGCGGCTAACCCGAAAAAGATGTAGTCGTTCGAGGTGACGTAGTTCAGGATCTGACCGTAGTTGAAGAAGAGCGCGAGGACGACGGCGACCGCACCCTGCACCACGATCGCAATCACCGGCGCGTGCGTCTTTGGATTGACGCTGGCGAGCGGCTTAAAGAACGTACCGTCCGCCGCCATCTGAAAGTAGACGCGCGGGGATGTAAGAATTTGGTTGCTTAAGAATCCCAGCGTCGAAATCGCAATGACGATCGCCATCACTTTCCTTCCGACCGGACCGAACGCGATTTCGGCGATGTCCGATGCCGGCGTATTGGTCAGCGCGAGTGCATGAATCCCGAGTGAGTGGAGGCAGGCCGCATTGACGGCGAGATAGAGGGCCACGACGATTGCGACGCCGGCGAGCAGTCCGCGCGGAAGCGAGGAGTGCGGGTCGCGCAACTCGGCGGTCATGAAACTCGAAGTCTGCCAGCCGCTATAGGCGAAGAGCACCGGCACCATCGCCAGTCCGATGAGCGCAAACGTTCCCCCCGCAGCGAATTCCGGCGGCGCGGCTGCCGGCGCCATTCGGATCGCAAAGAGACCCACGGCGGCAAAGGCGGCGATGGTGAGGAGCTTGAGAACCATGAATGCATTCTGCGTCGTCGTGCCGGTGCGCACGCCCAGTGCATTGATCCCCGTGAAGACGCCGATGGCGATGGCGGCGACCGCGCGAATTGGGAGCGGCGATCCCCGAAGCTGCCCGAAGTAGTTCGCAAACGTCACCGCCGCGGCCGCCATGCCTCCACTCTGCGAGACGAGGAGCAGGCACCATCCGAAGACGAAGGCGAGCGCGGGGTGAAACGCATCGCGTATGTATGCGTAGAGGCCGCCGTCCTGCGGGCGCCGTGCGGCGAGCTCCGCGAAGATGCCCGCGCCGAGTAGCGCAATTACACCGCCCGCAGCCCAGACGGCCATGACGAGAACCCCGCTCCCGACGAAGCGTGCGACAACCGAGGGATTCATGAAAATCCCCGAGCCGATGATGCCGCCCATTACGATGAGCGCCGCATCGCGCGCACCGAGGCGGCGCAGCAGTTTAGGCGAAGATTGCCCCCATGCTTGCATTAGCGACGTTCTTCCTCACCACGCTCTTCAATACCGTGGCGCAGCAACCGCCGCCCGGCCCGCCCCAGGCGGCCCCGCCGCAGAATCCTGGAGCCATGACGATGCAGCAGCCGCTCCAAAACGGTCCGTGCCTCGACTCGTTGCGCGCCGTGCCGAAGGTGGTTCAGGCGCCGGTCTCGCGGGCGATGCAGATCGTGCGTATCGATCAGGTTCTTTCAACCTCGACGATGATGCCGGGCGAGATCATCGGCTTTCTCTACACAACGCACGACGGTTCGACCTGGCTCGGCCAGCGCACGACGGATTATCAGTCGGCGGCCGACGCCACGGCGATCAATCGCGTGCTCTCGGCAACCCATGTTCCCGGCTATAACGTAACCGGATTCCCCCCGACGACCGTCTACGGCGTTCCAACCAAACATCCGCAGATCTTCCGGGTGCAGATTCCGCCGAACGCGTTGGGCCCGCTGCAGATGGGGATCGCTCCGTGCGTCATCTGGCCGTCCGATCGCTCGCTCCCCGATCCGGCGATGTAGCAGCCGCCGCATCCGACTGCTAGTCCGAGGGGTTGTAAGGCAAAATGGAGTTCGTATTGCGAACGCGCCTTGGGACGTTCCAGCCGAACGCCGACGTCTTCGTCGATGAGGAAGAGCGTCGCGTCGTCGTCGTCATCGAAGTCGCCGGCGCCGACCCGGACTCGTTACGCGTCGGTATCGACGAGCGCCATCTCGTCGCCGCGGGCCGGCGGCTTGAATCGGCCTCGCGCCGCTGCGGCTCCTTCGTTCAGAAGGAGATCGTCAACGGTGAGTTCCTAACACGAATTCCCCTTCCCGTCCCGGTTGAATACGAAGGCGTCGCGGCCAGCTATGAAGACGGTCTGCTGATCGTCGTCGCACCGCTTGCGGCGACTGCATATCTGCCGACGGCGCGAACCGAGCTCCACGTCATGATCAAGAGGACTCACTCCTAAGCCGATGCCCCAAAAAGCTGCTACCGCGATCGTGCCCGCAAATTCGATCGGCATTCTGCCGCTTCAGGAAGCGGTGCTTTTCCCGCACACCGTCATCCCGCTCGCGGTCGTGAAGAAACCGGGAATCCAGCTCGTCGAAGAGGCGCTCCGCGAAGGCAAGCCGATCGGCCTAGTCGTCTTGCGCGATCGGGAGACCGAGGATCCCGGTCCCGACGACGTACAGCGCGTCGGAACGATCGGCATCATTCAGAAGATGCTCAAGGTTCCCGACGGAACGCTGCGGTGCATCGTCGCCGGGCAGCAGGTCTTCAAGATCGAGCAGTTCACGCAAGTTTCGCCGTATATGGTGGCGGAGTATGCCGAGCTGCCCGATCGCACCGTCGAGAACGAAGAGCTGGTCGCGATGCAGCGCAACCTCGCGGGTCTCTTCCAAAAGCTCCTTTCTTATTTGCCGCAGGCTCCGCGCGAGATGGAGATGGAGGTTGCGAACATCACCGATCCGGTCGTCCTAACGTATTTCGTCGCATCGACGATGCGGCTGGAGACCGCCGATCGCCAAGCCCTGCTCGAAGAGCGCGACACCGCGAAGCGGATGCGCAAGCTCACGATGCTTCTCACCAAAGAGCTCGAGGTCGTCGAGCTCGGGCACAAGATCCAAAGCGACATTCAGCGCGAGATGGAGAAGAATCAACGTGAGTTCTATCTCCGTCAGCAGTTGCGCGCGATTCAGGAAGAGCTCGGTGAGGTCGATCCGCAGCAAGCCGAAACGAACGAGCTGCGCACGAAGATCGACGCGGCCGCGATGCCTGAAGAGGTAAAGAAAGCCGCAGATCGCGAGCTGGAGCGTCTTGCGCGCGTGCCGCAGGCTAGTCCGGAGTATGGCGTGATCCGCACCTACCTCGATTGGCTCGTGACGCTGCCATGGAACGCCGAGACTCCCGACCACATCGATATCAAAGCCGCGCGAGCGATCCTCGACGAAGATCACTACGATCTCGACAAGATCAAAGACCGGATCATCGAGTATTTGGCGGTTGGCAAGCTCAAGAAGAAGCTGACCGGTCCAATCCTCTGTTTCGTCGGTCCGCCGGGCGTCGGTAAGACGTCGCTGGGGCAGTCGATCGCGCGAGCGATGGGCCGCAAGTTCGTACGGCTCTCCGTCGGCGGCGTGCACGACGAAGCTGAGATTCGCGGTCATCGCCGCACCTACATCGGCGCGATGCCGGGGTCGATCGTGCGTGCCATCCGCGACGCCGGAACTCGCAACCCCGTCATGATGATCGACGAGATCGACAAGGTCGGCTCAGATTTTCGCGGCGATCCGCAATCGGCGCTGCTCGAAGTGCTCGATCCCGAACAGAACATCCATTTCCGCGATCACTACCTCGATCTGCCGTTCGATCTCTCGCAAGTGCTCTTCATCTGTACCGCCAATACGCTCGATACGATCTCGCCGCCGCTGCGCGATCGCATGGAGACCATCACGCTCTCGGGCTACACCGAACTCGAGAAGTTGCAGATCGCCAAGCGCTACCTCGTCAAGAAGCAGCGGGTGAATAACGGCTTGCGCGATTCTCAGGCGCAGATCGGCGATACCGCGCTGCGCGCGATCATCAACGACTACACCCGCGAGGCCGGCGTTCGCAATCTCGAGCGCGAGATCGGGACGGTCTTTCGCAAGATCGCGCGCAAGATCGCCGAGAGCCCGCGCTACAAAGCGCGCGTCAAGCCGGAGAGTCTCGTTGAGTATCTCAGCAAGCCGCGCTTCTTCAACGAGGTGCGCAAGCGCGTCGCTTCGGTCGGCGTCGCGACCGGAATGGCCTATACGCCGGTTGGCGGCGACATTCTCTTTATCGAAACGCAAGGGGTGCCGGGAACGGGGAAGCTGGTACTCACCGGTCAGCTCGGCGACGTCATGAAGGAGAGCGCGCAAGCTGCCGTCTCGTTTTTGCGGTCGCGTTCGAGCGAACTCGGCTTAGCCGATGATTACTTCTCGAAGCACGACATCCACGTCCACGTTCCGGCGGGCGCGACGCCGAAGGACGGGCCCTCAGCGGGAATCGCGCTCGCGACCTCGATTGCCTCGATGCTCACCGGTATTAAGGTCGATCCGAACCTCGCGATGACCGGCGAGATCACGCTGACCGGCCAAGTCTTGCCGATCGGCGGACTCAAAGAGAAGGTGCTCGGTGCGAAGCGCGCCGGCATCAGTAAGATCCTCCTCCCGCGGCGCAACGAGGTCGACCTCGAGGACATCCCCAAAGAGGTGCGCGATAGTATGAGCTTCGTTCCGGTCGACGAGCTCTCCGAGGTGCTCCATCACGCGCTGGGCAAGCGCTTGATCTCGCCGGTTCCGCTCGGCGACGAGGGTCGGGCGAGCAACGTCGTACCGATTCGCCGCAACGGCGTCGTCAAGCGGCGCTCGGTGCGCAAACCGATGAAGCGCTAAGTCCGACAAACTCCCAGGCTCCATCGTACCTCGATCCCGGAACCGTCGCGGACCTCGCCGACGATTGCCGCGAGTGCGCCGCATGCGTGAAGTTCGCGCACGAGCCGCTCGACCGAATCCGCTGCGAGGCTGATCAATAAGCCGCCCGAGGTCTGCGCGTCGGAGAGGCCGATCCGTACCGCCTCGGGCACGGCGCGCGCGAATTCCGTAAACTCGGCGTGCGTCTCGGCATTGTGGCGCGTGCCTCCCGGCACGAAGCCTTCGGCGATCAGCTCGAGCACCCGATCCATGAACGGTACCGCCGCCGCATCGAGGGCGAGCCGCACGTTCGACGCCCGCGCCATGCCGCCGCCGTGTCCGAGCAACCCGAAGCCGGTGATATCGGTTGCCGCATGGGCTCCGGCGAAGAGCATCGCATCCGCGGCTCGATCGTTGAGCGTCGTCATCGCGCGCACGGCCTCGTCGAGCTCGTGCGGCGCGATCCCGCCGCGTTTAAGCGCGGTCGTGAGAACCCCCGTACCGAGCGGCTTCGTTAGAACGAGCAGGTCGCCGGGTCGTGCGCCGGCATTCGTGACGATGCGTTTCGGATCGACGACACCGGTAACGGCCATGCCGTACTTCGGCTCCGCGTCTTTGATCGTGTGGCCGCCGATCACCACGACGCCCGCCAAGCGCGCGACGCTCGCGCCGCCTTCGAGAATGCGCGTCAGAATCTCGAGATCGAGATCTTCCGGAAAGGCGACGATGTTCAGGGCCATCAGGGGTCGGCCGCCCATCGCGTAGACGTCGGAGAGCGCGTTGGTCGCGGCAATTCGGCCGAAGTCGTATGGGTCGTCGACGATCGGCGTGAAGAAATCGACGGTTGCGACCAGCGCAAGATCGTCGCGCAAGAGATAAACACCCGCGTCGTCGCCGCCGCCGTAGCCAACGAGCACGCGCTCGTCGGTCGCGGGTGAGACGCGTTCCATTACGCTGCGCAACTCGGCCGCGCCGAGTTTCGCCGCGCAGCCGGCACAACTCGAGAGCTCGGTGAGGCGGATGCCTGCAACGTCCATCGAAGTGGCATTTCGATGCCCAGGCAGCTCTTATTCCTTCCAGGGCCGGTAACCGTCGCGCAGCCGGTGCTCGAGGCCGCGGCGCGTCCACTGATCAACCATCGCGGCGAGGAGTTCGCCGCACTCCTCGCGCGCATTACCGGTGCGTTGCCTGCGATCTTCGGGACGAAGCAAGATGTGGTCTTGCTCGGCAGCTCGGGGACGGGCGGGCTCGAAGCCGTCCTCACAAACCTCTTTTCGCCCGGCGATCGATTGCTTTCGTGCGCGGTCGGCGCGTTCGGGAAGCGCTTCGCCGAAATGGCTTCGGCCTACGGCTGCGCCGTCGAGCCCCTCGAAACGCCGCTGGGAGCCGGGCTCGATCCGGCGGCCCTCGCCGCGCGGCTCGAGCGCGATTCGCAACGACAGATCTCGGGCGTCCTGCTGACGCACAACGAAACCTCAACCGGCGTCGCCTGCGACATGGCGGCGATCGGTGCGGTTCTGCGGGAGCACGGCGCGATCTCGCTCGTCGATTCGGTGAGCGGAATCGCCGCCTCCGAGTTCCGCATGGACGAGTGGGGATACGACGCGGTCGTTACCGCCTCGCAGAAGGGTTTCGCGGCGCCCCCGGGCGTCGCGATGGTCGCTCTGAGCGAACGCGCCTGGGAACGTACCGCAAACGCGCGCGCTGGGCGTTATTATTTCGACCTGCGGCGCGCGCGCGATTTCGCGCGAATCGGCGAGACGCCGTGGACGCCGCCGATATCGATCCTCTACGCGCTCGACGTCGCGTTGCAGCGCTACCAAGCCGAGGGAATGCAGGCGGCCTTCGCGCGCCACGCGCGTTTTGCGGCGATCGTGCGCGCCGCACTCGAGCGGATGGGCTTCACGCTCGTCTCGCGCCCG
>JBAUYZ010000041.1:0-15981 GCA_049585055.1 Candidatus Cybelea sp. | reverse complement strand
CGCGAGCAGCAGCGCACCGGCACTCCGCAACGCATCCGGCCGCGCGAGAAGCTGCGCGGCGAGGTCCGCGCCGAGCGCGCCGTCGGAGGCGACGCGCGTCACCATCATGCCCATCGCGGTCGAGATGAGAAAAGCGGGGAGCGTCGTCACGAGCGCGTTGCCGATCGAGAGAAGCGCAAACGTATTGAGCGCGTCGAGAGGTGAGAGCCCATGATAGGCGACCCCGACGACGACCCCACCGCACAGGTTGAGCGCTACGATGACCAGCGCCGCGACTGCGTCGCCTTTCACAAACTTTCCGGCGCCGTCCATCGCACCGTAGAAGTCGGCCTCGCGCTGAACCGCCGCGCGCTTGCGTCGCGCGCCTTCGCCGTCGAGGACCCCCGCATGGACGTCCGCATCGATTGCCATCTGCTTTCCGGGCATCGCGTCGAGGGTAAACCGCGCCGCGACTTCCGCGACGCGCTGCGAGCCGCTCGCAATAACGACGAACTGAATGGTTACCAATATCGAGAAGATGATGAGTCCGACCACTAAGTTCCCATGGACCACGAAGGCTCCGAAGGCGGGAATGATCGCACCGACGGCGCCGGGTTGCGCGCCTGCGGTGAGGATGAGGCGCGTCGCCGAGACGTCGAGTGAGAGACGAAAGAGCGTCGCGACGAGCAGCGCCGGCGCGAAGGCCGAGAATTCGAGCGGATCTTCGACGGTGACGGAAAGCAGCAGCACGAGGGACGAGCCGAAGATGTTGACGCCCAGGAGAACGTCGAGCAGCCACGGCGGCAACGGAACGATCAGGATTCCGACGATCGCCAGCAAGAGCGCGGCGAAGGCGTAGACGGCGCGTTTCTTTGCGCTCACGAGGCGAGCTCGCTGGTGCGTAGTAAGGCGACGACGACTTCCGCGACGGCGACGTAGTGTGCGTGAGGAATCGGGTCGCCGGCGCGGCCATCGCGAAAGAGCGCGCGCGCAAGCGCGACGTTCTCCACGATCGGAATGCCGAGATTTGCCGCAAGCGCGCGCACTCGGATCGCGCCAGCATCGGCGGCTCGCACGAGCACGCGCGGCACGCCAATCTCAGGGGGACGGTACTCCAACGCGACCGCGACGTGCTGCGGATTGGCGACGACGAAGGCAGCGTCTTTGAGTCGCCGCATCCCGCTGCGCAGCAGCGCTCGGTGCAGGCCGCGCCGGCGTCCGCGCGCGGTCGCGTCGCCCTCCTCCTCTTTCGATTCCCGCTTGCGCTCTTCGAAACTCATGCGCAGCTTTCGCAGCCATGCCCTTCGCGCTGCGCCGTGCTCGGCAACCGCGAAACAGAATCCCACCGTACACGCGGCGATCGCAACCTCTCGCGCCGCCGTCCACGCCGCTGCCGCAACGTGGCCAAGCCCCGATGCCTGCAGCGATGCTGAGGCGCTCCACGCAACGAAGGGCGCCATCGCCGCGCCCGCGCATCCAAACGCAAGCGCGGCCCGCAATGAATGTGCCACAGTTTCGCGCGAAAGAATGCGCTTGATCCCCTCGACCGGGTTCAACCGTTCGAGCCGCAACGCGATCGAAGCCGCGGTAAGGCCGCCGTTTTGCGTCAGGTTGCCGAGCGCTCCGGCAAACGCTGCGGCGCCAACGGGTACGAGCGCCGTGGCCACAATCGCCACGGCGGCCGGCGTAAGCCGCCCGGATGTTCCCGCAACGATTGCACCGCGCGCCGCGGCACTCACCGGCGGGACGATCGCCGCAACGCTCAATGCTGCGGCGGCAAACGACAGGTTTGCTGCAAGCTCGCTCGAGCGTGCTACGTTCCCCTCACGTCGTGCCTTGGCGATTCGATGAGCGGTCGCTTCGAAGGGCTTCTCCGAAGCGTCGCTCATGGAACGTCGAGCAGCGGCGCGGGCAATCGCTGCGCGACGACCGGCACCGCGATCGCCGTCGCCACGAGCGCGGCGGCAAATGCGAGCGGAAAGGCAAGCGTGAAGCTGCCGAAGCGCGGAATTACCCGCGAGAGCGCTCCGAGCGCGATTTGTACTACGAAGGCCAACGCGACCGCCGGTGCGGCTACCTGTAAGGCGACGAGCACGATCGTCGACGCGAAGGCCGCGGCAAACGCGATCCAACCGTTGGGGTGCAGAGCGCCGGCGATCGGGATTCGCGCGAAACTATCGCTGAATCCGAGAAGCACCGCGCGATAGGCGCCGGTCAAAAAGAAGCCGCCGGTGAACGCGAGCGACCAGACGCGCCCGAAACCGCTCGGGGCGACGAGCTGCAGGCTCGGCGCGATCGCCTTCACGCCCACGTAATCGTCGACGACGCGCCCACCCGCGTAGGCTCCGTCGTAAATCAACGATGCCGTCATCCCGATCGCGGCGCCGAGCAGAAACTCGACAAGCAGTGCCAGCACGAGCGTTGTGCCGTCGGGTGCGTGCGGCGTTCGTGCCATTCCTGAGGAAATGGCGGCAGCGAACGCGATCGCGAAACCGGCTCGCAACGGGCCTGGTACGCTCGGATGAGAGAAACCCGGCGCTCGAAACGTGAACCCGGCGCAGCGTGCAAAGACGAGCAGCCCGGTCACCATCCGGCGTCGATCGTCGGAATGGCGGCGACCGCGCGATCGAAGAGGGCCGCGAGCAGGTGCATCGCGGTTGGCCCGAAGACCGCGACCATCACCCCGACCGCAAGGATCTTGGGCAGCAGCGGTAGCGTCTGCTCCTGCACCTGCGTCGCCGCCTGCACCACCGCAATCGCCGTACCCACGAGCGCCGCGACACCCAACATTGGGAGTGCGATCGTCGCGGTCGTAATCAACGCATCGTGCAGCAATCCGTCGAGGACGTCCACGCCTCAACGATAGTGGCGCACGGTTACGTGGGTGTTACCGGTTTGTTATTGCGTTCGAATGCGCGAAGTCGGGACGCCACGCGCTTGCGGCCAACAGCGAGGATACGATCGCCCTCGTCGCCGGAGAGCGATTGAGCGTGTAAAAGTGAATTCCCGGCGCGCCGCCTTGCAACAAACCGAGGACCTGCATCGAGGCGTAGGCGACGCCCAAATCTTCGACCGCCTTATCGTCCCCCTTGCGGGCCTCCATCTCGACGCGAAGCTTGGGCGGAATGCTCGCGCCGCAGACGGCGACGAATCGCTGGATCTGCGCGAAGTTGGTAATCGGCATCAATCCCGGCAGAATCGGGAGTTCGATGCCTGCGCTTCGTGCGCGGCGCTGGAACTCGAAGAAATGCGCGTTGTCGAAGAAGAGTTGCGAGACCAGAAAATCGGCGCCCGCATCGGCCTTCTGCTTGAGGTGGATCGTGTCGTCGTCGATCGAGTCGGCTTCGGGATGCTTTTCGGGATAACACGCCGCTCCGATGCAGAAGTCGTAGTTGCGGCGCAGCATCGCGATGAGCTCGCTCGCATGCGCGAAGCCGCCCGGGGTCGGCTCGAACGGCGCACCGGGCGGCGGGTCGCCGCGTAGCGCCAAGACGTTCTCGATCCCGGCGCGCGCTAAATCGTCGAAGAGCGCGCGCAGCTCCGCTCTGTCGGCGCCGATGCAGGTGGCGTGCGCCACCACCGTAAGGCCGATCTGCTGCTGGATCTCTTTGGCAAGCGCGACCGTGCGCGCTCGCGTCGACCCGCCGGCGCCATAGGTGATTGAGACGAACGCCGGCCGCAAGGCGTGGAGCGCCGCGATCGTCCCCAAAAGGCGGCGCGATCCTTCGTCGTCCCTCGGTGGGAAGAACTCGAACGAAAAGAACGGGCGTTGCGTCGCGAGCGCCTCGCTGATGCGCATGAGCGCACTCCTTATCGGAAGCTCGCGACAACGCCTCCGCAGAGCAGCGCCCAGCCGTCGACCATGACGAAGAGCAGCAGCTTCACCGGAAGCGATACGACCGGCGGACTGAGCATCATCATCCCGAGCCCCATCAGCATCGCGGCGACTGCCAAGTCGATAGCAACGAACGGCAGGTAGAGGGCGAAGCCGATCGCAAAGCCGCTGCGAAGCTCGCCGACGACGAAGGCCGGTACGAGCACCGTGATCGGCGCGCGTACCGCCGGCTCGGACGGCCGGCGCGCGACGCGCTCGAAGATCGCGACGTCGGCGGCACGCGTCTGGCGAAGCATAAACGAGCGTAACGGAGCAATTGCTCGGGTCAGCGCTTGCGAGGGCGGGATCGCGCCCCGAGCGTAGGGGCCGAGCGCCTCGTGTTCGATGCGTTCTGCAGTAGGTGCCATCACGACCATCGTCAACACCAGCGCGAGTCCGGTCAGTACCGCGTTGGGCGGCAGCGCGGATGCGCCGATCGCCGAGCGCACGAGCGAGAGCACCACGACGATGCGTACGAACGACGTGCACATTACGAGCAGCAGCGGCACGAGCGAGAGCATCGTGAGAGTGACGAGCAGATCCAGCGGTACCGTCGCATGCCGCGAAGTGACGAACGCGTCTACCGGCACGAAGAGTCTCGTTAGGGCGGGAGCAGCTCGGTGATGCGCAAACCAAAACTCTCGTCGACGGCGACGATCTCGCCGCGCGCGATCGGCCGTTCGTTGACGAGCAGATCGACGGGATGCGCGACCGGGCGATCGAGCTCCACGATCGACCCGGTGCCGAGCTTCAGGACCTCGGCGACCGACATCTTGCAGCCGCCGAGTTCGACGGTGAGATGAAGCGGTACGTGCATGAGCAAGCCGATATTCTCGGCCGGTTCCGACGGTTTCGGCTCGCCCGCCACTCCGCTGTTTAGACCGCGCCGGCAACGGCGTCGAGGCGCATCGCGTAGCGCCCGTTACGCACGCCGCCACCACCCTGCGCGAGGCGCTGACCGTGCGCGGCCAACGTGCACCGCTGCAGGGCTGCAGGTTCGATCGGCAATGTTGCGCCGACCGTGAGACGGGCGACGGTCGCGGCCCGCGCACTTCCGAGATCGAGCATTGCGAGCGCGTCGAGCTTGATGCCGGCAAGGTGGGCGACTACGAGTGAGCCGCGCGCCTCCGGCGAGGGATCGCGCGAGAGCGCGACGCCGATTCTCGCGATGAGCGGCTCCTCGATCGAAAGCTCGAAATACGTGACGAATCCGCCGAGCGCCGATACGCGCTCGACTGCGTGTCCTTCGCGGGTTCCGCAGACGGCGCCGAAATTTGCCGCAACGGCACCGACCATCCGGTCCAGAACGTCGCATTCGATCGGCGAGAGCGCACGCTGCGTCGGGGCGGGCGCAGATTCGCCGAAGAGTGCGGCCGAGAGCGCGCTCGCATCCGCACGCCGCAGCACGATCGCGGCATCGGCGGCGTTACCGCAGACGCGATAGAGCCGCGCCTCACGGAGAATTGCCTTCCACGCTTGCGGCGCCGGTATCGAGGGTGCGAAGAGCCGCATCGTTACGGGCGCACCGAGCAGGGAGCTCAACGTTTCCCTCACGCCGTTGGCCACGACGCATGCCGCGCTGATGGGCAGAGACGAACGCGATTCGAATCGCGCTTCTTTTAGGCGCCTGCCGGACATTCCAAATCCGGGCCGTGGGGATGAGAATCCGAGTGATTTCATTTGAGAAGATCCATTGCGGTCTTGCCGAGATGAGCTTTGGCAGCCTCCGCGGCCTGCAGGGCATCGAAAGTCAGGTACGCTTCCTTTAGACGGACGAGGCTTTCGTCGATGTTGATTCGGCTACGCTCGCGGCGCATCGGCTCGAGCGCCCCAAAATCTCCGTCGGCCGCTCGACCGTTTTGGACGGTGAGACCCGGAGGTGCAACAAAATGACTGCCGTCGGTCGACGCGAGGCGCGTCCCTGCTGGAAATCGCGCAAGCGCGATGCGACCCGCAACGATTCGCTGCACCGATCTCGCCGCGCTGCGCGGATCGACGATCTCCCGATGGTAAACGAAGCTGCCGTCGCGTTCGACCGCGGCGTCGCGAACGCGGCCGAGGGCCTCGTCGACCGGATCGACCGCGAGCGCGCAGAGCGTTCCGTCACCGCGCGCGCCGAGGATTGGGTGCCCACTGCCGTCGACGAGCGTGCCGCCGCGCAATGCAAGTGAACCGTCCCGCGTATACGACTCTCTGCCGTCACCGTCGGCCGTTACGAAATAGGTGCCGTCCGGCGCGACGACCGCGAGCGGGTCGAGCGTAAAATCGGAGACCGTCGCGGCCGCAGCGACGTCGTCGTGTGCCGGAAGCGCGCCCGGCGTATAGGCGCGGCGAACGTCGGCGGCTCGTTCCGCGATTCGGTCTAACGCCGTGCTCAGACTCGGGTTCAGAAACATTTACCTTCTCCAATCGCGCAGTACTCGATGCCGACGCCGCGGTTGGCCAGCGCAATGCGTGCTTGCACGAGCGCCCGCGCAACGACGGCGCGCAGCTCGGGGCGGCAGATCGCAAGCAACGTCGTTCGTCCGCCGCCCGTCTGTAAAACGACGTGGACACGCGCGCGCCCGCGCCCCAGCGAAAACGTCGCTCGCTTCGGTTTTGTTCGGGGATCGGAGAACGTGCGCTCGATGCGCTCGGCGAGACGCGCTCGCGACCCCGCTTGGCGCATCGCTACCGTGCCGTCGCGATCGCCGTTGGGAACCGTAGGCGTCTTCGAGATAACGCGCAGCCGCAGCACTCCGGTGTTAGGACGGCGCGTTGCTCCAGGCCCGAACCTGCGCGCGGCACCGCACAATACGGCGCTTTCGCGACGGCGCGCCGAAGAGGGAGCCGACGGCGAGACCTGCGGCACGAGCCGCAGCGCGGAGTACCATGCCTGTGAGAGGGCTCGGCGATCGATCGCGGCAAGCGGCGCGGCCAAGATGCTAACGTCGAGCTGATTCGTCATCATGGCACGATCATCGCAGCGACAGATGAGCGACCGCTCATCGCGACGTTGCCGAGTTGAGAACGTCTCCATCGGTACCTTCCAGAAGTGCGGCAATCCGCCAGAGCTCGGCAAGCGTTTCGCCGGCGGGCGTCGCAGCGCGGCTTTGTCGGAGGAATGCCTCGATGCGACCCTCAGCGGCGATTGCCGCCCGCACCGATCGGCCATGCGGCGCGATGCCTAACGCGCGTGCATCGTCGACTCGGTCGAGCGTCGCGATCGCTCGCCGCACGAGCATCGCGGCAGCGATGTGACGCTCGCCCGCGACTGCTTCCATCGTGCGGCTCGCGCTTGCCGGAACATCTACGGCCGGGAATCGCCCCGCTTCGGCAAGACGCGACGAGAGGGCGATATGTCCGTCGAGCAGCGAGCGTGCCGCTTCGCTGACCGGATCGCGCTCGTCACCGTCGTGAATCACCGTGGCAATCAGGGTAATCGAGCCGTCTCGCGTCGCGCCGGCAACCTCGACCAAACGGGCCATCTCGGCAAAGGCGCTCGGCGGATACCCGCCGCGTCCGGCACTCTCCCCCGCCGCAATGCCGATCTCGCGCAAGGCCGCCGCGTATCGCGCCAAGCTGTCGAGAATGAGTAACACGTGCAATCCCCGTTCGCGCAGCGCACCGGCGTGAGCGAAGGCGACGTGGGCGGCACGGACGCGCTCGCCTGCAACACGATCGCTCGTGGCGCAGACCACTGTGCTGCGATCGTCGCACCGCTCGATCCACAGTTGTGCTTCGCGGCCGCGCTCGCCGACAAGCGCGACGACGACCGCATCGGCGGCACAACCAGCGACGATGCATTCGATCAACGTCGTCTTTCCCGCTCCGGGCGCTCCGAATATTCCGACGCGCGCGCCGCGACCGATCGTGAGCAAACCGTCGACGACGCATATTCCGGTCCATAACGGCGTCAGGACCGCAGCGCGCTCGCTCGGCGCCGGCGCGAGGAGCTCGATCGCGACCATGCGGCCGCTCAGCATCTCGCCGCCGTCGAGAGGCAGGCCCCGCGCGTCGACGGCGCGGCCGAACGCGCACGTACCCAGGGCAAGCCGTTCCGGCGTGCCTACGCTCATGCGCGCAGTAGTGCCTCGAGCCGTGCGGCGAGCGTGAGATTGATCGTGCCGCTTCGCAGATGGAGGATGAGGTCGCCGGGATCCAACGCGCGGTCGGCGATCTTCTCGAACTCCATGTCGTCGAGTGCTGCGACGTCGCTCGGATGCACGCGTATCGCCAGCACGTTTTCACTTTCGAATCGATCGAGCGCTGCGACGGCGATGGCTCGCAGGTCGGCCGGAGCCAAGCGCAGTTCGCGAGCGAGCACGTCGCGCACGACGATTGGCACGAGGTTTGCCACGGCGGCTTCGAGCGCGTCGGCGAGAGCGGCGTGAAAGCGTCGTGCCGCTCGCAGCGTTTCGTCCAACTCGCCGGAAGTCGATGCCGGAGGCGTTATCGCGATTGGTTCGGGTGGCGGCGCCCCGTCGATCGCGGCATCGGACGCGATGGGGCCGAGGAACTCCGCGAGGGGAACGAAGACGTTAGACACCGCGGCGCAGGAGCTCGTCCGGGTTCGCGAGCAGCGGGGAGTGGCGGCGCTGCATGCGGTTCACAATCGCTTCGCGTTCGTGCGGCGGGTAGAGTTCTAAGACCGCCGTCGCGGTTGCAGCCGGCAATGCGCTGATGATCGCCGCGGCCGCGTGCGGCGGTTCTTGCTCGAGCAGGCTGCGCACGCGCGCCGGCGGGAAGCCGGCCGCCGTCTTCGTCGCGCGTTCGATGATGCCGCGTTCGACGAGTCTATGGGCGAGTGCCGCAGCAGACGGCACTCCGACTTTGACGGCCGCAACGAACCCGATCGCCAAAACGAGCGCCGGCAAGATCGGAACGATCGCGCCGTAGAGTAACCACCAATGGCTCGCACGCGCGAGAGGTTCGCGACGAAAATCGACGGCCTCGACCGCAAGCGTATCGCCGCGCCGAGCGTCGTAGCCAAGCGTCGCCGCAGAGAGCGCGCGCACCTTGGTCACGTCTAACCCGCGGGCTCGATCGACGAAGACTGCGGTAGAGAGCCGTTTGAGCGTGCCTGCGGGAAGAAGCGCGAGCGACTCGTGGCTTTCGTTTCCGCGATCGTCGGCCTCCTCGATCCGGCGGTAGCGCTTATCGTTGGCGTCGTAACTCTCGGTTCGCCGCGTTCCGGCAACCGGCGCGCCGGCGGGTGCGCGGCTGACGTCGCGTTGGGATCTGCGCGCCGCGTCGTACTCCGCCCGCACGCGCACGATCGATACTCCTTCGCCGAACGCCGCGTCGAGCGCGGACTGTAGGGAGCGCTGGAGATCCGCGCCGTCGTCGCTCGCTGCGGGATTGTCGTCGAGCGCGACGCCGCGATCGTCAAGAATCGTGACGCGCCCGGGTTCGAGCTGCGGGACGCTCGCCGCGACGAAGGCACGGATTCCCGCAATCGTCTGACGTGAGAGCGGTCCGCCCGCGCGCAGGCGTAAACGTACCGAAGCGCTCGCATCGTGACCGGACTCGTCGGCGAACTCGGCGGATTTTGCGGGCGCAACGATGACTCGGGCGTCGTCGATGCCCTCGATTCCGCGTAGTCCGGCCTCGATGTCGCCCGCGAGTCCGTCGCGAGTCTGAGCCTCGATGACGGCTTGCGGCGTCAATACGCCGATGCTCGCGAGTGCCTCTCCAGTGCTCGAAAGGTGGACGTGAGGAACGCCGGCAAGCGAGAGGCGCAGTAAGAGATCGCTGCGGCGCCGCGCGTCGACGACGACGTTATCGCCCGTTGGTGTATAGGGTTCGTTCCATACCGCGAGCCGTTCTTCGACCTCCGATCGCTGTTCGGGATAGAGCGGCGAGGCAAAGAGCGTAGCCCGCGCCGGATGGCCGGCAATGGCGGCCGCGATCGCGCCGACTAGCATGAGCGAGAGCGCCCCACTCGCCGCCATCCGCACGCCCTTCGGCAGCGCATTCCACCGTCTGAGCAGCGGCACGACGCCGTTCATCGGAAAGGCCTAGACTTGCATGTTCAGGATGGATTGCACGGCCTGCACGGCGCGCTGCGCGCTGGACGTGGCGACCGCGAGTGCGACGTCGGCTTGCGCGCGCTCGTAGACGGCGGCCTGGAGCGAGCCTCGGCCGTAGGCGAAGTCGTCTTCGGCGCGGGTCGCGCCGGTCAGCATCTGGCCGAACAAATCGAGAGCCCGGGCGAATCCGGATGCGTCGGCGACGTTCTCTTGCGGCGCCGCCACATCGGGGACGATCGGCTCGACGCTCATAGCCGCTCCAAATCGATCGTCTTCTCCGCGAGCCGCTTACCGACGTCGAAGACCGAAGCGTCCGATTCGTATGCGCGCGAGGCGTTCATTACGGCGATCATTTCGGTGAGGATGTCGACGTTTCTGCCGGGCTCGCTGCGCGTTCCGGCAAACTCGACGCGGGCATCGCCATCGCTCGCGGCGATGCGAAAGACCGGAACCATTCGCGGATACTCGCCGTCGGGACCGGCGGCCTCGGCGGCCGCGACGTTTCGCGCGGCGACGTCGAGCGCGGCACGCTGTGCGTCCATTCCGGCTGCCGCGGCATCGAGCAGATCGATATTCATTTCGCGACCGCCTTGATCTCTTGAAAACGAGCCCGCTCGGCAGCAAGTAGGGCCTCGGTGAAGATCGCTGCCAGCGCGGTCTGGGCCATCGCCGCGTCGGCCGATCGCCCGGGATTCTGCCCGGCGTTTGAGCGTGCGACCGAGGTTTGCGCATCCTGCAGACGTTCGCGCGCGCCGTCGAGGGCATCGCGCAGAGAGTCACCGACGTCGAACATGCGCCGATGCTATCAGGACCCCGTGGCCGCCACGCATACCCAAGATGGACGCGATATGACGTGAGAACCCGATGAAGATCGAGTTAGCAGGCGCTAATTGCGGGGTAAGAATCGTGTGAAACCGCTAGCAGGCGCCCCATACCCCGGGGCGGCTACGATATAATGTCTGCGGAAAAGGAGAATCCGTGAAACTCACAAGATCGCTCATCGCAATCATCGCAACCATTCTCATCGCCGGCGTGCCCCTGGTGGCGCCTGCGCAATTCAGCATCGGCGTCGGCTTTACGGTCGGATCGGCGCCGCCGCCGCTGCCCTACTATTCGCAGCCGCCGGCGCCGTACCCGAACTATCAATGGACTCCGGGCTACTGGGGCTACGGTCCGGCCGGTTATTACTGGGTGCCGGGCACCTGGGTCGCACCGCCGGCCGTCGGCCTGCTCTACACGCCGGGGTACTGGGGCTATAACAACGGCTACTACGGCTGGAACGGCGGCTACTGGGGAGCCAGCGTCGGCTTCTATGGGGGAATCAACTACGGATACGGTTATCCGGGCACCGGCTTCTACGGCGGCGCCTGGAACGGCGGCAACTTCGCCTACAACACGGCCGTCACCCGAGTCAACACCACCAGGATTCACAACACCTACAACAAGACGGTCATCAACAAAAACGTCTGCAACAACTGCAAGAACGTCAGCTTCAACGGCGGCAAAGGCGGAACGACCGTAAAGCCGACCGCGTCGCAGATCCAAGCTCGCAAGAACGGCAAGGCGCCGACGACCGCGCAGAGGGATCAGGCGCGGATCGCCGGTCAGGACCGCAACCAGCTCGCCTCGGTCAACAAAGGGAAGCCCTCGCTGGCCGCGTCGGACAAACCCTTCAACGACAATAACAAGCCGAAGAACTTCGCGCCGGTAACGACCGCCGACAAGCAGACCGCGCAGAAGAACAACAACGGCAATCTCTCGAACAACAAACCTGCGAACACCACCCAGAACAAACCGCAGAACACGATGCAGAGCAAACCGGCGAACAAGCCGCAGAACAAGCCGGCAAACACGATGCAGAGCAAACCTGCGTCGCAGCCGACGCATCAGAAGCCGCCCAGCAGCACCATGCAATCGGCGAACGCCGCGCACAAGCAGAATGCAACGCACAACCAAAACGCGACGCACCAGGGCAACATGCAGAGCCACCCGCCCAGCGGTCAGGGGAAACCGCCGCAGGGCGGCAACGGCCAAGGCAAACCGCCGCAGGGCGGCAACGGTCAAGGCAAACCGCCGGGTGGCGGCAACGGTCAAGGCAAACCGCCGCGAGGCTAGACGGTCACCCACGAGTTAAGCGGGGACTATAAGTGAGTCCCCGCTTTTTTTATCGTGCGACCGGCAAGCGCTGCGCGTCGAGCGGAATGCCGAGTATCAAGCGCGTCACCTCGTCGTAGTTCGCGACCCCCGACGCGATCCGGTTGCTCTTCAGATAGACGTTATAGGTACGCCAAGTCCAGTGCGCGAGCATCACGTTGATGTGACGTGCGTCGCGCTTGCGCAGGGCGGCGAAATCTTGCCAAACGAGCGGTACGAACTCGCGGTGGGCGTAGTGCCGCTTCTGCGGCAGGTAGAGAAAGAGTTCGAGCCATCCCGAGTATTGCATCACCGGATCGCCGGAGCGCAGGCAGGTGACGATCGCCAGGTAGTTGGCTTCGTCTTCGCGCGCGTACGCGGCATCGTGGCTCCATTCGTGCGCGAGATCAAAAGGGCGCTCGAACCAGAGCAGGTCCGAAGCGAGCGCAACGTTGAGCGTGAGCGGATTGATGAACCCGCTCGTCCCGGTCGCAAGCATGAAGGGATTTGCGACGGTCGGCTTTGGCTCGCCGACTAAAGGAGTCCAGCGATCGCCGGCACGTTGCACGGCGGGGAGCCACGCCCCGCGCAAGCCGGCGAGATCGAGCGGCGCCGTAGCGCGCGCATGCGCCGATGCTGCGCGCGCGTTCATCTGCGCCATCGCTTGCGTCCGCAGCGCCGTTGCATTCTGCACCGTCACGCGGGATGGGTCGAACTGCATGCGCGCTTCGAGCGGCGCGCGGGCATAGTTCCAGCCCCAGCTCAGCTCGAACCAGATCGCATAGAGTCCCGCGATCGCCGCGCAGTTGAGCAGCAGCATTGCGGCGTCTTGCGCGCGCTTGCGACGCAAGCGTGCGAAGCGGACGGCTTGCCAGACGATCGCCGAAGCACCGGCGAGCGCGGCCAGGTCGCCTAGCGACCACGGCAACGGATGCGTGATTGAAAAGGCCGCGTGTTCCCAGTTCGGATAGCCGCCGTTGACGTAGGCGCGCTCGATCCACGCCGCGCCCGGCTGCCAGAGCAAAGCGATCGCGCCCAGCACGATCGCGAGAACTTTTGGAAGGGTCTTTAGCGTTTGCTGTACTGGAATCGCTTACGGGCGCGCTTGCGGCCGTACTTCTTCGACTCCTTTTCGCGCGGATCGCGCGTAAGGAAGCCGTTCTTGCGCAGCGTCTCCTTAAACGACTCGTCGATCGCGAGCAAAGCGCGCGCGATACCGTGGCGCACCGCGCCGGCTTGGCCGGTCATGCCGCCGCCTTCGGCCTTCACGCGCACGTCGAAACGCGATCCACTCTGTGTCGCTTCGAGCGGTTGACGAACGATCTGCATGAGTTGTGGTCGCGGAAAATACTCGTCGGCGGGCTTGCCGTTGACCGTGATGACGCCTTGACCGAGCGAAAGCTTCACTCGCGCGACCGCGCGTTTTCTGCGCCCGGTCGATTGTACGACGTCGATCGATTCGTCCAAAACGGCTCCTACGAAACGCCTGAGAGCGGCGCTGGATTCTGCGCCTCGTGAGGATGCGTCGCACCTGCGTAGACGTTCAAACGCCGCAACTGCACGTCGCGCATTTTATTGGTCGGCAGCATGCCGCGCACGGCCTTCTCGATGAGGCGTTCGGGATACTTATCGGCGATCTCGCGCGCCGTCTGCACCTTTAAACCACCGGGATAGTTGCTGTGGCGGTAGTAGAGCTTCTGCTTCCACTTCTTGCCACCCAGTTCGACCTTCTCGGCGTTGAGGACGATCACGTGGTCGCCGTCATCGATGTGCGGGGTCCAGGTCGGCTTGTACTTGCCGGAGAGCGCGCGCGCAATGCGAACCGCTAGGGTTCCCAGACGCTCGCCGGCAGCATCGACGACATACCATCGATGCGCCGTCTCAGCAGTGGTTTGCTGGTAGGTGCGCACAACCAACGTATCCTATCGGTAAAGCCCGTTCGGCGTCAAGGCGGGTGCCGAATCTTGGCCTGCTTGCCTGCTCTCGATGAGAGGCCGTCAGCGCGGGAGTAAAAGCTTTCGCCGAATATGTTGACTTTGCTTTACCTGATGTATAGTATTCTTAACTGACCTTGATTCCGATCAGCCTTATGGGGGCGCTAGATGCCGTACCGGGAGAAGACCGCGTGGCTATCGCTCGTCGCGATGGCCGTCACCTTTGGTCCGTACTTTGCGATCGTCGCGGCGGGTCCGTTCCGGCACCAGGCATTGCCAAATCTGGGGCAGCTGGGCTTCTTTGCCGCCGCGGCGATCGCCCAAATGCTAATTCTCGGGGCCGGCCACCTCTATCTTGGACGCACGTCGTCCGAGGATGCGCGCACGCCGCCGGACGAGCGGGACCGTGCGATCGCGCACCGCTCGATCAGCTCAGCGTACTACGTCCTGATCGCCGGCATGATCGTCGTGGGGTGCGTCATGCCTTTCAGTTCTACCGGCTGGGCCATAATCGACGCCGCGCTCGTTACGATCGTCGCCGCGGAGGTCGTTCATTACGGCGTCGTCGTCTTCAGCTACCGCCGTCAAACATGATCGAAGGCTCGCTTTCCAATCGAATCCGTACCCTTCGTTTCCACAACGGCGAGATGTCGCAAGCCGAGCTTGGCCACCGCATCGGCGTCACCCGGCAGACGATTGCCGCAATTGAAGCTGGGAAATACTCGCCGTCGTTGGAGGCTGCGTTCCGGATCGCGCACGTCTTTGGCGTTCCGTTGGCGGAAGTCTTCGGGTGGGATACAAAGCCTTAGGTCCGCAGGATCGGAGGCTCGGCGAACGAGTCGTAGCTGCCGGCATACCGGACGCCCGCCAGGTAGAGTCCCTGGGGCGGGGCCGTCTGCCCCGCGGACCTTCGGTCGCACGCCGCCAGCACCGCCGGAAGCGAGCCAGGAGTGCGGCGCCCAGTACCGCACTCGACGAGCGTTCCGACGATCGTTCGGACCATGTGATGGAGGAAGCCGTCGGCCCGCACCTCGACCCGAATCAGCTCACCGCCGGGCTCGATCTCGAGCTGGGTGAGGCGGCGGAGGGTGCGATCCTCGGGACCTGCGGTCACGAATGAGCGAAAATCATGCTCGCCTATGAGGTACGCCGCCGCCTCGCGCATCGCGTCGAGGTCGAGCACAGGCGCGACGTGGGCGGTGTAGCGGGCGAGTAAGGCGCTGCGCCCAGGCCGGTTGAGGATCGCGTATACATAGGTCCGCTCTCGAGCCGAAAAACGGGCCGAGAAGCCCTCCGGGACGCAGGCCGCCTCGCGTACCGACAGATCGTGCGGTAAGAGCCCATGGAGGGCGACGAGGAGCCGCTCGAACGGAAAGGCCGATTCGGTCGACAGCGAGACGACCTGGCCGGTCGCGTGGACGCCGGCATCGGTCCGGCCCGCCCCGGTCACCTTCACCGGCTCGCCGAGCAGCTGCCCCAGCGCGCCCTCCAAAACGCCGGCGACCGTACGCATCTCGGGCTGCCATTGAAAACCTGAAAACTCGGTGCCGTCGTATTCGACGGTCAGGCGCAGGGTCGTCAGAGCTTCGCCTTGCGCAGCTCCGCCGCGGCGGCCGCGAAATCGCGCTGAAAAGCGTGGTCGTGCATCATCACGTACGCCGCGAGCGTTCCGGCCGTCCAACCCGAAGCGATGTCGCTGGGGTAGTGGAGGCCCAAGAGGATGCGGTTCTCGGCGAAGGTCCGCGCCTGAGTGAAGATCGCGTCGCGCTTGGCCGCAAGCAGCTGTGCGAGTACGATCGCACTCGCCGCCGCGAAGGCCGCGTGACCGCTCGGATACGAGCCGCGCTGCTTCTGCGCGCCGTCGGGTCGCGGCCGGCCCCAGTAACCTTTCGCGTCGTCGATCAGATTCTTGACGTCCGAGCCGACGCGCGCGAAGAAGGCCGCCGTTACGGGCAGCTTCTCCGGGGTGAACCCCGGACCGACGGAGGACTCGTAAAAGAAGACCGTGCGCACCGAGGTTTCTTCCGCTTCGAAAAACTGCGTGCGGCTG
>JBAUYZ010000040.1:0-10465 GCA_049585055.1 Candidatus Cybelea sp. | reverse complement strand
GCGATGATGTATTGATGCGAGATGAAGCTGCTCGCGTCGAAGTTCGACGCGTACATCTGATCGGCGAGCACGTACTGCTTGCCCATTGCAAAATAGGGCTTCGTCTCGGAGTGCGGTACGTAACTATACGGCGGGTTGGCGTTCGGGCAACGGAACCCGCGCTGTCCGCAGCCATAAAACTCCGCGTCGAAGCCGTTCATCTGGCAGTTCGTTCCCGGAATGCTGCCCGTGCCGTTGCAGGCCGTAAAGAAGCCGCTGGAATCGTGTTCGATATCCCAGTTCGTCGCCAGCGTCACCGGCTGGAGTGCGATCTTCTGACCCGAGGTGTTATAGCCGTATTTTTTCGTCGTCGCACCGGGAAAGCCGTAGAAGAGATTATTGAACGAGCGATTCTCCTGAACGACGATGATCACGTGTTGAATCTTGCTTTTCGCGCGGTCGCGATGCACCCGCTCGGCCGGCATCTGCGTGGGCCGCCGCCCGGCCGTATCGAACGGCAGAACCGGGTTGGAGTCGCTCGACGCGCCACCGGTGCACGCGGCGAGCAGAACCGCTGCGGCCGCAGCAGCGAGATGCGGCCGGCGCAGACGAGAACCCATGGACGTACTCCTTAGCTCGCGCTACTGATCGTCGGGCACGTGATGATCGGGAGGCTGCCCGTGCAGGAAGTACTCCTTACCGAGCACGGTCGGGATCACTTTGAATGCGCGCGGCGGCTTCTTGAAATCGAAGGCATCCTTCTCGGGTGAGTTCGCGCGTGCGTCGCTCGCGGAGAGCCGTCCCAAGCCGAACTGATCCTCGATGAATCTCAAGATGCTTCCGTGCTCGTAATGAACGTGCGAAACGTGGCCTTTCTTCGCATACGCGGAGATGATGAGCATCGGGATTCGCATGCCCAGGCCGTCGTAATCGACGTACGCCGGTGCCTCTGGATCGTACCAGCCGCCGTAGTCGTCCCAGAAGATGAAGATCGCCGTGGAGTCCCAATACTGCGACTGGCCGATGGTATTGACGACCGATGCGACCCATTGCGGACCGGTCGTCGAGCCCGAGCCCGCGTGGTCGGAGTTCCCCCACGTCGGCGTCACCCAACTCACCGTGCGCAACTTGCCGTTCGTGACGTCGGTGAGGAACTGCGAGGGCGGGCTGATGACGTCTGTCTTCCAATCGTTCCCGTAATAGATGTGCTTGATCGCCTGATACGCGCTCCAGATCCACGGATAGCCGGAGTACGACACGGCGTAGAAGGCCCACGGGAGTCCCGCGGTGTCGAGCTCGTCGCCGAGCGTATTCGGATCCCAGCAGACGACTTCGTGTCCGCTAGGGATTTGCCGCTGCTGGCCGACGGTGCTGATACGATCGCCCGAGCCGCCGGGGCATCCCCAGGCGCCGTACGGAAAGTTCACCGCCGAGACGGCCTGCGCCGCGATGATGTACTGATGCGAGATGAAGCTGCTCGCGTCGAAGTTCGACGCGTACATCTGGTCCGCTACGACGTATTGCTTGCCCATGTCGAAGTACGGCTTCGTCTCGGAGTGCGGCACGTAGCTATAGGGCGGGTTGGGATTCGGGCACTGATTGTACCGGCCGCCGCACCCGAAGCCTTCGTTATCGAATCCGTTCATCTGGCAGTTGGTTCCGGGAATGCTCCCGGTGCCATTGCATGCCGCGAAGAAACCGGCCGAATCGTGCTCGATATCCCAGCTCGTGCCGAGCGTGACCGGTTGGAGCGTGATCTTCTGACCGGACGTATTGTAGCCGTACGTCGCCGTCGTCGCGCCGGGAAAACCGTAGAAGAGATTGTTGAACGAGCGGTTCTCCTGAACGAGGATGACGACGTGCTGAATCTTGCCTTTCGACGAATGGCGGCGGTGCGGCGGCGAGATCGGACTCTGCGCCGGCGCGGATAACTGCGGATTATTGAGCGGCGGAACCGGGGCTGAGCTGCTCGACGCACCGCCGTTGCATGCCGATAGCAGCACGGCAGCGGCAGTGACGACGGGCAGCGCCCGGCTCAGACGCAGATTCCAACGCATGTAGGTCTCCTTGCTGAGCGGGTGTTCTTACTGAGTATCGGGCCAGCGACGATCCGGGGGCTGGTGCATGAAGTAATCCTTGCCGAGCAGCGACGGAATGACTTGGAATGCTCGTGGCGGCTTCTTGAAGTTGAAGCAGTCCTTCTCGATCGACGTCGCCCGCGCGTCGCTGGCGGCAAGACGCCCGAGTCCGAACTGATCCTCGACGAATCTCAGGATGCTTCCGTGCTCGTAATGGACGTGCGACACGTAGCGTTTCTTCGCATACGCCGAGACGACGATCATGGGGATTCGCAGCCCGAGGCCGTCGTAATCGACGTACGCCGGCGGCGCCGGATCGAACCAGCCGCCGTAGTCGTCCCAAAAGATGATGATCGCGGTCGAATCCCAATACTGCGACTCTCCGACCGCATTGACGAGTGAAGCCACCCATGCCGGGCCGGTCTTCGAACCGCAGCCGGCGTGATCTGAGTTCCCGCACGTCGGCGTGACCCAGCTGATCTGTCGGAGTTTCCCGTTGCTAACGTCGTTGAAGAACTGGGTCTGCGGTGTGATGACGTCGTTCTTCCAATCGGAGCCGTAATAGACGTACCGGTTGGCCTGATACGCGCTCCAGATGTTGCCGTCGCCATTGAGCGCGGCGGTGTAGAACGCCCAGGTAACGCCCGCGTTGTCGGCCTCCTGACCGAGCGACGTGTCGTTATAACATGCCTGCTGGTAACCATACGGAACCTGCCGGTCGGGTCCCACGGTTGAGATCATGTCACCGGAGCCCCCGTCGCAGCCCCACGCGCCCCAGGGATAGTTCACCGATGATTCGGCCTGACCGGCGATGATGTACTGATGCGAGATGAAGCTGCTCGCGTCGAAGTTCGACGCGTACATTTGGTCCGCGACGACGTACTGTTTGCCCATGGCGAAGTACGGCTTGGTCTCGGCGTGCGGGACATAGCTATACTGCGGATGTTGATTCGGACAGGCGGGGGCGCCGTTGTGACCGCAGCCAACCCATTCCCGGTTGAAGCCGTTCATCTGGCAGTTGGTACCGGGGATGCTCCCCGTGCCGTTGCAGGCCTCGAAGAACGAGTTCGAGCTATGGTCGAGGTCCCAGTTCGTCTCCAGACCGACCGGCTGGACCGCGATCTGCTGGCCGCTGGTGTCGTATCCGTACTTTGCGGTCGTTGCTCCCGGAAAACCGTACAGAAGATTATTAAAAGAACGATTCTCTTGAACGATGATGACGACGTGTTGGATCTTACCGCTTGCGGTGTGGCGGTGCTCCGGTTGCGCCGGAACCTTTGCCTGCGCGGGCGATTCGAAGGAAAGCGGCAAACCCGGCGCGGTGCCGGCGGGGATGCTGTTGCCGTTGCAAGCTGAGAGTATGAGCGCGAAAGCCGCGATTCCTAACGGCCGGCTCAGCGGTGGATTACAACGCATGCGCGTCTCCTTAGTAGCAGGGTGGCCTACGCTCCGTTACGACGTCTCGCGAGGAAGTCCCACGGCGAACTGATGACGTGAATCAACTTCCGCGATCGAAGATCATGCGGACTTGCGTCCCGTCCGACGTATCGATCGTCAGTTGAGCCGCGATCGCTCGGATAATTCGCAAGCCGAAACCTCGGCCGGGTAGCCGTCGGCGTTCAAGGAACGAACCCCCGTCGGAAACGACGACGCAGAGCCTGCCTCGTCGATCGAGCTTCGCGCGAAGTTCGAGATAGCGCTCGGTTGTCTTTTGACAACGCTTGTAGGCGTGCTCGACGATGTTGGCCAGCGCCTCGCCGGCTGCCGTCGTGATATCCTCAAGAGGCTGCCGCTCGAACTCAAGCGCTTGCAAAAACGCCGCAAGGGCATGACGGACGGGAGCCACGTACCGCGATTTCGCCGGACAGCGAACGCAAAGCTGCGACGGGGTCACGATTCTTGCGCGCAATCGCCGAGATACTCCATTGCGGCGGCACTCTCGCTGAAGATCTTAAAGGCGCTCGCGAGCCCGGCATACTGCACCAGACGCGCGAACTGGGGCGTTTGGATGACCAGCGCGACCGGACGATTTTTGCGCGCCGCCTCCACGCAGAAGCGCAGCAGCTCCGTCAACGCAATTGAATCTGCGTACGTAACGGTGCCAAGATCGAGCAGAACGGCGGCGGCGGCGTCCGACGAGGCGAGCGACTCGCGGATCTCGTCCTTTCGGCCGATCTCCAGCTCGCCGCCAAGGCGAATGACTTTGATTGCTCGGCTCTTCTTCACGCGATCCTCCGTGGCGATGCAATCGCCGGTGCGGGCGCCTCCCAGAGACGGACCGTCAGGATGGCTACATCGTCGGTTATCTTCCGGCGGCTGAAGATGCCGTCGCGAATTGCCTTCGCAGCCTGGCCGCGCGGTACGGCGGCAGCCGATTCAACCGCCTTTAGCAAAACCGCTTCACCCCCGGCCAGGTCTCGCGAATGTTCGATCACGCCGTCAGTGTAGAGCACGATCATCGCACCAGGCCCGATATGAACGCTTCGGGTCACGTACTCGGTCTCCGGCGCGACGCCGAGCGGTAGCGATCCGAACTCAAGCAGCTCGGCGCGACGGCCGGGCTCGAGGAGAACCGGAGGCGGATGGCCGGCGGCTGCGTAGCTGAACTCATACGTGCGCGTATCGACGACCGCGCAGACCGCCGTTATGAGCGCCGAATTTCCGCGTATGAGCTCGAGGTTGGCACGACCCAGCACCGCGGATGGATTTGAGTCGAGGAGTGCCGAGCCGATTAGGAGTTGCCGCGCCTTATTCATCGCAATGACGGCGTCGATGCCGTGTCCGGCGACATCGCCGATGATGAGAAGAACGCGATCGCCGGGTAGTTGCAGCGCGTCGTACCAATCTCCGCCGACCTTCGACTCTTCGGTCGCGGGAAGATAGGTTGCGCTAAAGCTCATCGCCGGCAGATCGGGAAAGAGACGCTCCGAGAAGGCTTGCTGCAGCGTGTCGGCGATGCGCTTCTCAGCGACGTATGCCGCCCGCGCCTCGGCGGAGCGCCGGCGCTCCGCTTCGGACTTCGTGCGTTCGCGTTCTAGGCGCTCTCCGAGCCGGTACTGCTGCACGGTAAATATCAACGCGGCGATCACGACGGCGAGGATCGACGTCACCGCCAGCGCGCCCACCGCTAAGACGGCGCCTTGGGCACGGCTATCGACGAACGCTCCGCGACGCGCGAGCGCCGCATCGATGGCGACCCCGTCGGCACGAAAACGGTCGACGAGGGCCTTCCCCTGGAGTTGGAGCCGCGGGTGCGGTCCGTGCGCGAGAATGAGCGGAAACGCGACCTCGCGCAGCCACCGGCGATTGGTGTCGACGGCGTCGACGAGCGCCGGGATCGCCGCCGGCACGTTCAAACGCTCCAAGTCCGAACGAACGCGAGCGACGGATACGAGCAGCCTGCTGCGTCCCGCATAGTACGGCGCAAGTAAGATCGGCTCGCGCGCAGCCGCATACCCGCGTATACCCGTCTCTTCGTCGAGCTGATCGCTGAGCAGATCCGCTACGTGCATTCGTGCGGCACGAATGCCTTCGGCGTCGCGGAACGATGCCCGAACGGTACCACGCACGAAGAGCCCGGCCTCGACCAGCAGAACGACGACGAGCACCATGAAGGCGAGCGTGAGCGCGATCGGCGCGTGACGGCGCAGGTGCGCCCGAGCGGGGACCTCAGTGTCCAAGGTGCCATCCGTGTTGGGGGCAGCGATAGGCTCGCAAGCGAGTCGCGGTCGGCGGAATCGCGCGCTCGGCCGCCTTCTTCGTTACGAACGCCGTCTTAGGCGCGCCGCCGCGCGTGTAGCACGAGCGAGTCCCGCCGAACTTCCGAACGCTCACTTCGTTGACCTTCCGCATCGCTAGGGCGCTTCGACGGAGCCGTCATCGTGAGCCTGTAGCATGTCCGCGTCGAAGGATTACTGAAAGCTGTGAATGGCGAGGGTGCGGGTGATGCCCTCGTCGTCGAAGCTCCAGATTCTTCTGGCGAGGAGGTCGATGCAACCGGCCTCTCTCTGCAGCGTTCCTTCGACGATCAGCGTCGACGAGGAGCGAATCGGACGGCGATAGGTTTCGTAGACGTCGGGACGGACGATCACGTTGACGATTCCGGTCTCGTCTTCGAGCGTCAAAAAGACGAAGCCCTTAGCGGTTCCCGGGCGCTGGCGAGTGATGACGAGACCACCGGCGCGGCAAAGCGTATTGCGAGCGACGTTCGCCAGTTGCGCGGCCGGAACGACGTTCTGCGCGGCGAGGTACGTGCGAAAGTGTTCCATCACTTGCCCCGACGGGGTGACGCCCGTCGACCAGAGATCGAAAGCGACGAGTCTTTTCGGCGCCGGCGGCTCGAACTCGACCGTGGGTTCGTCGACGTCCATGAGCGCGCCGAGTTCGCCGCGCGCTTGACGTTCGTCGAGGCCGCGCAGCGCCCACATCGCTTCGCGGCGCGACGCGTACCACGGCGCGAAGGCACCGGCGATCGCAAGGTTCTCGAGCGTCTCGCGTTCGAGCCGCGTGCGTTGCGCAAAGGCGAGTACGTCGGTGAACGGACCCTGCGCGATCGCCGTTTCCAAGCGCTCTCGTTGAGCTTCGCCGAGGCCGCGCACGAGATGAAATCCAAGCCGCAGCGCTCCGCCGCGCTCGACGTGCGACCAATACTCGCTCGCGTTCACTTCGATCGGCTCGATCTTCACGCCATGGCGGCGCGCGTCGTTGACGAGCACTTCCGTCGAGTAGAAGCCCATCGGCTGCACGTTGAGAATCGCCGCGGCAAAGGCGGCGGGAAGGTGGCACTTCAGATAGGCCGACGCATACGCCAGGAGTGCGAAGCTGGCGGCGTGCGACTCCGGAAAGCCATAATCGGCAAAGCCTTCGAGCATGTGGAAGAGCTGCTCGGCGGCGGGACGGTCGATGCCGTTGGCCACCATGCCGTCGACGAGCTTGGCGTGCATCGCCTCCATTCGCTCGCGCGAACGTTTGTGCCCCATCGCGCGGCGGAGCTGATCAGCCTCGCCGGGCGAGAAGCCGGCCGCCTCGATTGCCATTCGCATTCCTTGCTCTTGAAAGAGCGGCACGCCGAGCGTGCGTTCCAGCACGGGCTTGAGTTTTGGATGCGGATAGGTAACCGGTTCGGCGCCCGAACGCCGGCGTAGAAACGGATGGATCATCTGCCCTTGAATCGGTCCCGGCCGAATGATCGCGACCTGCATCACGATGTCGTAGAAACAGGCCGGCTTCAATCGCGGAAGCATCGATTGCTGCGCGCGGGATTCGATCTGAAAGACGCCGATCGTGTCGGCGCGCTGCATCATCGCATACGTTGGCGGATCGCCGGCGGGGATCGTATGCAGCTCGAGATCGCGAGCTACCGCCGGCGGCAGCCACGGATCCTCGCGCTCGACGGATCGCCGGTAGATCGTAAATGCTTCCCGCAAGAGCGAGAGCATCCCCAAACCCAGCAAGTCGATTTTGATCAATCCGAGATCTTGGAGGTCGTCTTTATCCCATTGCACGACGGTGCGATCCCGCATCGTCGCCCATTCGACGGGCGCGACCTGCACGAGCGGATCGCGCGTGATCAGCATACCTCCGGAATGGATCCCCAGGTGGCGCGGAAAGTTCGCGATCCGGCGGCAGAGCGTGAAGAGCATCGCCGGCCCGGTTCCCTCGGGAAGCGCTTCGCGCGCATCGAACTCCCGGGCAATCGCGCCGACTTCTTCGAGCGTTAGCCCTAGCGCTTTGCCGACGTCGCGAATTGCCGAACGCGTCCGATAGGTGATTACCTCCGCGACCATCGCCGCATTCGCGCGGCCGTACCGCTCGTAGACGTACTGAATGACGCGCTCGCGGTCTTGATGGGCAAAATCGACGTCGATATCAGGAATTTCGCGCCGCTCTTCCGACATGAATCGCTCGAAGAGCAGGTTCATCGCGATAGGATCGACCGCCGTGATGCCGAGCGCGTAGCAGACCGCGGAGTTCGCCGCCGAACCGCGCCCCTGACAGAGCACGCCGAGCCGGCCGGCTTCGCGAACGATATCCCACACGATCAAGAAATATCCGGCCAGATCCATCTTTGCGATGAGGCCGAGCTCGTATTCAAGCTGCCGCTCGATCTTCGTTTCGAGCGGCATCGCATAGCGTTTCGCGGCGCCTTCATAAACGAGCCGGCGCAAGTAACGCTGCGGAGAGCTGCCTTCGGGCACGGGAAAAAGCGGAAACTGCCCGGCCAGGCGTTCGAGCCTAAAGCGGCACCGCCGCGCGATCGCGAGGGTTGCGGCGACCGCTTCGGGATATTGCGCGAAGAGCCGGCGCATCGCGGCCGGCGATTTGAGATGGTATTCGGCGTTGGGTCGCAGTGCATTGGCGGCTCGCGCCGCTTCGAGCGTGGTGCCGTCGCGCACGCAGGCAAGCACGTCGGCGGCGAGTGCGTCCTCCCTCGCGGCGTAGACGATCCCGTTGGTCGCGACGTACGGCACGCCGCATTCGCGCGCGAGCGCAACGAGCCGCAGGTTGCGCCGCGTCTCTTGGGGCGTGAGGTGCTGTTGAAGCTCGAGATAGAAGCGATCGCCGAAGATCGTTTTATACGCCGAGACGCGCTCGCGATCGACGCGGCCGAAAGGACCGCCCCCCAACGCAATCAATCCGCCGCTGCGGCCGTCGAAATCTTCCCAGCGCAGGCGCGCGTCGCCCTTTCGTCCGCGCATCTGCGCGCGTGAGATCAGCTCGCAGAGATGCCCGTAGCCGCTCTCGTCCTCAACCAGGAGCACGATGCGCGCTCCGTCTTCAAAGGTAAGCTCGCTGCCGAGGATCGCCGCGATTCCTCGCTGACGCGCGTGGCTTGAGAAACGCACCGCTCCATAGAGACCGTCGCGGTCCGTCAGCGCGACCGCGCTCAACCCTAGCTCGGTGGCACGCTCTATCAGCTCTTCGGGATGCGAGCCTCCTTGGAGGAAGCTGAAGTTCGACCATGCGTGCAGCTCGGCATATTTCATTCATACACGCCGCGGATATACCAATGCGAGCCTTGGTGGTAAATGCGCGCGAACGTTCCGTTCTCGAACACCACGTCGTATTCGTCGCGCATCACCGGTGAGGGCCCTTCGGCTCCGCTGCGGACAGGCGCGTGAGCCCGCTCGGCGACTCGCCACGGGCCCGTACATTGCGCAACCGCCTGCCGATCGACGATCGCCGGCTCGCCGCCGCGAAGCTGTACCGTTACCTCACGGACTTCGAGCAATCGCAACTGCGGAACTACTCTTCGTAGGAGAGAGCCGTCGCTGGAGGTGCGGGGAGAGAGTTTGAAGGGTTCGTAGCTGAATCGCTCCTCGAGCAGATGCGCGTCGCGCGTTCGCGCGCGCGTGACGCCCGTGCCGAGCGCCGCTTCGAGGCGAGCGATCGTTACCGCGACGCGCTGCGGATCGAGGTCGTCGGCAGAAAAAAACGTTTGAGCCTCTCCTCCTTCTTCGAGCTGCAGCGCTTGCAGGCGCAGCCCGACGATCGCCGCTGCAAACGTCGCACCCTCGAGTTTTGCGCGCAGCATATCGAAGAGCGTTCGTTCGTGCGCGGTCGGCAATACAAGCGGCACCTCGAAATTACACGCATCGGCGTCTTCCAACTCGACCGCCAAACGGAGCGCGCCGGCGCGTTTGCCGCACTGCTCGAGATCGGAGCAGATTCGCGCGAGCAACATGCGTAAGGCAAAATATACCTGCGCTTCGTCGGAAGCACGCCCTTCGCCGAAGATCGAGGCTTCGATTGCAACGGCGTGGGCGCGCGGCACGAAAGGACGGCGATCGACGCCGCGCGCGAGCTCGTGCCAGCTCGCCGCAGCCGCACCGAAACGGCGCACGAAGGGCCCATGCGGCAGACGGGCGAGATCGCGGAGCTGCTCGATGCCGAGCAGCCGGAGACGCTCGACGATTACGGGATCGATTTCGAGCAGCGCCAGCGGCAGCGGCGCGAGCAGCGCACGCTCCATATCCGGTTCGCAAACGCTTCCGTCGGCAAGATACGCCGCCGCCCGTGCGGCGATTTTATTCGGGCCCGCACCGATTCGCATCGAGTGCTCGAAGGGAGCCAGCACGGCGCGCGTCCGCGCAACGTGCGCGCCGATTTCTCCGGTGATGCCGTGTAGATCGAGAAAGACCAGACCCGGGCGAAGGCTTTCGACGAGCGGCGAGACGGCATCGAGGGCATCGAGCATCTCTTCCCAGAGCTCGGGGGTTATCTCGCCGGCAACGCTAACGCAGAGCAGCATCGCAGCGCTCCTCTCGCTCCACCCGTACGCGTGCGGTCCGTCCGGCGGCCATGCAGCGATGTTTGCGCACGTCCACGGAGAGCTCGAAGCCGTCGATGCTCCCCCAGAGCCCGGACCGGCCGTGCATAAGAATCCGCTCGAAGGTACAGTATAGACG
>JBAUYZ010000039.1:0-7144 GCA_049585055.1 Candidatus Cybelea sp. | reverse complement strand
AGCACGACGCGCGCGACGACGACCTCCCGATCGAGCGTGGATTGGCGGTAGAGATACTGTACGCTCGCACAATGCGGCTGCGGGCGGCTCGGCGACAGCACCCAGACTTCGCGAACGAACTCGCCGATCTCGCGATCGGTGCCGGCGTTCATCCGCAGCGAGCCGCCGATCGTTCCGGGAATCCCGGCGAGCGAACCGATGCCCTCGGCCCCGGCCGAGGCCGCCTTCGCCGTGACGAGCGCCATATCGGCCGATCCGCCCGCCTCGACGACGATGCGATCGGGCTCGCCCCGAACTTGCACCGCGGCGAACTCACCGCCGAGCCGGATGACGATGCCGCGAACGCCGCCGTCGCCGACGAGCACGTTGCTTCCCGCGCCTATAATCCACCACGGCAGGCGGCGTCGCAAGCAGAACCGCATGAGCTGCGCGAGTTCTCCCTCATTTTGCACGCTCGCAATGGCATCGGCCGGCCCGCCGATCTTCCACGACGTGAAGGGCGCGAGCGGCTCGTCGAAGCGTACCCGCTGACCGAAGATTTCGCGGAGCGACTCGCGATCCGAATCCTCCAGCAGGCTGCGCAGGGCTCGCGCCGTCGTGACGCTCACGCGTGCAACGACGCGGCCGGCCGCTGCACGGGGGCCGAGAACCGTTGCGCCAAACGCGCCGCCGCCTCGGTGATGTCGCCGGCGCCGAGCATCAGCAGCATCGCCCCAGTGGGGAGTTCTTCAAAAAGCCGGCGCTCGAGCTCCGCGACGGATCCCGCATACTCGACGTTGCCGCCGAGCGCGGTGAGCGGCTCGCCGATCGAGCGTTCGCTCACGCCCGGAATCGTCGGCTCCGACGCGGCATAGACCGGCGCGAGATAGACGCGATCGGCACCCCGCAGCGCCGCGGCGAACTCGCGCGCGAGAAAAGCGGTGCGCGTATACCGGTGCGGCTGAAACGCGACGATCAGCTCGCCCGGGTAACAGCGGCGCGCGGCCGCGATCGTAGCGTCGACCGCCGTCGGATGGTGGGCGTAATCGTCGACGACCGTGGCGCGTTGGTTACAAACCAGCACGTCGAAGCGGCGGCGCACGCCCCGAAACTCGCGCAGGGCCGCAGCGATCGACGTAAACGTCACACCGAGTTCCATGCCGATCGCGATAGCGGCGAGCGCGTTCTGCACGTTCATCGCGCCCGGCACCTGCAGTTCGATCTTCCCCGCCGGGCGATCGCCGGCGAGCACGTCGAACTCCGAACCGAAACCGGCGAAGCGAAGATTGCCCGCGCGCAGCGACGCGTTGCGATCGAGTCCGCAGGTGACCACGCGGGCGCGCAGCTCGTGCGACGTTAGCGAAGCCGCGAGCGCGTTATCGGTACCGATGACGGCGAGACCCTCTTCCGGAAGCTTCGCGAGAAACTCGGCGAAGGCGCGCGCGAGCGCGGGCAACTCGTCGTCGCTCGTCAGATGGTCGTTCTCGATGTTCGTGACGACGGCCATCACCGGTTCGAGCAGTGCGAAGGACCCGTCGGACTCGTCCGCTTCGGTTACGAACCACGGAGAGGTTCCGTCGTGCGCGTTGTTGTCGAGCGCGGCGTCGATGCCGCCAAGCACGAGGCCGGCGTCGATTCCGCCGCGGCGCAGAACGGCGTGCGTCATCGCCGTCGTCGTCGTCTTGCCGTGCGTCCCGCAGACGGCGATGCCGCGACGACCGGCGAGCAGTCGCGCGAGCATCTCGCCGCGGTGCAAGACGGGGATGCCCAGGCGAGCCGCGGCCGCGCGTTCGGAGTTGCGGCGATCGATCGCGGAGCTGACGACGACGGTCTGGGCTCCTTCCACATTGCGTGCGTGATGTCCGATTGCGATGCTCGCTCCCTCCGCCCGCAACCGCTCCACGAGCGGCGTAACGCTAAGGTCGGAGCCCGAGACCGCTTCGCCGCGCGCGAGGAGGACGCGCGCGATTGCGCTCATTCCGATGCCGCCGATCCCCACGAAGTGGTAGCTCGTCACGGGCTCTCTCTTCGAGCAGTCAACATATCGATCCGCGCAAGAATCGCGTTCAGCGGGTCGGCACCTCCCAAACGCGCAGCGCCTTCGGCCAGTTCGGCAAGCCGGCGGGGCTCGACCGTTTGCACGAGCAGGGAAGGCAGGCCCCCATCCGCCAGCCGGGCGTCGGTCAGTACGACGGCCGCGTTCGCGGCCGCAAATCGTGCCGCGTTCTCGGCCTGATGTCCCTCCGCCGCGTGCGGGTAGGGAACCAAGATCGCGGGCTTTCCGAGCGCCGCCAGCTCGCCGAGCGTCGAGGCGCCGGCCCGCGCGAGGACCAAATCGGCGACGGCATAGGCGTCGGCCATGTCGTCGAGATACTCCCGCGCACCTCGCAGCTCCGGACGGACGCGTTCGAAATCGCTCGTGCCGGTTAGCGCGAAGAGTTGCCAGCCCGCCGGCAATGCGTCCTCGCGCATCAGGCGAATCAGCGCGTCGTTGATCGAACGCGCGCCTTGGCTCCCGCCGATCGCGACGAGCGTGCGCTTCGACGGATCGAGTCCGAGGCGCGCGATCGCATCTTCACGCCGCGGCAGCGTGCGCAGCGTCGAGCGGATAGGGATGCCCGTCACGCGATACTTCGGATCGGAACTGCGCTGCGCCGCGTACGGCGCAACCCAGACTTCGTCGACGATCGGCCCGAGCAACCGGTTGGTCAAACCAGGCGCAGCATTAGGTTCGAGCAAGACGAGCGGCGCGCGCGAGAGGCGCATCAGTCGCCGGATGCGCGCGGCGAGCGCGACGGGGAAGCAGACATAGCCGCCCGTCGCAATCACGAGATCGGGCTGCTGCGAAGCGAGCAGACGCAGACTCTGCAACGTGCCGGCAACGTTCGCTGCGATCGTTCGAAGGAGTTGCAGCGACGGTGTGCGCGGCAGCGGGCCGCTCGAAATCGAGTACAGATCGTATCCCGCCTTCGGAACTATTCTCGCCTCGAGGCGGTCGGCCGTACCGACAAAGGCGATCTTCGCGCGGCGCTCGCGGAGCGCATCGGCGATCGCGATCGCCGGATAGAGGTGCCCGCCGGTGCCCCCGCCGGCAAAGACGACCGTCACGCCTTCTCGCGGGGTCTGCGCGACCTTCCTACGTTCGCGATGAGTGCGACCGCGATACAGCTGACGACCAGCGAGCTGCCGCCGAACGAGATGAAGGGCAGCGGAACCCCGGTCACCGGCCACGACGACGAGACGACCCCGATGTTGATGAACGCCTGAATCGTAATCATCGCGGCGCAGCCGATGGCGAGAAAGAATCCGAAGCGATCCGGCGCCGCGAGCGCGATACGGATCGAACGGTAGGCGAACGTTACGAAGAGTACGATCACGGCCAGCGTGCCGATCAGGCCCAGCTCTTCGCCGAGCACCGAGAAGATGAAGTCCGTATACTGCTCCGGCAGGTAGAAGAACTTTGCGCGCGAGGCACCCAAGCCGACTCCGAAGAGTCCGCCGCTTCCCAATGCGAGGAGCGACTGAACGATGTGGAAGCCGGTGTTGAGCGGGTCTTTCCACGGATCGACGAAAGCGAAGATCCGCGCGCGCCGGTATGGGCTCGCGAGGACGCTGAACGCGGCGAAGGGCACCATCGCGAGAACGATCGCGGCCAGATGGACGAGCCGCGCGCCCGCGGCGAAGAAGAGCGCGAGCGCGATAAAGAGGAGCAGGCTGGCCGTGCCCATATCGGGCTCCTTGAGCACCAAGACCGCCATGATCGCGACCGGAATGCAGAGCGGAACGAGGCCGCGGACGAGCGAGGTGATGCGCTCGCCGCGCGTCGACAAGACCGCGGAGAGATAGATTACCAACGCGAGCTTCGCAAACTCGGATGGTTCGATGCTCAGCCCGGCCGCGCCGATCCAGCGGCGGCCGCCGTTCACGCCGAGGCCGACGTGCGGAACGAAGACGAGCACGAGCGCGGCGACGGCCGCGACGAGGAAGTAGGGCGCGACGCTTCGCAGTCGCCGGTAATCGATGCGGTAAAAAACGTACGCAGCGGCTAGCCCGACCGCGAGCCAGATGAGCTGGCGCTTGAGGTAATAGGCGATGTCGCCGTGCTGCGCGTATGCCGTCGCACTCGAGGCCGAGAAGACCATCACCAAGCCGATTGCGATCAGCGCCGCGACCGATGCAAAGAGCACCGTGTCGAGCGGGGTGCGCGCCGGTCCGCGCAGCGTCGCCGCGCTATGCACCGGCCGGCTCCCGCAGCGCAGCGACCGCCGCTGCGAACTGCTCGCCTCGATCCTCCGCCGATTCGAACATATCGAACGAGGCGCAGCCCGGCGAGAGCAGCACGATCGCACCCGGGTCTGCAAACTCCCGGGCACGCCCGACGGCCTCTTCCATCGACGCGGCGTGCACCGTTTCGACGCCCCGCGCGGCGCGCGCGATCTCCGCACCCGCCTCACCGATCGTTACCAGCGCCCGCGCGCGCTCGCCGATTGCCGCACCCATCGCATCGAACGCGGTGGCCTTCGAGCGCCCGCCCGCGATCAGCACGATCGGCGCATCGTAGGTCCGCAACGCCGCAATGACGGAGGCCGGGTTCGTCGATTTCGAATCGTCGACGTACCGCACGCCGTCGATTTCGGCGATGGTCTTGAGGCGATGGGGCATCGGCTCGAAGGTTCGAATCGCTTCGCGCAGCCCGGCGGGCGCGCACCCGACGGCGAGCGCCGCAAGAAGCGCCGCCATGGTGTTACGCACGTTGTGCTCGCCGGCAAGCGGAATTTCGTCGCGCGAAAGAATCGGAATGGGACGCGGATCGCCGGCGACCGGCGCGTACATTACCTGGTCTGCGCGCAGATAGATCGTGGCGCGGTCGGCGTTCTCGAGCGAAAACCAAAGCTGACGCGCCTGAACCCGCGCGTTGCCGTCGTGCCAGTCGAGGCCGCGGATGCGCGGGTCGTCGAGGTTGCCGACGAACCAATCGGTCATCGATTGGTTCGCACAGATCCGGTACTTCGCTTCGGCGTATTCGTCCATCGAATGGTACCGGTCGAGATGGTCCGGCACGATGTTGAGCAAGACGGCAACGCGGGGCTTGAACGCGCGAATCGTCTCGAGCTGGAACGAAGAGACCTCGGCGACGACCCACTCGTCGGCGCCGGCTCCGCGCACTTCCTTTATCAGCGGATTGCCGATGTTGCCGCCGACGCGGACGCGATGCCCGCAGCCACGCAGGAGATGCCCGATCAGGGCAGTCGTCGTCGACTTCCCTTTCGTTCCGGTCACCGCGACGATCGGCGCCTTGCAAAGCCGATATGCGAGCTCGATCTCGCCAAGCACCGGAACGTCGGCCTCGTGCATCCGCCGCACGACCGGGGAGGTCGGCGGCACGCCGGGCGAAAGCACCGCGCAGTTGAGTTCCGGTGCGATCGCACCGAGAGAATCCGGCTCGACGAAGCGCGCGCCGTGGGCCTGCGCGATGGCGATTGCCCCGGCAAGTTCCGCGACCGGTTTCTCGTCGGTGGCGTACAGCGTCACGTTCTGTTCGCTCAATACCTCGAGGCTCGCCAAGCCGCTTCGCCCAAGACCGATGATCAGAATCTTCTCGCCGGTGCCGAATTGAAAGACCTCGCTCATCGCACGATGGCCCATCCTACCAGCGAACAGAGCAGCGATGCAACCCAAAAGCGCGACGTCACTTTGGTCTCCGGCCACCCGCTCAACTCGAAGTGGTGGTGCAGCGGGCTCATCTTTAAGATCCGTCGCCCTCGCGTTGCCTTGAAATACGAGACTTGCAAGATGACGGAGAGCGCTTCGGCGACGAAGACGCCGCCGATCGCGAGAAGCAGCAGCATCTCGCCGGTGAGAATCGCGCAGCCCGCAAGCAGTGCGCCGAGCGCGAGCGAGCCGGTATCGCCCATGAAGATCCGTGCGGGGTGCGCGTTGAAGAGCAGAAAACCCGCACACGCACCGATGCCGGCGGCCGCGCCGATCGCCACGCCGGGCAACGCGGCGCGCGCAGCGACGAGCGCGAGCACGACGAGCGGCGGAATCATCGTACCCGCCGCCAGACCATCGAGCCCGTCGGTAAGATTTACGGCGTGCGTGGTGCCCGTTATGGCGAGAATCCCCAGAAGCAGCCAAAGCCAATGCGGGGCCGTGAGCGCAAAGGTTCCGGCGTGGAAGAGCACGTCGGGAGGAAAGAGACTCGGCGATGCCGCCGCCTCCCGCAAGAAGACCACCGCGACAAGTGCGGATGCGAGGAATTTCGTGCGCGCGCGCAACCCTCGGTTCGCGCCACTGCGAATCGCGAGCGCATCGTCGACGGCACCGATGACCGCGCAGAGAACGACGAGTAAGACGAGTTCGGGAAGTAGTGGAAGCCGCGTGCTCGCCAGCGCGGCGAGCAGCACGACGAGGAAGACGAGACCGCCCATCGTCGGCGTCCCCGTCTTCGCGCGGTGCGATTCCGGCGCGTCCTCGTAGGCGCGCTGGCGCACCTCGAGGCGCCCGAAAATCGCGAGCAGTCCGGCCGTCGCGAGCGCGGCGATCAGAGAACCGGCGAGCACCCAGAGTCCCAGAATCTGTAATGACGAACCACTCACGGCATCTCGCCCTCGACGAGTGGATTGGGACCGGTTCCGCGCCACTTGAGCACGACGATCGGGGTCTGCTCGTCGCTATTGCCGTGCGGATTATCGAGCAACGCGGCCTCCACACTGGGCACGCAGACGCCGGGCGAGCAGCCAAGGACTTTTGCCTTTCCGAGATCGTTGGCATCGACCACGGCGCACGCGATGCCCGATCGCTGCGCTACGTTGCGCGCGAAGCCGCCGGCATCGCGCGGCGCGAAGACGATCGCGCGCTCGTACGGCGGCATCGTTCCGGTGTACCCGTCGAAGGCCGCGACCGCCTCGCCCATCACCTCGTAAAAAGCACCGCGCCGGCCAACGAGGCGTGCGGCGATCTGCAGGAGCGTCGCATAGACGACCTTCCAAGTGCCGGCCGTGTCGATGACGAGCTGGATCGACTCGGGCTGACTGATCGTCGCCATTGGATCGGCGCGCCGCGAGATCGCGAAGGCGAGACGCGATGGGCGAACGTACTCGGCCGCGAGCAGCTCGCCTTGTGCGATCGCGACGGCCGTCTCCGAAACCGCGATGACGTCGCC
>JBAUYZ010000038.1:0-3320 GCA_049585055.1 Candidatus Cybelea sp. | reverse complement strand
AAGGGCGTCACGACGCCGTTTTTCGCGGTGATCGCGAAACGTGGATAGATGTTGATCGGCGTGGGCGTCGGCGAGGGCGTCGGCGACGGGCTCGGTGATCCCGACGGAGTCGCCGTCGGAGTCGGCGTCGGCGAAGGCGTCGGCGTCGGCTTGGGGGTCGGTGAGGGCGTCGGCAGCATGAACTGCTCGACCGTCGCGCCGGCGATGTTCGCGACGTAGATGTGTCCCTGGCGGTCGATGATGACGCCGCCGGGCAGCTTCAGGTTAGTCTTCGGCCCGGCAATCGACTGAAACGGCGATGTGCCTCCCGCGCCAAAAAGCAGGATCTGGTTCGGATAGACGTCGGTTGGAATGTTGTCCGCGATGACCATGAGCTTCGGAATCGGGCTCGCCGAGCTCGAAGGCCGGGGCGTCGGGCCCTTCGGCGTAAAGGCGATTCCACGGGGGCGCCCCGAGAGCGCGGCCGCGTTCAACGGAATCACGTTGCCGGTCGCGAGCGCCTCGAACTCGATGAGCAGGGCCCTTCCGGTGCTCGAATTATAGTTCGTAACCCACAGGTTCGACCCACGATCGAAGGCCAGATACTGCGGGCCGTCGAGACTCGTGTTCGCGCCGCCGATGTTAAAGGTAGGCCCGGCGCCGCTCTTGGTACCGTTGGTGTAGATGCTGATCGCGTTCTGGTTACTGTTCGACGCATAGAGCGTCTTCGACGGGAAGTTCGGCCCGACGTTGACTCCCGACGTTTGTCCTAGGCTGCTGCATGCGACGATCGCCCCGGCCATCATGACCGTGACGAACGCAAGCGCGCTGCGCCGAGAGCGAAGAAACCTTCTCATCCTAAAGCCATTAAAGAGTGGCACTGCGAAGCGGTTCCCCTAGCCGCCCGAGTTTCCTGGCCGACCGCACGATGAGCAAGGAACCAGATGGCGGCTACCAGCAGCAGGAAAATCAGCGCGGAAACCACGATCCGCCGCGTGCGACGGCGCACGTAGGCAGGTCGGCTCGACTCGGTATCGATGATCTGGCGCGGCATATCTCTAAGGAAGTTCTAAACCGCCCGGCGCAGCGGATGGTTGAGCTCGCCCGTCTGTACGCGCTTGAGCAGCTCCCCAACGGTGACGAACCGGTATCCGGCGGCTTTGAATCGCGCGACGACATACGGCAGGGCTTCGATCGTCGCGAGCTTCCCGCTGTGAAGCAGCACGATCTCGGGGGCGGTGGCGTGCTCGACGAGATGGTTCTCGATCTGCGGAACGGTCAGCGTTCGCCAGTCGCCGCTGTCGTCGGTCCAAAGAACGACGGAGTATCCCAAGCTCTGCGCGATTTGCAGCGTGCGCTCCGTGTAGCGGCCGTGCGGCGGTCGCATGAGCGTGTGAACCGCGGGATCGTGGGAGAGCGGCCAGAGCGCGGCGGCACCCTCGAGAATCTCCTTACGCACCTCGGCGTTGCTCTCTTGATCGAGATTCGGATGCGTGTAGGTGTGATCGGCGATCTCGTTGCCCTCGCTCTCGATGCGACGCGTGATCTCAGGCCACTCCTGCGCGTCCTGTCCGATCAGGAAGAACGTCGCCGGCACCTGCAGATCGTGCAGCACGTCGAGCAACATCGGCGTGAAGACCGGATACGGACCGTCATCGAAGGTGAGCGCGATCAGTCGCGGCCGGTCCGACCGGTCCCCGCTGCCGATCTCGCGCGACATGCGATAGAGCCGCGCCACCGGCGCGCCCGATAACTCGAGGTGGACGTTCGCGCGCGGCGTCACGAGCGCCGGCGCAATGTTGCTCTGATGCACGAGTTCGCGCCACGCGCCGTAGAGCGCGCCGCCGGCCAGCAGAATCGCGAGAACGATCTTCACGCTACGACCTCTTCGCAAAGTCGCTGCCGACGATGACCGTTACGTCGCTGCCGGGCATCGCCGTGGCGGCCGGCGACGCGGTCGAAGCCGAATCCGGAACGACCGCCGCATCGTGAAGCGCCACCGGCAAGGCTTCGCGAACGCGCGCACCCGCGAAGGTCACGTTCGAATGCTCGTGGATCTCAGTCAGCGTATAATCCGATCGCTCCGCGTCACCAACTGCGCCGATCGTGAATCCAGCGCGCGAAAGCACGTCCGCAAGGCGACGCGCGGCGCCCGAGACGCCGCTGCCGTTCTGGACGTCGACGCGCAGCGTCGAGGGCGGGATTGCGGCAAGCGCCAAGGCGTCGGGCGAGGGGATCTGGGTCGGCTGCGGCACGAGCATCGTCGCGACCAGACGCGTGCGCGCGGAGGTATCGGGAACGAGCGAATCGCCATAACCTGGAAGATCGAGGTCGCCCGTATACGGCACCTGATTGCTGACGATCGCCGCCGGCGCGATCCCTTGATAGTACGAGGCAATCGAGAGCAGCTCCGGGTCGGAGAAATCGGTCAGAACGTTGCGCCGGAAGACCGAGAGCAGATCGCCGAAGTGCAGGAGCGTGTTCATGCGGTCGCCTCTGAGCTTGTCGGCGAGGGCTCGAAGCACTTGCTGCTGGCGCTTGATGCGGCATGGATCGCTGCACCAGTCGTGGCGGAAGCGCATGTACGCGACGGCCTGCTCGCCGTTGAGGTGCTGCCGGCCTTCCTTGAGATGGATGTGCAAGTGCCCCCATGTGTCGTCGTAGTCGAGTTCCCCGCCGGTGCAATCCGTTTTATACTGCAGGCAATTCGAAGTCTTAACGTCTACCATGACGCCGCCGATCGCCGTGATGAACTCCTTGGTGGCATCGATGCGCAGAACCATGTAGCGGTCGAATCCGGGAATGCCCAGCCATTGCGCGATGACGCTCTTTGCCTCCGACACGCCGCCGTCCGCTTGCGCTTGATTGATCTTCGCCTGCGTGCCGTTCGGCATCGTGGCGATCATGTCGCGTGGAATCGAGAGTTGGTAGATTCGCTTGTTCGCAAAGTCGAGATTGATCGCCCAGATCACGTCGCTGCGCGAGTTCTTCGAGTACTCTTCGTCGCTCGCCGTGTAGTCGTAGTCGAGGCCCTCGACGAGCACGAGCAAGTTCGGCTTGCCGAAGACCAGCCGCGGAGAGGGCACGATCATCTGGGAGATCTGCGCGATGGCGTTGACCGGATTGCGGCGCTCGATGACTGCGTAGCCGGCGGCCGCGGCCGCAATGGCCAGAACGATAAAGCCGGCGACGATCGCGATGCGCTTAATCATACGGCGCAACGTTCCCGCGAAATAACTTGGCCGAAGAAATCGAATGGCCCGTGACCCTCGAGCCGAACCTCGGCGAACTCGCCCACGCGAGCGTCGCCGGTGAAGTACACGCCGCCATCGACCCCCGGC
>JBAUYZ010000037.1:0-4863 GCA_049585055.1 Candidatus Cybelea sp. | reverse complement strand
TCCGATTGCAGCCCCAACGCGCGCGCGCGTACCATACATGTCAATTGCTTGTTTTCGGCGCCTCTTTGAGTTTGGCCGGTCGTATGTTGTTGCTTGACAAGTGGTTCACACGATCGAGTGATAAGTTCAACAAGCGCGTAACAAGTGTTCGCCCTTCAAGCCTGCACGCGTAACAAGTGTTCGCTTATTTCATCGGACGCGTAACAAGTGTTCGGGCCGCTCTCTGGTTCGACGGTTCCTTCTCGTTCCGATCAACCTGAAAGCGAACGAGTGTTATGCGAATCGTGTCAAACGTTAATGACTTTACGAGCGCGCGTAACAAGTGTTCGCTTTCGATCGATCGTAAGGTGCGGCCCTTTGACGATCCGGTCCGCGGAACTCCCAGCTCAACTGACAGATCATTTTCAATAGTCGAGTCGGCCCCCGGCTCATACGCGCGGGCACGCGCGCGCGCGTTTTTTATAGGCGTCGGAAAAGTCGGAAAAGCTCAAGGTTTTCAAACCGTGGATACGTTACGACCAGCACGACTTTACCAAATGGCATCGGCGCATACCCAAGATTAATGGTGGGGGTCCTCCTCCGCAAAGTGGAAAGACTCCACGAAACCGGGTCAGCTCCACACCCTTGCTCATTGCCGACTAGGTGGCGTCGTCGTTCTCGGCGCTCCCCATTGGCAGAAGGTCACGTAGCGCCATTTACTCCTTAACGAATTCGAGTCTTTTTGCCTCCACCAAAGAACGCTTGTGTTTACGAGCGTTTTCCGCTGTTATCGGCATCGTTCCACCGCCTTGCTGCCCGAGCTTCACGCCCGGGCGCCGCGAATAACCTTATGATCGAGAAGTCGTTCAGCCTCGTCTAGCCTTCGAGTCAACACTTGCTCGAAGCGGTAGAACCAGTCGCCGAGGGTTGCGCGGCGCCCTTCGCCGGCGCGCAATGCATCGCAGAGCGCATGCAGCTCCAGCGCGCCTTCTCTGCCGCCGCTCGCGCGACATGTCGCGACGAGCGATTGAAACCGCCAGAGATCGACATCGGCCCAGGGGTGCAGCACGTAGCCCTTCCCGACGCGCGCCACGATGCGGGCATCACCGGATTTTTTTCGCAGACGGTGGAGGCAGACCCGAAATGCATTGCGTGCCGCATCCCCGTCGGAGTCGGGCCAGAGATCGTCGATCAAGTTGGCGTCGCTGAGGCCGCTTTGCGACGAAGCGACGGCCAGTAATAACTCTAGCTCCTTTTCCGCCAAAGGTAAGGACACGCCGTTCTGGCAAAGCTCGGCATTAAAGAATGAGACCTCAAACATCGGACGCGCCGGCCGGCTCTTTCTGAGTCGAACCTCGACAAACGATTGAAGGATGCCAATGTCCCGAGCATTTGCCCGCAACGCCAAGATCGATTTGCTTAACGCCGGCCAACCGGCATCCCGCGCGATGGCGTGGGCTCGCTCAAGCGAAACGTCGCGCAGGTCCGACCGGGTCTCGGCGACGGCGACCGACGCGAGTACTTGCAACGAGGCAACGCCGGCGCGGTCCGCGCTGGCGAGGGCGTCGGTCGCATGTTGTTGCGCGCAAGGCGCGTCGTTGGTTCGAGCGCAGCGCAGCAGCGCGGCGCGAGCCTTCCATTCGGGAAGGTCCGCTTCGATGACGCGGGGCTGGCCGTCGGACGTCGCCGCAAGAGCGAAGCCACGGAGCCCGCGCATGTTGCGGGTTCCCAGCAGGCGCGTCAGCGCGTCAACGTTTCGTTCGAACTCGGCGTCGTCGCCGTTGCGCCACGAGCTAAACGCCATCTGCGCGCGGACCTCAGCGACGAATCCCTGCCGTCGCGTTCGCTCCGCTAACCGTAGGGCGTGCGCCAAGGCATCGCGCTCGTCGTGCGGGTACCCTTTTGCCCACGAGCTCCAAGCGTCGACGTTTGCGAGGGATAGGCAACCAGCAACGTCACGCAGTCCGCTCACCCAGTAGCCGATCGCAAGAGCTGCAAAAATCTCGATCGGAACGAGCAACGCATAGCCGGAGAACAGTTGCGCCAAAGCGACGTCTGCCGACCCAAACAGAGCGACAACGAGCAGAACAACGATGACGTATGCGAGCATACGGCTGAGCACGGGCCCCGCATCTACGATCTTTGAACGGACGATCAGGTAAAAGACTAGCAGCGATCCTAGGATCCTTAAGAGTGAAGTCGGGAAGTAAAGATCTGCCCACCAAATCGGGGGTCTCCAACGATCGAGCATGAGCGATCGGTTCATGGCGGCGGTCGGCAAGTTCGCGGAGTACCAGGGATCGTTGAGCGCAAACATCGTGCCGTTGAAGATCGTTATTGCTCCGATAGCTGCGAGCAGTCCGGCGAGGAGTCGCACGATGCGCGGCGCAGTCGTACTCGCGGCCAGTTGCACCAGGAGAGCGATTCCGGCGACGTAACAAAACCACATCGCCAAGAAACTTGCCCAGCCGGCGAGCGGCCATGCAGGGCGAGCTCCGACCATGAGCTCGAATACGTCGCTGATCGCGACCGGCGCAACGACGACGGCCAGGAGCACAGCTCCCGCCACGATAACGCTGTGTGAGCGAGGTCTCCGCTTCGGATCGAGATAGAGTGCGAGCCCAAGGAAGCCGATCGCGCCAAGCCCCGCGAGTAGATCGGACACGACCATAATCGCGGCATATCCCCGAGGCGATAGAAAGGAGTAGTACGTCGGGCTTATGGTCCCGTACTGCGCGACGAAAAGAAGAAACGCTGCTGCAAGCCCAGACGGCCTGACCACCGCGAGCGCCGATCCCAGCAGAACGAGAACGAGAAAGATCGCGTTTACGGCGACGAAGACGAGCAGGATCAGCACGTTCCCCCAGACCTCGTCGCGCCCCCACTTAGAAACAATGAAATCATTACCTACCGCAGCCAGTGCCACAATGTGTTTTCTACCATGGTGCTCGACGACGTACGACACCGTCTTGCCTGCCGGAGGCGCCCGCAGTCCATCATTGGGGCTGCCGTATCGCGCGGCCACCGGCATGAGCGAATAGTCGATGCTGTCACCGCGTGAGATGCCGGCTGCACGTGCGCGCTCGTCGGAGAGAATAACGACGTTCGCCATCGTCCAGAAATCGGGAAGTGCGGACGAATTCGGGCCAAGGGCCACAAAGATCTGGATGAAAAGCCCGAGGGCCGGGAATGCGATCGCCGCAACGACGGCCGTCCGCAGCGCGCGCCGAACGACCTCTCCCGAAACCCGAATCGCGATCATGACGCTAGTCGCGCTGAGCGCGCAGCTAACTCGAACTGTGCGTGCTCGTCGCCGTTAAGACCAAGTGCGTCGGTTAGGAGCGCGAGGGTTTGGCGCTGGGGCCTTCGCCGGTAGCCGCGCTCAAGCGCGCTGATCCCATTCAAGCTCAGCCGAGCGCGCTCCGCGAGAGCCTCCTGCGAGAGCCCGGCCGCGAGCCGATGGTGGCGCAGCAGAGTCCCAAATCCCGACGAACCGGATGACCGTTCGAGACCCTGCAGCGTAGGGCCGAGGTTCGGTCGCGGCACGATCGACGTCAGCGATTGGAAGCCTTGGTTGCCGCCGCACGCGGCCAAAAGCGCGTCCAGGAATGCGCCGATAAACATCCGGGAAAACTTCATCTCTTACTCCTCCGCGGCCGTCCGAGCCGCGACCGGCCTCCACTCAAGCCGTAGGCCGCTCGCATTGCTAAACATGAGTAACCACGTACACCCGCAAGCATTACCGCGCCATTACCAAGCGCTAACGCGATCACCCCGGGCGTTACCTCCTCGTTACCAGAGCGCCCGGCGGGGGTAAAAAGGAGCGTTGGGTCGAGGTGGCTTCCGGTTTTTCCGGCTTTTCCGGCGTCTATAAAAAAGCCCGGCGTCGCTTGAGGTCGGATCGTTGGCGATCGTCGCCGGGGCCGGCGGCGCGTGGCAGGCCCGGGCGTGGATGCTGGAGCGGATAGTGTAACAAGTGTTGCAGGCGACTGCCGCGTGTGTAACCAGATCAAAGATCCGACTTTTCCGACGCCCATAAAAACGGCCACAATCTCAGGGCGTTACGTTTCATGACAGCGCCTGATGCCGGCTTGAGGCCGAGGATGCTCAACCGCTAAGAGCCCTGAGCACGCACGCATGCGGTGGTCGATACGCGCCGAAAAAAGATTGGAACCACGCCTGTCGAGGCCGTGATTTCTTCGCTGAAAGCCGCCGTATTGTAGCGGCGACCAACAGCGGACATGCGTCCCTTCTTCGCCCAGGCCCGCGTCGCAGTCCGTGTGCATGGAGCCACGATCCGCAAAATCAACCTGGAAAACGACCGCACCGGCGTCGCTGAGCACTGCCGATCCGCTGTGCTTTGTCGATGGAGCGCTGGTCATCGTCGCAGTGACGCCGGCCGTGGCCGCCTTGGCGCGGATCGCCCGGGCCATTCGCAACGCATCCCCGCAAGCGGGCCGTTCCGACGCGCCCCAATCCTGTCCCGAGACGACCGCTGAAAAAGCAGCTTTTGCTTGCAACCTTCGCCGTCACCGTGGGTCTAGCAGAGCCTGCGCCGACGAGCATACGAACGGATGTTCGTGACTCCCGACGCACCGATTGGCCATTGCCATCCCACGGGAGGTTGCATGGACGAAACGTCGATCTCGATACGAACCGCCGGCGTTCGTGTCAACGACCAGCGCTGCAAACGGCCGGACTGCGTCTTTCCCCAGCCGACGATCCGTTTTGATCTCCACGGCCGACCCCTTGTCGCTGCCTGGAGTTGGACGGACGTCCAAGTGGTCACCCTCCCCACCGGCCTGCGCATCCGGCTTGTGCCCGCGCTGATGTTGGTGGCGATCTCGTGCAACTAGGAGCGGTGGGCAGCCGTCTCGTGCCAGC
>JBAUYZ010000036.1:0-33871 GCA_049585055.1 Candidatus Cybelea sp. | reverse complement strand
CGGGCGGATCGCGCGGCGGCGGCGTCATGAACGCTAGCGGGCCGGGCGCGACGGGCGGCGGCGCCGCGGCGATCGTGCTGCCGGTGATCGTCAAATTCTCGGCCGGTTCGGTCCGAATTGACTCGCGCGGCGAGCGTAGCGCGAGACGCAGCGTCGCGTTCGCGTCGGCCCATGCTAGCATATCCGCCTGTCGCGGCGTCACTTCCAGCGTGACCGTCGAGGCCTCTTGTTCTTGCGGCGACGGCGTCGCAGATGGGTTCTCCAAGGCGTTCCCGACCGCGAGCACCCGGATCCCGCGGAAGATCGTCACGGCCTTCGGCGGCGGACCGTTCTGACGCGTCGGCGGAATCGCGATCACATCGACGCGATCGCCGGGTTGGATGAGCCCGGAGACGTCTTTGACACGATCGACCGGGATGCTGACCGCACGCATTCCGGGTTGGAGGCGAACGGGGAGCGCGAAGGCGACGTTCGTTCCGACCTTCGACGCCGTGAGTTGGGAACCGGCCGGAATCGTGATCAACGCGAGCGATCCCACGGCCTGACGCGACTCGGAGAGCGCGTCGGGTTCGAGCGACTGCGCCGGACGCATCTCTTTGGTGAACATCGTGTCGGCGATCCGCGAACGGGCCGTGATCTCTTGGGAAGCGATCAGGACCGGGCGTTGCTCGTTGGAGGGCGGGCGCAAAGCGGAAAGATAGGTGAGAGTGAGCCAGCCCGTGCCGATCGCCAGAACGATCGCGACGAGAAGGGTGGTGCGGCGGACGTTCACGAGAGAATCCTCAAGAAGGGCGCAACGTTCTGCGAGAGCGCGACCGCGATCGCGCCAATCGCGAAGGCAAGCGCGTACGGCAACGTCGCGCGCTGGGTGTAGATGCTTCGTGCCTCGCCGGCCGCGAGCAGCGCGACTCGCGAGAACGCGGCGCGTGCCTCACCCCGAAAGACGAGGAAGAGGATCGCCAGCATACCGCCGCCGATCGCCGAGTAGAGTAAGAACGGAATAAAGAGCGGATAGCTGAGCATGCCCGAAGCCGCGATGGCGAGCTTGACGTCGCCGCCGCCGATGCCGCCGCGCGCGTAAACCAGCGCGCCGGCGAGGGTCATTGCCAGCATCACGAACAAGCTGATCGCGAAGGAGTGTAGGCCGCCGAAGGCGTGAACGAGCACTGCGGCGATCGCGAGCGCGCCGGTTAAGGCGTTTGGAATGCGCCGCGAACGCAGGTCATAAAAACCGGCGATCAAACAGCCCGCGAGGGCCAGCCAAATCGTAATGGACATCTATGAAGAGAAGGGTTGGGGAGGCGCGAATCCCCCGAGTCGCGCCCCATCAACCCTGCGTTTCGTCGGTTCTTGTTTACTTACAGGGAGCCGGCGATACCGGTGAAGAGCGTGTTGAGCCCGGTGCCGAGCGCTTTGACTCCCACCAGTGCTACGAGTGCGATAAAGGCGACGAGCAGGCCGTACTCGACCATCGTGGCGCCTTCCTCATCGCGAACCATCGAAGTAAGCGTGGTTAGCATGGGTTCTCCTTGTTGCTGTGATGTAATGCTGGGTTGACGCGGTAACGTGGGTTGCGATTACATGCTACCGGCGACGCCGGTGAACAGTGCACCCAGGTTGACGCCCAGTGCTTGCACGCCAACGAGAGCGACGAGTGCGATGAATGCGACCAGAAGTCCGTATTCGACCATCGTTGCGCCCTCTTCGTCGCGAGCCATCGATTGTAGGATCTTAAGCATGGATCTCCTTTACCAAATACCGCCGGGAAATGCCTCAATAGGCACGGTGTTCCCGGCGTTAGCTGCCTTGACCAAGAGCTGCGCGCTTGCCGAAGTAACGCCCGGCGTCGATGTCGCCAGAACGTGGATGAATGTGTCGCGCATGTAGTCGGGTGCAATCGGTACGATCGCTTGGAACTTCCCATCCGGCCCTGCCGTCAGGTCGTGACGGCTGAGCAGCACGTTGGGTAGCTCGGAGGAGAGCGTGGCGAGGAGCGTGATTCGCACGGGTGCCGACGCCGGCGCCTCTCCCGTGACGAGTAACGCTTCCGCGCCTTGGAGTGGCGTGGCATTGAGGACGATCGTGCCGCGCAGTTCCGGCACGCCGGGTTGCTGCTGCTGTTCTAAGCTCACTCTCGCAGCTTGTGCTTCCTGCTCGCTGACGAGATATAGCGCTTGCCGTGCTAGTTGGGTGATGTGTGTGGCGAGAGCTTGTGAAACGTAGATGTCGTTGGAGGTGTAGCGTGGCGTAACTGTGGTTACTTCGACACGATCGTCCACTTCGTACACATTGTCGCCGGGGCGAACAACAAGCACGATTCCGGGGCCGCTCAGTTGTACGGCGCGCGTCGCCGCCAGCCACGTATACTCTAAGTGAGCAACGCGGGCGACGGTTGCGAGCGGCACTTCTCGATCTGCTGCTACCGCGGCGCCTTGTGCCGAAAGTAGCGAGCAGAGTACAGGAAGAACCACCTGACGATAAGGCCGCATGGAAACCTCCTAGCTCCTGGTGCGCTGTATCATGCCATCACTCGTGCGCTTTGGCAACAGAACCGGCGCCGTTCCCGGCGATTCTAACTCAACGTCCCCGTTATGTTAACGCGTTAACGCCGAGATCCGTGGCATAATACTGCTCTGATGAACGCTTTACGTCGGCGGATTCTTTCCATTATGGTGTTGGCCGCTGCGGCGAACGCGATCCCGGCCGGCGCCGACCAGATCACGCTCGTATCGATCCAATCGGGCCACTCTATAGTACTGAAGACGGAGGGGCTCACGCGCGTCGCGGTCGGCGACGGCCGGATCGCCGGGGTCGTGCCGGTCGGCACGTCGCAGGTCGTCGTCAATGCGAAGGCACCCGGCCACACGACGCTCTTCATTTGGGCGGGCGGGAAGCGCGTGACCTACGAGGTGACGGTCACTCAGCAGCAGCTCGACGATCTCGCGCAGATGCTGCGCAGCGCGATCTCCGCACCCGGCGTCCAAGTCGTGAGCTTCGACCACTCGATCGTCGTGCGCGGGACGGTCTCTGACGGCGCGCAGTTCCAGCAGATCAACGACATCGTCGGCCGGTTCGAGGCGATCGTCAAAGCGCAGGACTCCGTGATCGTCAACGCCGTGACGATCTCCCAGAATCTCACCGATCTGCAGCGCGCGATCGCGAACCTTCCGGGCGCGAGCAACATTCGGGTCGATCCCGACGGCAAGGGGAACGTCATCGTCAGCGGCAACGCGAGCGACGCCGTCACCGCACAGGCGATTTTAGACCGCGCTCGCGGCTTGGCCGGACCCTATCTCGCGAGCAACGGCCAGCTCATCGACCGGCTGAACTCGCTGAGCAACAGCCAGATCGACATCAAAGTCTACGTGCTCGAAGTCGACGTAACCGCGCAGTCCAACCTCGGAATTTCGCTTCAAAACGCGACCTTCCACCCTGACAACACCTACACGCTTGGGCAGCCGTCGTTTCCGGTCGTCGAGTCGCCCTCGTTCCCCGGTTCCGGCCTAGGATTCACAGTCCAGCCGTTCTTCCGAACGATCACGCTCGCGCCGACGCTCAACCTCTTGATGCAAGAGGGCCACGCGAAGGTGCTTTCGAGTCCCAACTTGGTCACGAGTCCCGGCGCCAAGGCGACGTTCTTGGTCGGCGGCGAGATACCGGTCGTCACCTCCACTGGACTCGGCGCGGTCAACGTGCAGTATCAGCCGTACGGCGTTCAGTTGAACGTCACGCCGGAGATTCTCGGCAACGGCTCGGTTCACACGCTCGTCGCGCCCGAAGTCTCGCGGCTCGATTACGCCAACGCAGTGATCGTCTCCGGATTTACGATCCCCGCGTTGCTGGTGAGCAAACTGTCGACCGACGTGATCACGCGGCCCGGCGAGAGCATCATCCTCGGCGGCCTCGTCAACCGGCTCGAGATGAAGACGATCTCGAGAATCCCGCTGCTCTCCTCGATTCCGATTCTCGGCAAGCTCTTCACCTCGACCTCCTACCAGAATATGAAGTCGGACGTCGTCTTCGTGATGACGCCGGAGATCGTGACGCGATGAGGCGCGCCGCCGAGTCGGGTCAGGTCCTGCCGCTGATCGCCCTCTGCCTCGCGGCCCTCATGGGCTTCGGAGCCATCGGCGTCGATGTCGGCTATTTGGAATATCGCGATCAAACGCAGCAAGCAGCAACCGACGCTGCCGCGGCGGGCGGCGCCGCGACTCTCGTGAAGGCGGGCTGCCCGAATCAAACCGCAGCGACGACCGGTGCCGATACCGACGCCGCCAACAACGGATTCGCAAACGCGGGAAAGGTCTCGGTGACCGTCATCAACCCGCCGGGCAACGGTCCGTTTGCGAACAATAGCTGCGCCGTGAAAGTCACGATTTCGACATCAAACGTGGCTACGTTCTTCGCGCGGCTCTTCGGCTATCCGGCCGGCGTGACCGAGACGACGCAGGCAACGGCAATCGTCAGCAACTCGGGCGCCGGCTGTATTTATCTGCTGAGCCCGACGGCCCAATCAAATTTCAATGGCGGGCACTTAACCGCAACAAAGTGCGGCGCACTCATCAACGATACGGCGAACTTCAATGGCGCGACGGTCGACGCGCTAAGTATCGGATATGCCGGGCCGGCGCCGAATGTGAACGGCGCCACGTTCCAATTAGGCCAGCCGCAGCCGATGATGCCGGTCGCCGATCCGTGTCTGGAAATCGCGGGATGTAACTATCTTGCCAACAACCCCCCGTCGACGGCCAGCTGTCACGACTTCAACGGTAACGGATACCACGGAGCGCTCACCCAGGGCTGTTATAATAACCTCAACCTCAACGGCGCCGTCGTGACCATGCAAGGGTCGTACACGTTCAACGGAAGCGAAAACTTCAACGGCGCGTCGATGACCGGAAACGGCGTCACAATTTACGTTACGGCCAATGCCTCGGCGCCAAACTTCAACGGAACGACCCAGGCGACGATGACGCCGATGACCAGCGGCCCGACGGCGGGGGTGCTGTACTATCAGGTCCCCGGCAATTCGGGGAGCCCAAACTTCAACGGAACCAACGCTAACTACAGCGGCCTGATCTACGCGCCGACGCCGACCTCGGTGAACTTCAACGGCGCAAGTGGCGGCTATCTGGTGCTCGTTTTTGGAGCGGCGAACTTCAACGGCAGCGTCTCGCAAGATTTTGCGACGCCGCCGCCGAGCCAAGCGCTGATCAAACAGGCGGTGGTGGCAGAATGAAACGCTTCTTTCACTCTGAGCGAGGCACGAGTCTGCTCGAATTCGCGCTGGTCGCGCCAATCTTTATCTTTCTCTTGATCGGTATCACCGAAGTCGGTCGCTATACGTACTTCTCGATTCTCGCGGCCCATGCCGCGCGCGCCGGCGTGCAGTACGCCGCCCAGAACCTGCAGACGGCGGCCGATGCAAATACGAACAGCGCGAGTTCTCATACGGCCGCCGCCGCGGCGCAGGACGCACAGAGTCTCTCGAACTGGACGGTCCATTCGTCGATCGTCTGCACGGTGAACGGCCAGCCTTCGCCGTGTCCGGCGAATAACGCGAACTCGGTCTCGCCGAGCCTCGTCTACTACGTCAAAGTGACGGTCTCCGGAACGTTTAGATCGCTCTTGAACTACCCGGGCATCCCAACCAACGTACCCATAAGTACGGCCGACGTCCAGCGCGTGGGGAGCCAATGACGCACGTTCGGCACCGAGAGCGGGGCGCGAGCCTGCCCGAAACCGCGATTGTGATGGCGGTCCTCTTGGCCTTGATCTTCGGGATCATGGAGTTCGGCCGCGTGATGTACACCTATGCATTCGTCGCGCAGCTCGCGCGCCAGGGTGCACGCTGGACGATCGTGCGAGGCTCACAGTGCACGGTCCTCGACCATTGCAACGCGCAGTCGAGCGACGTCCAAACCTTCGTGCGCAGTCTTAGCGTCGGAGCGACCGATCCCAGCAAGATCAACGTCACCGCCACCTGGCCGCAGTCGCAATGCCCCCCCGGCGTCACGGGAAATGCGCCGGGCTGCGTCGTCTCGGTCAACGTGACGTACCAGTATAAACCCTTCGCTCCGTTCGTCCCGACTGGGACAATTGCGATGTCGAGCACCTCGCAGATGGTCATCTCGCAGTGAGGAGCTCGGTTCGGGCGTGAGCACGGCGCTGGCGGCACTTGCGCCGGCCGAGCTGCAATCGTCGGCGCGGTACGGCTCGGGAACCGCCGTCCAGACGCTCGCCGGGAGCGTCTCGGCGTTTTTTACACTCGAAGGTTTCGACCGCCGCCTGGGCGTCGCAACGTATGCGCTGCGTGTCGTCAATCGCACGGCATCGGCCCTGGTCTGCCGCACCTGGATCATCTCGTGCGCCGGCGACGCGGTGCTCGCGAATCCGCTGTTCGTCGAAGTCGCGCCGCAGGCGACGGCTTGCGCGCACGTTTCGGTCTGGCCGCGCGACTTCGCCTCATTCGATCGCGCGATCGCGGAGATCGCCGGCGAGGGCGTGCACTGTATCGTCGAAGCGCCGCCGCCGGTCCGGATTCGCGCGCGTCGGCAGTATCTCGTGGCCGGCGCCGTCGTGTTGGCCGGCTTGGTGCTCCTAGGCACGGCCGCAGCGCTGCGTGGTGAGATGCCGCGGATCCCGGCATTTGCGGTTCCGCCCGAAGCAATCGCGGGGACGACGATCCATGCGGAGTACGACGCCTCCGGAATGGGACGCCTCTCCTACACGGTGTTTGCGCCGGACGGACGCACCCTGCAGAGCACGGCAATGACTGCTGCGTCGGGCTCGATTCCCTTTACGATTCCGGTCTCGAGCGAACCCGGAGCCTACACGCTGCAGATGGTCATGACGGGGCCGCTCGGAAGCACGACTGCAACGCGCGTACTGAATACGATGCCGGTGCGAGGGCGCGGGAGCGCGCAGATCGCCTCCATCTCCGTAAAGCCCCCGGTAGCGCAGCCCGGCCAAACGGTCGAAGTAGCCTATGCGGCCGATGGCGACGCGGGGTACGTCCGTCTCGTGGGCGCCGATGGCACGATTTGGGAGCAACGACCCTTCTCGCGCGACGGAGCGACGCAGTTAACGATTCCACACGCGCCGAGTCTGCGGGAAATGCGCGTCGTGCTCCACGTCGACAAGGGGCATACGACCGCACAGTCGATGGCGGGCCTCGTCGTCGCGAGTGCCGCTGCGCCCGCATTCGCGGCGCCCCAAATCGTGGGCGACAACGATCCGACCGCGCCCGCGGCATCGAGCTCGGATGCCAACGAGACCTTTGAAGTCCTCGAATCAACGGTCAAGAGCGGCGGCTCTATCCACGTTCGAATCCTCTCACCGCGAAACGGCATGCGGATCGCGCTGACCGACGGCCAGTCGCACGAAGTGAGCGGCATCGACGTCGGTGCCGAAACCGACGCGCTTACCTTGCGCGCTCCGGTAGTCTGGGCAGCGACTCGCTACACGGTCGTTGCGTCGTTCACGGACGGTTTCGGCCAAGAGAGCGTCGTGGCGCCGGTGACGGTCGAACCTTAGAGCGTATTCGCCACGACGGCGAAGAGCGTGGAGAGTCCCATGCCGGCGACGCGAGCGCCAAAAGCCGCCGCGACCACCGCCAAGACCAGAATCAGGCCGTACTCGACGAGCCAAACCCCTCGACCGGGGCGGCGTCTGAGCCCGAGGCCGTCCGCCTTAGCGCGGGGCGTCGAAGTGACGAGGTCGATCATCTTCTCTCCGTTTGTCGGTAAGGAGCTAACTGAGCGGGCGCGGGGCACAAAACGAAGCTGCCGGCCCTAAAAGGGTCGCCGAACGCCGACTATTAGCTTGCCGCCCGGCCTTTTCCTCGCATTTTCGTTAATAAATGTTGACGCGTTAACGCTCGGCTCGCATGATGCCCCCGATTAGACTCGGTTGGATGTTTTCCGGGCGACCGCCGGAGGGCGGGCGTGGTGGCGCGCTAGGCTGCGCTCTGCTCCGAAGCCTCGATGGCGATCGCGTTTGCGGACGGATGACGGCGGATGAGAAAGACGAGCGGCGCCGTGAGGACGAAGATCACCGCCGTGAAGCGGAAGATGTAGTTGTACGCAATCATCGACGCTTGCTGGGCAACCATCGTGGTAAGCTGGCCGACGGAGTAGCCGTCGTTCTGCGTCACGCCCGAAGCCAGCACGTTCCAGGCGACCGCCGTTTGGTGCGTCAAGAGCGTCGTCAAGATCGCGATGCCGAGGCTCCCGCCGAGTTGGCGCAGGAGCGTGAACACGCCGGTCGCGCCGGCAAGCTTCGGTACGGGGACGTCGCCGAGCGAGATCGTCGTAAGCGGAACGAAAAGGAAGCCAAGCGCGAAGCCCTGCACGACGCGCGGCCAAAAGACGTCCCAATACCCGGCTTGAACGCTCAAACCACCGAGAAGCCAGGTCGACCAGGCAAAGAGGAGCGTTCCAAAGACAATCGACCAGCGGCCGTCGATGTGATTGAGAATCCGGCCGACGATCAACATTGAAATCGCCGTAGCGATCGCACCCGGCATCAGCGCCATGCCCGTATCGAACGCGGTGAAGCCCAGCATGTTTTGAAAGAAGAGCGGCAAGACCAGCGACGTTCCGAAGAGACCGAACCCCATGATGATTCCCAAGAACGAGCCGACCGAGAACGAGCGGAACTTAAAGACGCTCAAGTCAACCAGCGGGTGTTCGTCGCGCAGCGTCTTGACGACGAAGAGGATTAGCGCGCTCGCGGCGATGGCGCTCAAAAGCACGATCGTTTGCGACCCGAACCAGTCGTCGCGCTCGCCCTGCTCGAGAACGAACTGTAAGGAAGCCAGTCCGGCGGTGAGCAGCGTGAGGCCCGTCCAGTCGATGCCGCCTTTCGGTTTGGCGATGTACTTCGGGTCGGGAATGAAGGCCAGCGTCATGAGGAACGCAACGATACCGATCGGAACGTTGATGTAGAAGATCAGCGGCCAGCTCGCGTTGTCGACGATCCAACCGCCCAGCGTGGGTCCGATCGCCGGGCCGACCATCGCGCCCAAGCCGAAGATCGCCATCGCCGCACCGCGCCGCTCGACCGGAAACGTTTCGAAGAGGATTGCTTGCGCGGTCGGCTGCAGCGCGCCGCCGCCGATCCCTTGAATGACACGATAGAAGACGAGCACCCAGATCGAACGCGCGCTCCCGCAGAACAATGAGGCAACGGTGAAGAGCGCGAGCGAGGTCGCGTAAAAGGCCTTTCGCCCGAGAAAGGCCGTGAGCCAGCCGTTGAGCGGCATGACGACGACGTTGGCCAGGATGTAACCGGTAGCGACCCAGGCAACCTCATCGACCGTCGCTCCGAGATTTCCACCGATCGTCGTGAGCGCGACGTTGACGATCGTGCTGTCGATGATCGCCATGATCAGCCCGAGCATCACTGTAATGGTAATGAGGGCGACGGGCGCGCCGTGGGTCCCCAAGTGACTCGCCTTGGCTGAACGGTCCACTAAAGGCCTCCAACCCATCCTCGCACAAGGGACGTTGCGGTGCGATCCCGATTCGAGACGTCAGGAAAGAAGACGGCCGCTCTTCTCGTTGCGTCGGCGTTTGCGGTCTTCGCGCTCGTCGACGCTCTCACGTTCCGGACCAGCCTCTATCGCCATCTGCTCGACCCGGCGTCGAGCACCGGCAGCTTCGAAGCCGCGATTGCCGACTTTCGTGCGCTTCCTGCACAGCCGCGCACCGACGTCTTAGTGCTCGGCGACTCGCGCATCTACTCCGGCCTCAACCCGCGTGCCGCGAGCGCCGCAGGCCGCTCGTTGCGTTTTCTCAACGGAGGCGTGCCGGGCACGACGCCGCGCTGCTGGCCGTTCTTCGTGCGTGCGATCGATCCGCAGGCGGACAGGCTTCGAGCGGTCGTCATCGCGGTCGACACGTACGCCGACGACGACAGCGCGATCGGGAGCCTCGATGGCGACGATCGCCCGATGGACCTGCGCTACGTGGTCTTTCAGACGCGATTGAGCGATCTTCCGAAGCTCGCCGGTTCGTTCTCCGATCCGCGGGAACGCGTCGAACACGGCATCGATCTCTTCTGGCGCGGCACCGAGCTTCGCGACGATTTGCAGGCCCTCGTCGCGAATCCGCCGGCTCGGCTCGCGGCGATCGAAGGAGCGCGCGTCGTTCCCCCATACGATCCGCTCGTGGCGCATCCGCGCTTCGAGTCGCTCGCGGGCCTGCGCGTCGATTTTTCGAACGGCACGATTTTTTATCCGCCCGGCACCTCGTACGACCAACGCGCCGCGATTGACACGCAGGTGCTCGCGATTCCAAAGCCGAGCCCGTCGTACGCACGCTACCGGCAACAGTGGCTCGAGCCGATCGCGGCAGAATATGAAGCGGCCGGCGTTCCGGTCTTCTTCGTACGGATTCCCACGCGACCGGCGCACCGCGAAGCGACACAGACCCCGAGCGGTTCGCTGCTAGCGATCGCGAACGCGCATCGCGCGCGTTTGATTCCGGCGAGCGCGTACATGGCGCTCGAGCGTCCCGACCTTTTCGCCGACGAAGACCATCTCAATCGCGAGGGAAGCCTGCGCTTCAGCCGTCTTCTTGGCCACGACGTCGCCTCAATGCTCGCCGCCGATCCGCCGTCGCCGGCGCAACGCTGCGCAACGCCTTGTCATCCTGAGCGTGCCGTGCGAAGCACGCGGAGTCGAAGGGCCTCTCGCACGCACCACAACCTTTCGTGGTTTGCAGCCGCGGTCGGCATCGGCATACCGTTGCCCTTCCAATCCTACGAGTTCTGGCTTTTCGTTGCGATCGTTGCGGGACTCTTTTATGGTTTGCCGCGACGCGCCGGCCGCTACGTATTGCTGCTTACAAGCTACTATTTTTACGCGCGCTGGAACGCGTGGTACGTGCTCTTCCTGTGGATCCTTACCGCAAGCGATTTCCTCATCGCGCTGGCGCTCGAGCGCTCGCGGGAAACGCGCGGACGGAGTCCGCGACTCTTGCTGGCGGTCGGCGTCGCGGCGAACCTCGCGTTTCTCGCGACCTTCAAATACGCGAACTTCGGCAGCGGCACCGCTGCCGCGCTCCTGGGCATGCACGAAAACCCCTGGTTCGTCAATCTCTTCGTTCCGATCGGCATCAGCTTTCATACGTTTCAAAGCATTTCGTATCTGGTCGACGTCTATCGCGGCCGGATGAGCGCGATTCGCAAACCGCTCGACTACGCGCTCTACCTTGCCTTCTTTCCGCAGCTGCTCGCGGGGCCGATCGTACGCGCCGGTCTCTTCTTTGGCGAGCTCTTCGCGTGGCGTCCGCCCGGTCCCGACGACGTTGCGTACGGGCTCGCGCGCGTCGGCTTCGGATTGGTGAAGAAAATGGCGATCGCCGATCAGTTCGCGGGAATCGCGAATGCCTATTGGGCGTCGGTCGCCGGCCATCCCGGCGCGCCCGCCGCGTGGAGCGCGCTCTTTGCCTTTGCGATGCAGATATACTTCGATTTTTCGGGGTATAGCGATATCGCGATCGGCTGCGCTCGCCTCTTTGGTTTCGTCTTTCCGGAGAATTTCGCAATGCCGTATCTGGCGACGAGCGTCACCGATTTCTGGCACCGGTGGCATATAACGCTCTCGACGTGGCTGCGCGACTATCTCTACATTCCGCTGGGAGGGAGCCGCGGCGGACAAGCTGCGACGTTTCGGAACCTGATGGTGACGATGCTCTTGGGCGGTCTTTGGCACGGCGCCCAGTGGACGTTCGTGGCCTGGGGCGCCTTCCACGGAGTGATGCTCTGCGCGGAGCGTCTCCTGAGGATCGGTCACGAGATGACGCCGGCGCGGGGCGCCGTCGCCGTCGTGCGCATCGTGTGGACGTTCGGCGCGGTGTCGCTGGCATGGGTGCTCTTCCGTTCGCCAACCTTCGGCACGGCGCTCGACGTCTATCGCGAGCTCTTCACCGGCGGCCCAGGGAGCCTAATGATCGCGGGTTGGCCAGCGGTTCTCGCCGTCGGCATCGTCGCGTTCGCGGCGTTTCGCCTCCTGCTGGAGCGTTGGCGCATCGAACCGCAGTGGCCGCAACTTCCGGCATTCGCACAGGTTGGAACGCTCGCCGGGCTCTTGCTCGCGCTCGAACTCTTCACTTGGCAGGGCGTCTCGCCGACGTTTATCTACTTCAAGTTCTAGCGAGCTAACCTGTCGACCGCGAAGCCGACTTCGGAAAGGCGGCGCGCACGCGCTCGATCGTCTCGGCGATCGTCAGCGCGATTCTACCAAGCGTTGGAATGACGCGCGGCCGCAGCAGGCGCGGATCGAACGCGGCCATGTAGCGATCGTTCTCTTCAATGCAGGCCTGGAGGAATCGCGCGATCGTTAAGTCTTTGACCACGTTCCCAAAGAGATCGGTCGAATCTCCTTCGGGCTTGCTGCGCTTCATTTGCGTGCCCCCCTGTACGCGGTGCCCAATCGCGGCGCCGTAGGAGAAGAGCACCGGCATCGCCTGCAAGGCCGCCCAGCGCAATCCCCGGCGGCAACGATCCCACGCGATCCAGTTCACGAAGAAGACGATGTGCCGGGCTTCCTCGACGAGCAAGCGCGTGAAGAGCGAGGTGAGTGCTTCGGGAAAAATGCGCGCGTCGCGAGCCAAACGGAAGATGCCGAAGCCCGCAAAGGAGTCGACGCATTCGTTATAGCCGAAGTCGATGAAGGCTTGACGCGTCGGTAGCTGCTTGGGGACATTCGGCGTGACCCCTAGAGCGTAACGCTCGACGAGGCATTGGAGAATCCGTCCGTGGCGGTCTTCTTCGTACCCCTCCAGGGCGAGCGCTTCGCGCACGAGCCGATCGGATTCCGTCCGCGCAAAGGCTTCGAGCATCTTCCCGGCACCGAGCTCGACTTCGAGTGCGAGCGTCCAGATCGGAATTGCCCGCAAACGCGCGAGCGACAGCTCGTCGAGCTGCGGCCACGCCCACTCTTGAGGGTCGTAGGCACGATGCGATTCCATGAACGAGCGGCAAAAAAGCTCCTTGTGTTCGTTCGATCCAATCTGCACGCCGAATCTCCGTCTTGCACCGTTGGAAGGCAACCATCCCGAGAGCGGTCGAAGGATTTGCGGCCATGACCGCACGCCGCGACCCGGTTCCCCTGAGTCATCATCGCGCCCGCATAGCGCAGTACCTCCGAGGAATCGCCTTTCCGCCAGGCTCGGTTGCAGCGAGCATCATCGAAGAGCGGCGTCGCGGTCGAGATGACCGCGATGCCCTTCGACCCAGCCTCGTTCTGTGGTCGTGCGACGCGGGATTCGGAAACCTCGCGGACGCGCTTCCGGTCTCGGCCTCCTTCGATCTCTTCGATCGCTTCTTGATACTGCACGACGAGCTCGCCGACGATTCGGCGCCGAGCGTCGTCCGCTGGGGTTTGGGACAGAGCCTTAATGCCGGCGATGCGCTCTACGCGCTCGCCTTTCGAAGCCTCGCACACGATGCGGCGCAGCCGGAGCGGCGACTTCGAACCGCGCGGCTCGTCGCCGAGGCGGTCCTCGATGCGATCGAAAAACGCGACGAAGTCGCGCGTAACGCAGTGTTGACTCGCGCAGCGCTTGCGGCCGGTGCGGTGATTGCCGGCGCCCAAGAGCCGGCGGTCGACGCGTTCGCGCACGCGGGCTGGCTCTTGGAGACCGATCCGCCCGCCGCCGCTTCTGCGCTGCGTGCGTTTGCGCCGGCGAAGGCGTTAGCCGATTTTGAAGAAGTTGTCCGGTACGTTGCGCGACGATCGGCCTGATCGGGCGACGCCGTCGCGCAAGGCGGAGCACCTGCGAATCAACATCGAGCGCGACGTGGACGGCAAGGGAATCGACGCCGGGTTCGATCGCTACCGGTTCGCGCATCGCGCGCTTCCCGAGATCGATCTGACGGCGGTCGATACGTCGATCGAGATCTTCGGGCGGAAGCTCGGCGCGCCGCTGTTGATCTCGTGCATGACGGGCGGAACCCCCGAAGCGCGAGAGATCAACCGGCGCCTAGCGCGCGTGGCAGCGGAGCATCGGCTTGCGATGGGTCTGGGATCGGGACGCGCGCTGATCGAATCACCCGAATCGATCGACACCTTCGACATCCGCCCGCTCGCGCCCGACGTCGTGCTTTTCGCAAACATCGGTGCGGTTCAGCTCAACAAAGGATACGCCATCGCGCAATGCAGCAGGCTCGTCGAAATCTTACGCGCCGACGCGCTCGTGCTGCACCTCAATCCGCTCCAAGAAGCGCTCCAGCCCGAGGGCGACACGTGCTTCGGCGGTCTGCTCGCGCAGATCGCCGCGCTCTGCAAGGCGGCGTACTTTCCGGTCGTCGTTAAAGAGGTCGGATGGGGCATTCGTGCCTCCGACGTTCGCGCGCTCTTCGACGCGGGCGTCGCCGCCGTCGACGTTGCGGGCGCCGGCGGAACTTCGTGGAGCGAGGTGGAGCGTCACCGAATCGCCGAACCGTGGCGCGCACGCGTTGCCGGGGCATTCGCCGGTTGGGGAATCCCGACGGCGGAGTGCATCGCGCAAGCGCGCCAGGTGGCGCCGGCGGAGACGTTGATAGCAAGTGGCGGAGTCCGTGACGGCCTCGACGTGGCGAAAGCGCTCGCGCTTGGTGCCGACCTCGTCGGCATTGCTGGACCGTTCCTGCGCGCGGCCGCCACAAGCTTCGAAGCGGCGCGCGATCTCGCGCGCGAGCTGGTCGAAACACTGCGCATCGCGATGTTCTGCACGGGCGCGCGCATGCCACGCGACCTGCGCGGTACTCTATCGGCCGTAAGCAGGAACCCGTTTGACCTTAGGGATTAAGTCCACTAGACTAAGCCGGTGAAAAGCGTGAACTTCCACGAGGCCAAGAAGAGTGAACTCTACTTCTCGATCGTAAGCGTTTGGGAGATGGTCGTAAAAAATGCGATTGGAAAACTCGATTTACCGCTTGACGTACAAAGCTTCGTGCGAAGGTTTCTTCCGGTCAGTCAGTCCGAGTTGCTCGATCTTTCGCTCGATCACGTCTTCGCGCTAAACGAGATTCCCAACCGTCATCGCGATCCGTTCGACCGCATGCTGGTGGCGCAGGCGCGCGTTGAGGGCATGAGTCTGATGACCGCAGATCCTAGGGTCTTGCTCTACCCGGTTCCGACGATCGACGCGCGGCAATGAATCTCAATCTCGAGGCAGCAGATGCGTATTGCCGCATGCTCACGCGCCGCCACTACGAAAACTTCAGCGTCGCTTCACGGTTCGTTGATGGCGCCAAGCGGCGCGACCTCACGCGCATCTACGCATACTGTCGCACGACCGACGACCTCGGCGACGAGAGCCGTCCCGGCAGCGCGTTGCCGCGCCTGGAGCGGTGGCGCGGCGAAGTCGAAGCGCTCTTCGGCGGCGTGGAGGCCGTCCATCCGGTGCTCGTCGCGCTCGCGCACACGGTCGAGCGCTGCATGATGCCGGCGCAACCCTTTCTCGATCTCATCGCCGCGAACGTCATGGATCAGCACGTGACGCACTATCCAACCTGGGAAGAGCTGATAGGCTATTGCCGCCTCTCCGCCGCGCCGGTCGGCAGGATGGTGTTGCGTGTCTTCGGTGTTACCGGCGACGATGCGCAGCGGTTTTCTGACGACGTCTGCATTGGGCTGCAGCTCGCCAATCACGCTCAAGACGTCAGCCGCGACGCGGCGATCGGCCGGCGGTATCTTGTGGATAGCGACGTTGACGCCAGGGGAATCGCGGGCGCCGCGCAAGCCATGGTGGAGCGAGCTCGCACCCTGCTCGCCTCAGGCGTCGCACTCGAGGAGATCGTTCCGCGACCGCTCCGCCTGCAGCTCGCACTCTACCGGATGGGAGGCTTGGCCATATGCGATGCAATTCAGGCGGGGGGGTATGACACCGAGAACGAACGACCGAGCGTTTCGGCGTCTACGAAGATTTCGCTCGTGGTTCGTGCCGCGATGCACTCTCTCTCGCGAAAGCGGTTCGCGTAGATGATCAACCTCCAGCGCGCGTTGCGTGGCATCGCCGTTCCGGAATCGGATCGGCAGCGAGCCGAGCGCTTTAACCGCGAGATGGCCAAGCGCGAGGCCGGTAACTTCTACTGGGGATTCATCTCCCTCGGACACCACGAGCGCATGGCCATCTATGCGCTCTACAACTTCGCGCGGCAGGTCGACGACGAAGCCGATACGGTCGGGCTCGAGAACCTCCCGGCCCGGCTTGCCGTCCATCGCGAACGCATCTCACGCTGCATCCGCGGCGAAGCGGGCGAGGATCCGATCCTCCGCGTTCTCGCCGAGGCGGTGGAGCGCTACGCGATCCCCGAGAGCGAGCTGCAGGCGCTCGTCGACGGCGTCGAGATGGACTTCACGCGGTCGCGTTACGCGACGTTCGAGGAGTTGCGCGCCTACTGCACGCTAGTGGCCTCGGTCGTGGGTCGAATGTGCGTGCGGATCTTCGGCTTTAGCGATCCCGTGGCGCTCGAGCGCGCCGACGACCTTGGACTCGCGCTGCAGCTCACCAACATCCTGCGCGACGTGCGTGAAGATGCCGTCGACATGCAGCGAATCTACTTGCCGCAGGACGAACTCCGCCGTTTCGGTATTCCCGAATCGGCGCTCGCGAGCGGTGAAATCTATCCCGGCTGGGGCGAGCTCATCACCGAAAGCGTCGCGCGAGCTCGCACGTATTTTACCAGCGGATACGAAGTGCTTCGCTACATTCCGCGGCGCCCGGCGGCCTGCGTGCAGACGATGGCCGGGATCTACGAGGGGCTGCTCAAGAAGATCGAACGGGAGCCCGGTCTTCCGCTACGAGCCCGTGCGGCGCTGTCGAAGACGGAGAAACTGCGAGTGGTCGTGCGGTCGTGGCTCTCGAGCGCGTAGCCGTCGTCGGAGCCGGTCTCGCCGGGCTGGCGGCCGCGCTCCGCCTACAGGAAGCCGGCGCCCGCGTCGAGCTCTTCGAGCGCGGGCGTCTGCTTGGAGGGCGCGCGACATCGTTTGAAGTCGATGGCGTCGAGGTCGATAACGGACAACACGTCTTTCTCGCCTGCTGCACCGAATTCGTTGCATTCGCGCAGCACATCGGTATGGCGCACGAACTGCGCTTGCAAGATCGCTTCGATGCGCGGATTCTCGCGCGCGACGGCCGCAGCGGTCGCTTGCGCGCCGGCGCACTCCCCGCGCCGCTGCACCTGCTTGAATCATTCACGGTCTATCCATTTCTCACGCTCGGCGAAAAACTCAGCATCGCATGGGCCCTTGCCTTGTCGACGCGAGCGCACCAAGACGAAACCTTTGAGCAGTGGCTGAGGCGCCGCAACCAGGGCGCCGGCGAGCGCCGCGCCTTTTGGGATCCATTCTTCGTTCCGGCGCTCAACGCGCCGTTCGATCGCGTCGCCGCATCCGATGCATTGTTCGTCTTGCAGACGGCGTTCTTGCGCGACGCCGGCGCCGCGCGCTTCGGGTTCTCGACGGTGCCGCTCGCGCATCTCGCCGAGGCTGCCGCTGCTCGCCTCGACGCGGTACATCGCTCAACTGCCGTGCTCTCCGCCAAACCGAACGATTCGCGCGCTGTCACGCAAAGCGGCGATGTCACCCTGAGCTTGTCGAAGGGCGACACCGCAACGTTCGACGCCGTCGTGCTCGCCGTTCCTCCGCGCCAAGTCGCCCGCATTCTCGGCGATCCATCTCGCTACGGCATTGCAAACCTCGATGCGTACGACCCGTACCCGATCGTCGACGTTCATCTCTGGCACGACGGCGGCAGCATCGGTCTCGACTTTGCGGCGGCGCTCGAGTCGCCGCTGCAGTGGATCTTCGAAAAAGCGCCCGGCTATCTCTGCTGCAGCATCAGCGCCGCCGACCGATACCTGCAAATGTCGACCGAAGCGCTGGAAAGCCTCGCGTGGGAAGAAGCGCAAGCGTTCTTGCCCGCGTTGCGGGATGCCAAGCTCGTGCGCAACGCCGTCACGCGTAATCCCGAGGCGACGTGGCTCCCGCGTATCGGCGCCGCGCGCACGCAGCAGCGCACCTCGCACCCGGCAATCGCGATCGCGGGCTCGTGGACCGAGACGCGCTGGGCCGACACCATGGAATCGGCCGTCCGCAGCGGCACGCTCGCCGCGGAGTATCTGCTCCGGTCGCGGGATGGGGTGAAATCTCCCGCGAGACCGCTCGCCGCCCCACTAGGGAGTCCACCCCATCCCGCGACCGATCAAACCCTCAAACGCGCAATCGGCTGGCTCTTGCAAGAGCAGTCGACCGAAGGTTGGTGGTCGGGCGAGCTCGAGACGAACGTGACGATGACCGCGGAGCACGTGCTGCTCTTCCGGTTTCTCGGGCTGCCGCTCGAGGAGTTTCGCGCGGGTGCGACCGCGCATATTCTGCACCATCAGCGCAGCGACGGATCATGGGCGCTCTACTACGACGGACCCGCAGATTTGAGCACAACCATTGAAGCCTACGTGGCGCTCAAGGTGCTCGGGTTGAGTTCCGAACGAGACGAAATGCGCCGGGCGCTCGACGTGATCTTGCGCCAAGGCGGCGTCGTCAACGCGCGCGTCTTCACGAAGATTTGGCTCGCGCTCTTCGGAGTCTATCCGTGGTCGGGCGTGCCATCGGTGCCGCCGGAGATCGTGTACTTTCCGCTCTGGATGCCGTTCAATCTTTACGATTTCGCCTGCTGGGCCCGAGGCACGGTCGCGCCGCTGACGATCGTGCTCTCGAAGAAGCCGGTGCGCGAGCTCGGCGTCGATGTCGGCGAGATTGTCGCGCCCGGAACGCAACGAGAGGTGACCCGCGTCAAAGGCCGGCGTCATTGGTTGCTCTACGCCGAAAAGCTGCTCAAGCTCTACGAGCGGCTTCCGAAGCAACCGTATCGAGAAGAAGCGCAGCGCCGCATCGCGCAGTGGGTCGTCGAGCGGCAAGAAGCCGACGGCAGCTGGGGTGGGATTCAGCCGCCCTGGGTCTATTCGTTGATCGCGCTCGATTTGATGGGCTACTCGCTCGATCATCCGGTGATGCGCAAGGGAATCGAGGGGATGAAGCGATTCACCGTCGACGACGCGCAGGGCTGGCGCTTCTTGGCTTGCATGTCGCCGGTCTGGGACACGGCTTGGGCGGTGCGCGTGCTCGCGCTGGCGGGATTTGGCGCCGAGCATCCGGCAATGCGCCGCGCTGTCGACTGGCTGCTGCGCGAGCAGATTCCCGACGACGCACCCGGAGACTGGCGAATGAAGTGCGCGAACGGGCGCGGCAACGGCTGGGCCTTCGAATTCGATAACGACGCCTATCCCGATATCGACGATACCACGATCGTCGTGCTGGGATTGCTCGAAGGAGGCGATCGCGACAAGGTTGCCTCGTCGGTCGAACGCGCGCGGCGCTGGACGCTCGCGATGGACTCGCGCAACGGAGCGTGGGCGGCTTTCGATCGCGACAACACGCGCGAGCTGCTCTACCGGATGCCGTTTTCGGATTTCGGCGCCATGATCGATCCTCCGACCGAAGACGTCACGGCTCATGTGCTCGAGATGCTCGCGGCCTTCGGCTACGACACGACGAACCGCTACGTCGCACGCGGCTTAGAGTATCTGCGGGCCACCCAGAAGCCGTGGGGGTCGTGGTACGGGCGCTGGGGCGTCAACCACGTCTACGGCACATGGTGCGTCATCTCGGCGCTTGCGGCGTTGCACACCGGAAGCGAGATGATCGAGCGCGCCGCGGCCTGGCTGATCTCGGTGCAGAATCCGGATGGCGGCTGGGGCGAGAGCTGCCACTCCTACGCTGACGAATCGTTTGCCGGCATCGGGCCGAGCACTCCCTCGCAAACGGCCTGGGCCGTGCTCGGTCTGCAACTTGCCGGACGAGCGCAACACGATGCCGTTGCGCGGGGTCTCACCTATCTGTGCGAGCGCCAGCGGCCCGACGGCACGTGGGACGAACCAGAATGCACGGGAACTGGTTTCCCGGGCGACTTTTACATCAACTATCACCTCTATCGCCACCTTTTCCCGGCGATGGCCCTCGCGCTGAACGCTCGCCTTCGCACCGATGCACCGCCTGTAACCTCTCATCCTGAGCACAGTAAGGCATCGCCACCCGTAGAAGCGTCGCCACCCATGGAAGCGTCGCCACCCATGGAAGCGTCGCCACCCATGGAAGCGTCGCCACCCATGGAAGCGTCGCCACCCGTAGAAGCGTCGCCACCCATGGAAGCGTCGCCTCCACCGTGTCATCCTGAGCTTGTCGAAGGATGACTTGTATCTCAGCCCTAAAGGAAACGAACCCATGACGATGCCCCTCCAACAAAAGGTCGCCGTTGCGAAGTACATCGCAGGCAAGAAGCTTAAGGGCGAGACGAAGTATCCGCTCGTGCTCGAGCTCGAGCCGCTGCTGCAATGCAATCTAGCGTGCGCCGGCTGTGGAAAGATTCAGCACCCCGACGAGATTTTGCGCCAGCGCCTGAGCGTCGATGAGTGCATTGCCGCGGTCGAAGAGTGCGGAGCGCCGATGGTTTCGATCGCCGGCGGCGAGCCGCTGGTTCACGAGCAGATGCCGCAGATCGTCGAGGAACTCGTCAAGCGTAAGAAGTTCGTCTTCCTCTGCACGAACGCGCTGCTGCTGAAGAAGAAGATCGATCTATTCACGCCGTCGATCTACTTCGTCTGGATGATCCACCTCGACGGCATGCGCGAACGCCACGATCAGTCGGTCTGCCGCCAGGGCGTCTTCGACAAGGCGATCGAGGCGATCAAAGAGGCGAAGTCGCGCGGATTCCGCGTCTTCACGAATACGACGTTCTTCGACCAGGATGGACCCGAGTCGATCCGCGAGGTGCTCGACTACCTCAACGACGACCTCAAAGTCGACATGATGCAGATCTCACCAGCCTACGCCTACGAGAAGGCCCCCGATCAGGAACACTTCCTCGGCGTGAAGCGCACTCGCGAGATCTTCAGCCAAGTCTTCGCCGACGGCAAGCGCAAGAAGTGGCGGCTCAACCATAGCCCGCTCTACCTCGACTTCCTCGAGGGCAAGACCGACTTTGAGTGCACGCCGTGGGGTATTCCGTGCTACACGGTCTTCGGCTGGCAGCGTCCCTGCTACCTCATGAGCAAAGAGGGCTACGCGCGCACGTACAAAGAGCTGCTCGACGAGACCGATTGGTCGAAGTACGGGCGCGGCAAGCACGAGTCGTGCGAGAACTGCATGGCGCACTGCGGATACGAGCCGACCGCAGTCCTGCGCACGACGTCGTCACTCAAGGAATCGCTGAGAGCCGCCTTCGGCAGCTAGTCCCTTAGGGCTGCGGGTTCACCGGGATCATCAGATGCGCGTACGGCGTGTTCGCCCACATTACGTACGGTCCCGATGCGCTGGCGTCGGCACCCATTGGATACCCCATCGTCTTGACCACCGATCCGACGATCATCACGTGCGGTCCGGTCTGCACCCAGTGATTGTCGGGGGTCTGTACCCTAGCGTACGGATCGGTGTTGCTCGTGCCGCTATCTCCCGCAAGCATGTACGCAAATCCCACGACATCGGGCGGCGTGGTGCGCCCTAAGTACGCTTGCGCCCACTTCATGGCGTTTGCGTCTGCGCACATCGGGTCGGGTCCGGCTAGCATGCAGGTAAAGCCGTTGCTCCCGGGCTGTAGGACCTTCATGGACCCGCTTGGATCCATTCGTACGATCGTCGCGCCTTTTACCACCGCGGCCGGCGCGGCCGTCGCGACCTTTGCCATGTAATCTGAATCCGACATTGGATTCATCTGCTGCCCCAAGCCCGGCAGTGGGGCGGCCGTCAATGCCGCGGCGGCGATCGCTATGACTAAACTGTTTCTCTGCATGGGAAAACCTCCGTTAAAGTAGCCTGCTCGTTGGGTGCGTGACCCTTCCGTCGGTAATCTGCCGTATGGTCGTCAACTAGCGGTGCGCGCTGACAACCACGCCGATCGCATCGTTCGTCCCACCGATAAATTTCTCGAGTGCACCGCCCTTCGGGTATTTAAAAAAGAGAACGGCGTCCCTCCCTGCGGCCGCAATCAGCCTGCCCGCGTCGATGAAGAATCCGATCATCTGCGTGCCGATGTGCGTCGTCTGTACGACTCTGGCGGTTTTGCCGGTAACGATGACGTGATAGATGTCGCTGCGGTCGTCCGACGCGTCCTGGGCGCCGATCGCGAGGTACGATCCTTCGTCTTGAATGCCGGCCGGTTGCGCGATGTTCTTAGCGAATGCGATTTTCGTTAGCTGCTTGCCGCCTCGGGGCAGCTCGGCGAGCGCGAAACTTCCCCTCGCACTGCTCCCGCCGACGAAGAGATTTCCCGTAGCGTCGTAACCGCAAGCTAAGTAGTAATATATCGAATTATTAAAGAAGGCCGCCGGCATTCCGCGTGCGTGTTGATAGATCAAGACGCTCCCGCGCCCGCTGGAGCTATCTCGGTTGGCCACGGCGAGGTTGCCTGTGGTGGGGTCGACTGAACAGCGAACCGGCGAATAGATGAAGGTGTTGAGGGTTGCGATGGGTTTCGTGCCGCCATGCGCGTACTCGATGACCGCCGCGGCTCCGGGGTCGGTGATGAAGACGTTGCCTTTGGAATCAACGCATTCTCCCGCTGGAGTGTTGAACGGTCCCAATCTCGCGATTCGCTTTCCCTCCGGATATGAGTAGACGTTGACCTCGGTGGGGTTTTGGCCGCTGACACAGAGCAGGTCGGTGGTCGCTGAACTGCGCTGCGATGGCGTCAGCGACGCGCCTCGCTCAAGCGCCGGAGTCTCTCCAGCGCCGCAGGCCGCGAGCAACCCGATTGCGCAGAGCGCCGTCAAGTATCGACCGAGCATTTAGCGCTATCCTTTCGAGAGTCTACCTTCGCCGGGGACTCACCGCCTCATTGCCGAATCGCGAGCCCGCAATGACCGTTGCATTCGACCTTGGATGCATTATCGCGATCGTACTTGTCGCGGTCGGTATCTACGCGATGTTCGCTCCGCACCGGCTCGCTCACGGCTACGGGGTTCCCGCCGAGGGCCATTCCGCCGCGGCCTTCGTTCGTGCGACCGGCATCCGCGATGTGGCATTCGGCGTCGCGCTCGGCGCGGCGGCGTATTACCGCTTACTCCCGCTCCTCATCGTCCTCGCAGTCGTCGGGATCGCCGTCTCGGCTTTCGATCTCTGGGTCGTCTTCCATCACGGGCGCTCGCGCCGGCCGCACGCCGCCCACGCGATCCATGCCTCTGGGATCGTTGCGTTCATCCTGATCCTGGCGATGGCGCTCTTCGCAGTGGGCAGGTAGACCTCGGCCTGAGGGCCCTTAGAGACAAGTAGGCCCGACATTATATACTTGACGCCTTGATATATTCGCGGTATCATATACCTAATGGAACCGCAATCGTTACTTGAGGCGATAACCTACTTCTCGGACTGCGAGCGGGCGCATGATTTCGTCAAGCGCCTTCGGTGGCCTAACGGCGTGGCTTGCCCGCGCTTTGGCTGCGGCTCGGCTGACGTTCGAGAGATTCGCGGTATGCGGCCCCGGTGGTTTTGCCGCGATTGCCAGCGAGAGTTTACCGCCAAGGTCAACTCGATCTTTGAGGACAGCCCGCTTCCGCTCTCCAAGTGGCTCCCCGCCATGTGGCTTATCTCTAGCGCCCGCAATGGCATTAGCTCTTGCGAGGTCGCCCGGGCGCTCCATGTCACCCAAAAGACGGCCTGGTTTATGCTCCACCGGATTCGCCTCGCCTTGCGCGACGAATCGTTCGAGAAGCTATCGGGTGAGGTCGAAGCGGACGAAACCTGGGTTGGTCCCAAGGCGCGCTCGATCAATCGCCGCGACCCTAACCCGTCAAAAAAAGGCCGAGGCCCGGGCTATAGCAAGGTTCCCGTTATGGGAATCCGCGAGCGTGGCGGTAAGGTTCGGGCCTTCGTCATCAAGGACACTCGCCGCGAAACGCTTTTGCCGGCGATCATGGAAAACGTTGCCAAGGGTTCGACAGTTTACACGGACCAACTCGGCTCGTATCACGGCCTCAAGTTTCAGGACTACGTTCATCAGGTTATCAATCACGCCGAGAACTACGTCGAAGGCCGCGTGCATACTAATAGCATCGAAAACTTCTGGAGCGTTCTAAAGCGGACGATCGGCGGAACCTATATTTGCCCGCGTCCTAAGCACCTAGACGCATATTTGGACGAGCAAATCTTTCGGTACAATGAACGAGAGAATGCCGATGGCCCTCGTTTTACGAAGGCACTAAAAGGGGCAGACAGTAAGCGCCTAACCTATAAGGCGTTGATCGGAAAGCCTCAACTCTGAAAGGTTGGGAAGCGCCCTAGGCGATAACCGCTTAGAACGGCCAGGGTTCTTTTGGTACCGTCAGGTTATAAGGCCCTACGAATGTCCGCCTAACTATGACAAGCTCCTTGTGATCGTCTATTGTGTAGCCCATTAAGTGCAACAACCCGTCCCACGGTATCCATCCCACGCAATTAGGCATCGTCCTACTGGAAGGGTTGAAGTCCCAAACATAATAGGTCTCTCGGTAGTTTGGCAATGGGTCTGTTTCGATAATTCGGTATAGCGCATCGAGCTGCGGTGTATATGCCGCAACCCATTCGTCATGCGCCTCATTGGTAGCGAAAACTAAGCTGAACGTCGCGGCGTTCTCTTAAAGTCGCGCTTGACGTATTGTGACTCGTCTAAGGGCTTTGAGAACGCCTCTTCGATCTTAGGGTCTGCGTGCTTAGCTATGGCCCAAGCCTCTTCCGAAGTGAGGGCCGATGAAACCTCGGGGTCTTTGAGGAGCAGCGGATTTATGTCGGCTACCATGCGGCGATTGTGCTCCTGCTGGATAATAAACGCCTCGCGTACAGGGGGCTCAAGCGCCTCGATAAACGCCTCTTGGTCGCCTCGTTCTAGGCTGGAAAATAGCTTCTGGTAACGCTCGACGTAGATTACCATTTCTCGGAGCAACATTCGATTCCGAAACTCTGCGCGCGGCCATTCGTCAATAAGCCGCTCACGAAAGCTATTCCAGCGGTCGCGTTGCTCAATGATAGCCTCAAGCGAGGGGATATAGGGGACACTTTCTTTCGCTGCTTTGGCTATGAGCTTTCGCCGTTGCGCGGCGAGGAGCGGAATAACTTTCGGACCATATAACTCTTGCCGCAGCCTTAGAAGCGGAGCCTCAGAATAAGGCGACGGCGGGGGAAGAGAATTAACCATTTGGGCGAGGGGGCAATCGTCCCTTACGCCTAAGCCGCGCCGCGTCGGCCGCACTAACAGCCTCCTTCGGTACGTTCAGTATCTTCTGAACGAACTGCTCGAAGGGCGTCAGGTTGGTCGCAGGCTTGCTCTCCTTCGTTGCCATACTCCCGAGAATAGCACGATTCTGAAAGGAGGTCCTTAGATGGAGCCCGATGTGAACCAGCAGTTGCTTGAAGAACTGCGCAAGATTCGCTATGCCCTGACCGCGATAGCACTGATTCAGGAGAAGGCGCAGCCGAAGGGGCAAGGGGCGATTCTTGGATCGCTGCTGCAATTAGCCCGGCAATAAGAGCGTCCCGGGCATTAGGCCCAGGGTCTTTAAGATAATCCTCCGCAAGGGCGCGGAGAGCAGGCGGTTCCGACCATTCTGGATTCCGAAACAATCACGCCTTACCACCTCCCCCGTACGTTCCGTATTCGCCCTGTCACGGTACGCCTACGATACGGGGGAGCCCGTTAAGGCGTCAAGTATATAATGTCGAGTAGGCCTGACATAATGTCGTGTATTCTTGACATTTAGACGTGTATAGCGTACTATGCCGCCATGAAGCCAGCCAATCCTACTCAGGCCGCCGGGCGCCGGTACGTGGTGCAGATGGGCCTCCTCACGGCAGCCTACGGTGCCGTCCTCTGTGCCTCGATCGCGACGGTCAACGCGATTCACCCGACGGGCCCACTGCGCTACGTGCTTTTTCTCGCGCCGGTGGTTCCGGTCGCGCTGATCGTCCCCGCGATCGTTCGGTATTTCGCCACCACCGACGACTACGAACGCCGTGTGATGACCGAGTCGCTCGCGATTGCGGCGGCCGTGACGGCGCTCTGCGCCGTGACCTATGGGTTTCTCGAGATCGCCGGCCTGCCGCGGCCTTCGGCGTGGCTCACGTGGTTCGTCGTCATGGGTTCGTGGGCGGTGGCGCGGTTCGTCGTCGCGCGGCACTATCAGCAGTGAAGAACCGTCTGAAAGTTTTGCGCGCCGAACGCGACTGGTCGCAGGCAGAACTCGCCGATCAGCTTGGCGTCGCGCGCCAAACCGTCGTCGCGCTCGAGTCGGGCAAATACGCTCCGAGCCTGCCGCTCGCGTTCAAGATCGGAAAAATCTTCAGCCGACCGGTTGAAGAGATCTTTACTCCCGATTAAATCACGTTAGAGTATCGGAACCTGGGGCGCGGCATCCGCACGCGTCAAGCCGAGCGCTCGGGGATCGTCGAAGATCTCGATCGCACGCTCGTACGGAACGAAGCCCGATCGGCGGTAGAAGGCGAGGGCGTTGGGGTGATCGAGCGTGCAGGTATGCAGCCAGAAGCGCTCGATCTCGTGCGACCACGCGATCTCTATGCCGCGATTGATCAGATAGCGCCCCGCGCCGGTTCCGATCAGTCGCGGAGCGACGCCAAAGAGGCTCAGCTCGCACTCGCCCGCTACCCGAAAATCCAGCTCGAGCATCCCTTCGTCTCCATCGGCGGTAACGAGCACGTAGAGCTCGAATCTCGGGTCGCGCAGGAGCCGCTCGATCTCTTCTTCGCGCATCTGTAGCCGCAGCGTCCAGAGCTGTTCGTCGCCGACGCGGTGGAAGAGCGCGTAGAACCGAGTCAGGTCGACCGGGTCGAAACGCTCTATCCGCCACGACGAATCGGCTTGGCACGGCCGCAGCTCCGGACGCGCCCGCATCTCGAGGAAGGTTTGAACCGCCGCGAGCGCACCGGGCCCAACCGCGTGATAGCCGTTATGAAGCGGGGTACTTATATCGCATCACCTTCGTTAAGTCGATGCCGCGAATGATGCCGTTGGCATTGTAGGCCAATCCCCACGAATCGATCGACGACATGTCCGGGAAGATGCAGGCTTCGAGCGTCTGATCGACCGAGTTTTTCTTGTACCAGCCGCCGCCCGCGCCGGTCGTGCCGCCGAACTGATCCGATCCACCGAGCAACGTGCAGTAACACGACGCCGGGTTGCCGCTGCACGATCCCGTTGGCGGCTTTAGATAATAAGCGAGAGCGGCCAGTGACGGCTTCGTCGTGTAGAGCGTCGCCAGCAGAATGTAAATGCTTGACTTATAACTCCCTTTTCCTCTGCTGTACCGGCAGAAGCTTCTCTTGCCGGAAAGAAAGAGCAAGTTCGAGCTATTGCTGCCGTAGACCGGCTGACGAACCTCGACTTTTCCGTGCGTCTGGCTGCAATATGCGGCCGCGGCGTGCGCGTCGGGTTCGACGGCGGCCGGCACCCCGGCCGTCGCGACCGCGGATTGCTGCGGGACGCTTGCGTTGCTCGGCGCCGACGGTCCGGTAAGGCCGGAGCCGCACCCAGCGAGCGAGAGTGCGAAAAATGCCGCAACGGCGGCCGATAAATGCTTCATACACGACTCCTTTCGCGCGTACTACCGGAAAACGCGCGAGGAGCCCTCCGCACGCCGGCAGTAATCACGCGCAATGGCCGCGAGCGAACGCGTCTTTCTCACCGGTGCGACGGGATTCGTAGGGTCGCACGTGCTGCGCGAACTGCTCGGCGCGGGTTACGACGTTCGCGCGCTCGTGCGCTCGCGCGACGCCGAGGCAAATCAAAACGTCGAGTGGATCGACGGCGACCTGCGCGACGTCGGCCGGTTCGCTCGCAGGCTCGACGGCTGCCGGTATCTCGTTCACTGCGCGGCGCTCTATTCGTTTGCGCCACGCGACCGGGCCGCGATCCGCGCGGTCAACGTCGAGGGCACGGCGAGCCTCTTGCTCGCCGCCCACTTCGCCGGCGTCGAACGCGTCGTGCTTACCTCGAGCTCGGCTACCGAGGATCACGCGTGGAGCGGCTACCATCGCTCGAAACTTGAACAAGAACGCGCGGCCTTCGCCGCACGTGTTCCCGTGGTGGTCCTCTTGCCGACCGCGCCGGTCGGTCCGGGCGATCGCAAACCGACCCCGACCGGCAAGCTCATTCTCGACTTCGCGCGCGGAAGAATCCTGGCAAAAGCTCCCGGCAACGGCGGCATGAATCTGGTCGCGGTTGAAGACGTCGCGCGCGCACACGTTGCTGCCGTGCAGCGCGGCCGGATCGGTGAGCGTTACCCGATCGGCGGCGAGAACCTGAGCATGGACGAGATCTGGGAACTTCTTGCGGCGATTACGGGCAAGCCGATGCCGGGCTGGCGAGCGCCGTATCCGCTCGCGCTCGCCGCGGCCTTCGCCGACGAGGCGCGCTGCGCGATCACCGGAGCGACGCCCGAGGTACCGCTCGAGGGCGTGCGCCTCGCGCGCGAGCGTATGTATACCGACTCGTCAAAGGCGCAGCGCGATTTCGATTACGCCGCAAGCCCGGTGCGTGCCGGCCTCGAGCGCGCGGTGGCGTGGTACGGGAGAAACGGCTATTTAGGAGTCTAAGAACGGACGCCCTTCGTGCGCGACCAGGAGGTCGTGCATGTCATTGGCGTGCTCTTCCTCTTGCGCGAGAATGCCCTCCAGCATAACGCGCGTTGTCGGATCCTTGTCGCCGAAGAAGCGCACCAATTCGCGATAATGCTCGACTGCGATGCGTTCGGCGATGAGATTCTCTTTGATCATGTCGATCAGCTTCTCGGCGTTTCCGTACTCGGTTGCGGAACGCGCGTGCAGTCCCTGGGGATCGAAGTTTGGCGTGCCGCCGAGCTGATTGATGCGGTCGGCAAGTTTTTCCATATGCGCGCGCTCTTCGGCCGCATGCTGCGCGAACTCGGCCTTCACGGATTCGCTGTCGATACCGACCGCTGCAACGTAGTGCATCGTGTAGCGCAAAACGCAGACGATCTCGGTTGCCAGGGCCGTCTGGAGAAGATCGATGGCTTGCTTGACGTCGCCGCCGTAGTTCTGCGTCACCGCCCCGCGCCCGATCTGTTCGCGGGCTCGCCGCCGGAGCTCCGTAATGTCCGAGAGGAAGGGTTGGCTCGTCGCGCTCATTTTACAGTAACTCCTTTAGCCTTAGCTGTCGTTCTTTTTTCGGGTCGTATCAAACGTGATGCTTACGCCGGACTTGGTTCCCCGACGGAGGAACCGTTGCTTTGCCGACGAGCTTCTTCGCCGTCACGGTCGCCGTCGCCGAAGCATTGCGTCCTTTCGGATCCTCGATGATAAAAACGAGTTTCGCTTCGCTTCATCGGACTTTACGCTGCCTTTGATAGAAAGATCGGTGCTGCCGGAACTGAACGTCGGAGAAAAGGTACCCTTGATGGAGCCTTCATACGTTCCCGAAACTCGAACCTTCGAATCGCCGCCCGCCTCGGCCGCCCGCGTTGTGGCAGGGCGCTGCCCGACGAGTGACGACGGGAAACCGCCGTTCGGGGGCGGCGCGCGCCGAGAATCCGAGCATGCCGACGGCGCCCGCAAAACCACAGATCGCTCGAAGGCTCACCGGCTACCCCCTTTGTTTTGGGCGAGGCATGAGGCTACGAGCGGGCGCAAAAGAAAACCTATGTGTGTGGCGATTCCGGCACCGCGCCCACCTTGATTGCGGCGACTGCGCTCGAGTGCAAAGCGTTGCGGCGCGAATTGCCCCGTGCGCGCATCGTGCAGACGGGCATTGCCCTTGCAAACCTTCGCGAGGGATTGGGCGAGATCGTGGTCAGCTGCGGTCTCGCCGGCGGTTTGCGCCCTGACCTTCCGACCGGGACCGTCCTGGTTCCGCGCGAGGTTCGCCGGCCCGGGGGCGGCGTGCTCCATTGCGACGAAGAGCTCGTTGCAGCCTTTGCGGCGAGTGCTCGGCGACTGGGCGTAGAGCCGGTATTTGATCCGATGGTAACGGCCGATCGAATCGTGCACGGGCCATCGCGAGCGCAGTGGGCCGAGCAAGGCTACGCCGCGGTCGACATGGAGACCGGCTTGATCGATGCCGCGCGCGTCGCGGCGGTCCGCGTCGTCCTCGACACGCCGCAGCGCGAAATTTCCGAAGATTGGCGCGTGCCGGCCTTGGCAATACTGAAGCCGTGGAATTGGTCGCAAGCCATCTGGCTCGCACGCGCGGCGCCGCGAGCGGCGGCGTTGGCGGCTCGAGTCGTCGCCGGCGCGCAAACCGTAGGAGCGTAGGAGCCTCGGCGAGCGGCTGCGTATAACGCGCCCATGATAATCGAGCGAATCGACTCTCCGGCCGACGTCAAGCGCCTACGGCGCGACCAGATCGACGTCCTGACTAGTGAGATTCGCGATTTGCTCGTGCGGACGTGCGCCGTCAACGGCGGGCACCTTGCGCCGAACCTCGGCGTCGTCGAGTTGACCCTAGCGCTCCATCGCGTACTCGATCTGCCCGTCGATAAGCTCGTCTGGGACGTGAGCCATCAGACCTACGTGCACAAGATTCTCACCGGCCGGCGCGAGCGATTCGATACGATTCGTAAGGGCGGCGGTCTCTCGGGCTTCGCGATGCGCAGCGAATCGCCGTACGATCCGTTTGGAGCGGGTCACGCCAGCACGGCCGTCGCCGCGGCGCTCGGAATGGCGACGGCACGGGATTTAGTCGCCGGCAAGGAGAGCGTCGTCGCCGTCCTCGGCGACGGCGCGCTGACCGGCGGCCTCGCATACGAAGCGCTCAACAACGCCGGCGCGCTCAAAACGCAGTTTCTCGTTATCCTGAACGACAACGAAATGTCGATCGCTCCGAATGTCGGCTCGATGGCCTCGTATCTCTCGGTATTGCGCAGCAAGCCCTTTGCGAACTTCGTGCGCCGGACCGGCAAGGAGGTGCTCAAACGCATACCGCTCGGCGGCGCGGCCAAGAAGGCGATCGAAGGCGCCGAGATCGGCGCGATGCACTTCATGGGCCCCTCCGAGAAGACCGCCGTAATCTTCGAAGAACTCGGCTTTCGGTATATCGGTCCGATCGACGGCCACAACTACGACGTCCTCGTCGATGCGCTGCGCACCGCCAAGGACGTGGCGCGGCCCGTGCTACTGCACGTGCGCACCGTTAAAGGAAAGGGTTACGAGCCGGCCGAGCGCGATTCACGGACCTTTCACGGGATCGGCGCCAACGCTTTCGAGCCGAGCGACGGCACTAAGAAGAGCAGCCCCGGCGCGCGTCCGAAGTTCCAGGACGTTTTCGGCGACGCAATGATCGCCGTCGCCGAGAAAGACCCGCGCATCGTCGGCATCACCGCCGCGATGCCCGACGGCACCGGCCTTGCGAAATTCGGTAAGCGATTTCCGGATCGCTACTTCGACGTCGGCATCGCCGAGGCTCATGCGGTTTGCTTTGCGGCAGGCCTGGCAACGAACGGATTCCGGCCGGTTTGCGCGATCTACTCGACGTTCTTACAACGCGCGTACGATCAAGTCGTGCACGACGTGGTCGTGCAAAATCTTCCGGTCGTCTTTTGCATGGACCGCGCCGGTTTCGTCGGCGACGACGGCCCAACGCACATGGGCCTCTACGACATCGCCTACCTGCGCACGCTTCCGAACGTCACGCTCATGGCGCCGCGCAACGAGGCCGAGCTGCAGCCAATGCTCGAGCACGCGCTCTCGCTGAACTCACCGGCAGCGATCCGCTACCCACGCGGTTCGAGCAGTGGACGGCACGCCGATCCGCTCGCGCCGCTTTTCCAGGGAAAGGCCGAAGTGCTGCGCTGGGGTCAGGGCGTCGCGGTGCTCGCGTACGGCACGACCGTCGACATCGCTCTGGATGCCGAAAAGCTGCTCGGCGAACGCGGCGACTCGAAAAGCGGCATTACCGTCGTAAACGCGCGCTTCGCCAAGCCGCTTGACGAGGCGCTGCTCCTGGAGCTGGATCGCGACCATTCGCACCTCATCACGCTCGAAGAACACTCGCTTGCGGGCGGCTTCGGCTCGGCCGTCGCCGAGTTCGTCTCGGATCACGGGTTGAAGCTGCGCGTCGAGCGCCTCGGCATTCCGAACGTGCTCGTCCAGCACGACTCGCAAGAGAAGCAACGTGCGCTCTTTGGTCTGACCGGCGAGGCCCTCGCCGCGCGGATTAAGCAGATTGCGGAAGCCGCATCGCGCGAGACGAGCGCGGCGCGGGCGTCACGATAGGGGCGAGCCCTCGGCTACCAATGGAACGTACCCTCGCGGTGCGGCACGAGCCAAACGATGAGGTCCCATTGCGTCGGAAAGTCGAAGATCGTTTGGATCATGTCGGCGCTGGGAACTTTGCCCGCCTTGACGATGATCTCGGCTGACGGATCGTTCAGATTTCCGCCGAGGGCGGCGAAGTCTGCGTTCCAAATCCATTGGTCGTAGAGAATCTTGCCGTTCGCCTCTTTGACCACGTAATGCACGTGCCCGTTGAATTGGTACCAACGCCCAGGATTGACTCCCCAAAGTTGCGGGCGAGGCTCGTTGTTCGGTCGTGGCACGGAGAAATCGGCGCCCATGAGGTTGCCGCTCGCATCGTACCAGAGCTGGCTCGGATGAGTGGGGTCCGAGGTCCATTTTCGGTTCGCGTAGCTGATCGCGCCGGTGTCGTCGGGGCTGGTGTAGCGCACGTAGCCGGCTTTCTCGGCGTCACCCACATGCGCGTAGCGTGCGAGGAGATCGGCTTTCACCGATGCGACGAACTGTTCTTCGCTAGGGGAGAGCGGCCCGAAATCTGTGGCATCTTGGTCGGCTACCGCCGGAGCAAATGCACATGCGCAAAAGACCGCTAGCAGGGCAGCAGTAAGAAACGCCTTCATGCCGCTAGAAGCGCTCCCGGCGCCGCGGTTGTGACGGCTTTAATAGGGAGCTCCTTGCCGCGCGGCCGGACTGACCGCAACGCCGGCATAACCTCCGCCCGGCACGGTAATCGACTCGGTCGCTCGGTTATCCGGCCCCGGGTAGTTATAGCGCTGCAGTTGCTTGGCGGTTAGTCCCGCGTTCTCGACCCACGCGCGATTCTCGCTCTTGTCGAGCGCGACGCCGAACGAGCCGGGATGTTTGGTCGCAAACAGGTTCGTCATCGTCGTCGAACCCGGCGCGAACTCACCGCACGCGACCGACTGGTCGCAGACCAAGAGTGCCCCGGTCGAGGTGGTTTGAATGCCACCCGGTGCCTGGAGGGTAATTCCGAGATCGGTCGCCGAGCCCGAACCGCTCATCCATTCATCTATGTGCCCGCTGCCCGACGGTCCGTTTACCTCGAGGTACGTAACGTAGAGATTCCCGTGACCGTCGACGGCGTTGTTGAAAGCATAACTCATATTGGGGTCGCTGAGCGTCGCGGTTGGCGAAGTGCTGCCGTTTGCGTAGACTTCGACGACGCCGTTATTTCCGCTGACGCAGCCGCGCGTGTAGTTGAAGAAGTTCGTGACGTAGACCGTGCCGGAGGCATTGTCGACCGCGACGTCCGCGGCCGAGCCGGCCGGATCTTGCAGCGTCTTGACCGGAGTCGAGCTGCCGGGCGCGAATTCGAGCACGCTCGAGAACTGCGTCTTGCAATCGCCGCTGATCGCGACCCATAGATTATGGTGCTTGTCGACGAAGAGACCCTGCGGATTCGTTACGCCGGTAATCTGTCCGCACGGCGTCTTCCCGTTGTGCGCCTGGTCGTAGACGTAGACCGCGTTGTTGTACGACGTCACATAGACGACCGACTTTCCGCAGGCCGACGTCTCCATGTGCGGGCGGCCTACCGCCGGGCGGTACGATCGGTCCGCCGGCGCGACGCCGCCC
>JBAUYZ010000035.1:0-5476 GCA_049585055.1 Candidatus Cybelea sp. | reverse complement strand
GGCGGTGCGAATGCCTTACCGGATCGCCCGCGACGCGGAGGTGATCGCGCCGATCGGCGTCGCGCTCGCGCTCGTGCGTGACACCGTCGAGCGCAACATCGTCGCACCGTCGCCGCGCGAGATCGCCCAGATTCGGCGCGAAGCGGCAGACCGCGTCATTGCGGCGGGCGCGTCGCCGGATCGCGTCGAGGTCGAAGTCGAAATCGATACCCAACGCAACCGCGTCCGCGCGACGGCGTCGGGCGCCACCGCGCTCGTCGAATCGGCGGCCCTGCTCGCGTCGACCGAAACCCAACGGCGTGCCGCCGCCGCGGAGTCGATGCGTTGCGCGCCGGACGAGCTCGACAGAGTCGAGTTGACGGCGTCGTTAGCGGGTTATCGGCGGCGCAGAAGCGCGACGACGGCGCTGCGGCGCCGGCGCGAGATCTGCGATCTGCGCGTCGTCGACGAACGATCAGCGGTTCGTCTCGCGCTTCGCGATCCCGACGTGACGCTCACGTCCGTTGCCCAGCTGACGGCGCGAGTGCGTGATGCAATCGAGCGCGCGACGCAATTCGGCGACGTCGGACGCGCGCTTCCCGCACTCTACCTTCTCCGCGGCGGACGTATCGCGGCCTTCGAAGGGTTGACGAGCGCCGACCAGGGCGCCGAGCTCGCGGCTGAAGAAACGCACGGCTGCGATCCCAAAGAGCGGATCGCGCTTCTGCTCGTCGCCCGCAACGCTTAGTTCACGCGCGGTTGTCGGATCGCTAAACCTTCGGCCTCTTCGAGTGCCAGCGTGCTCTTGTGGCGGCCATACGAGAAGTAAAGAATCAAGCCGATGACGAGCCACGTAAGGAATCCCAACCACGCGATCGGCACGCCCCATACCACGGGGTTGCCGTTCTTGAGATAGTACATCATCGAAAGCGAACTCGCTGCGGCGAGAACGGGGATAACGTATGGACCGAACGGAACCTTGAACGATCCTTTCAGCTCCGGATGGCGCGTTCGCAGCAACGGTAGCGCCGTTGCGACGAGAATAAAGGCAGCAAACGTTCCCATATTGGCTAACGATGCGAGCAAACTCACCGGAAAGAACGCCGCCGCTGCCGCGATGAGCAGGCCGAAGATGATTTGTGAAACCCACGGCGTTCGCCACGCCGGGTGCAGCTTTGCAAAAACCGGTGGAATAAGACCGTCGCGCGCGACGGCGTAGAATATTCTCGTCTGACCGTACATCGCGACGAGCAACGCGGTCGTGAGTCCGCCAATCGCGCCGAACGAGATAATCACGCCCGCCCACGCTAAACCGGCGCGGTCGACCGCGAACGCTACCGGGTAGGCGACGTTGAGAAGGTTAAACGGCACCATTCCGTTGAGAATCGCAACGACAATAATATAGAGGATCGTGCAGGCGATCAGGCTCACCATGATGCCGAACGGAAGGTCGCGGCCGGGATTGCGAGCCTCTTCCGCGGTCGTCGATACCGCATCGAAGCCAAGGTACGCGAAGAACATAAACGCGGCGCCGCCGAACACCCCGCTCCAGCCGAACGGAAAGAATCCGCCGGCTCCGGTCGCCGGGCCCGCCGGCAAATGATAGTTCGCAGGATCGATGCGCCCCACGCCGATGGCGATGAAAAAGAGAACGACCGCGACCTTGATCGCGACGATGATCGAGTTGACCGTTCCGGATTCGCGCGTTCCCTTCACCAACAGCGCGGTGATGACCAGGATAATTGCGGCGGCCGGCAAGTTGGCGCTGCCCGGCGTCGGATCCCAATGACCGTGCTGCCAGACTTGCGGAATGTCCCAAATGTGGAGCGTGCGGAGAATATAGCTGAAGTAGCCCGACCAGCCGACGCTGATCGTCGATCCGGCCAGCGCGTACTCGAGCACCAGCCCCCAGCCGACGATCCACGCGAAGAACTCGCCGACCGTGGCGTACGTGTACGTGTAGGCGCTTCCCGCGATCGGCACTTTGCTCGAGACTTCCGCGTAACAGAGCGCGGCCAGACCGGCCACGATGCCGCCGATGATGAATGAAATCGTGAGTGCAGGACCTGCCCGCGTTGCCGATCCGACGCCGGTGAGAACGAAGATGCCCGTGCCGATGATCGCGCCGACGCCCATCGCAGTCAGGCCCCAGGGGCCAAGCGTACGTTTCAAACCGCGCGTTCCATTGCCGCCTTCGGCGAGGATTCGCGCAAGCGGCTTGATTCGGTTCATCGAGGCTGCGCGAAACCTAGTTCACGCGCGGTTGTCGAATCGCTAAACCTTCGGCCCCCTCGAGGGCGACGGTGCTCTTGTGGCGGCCGTACGAGAAATAGAAGATCAATCCCGTGCCGAACCAGATCACGAAGCCGAGCCATACGAGCGGGAAGAAGCCCCAAACGAGCGGGTTGCCCTGCTTGAGAAAGTAGATCAAGAAGAGCGCAGCGATTGCTGAGAGCACGGGAATGGCGTACGGACCGAACGGGACTTTGAAGGACCCTCGCAGCTCCGGATGGCGGCTGCGCAAGATCGGCACCGCCACGGAGACGAGGACGAACGCCGATAGCGTTCCCATATTGGTCAGCGATCCCAGAATGCTGATCGGAAAGAACGCGCCCGCGGCTGCAATGAGAATTCCGAAGAGGATCTGCGAGATCCAGGGTGTGCGCCATACCGGGTGCAGCTTCACGAAGAGCGAGGGAATGAGACCGTCGCGCGACATCGCGTAAAATATGCGCGTTTGCCCGTACATCATAACGAGCATGACCGTAGTGAGACCGGCAATGGCGCCGAACGAAATGATGACGCCCGCCCAGGCCAACCCGACGCTGTCGACGGCGAAGGCGACGGGGAAGTTCACGTTGAGCGTGTAGAAGGGCACCATGCCGTTGAGTATTGCGACGACGATGATGTACAGGACCGTGCAGACTACCAGACTCGCGATGATACCGATCGGGAGATCGCGAGCCGGATTCTTCGCTTCTTCGGCCGTAGTCGACACCGCATCGAATCCGATGTATGCGAAGAAGATAAATGCCGCACCGCCGAACATGCCCGCTAAGCCAAACGGGAAGTACCCGCCCAAACCGGTTTGCGGTCCCGGCGGGAGGTGATAGTTCGCCGGATTGATGTGCCCGACGCCGATTGCAATGAAGAAGAGCACCACGGTCACTTTAATGGCTACGATGACGGCGTTGACCGTTCCCGATTCCTTCGTTCCGCGAACGAGCAGCGCCGTGATCAGCAGTACTATTGCGGCCGCCGGCAAGTTCGCGATTCCGGGCGTGGCGTCCCAATGGCTGTGTTGCCAGGCCGCAGGAATGTCCCAGTTAAACAGCGTGTGCAGGATAAACGTAAAATAGCCGGACCATCCCACGCTGACCGTTGACGCGCCCAGCGCGTACTCCAGCACCAAACCCCATCCGACGATCCACGCCAGCATCTCGCCCATCGTCGCGTAGGTATACGTGTACGCGCTCCCTGAAATCGGAATCTTACTCGAAACCTCTGCGTAACAGAGCGCGGCGAGTGCGCTGACGATTCCGGCGACCACGAAGGAAAGCGTCAGCGACGGGCCCGCGCGCGTGGCCGACGCGACGCCCGTCAGAACGAAGATGCCGGTGCCGATGATCGCGCCGATGCCCATCGCGGTGAGCGCCCACGGTCCGAGCGAGCGCTTCAGGCCGCCCTGTTCGTTGCTGCCCTCGGCGAGAATTCGCGCGAGCGGCTTTACGCGTTGCATCAGCATGTCGGACCCTCTCTAGCGGAGGAAGCGAATAGCGAAGGGATAGGTGTACGTTCGGCCCTCGCTCGCGGCCAGCGTTCCGAGAATGATGAAGAGGACCGAGGCCAAGAGCACGACCAGGCACGCGACGCCGAACGCGATCCAGAGCGCGGCGAGATTGAGGCTCATCGTCGGCGAGTTCGCTTCGGAGAGCGGAACGATGAATCCGAACGTTGCCGCTACCGCAACGATTACGCCCACGATCGTCAAAATGGAGAGCGTGATTTGAAAGTTTAACGACGCTCTCGCGTGCTCGCCCACGAACTGCGATTCGTGTCCCTTGATCAAGTAGACGACGAGCGGTCCCAGCACGTGCCCGAAAGGTATCCCCGCGATGGCGACGAGCGCGCTCAAGTGCGCGGCCATCGCCCAATTCCGTTCCTGCGCGACGACTTGAACTTGCATGGCGGGTTATTTCGGAAGGCGCGGAAATGGCCTGCATGCCCGATTGCGACGTCTTGGTCGTCGGTGGCGGCAACGCCGGTTGCGCAGCGGCGATTGCCGCCGCACGCCACGGCGCTCGCACGCTGCTCGTCGAGCGATACGGCTTTCTCGGTGGAACGGCGACGGCGGCGATGGTCGGCCCCTGGATGACCTTTCACTCCGCCAAGGAGCGCATCGTCGGCGGCATCGCCGAGGAGATGGTCGAGCGTTTGATGCGCAAAGGTGCGTCGCCCGGGCACCTCCACGATTCGTCGGACTACGTGCCGACGATCACGCCGTTCGATCCCGAAGTGCACAAGGCGCTGCTCTTGGAGATGATGCGCGAGGCCGGCGTCGCGCTGCTGCTGCACGCGTACTTCCTTACCGCGGAGGTCGATGGTGCGACGGTGACCGGCGCGACGTTCGCGACCGTCGGCGGAACGCGCAAGTATACCGGCACGGTCGTGATCGATGCGACCGCCGACGCACTCGTCGCCGCATCGGCGGGCGTGCCGACGCAGCAGGGCGACGAGCGCGGGCGAGTTCAGCCGGCGACGCTGATCTTTCGGCTGAGTCACGTCGACCTCGGCGAGCTCGCCGAGTACCTGCGCGCGCACCCCGACGAGATGCGCAGCTCGCTCCCGGCCTCCGAGCGGACCGCGCAGCGGCTCACGGCAGTCGCCGGACTCTATTCGCTCTGGGAGCGCGCGCGCGACGACGGTATCGTCGACGTTCCGCGCGAGCTGGTCTCGTTTTTCATCTCGCCCTATCCCGACGAAGTGACGGTCAACATGACGCGCGTCGTCGACGTCGATCCGCTCGACCCCGACGATCTGAGCCGCGCCGAGGTCGAGTCGCGGTTGCAGGCGATGCAGCTTTTCGAGTTCTTTCGCACTCGCGTGCCGGGCTTTCGCAACGCGCGCATTGCCGGAACCGGTACGCAGGTCGGTATTCGCGAGTCGCGCCGGATCGTCGGGCGTTATACGCTGACGCGCGACGACGTTTTGGGCGCGCGCAAGTTCGAAGACGCCGTCGCGCGCAGTGCCTATCCGATCGACGTGCACAATCCGCACGGCAGCGGAACGACGACGCAACGCCTCGCGCCGGGAGAGAGCTACGAGATTCCCTATCGCACGCTGGTGCCGGTCAACCGGGAGCAACTGCTCGTCGCGGGACGATGCATCTCGACGACGCACGAGGCGCTCGCCTCGACCCGGCTGACGCCGACGGTGATGACGCTCGGCCAAGCCGCCGGAACCGCGGCGGCGCTCGCCAACGCGCGCGGCCTTCGTG
>JBAUYZ010000034.1:0-27366 GCA_049585055.1 Candidatus Cybelea sp. | reverse complement strand
GGCGGCGCGAAGGCGCGGGCACCGCAGCCCGCGAGTAATAGACAAACGAGCGCTACACAAAGCGCTTTCGGAAGGGCGCACATGACTTCGAGTCTCCTTGCAAATTTGTAGTTCCTAGTATGGAGGACTTACCTTGTCAATGCCGCTTCTGAGGGCTCGACTCCTTCTAGGAGCCGCCACCCACGCTGACCACCGCCCCGACCGGCTGCCGCAGCCCCGTCGCCCGCGCGGTGGGCTTCCCCCCGGCCGGATAGGGCCAGAGGTCGGCGCTGCTTCCCTGGCGCGAGCAACTCGCGTAATCGCCCCCGGCGACGCGGCTCGTGCCGACCCACGCCTGCGCGACGTCGCAGGCGCCCCCCAGCCGCGTGCGCCCCACGACCCGTGCGGTCTTCCCGGTGACCGCAAGTGAGTAGAGGCAGGATGTCGCCGAGTTTTTGCAGCGCTGGTCGCCGAGCACGAGCTTCGAGCCGCTCCACGCGACCGTTCCCGGAAAATAGACCGTGCCCCCGGAGAGCGTAACGAGCGCGATCGCGCGCGCGCCGTGCGGTAGAACGCCGAGCGCGAAAATATGCTGCGAGTCGGTGCCGCTGACGTAGAGATTGCCGCTCGGATCGTACCCGGCGAAATAGTAGGCGTAAAGCGTCTTGTTTCCATAGACGGCCGGCGTTCCGCGCGCGTGCTTGTAGACCAAGACTGCCGCGGCGCCGCTGAAGTTTTGGATGTTCGTCACCGCGAGATCGCCGCTGCGCGGATCAATCGCACAGCCGGCGGGATAGCCGAGCGCGTCGTCGAGCTTCGCAATCGAAGTCGTTCCGCCGTGCGCATACTCGCGCATCTGCATGCCTTCGGTATTGGCGATCCAAACGTTACCGGACGTATCGGCGCACTCGCCCTGCGGCTGGTCGAAACCGGTGAGTTTTCCGACCGGCTTCAGCGACGGATACGCATAGACGCGCACGTCGAAGTTTCCCAGGTCGGAGATGTAGAGCAGCGACTTCGAGCTGCGCGCTTGCGGCATCATCCAGGAAGCGCCGGTGCCCATCGCGGCGCTCGGCGCGAGCTGCGAGCCGCCCCCGCAGTCGCTCAGCAATGCAAGCGCCAAAAGACAGACGGGCCCGCCGAAGCGGGCCCGTGCGTTCGTTGTCCGCAAATCGGACGCGATTATCAGCCTACTTGGTGCTGATCGCCGCGCCGACCGGCAGCGCGTAGGTGCTGCCCGTTGCGTAGTTCGTCGGCGTTCCGCCGCCGGTGTAGCCCCAGCGGTTGTACGAGCTGCTGGCCGTGCCGCAGTACTCGTAGTCGCCGCCGGCGACGTACTTCATGCCGTGCGCGGCAATCGTGCCCTGGATCAGGTCGCAGACCGAGCCGCCGTTGTAGTTCGAGTAGGTCGTCGGCGAACCGAGCGTCGTACCCGAGACCGGATAGCTGCAGGACGCGGTCGTGTCGCCGCAGAGCTGATCGAAGACGACCCACTCACTGCGCGAGCCGTCCCACTGGACGGCGCCCGGGAAGTAGATCGTTCCGCCCGTAAGCGGCAGCGTGCTGCAGCTCGACGAACCGCAGACCGAGAGCTGGTAGGCGCCGCTCGGGTCTCTGCCCGAGACCCAGAGGTCGCTACCCGGGCCGTAGCCGGCAAAGTAGTAGAAGTAACCACTGGGATTGGTGAGAACCGTCGGGCTCGAGGACGGGCTCGAGAAGACGAGGACTTGCCCCGCGCCGCTCAACCCGAAGATGTCCGTCACCGCGAGATTTCCCGTTGCCGGATCGACCGCACAGCCCACCGGATAGCCGTAGGTATCCGTATAGGTGTTCAACAACGTCCCGGTGCGCGAGTACTCGAGCACGTTAAAGTTGCTCGTGTTGGCGACGTAGATGTTGCCGTGCGTGTCGGAACACATGCCTTGCGGCTCGTTGAAGCCGGTCAGCGTTCCCTTGAGCTGCATGCCCGGCATCGTGTAGATGTAGACGTCGTTCGTTCCGTCGTTGGACGCGAAGTAGAGACGCGGCGCCAGCGCGGCGTCGGGCGAGACCCACGACTTGCGTGTGTCGGTATGGACGTGACCGGTCCACTTCACGCCGATGAACGTGTCGGCGATGCCGTGACCGTGATGGTTCATCGGATTGCCGACGTGCGAGCTGCTCGCCGCGCCGCCCGGCGTGAGTGCGCCAGCCGACGATCCGCTGCCGCTGCTGCAGCCGGCGATCAATGCGGCGGCCATCAGTACGCCAAGCGCGTACGTGGCCGACCTCGTGATATTCATTCGAAATTGCTCCTTTTTTTCTTTCATGAAAGTGCCTTGGCTAAGGCGGAACCACGGAATCCGGCTTGAGCCGGGCCGTAGTAGTCCGACGGCAGCAGCGATTTACCTGCAAAAATGGGGCCGCAGAATGCGGTTAAATATCGCTGTCGATGGGTAAATTCGATGGTTGGCGGCGTAGGAAGTACGCCCGCGAATACTTCGCTTTGATTGGCTTGAACGCGATCGGCGGCTGCGAATAATCGAGGCAATCGGCGATACTCGCCGCGCGCCGATCGGTTCGCTCCAGCGATTTGAGTCCCCAGTTCGCTTCGACGTATTTGAGGATGCTCCCAAACTCGTACTGCGTTCTCGAGATATGCCCCGGTTTGGCGTAGGGCGAGACGACGATTGCGGGCACTCGAAAGCCGAGCCCGCCATACCCGAGCTGCGGCGGGGCGAGATTATCGTAAAGGCCGCCCCAATCGTCCCAAACGATCACGATCGCCGTCGAACTCCAATACGAGCTTTCGCCGATCGCGTTGACGACGCTCGCAACCCACGACGGCCCGGTGTCGGAGCTGGTTCCCGGATGATCGGAATCGTTCTGGTCGGGAATCACCCACGAGACGGCTTGGAGCCGTCGGTCGGTGAGATCGCGGAAGATGTGCATCTGCGAGGTGATGTGACCGTCGCTCCACTGCGGGCCATTGCGCACGGCTTTGATCGCATCGAACGCATCGAGCAGCTTGCCGTTTGCCGAACAGCATTTCGGCGGAACGTAGTAGCGCCAGGAGACGCCTTTGGCGTCGAGCCGGTCGCGCAGCGTCGGATAGGTCAGGCACGGAAACGGTCCTTGCGACGGCTTGTAGACGTTCTCTTTTGTGATCAGCGAAGTCCGCGTGCCGTGCGGCGCGTCGCAGCCCCACGGCGATTGCGAAGGCAGATCGACGAGCGCCTCGTCCGGCGCGATCAGCGTATCGCCCGCGATGAGATCCTGATGCGCGGTGAAACTGCTGCTGCCTTGCGTGGTGAACAAGTGCTCGGCCAGCGCGTACTGCTTGGCCATATCCCAGTACGGCTGGATATCGGCCGGATCGGTATACTGGTACGGATAAGTGCATTCGGGAGTTCCAGCGACGAAGTTGACCGCATCGAAACCGTCCATCGCGCCGCCGTTGCGCGCGGTGTCGTAGCCTCGGTACGAGTGCGCGAGGTCGTGCGGCTCGCCGTCGAGTGTGGTGACGAGTCCGCGCTCCTTGAGCTTGATGGTCTGCTCGCCTGTGATGCCGCAGGCGGAGTTCGGCCGCGCCTTTCCGGTCGTTGTGCCGTCGGCGCCCGGAAACGTCGCGAAGAAATCGTTGAAGGTCCGGTTCTCTTGGATCACGATGACAACGTGCTTGATGGGCGAGTTGGTTGGCGCTCCCAACGTGTCATCCTGAGCGTAGCGCGGAGCGGAGCGGAGCGCGTAGTCGAAGGGGCCGCTCTGACAACCTGCGAGCAGTGCGGCGAGCGCGAGTGCGGCGAGATTAGCCTTCGGCAATGCTGGTCACCGCCGTCACCAGCGAATCTTTCCCCTTCGTCGCGGTCCGTACGGCCATCAGGACGTAATCGACGACTTCGGGGAAGCGGCGCGCGTAGCCGCTCAAGAAACGCCACGAAAACAGGCGCTTGGGCGAGAGATACTCGGCCTCGTAGAGCAAGAGCAGATTGGCAAGCACGAAGTGGCGCATCGCTTTGCCGCGGTTGATGTGGACGCGCCAGCGCTTCGAGATGTCGACGTTGGTAAAAACATCGTTACGCAGCGAGCCGGAGAGCACCGCGGGGCTCGCCGAGACGAGGCTGTCGTATCGTTCCGGCATCCGTTCGCTGCGCTCGATCGCGGCCTTGCCGAAGTCGACGGTCCAGTACTCCGGCTGCGGCCGCTCGATCGCGAAGGCCCACCGCGTGTTGCGGATGAGCGGGCGCACGAGGCGCGTCGCGCGGAAGAACTTCTCGAAATACTTCGCAAAGTCGTCGAAGGCGATCTCTTTGGTCGCTTCGGAGCGGTAGGTTTTTTCGAGGCGTTCGCCGACCTCTTGCGCGCGTTGCTCGGCATAGGCGACCATGTCGTCGACGACGTTGTCGGTCAGCTCGAATCCTGACTGCGCCGACCAGCGGCTGCCGACCGGCATGATGACCAGCGACGAATCCGGCGTGCGCGACGCGTTGGCGACGAAGTAATCGCGCATTTGCGGAGCCGAGACCAAGAAGCGGTTCTCGTCCATTACCTCGCGGTGCAAGTGGCAGACGCCGCTTGCAAACGGGATCGCGTAGCGCGGCCGAAGCTGCTGCGCGGCGGCGACGAAGGCTTCCATGTAGGTTCGAGCGTCGACCGGAAGCCGGTCGGCCGGATCTTCGAACGTATACCGCGTGGGATACGACCACGCCGGCGAGTGGCTGCGCAGCATGAAATCGGGCTTGGGATACTTCGCGCGGAACGTGCGCCAGGTCGAGGGCAGCGGTTTGGCGTCGTTGAGATCGACCAGCACCGTGCCGCCGGCTTCAACCACGGCGACGCTGTCGTCTTGAAAGCTGACTTGGTAACTCGTGAGCGAGAAATCGTCGCCGAGCCGAATACGCTCGCCGTGCCGCAGCTCGACGATACGCTCGAATCCGATCTGCTCGAGCTGTTGCCGCAATCCGGAGATCGGGAATTTTGGGACGATGGCCGTCGTCGTCTTGGCGAACTTCCGCAACGTCTTGGGGTCGAAATGGTCGAAATGCCAGTGCGTGATGTAGACGTAATCGGCGCCGAAAATTTCGTCGCCGAAGATCGGCGGCGGCGCGTGCCACCAAGCCGACCAGTAGGTCGGTTCGTTCAGCCAAGGGTCGATGACGAGCCGCTTACCGCTTGCTTTAATCTCTAGACACGCGTGGCTGACAATGCGGAACTCCATGGGAGCCCCTTCTTCGCCCGTCGTCCTCTCGCCCTTCGTCCTTCGTCCTTCGACTGCGGGCGCTTCGCGCGCTACGCTTAGGATGACACAGATAGTTATTCGGTGTCGACGGGGAGATACGAAGGACGTCGATGCAAAAAGTAGCTGCGCGAGTACTTCGCGCGGATGGTCGCAAACGCGTGCGGCGGTTGTGCGAAGTTAAAGCAGTCGATGATGCTGTTCGCGCGCTGATCGGTCGTTCCCAGAGTCCCCAATCCCCAGACGTTTTCGATGAACTTGAGAATGCTGCCGAACTCGTACTGCGTGTGCGACACGTAGCCGGGTTGGCTCGGATTCGTCCGCCGCGCGAACGGCGAGACGATCATCATCGGAACGCGGAACCCTAAACCGCCCCACTTGTCGAAGAACGGCGGCGGCTCGTGATCGTAGAGGCCGCCCCAATCGTCCCAGACGATCACGACTGCGGTGCTCTGCCAGTACGAACTCGCGCCGACGGCGTTGACGATGCTCGCGACCCACGACGGGCCGGTATCGGAGTGGTTGCCGGGATGATCGGAGTCGGGGTTTTCCGGCACGATCCAAGAGACGGACGGCAGCGTTCCGTTCGTAACGTCGCTAAAGAAGACGTCGGTTCGCGCGATGTTCGTCTTCCATTCCGGTCCCTGGCGCACGGCCTCGATCGCATTGAACGCGTTCCATAGAGAGCCGGTTCCGTAGGGCTCGGGCGGCGAATAGTATTTCCACGAAACGTACTTCGCGTCGAGCAAATCGCGCAGCGTCCGGTAGGTGAGGCACGGGAACGGCCCGTGCTGATACTCCTCTCGCACGTGCCCCTTCCTTACGACGAGCAGCGAGGTGGTGGTGCCGGGAGGCGCGTCGCAGCCCCACGGCCGCAGCGAGGGAAAATCGACGAGGCTCTGGGTGTTCTTCGGCTGGTTGATCAGCGTCGAGCCCGCGATCAGATCCTGATGCGCGGTAAAGCTTCCGCTGCCTTGTGTTTGGAAGAGGTGATCGGCGAGCACGTACTGCTGGGCGATCGACCAGTCGGGGGCGAGCTGGGTCGGATCGACGTACTGATAGGACTTCGTACCGACCTTTCCGGGGCATTTTTTGCTTCCGCCCTCCAGACCGAAGCCGTCCATCTTTCCGCCGTCGTAATCGATCGCGACGGTGTGGTAGGAATGGCCGAAGTCGCACGGGCCGACCAGGTCGACTTTCTGCAACGGCACGTACTCGTCACCGGTTCCGGAGGGATTCTCCATGTAGCCGCCCGCGGTACCGTCGGCATTCGGAAACGTCGAGAAGAAATTGTCGAAGCTGCGATTCTCCTGGATCACGATCACGATATGCGCAATCGGAATGCCGCTCGTCACGCGTTTTGCGCTTCGCGCAGGCACGATTGTGTCACCCTGAGCTCGTCGAAGGGCGAAGGGCGAGCACGACGCCAGCGCCGCGGCGAGGCCCGCGCAAAGAAACGCGCGCGTGACGGACTTCACTGCGTATCGACCGGCCGGTACGAGGGAGGCTGTGCCTCGAAATAGGCGCGCGAATACTTTGCTCGAATCGGCGTGAACGAGCGCGGCGACTGCGTGAAATCGAAGCAGTCGACCATGCTCGTCGCGCGCTCGTCGGTATTACCGAGGCTCCCCAGCCCCCAGATGCCCTCGACGAACTTCAGGATGCTGCCGAACTCGTACTGCGTGTGGGAGATATAGCCGGGTTTACTCGGAGAGGCTTCGCGCGCGTATGGCGAGACAACGAGCATCGGCACGCGAAAACCCAAACCGCCCCATTGGTCGAAGAACGGCGGCGGCTCGTGATCGTAGAAGCCGCCCCAATCGTCCCAGACCACGATGACGGCGCTCGTCGGCCACAGGGAACTCTCGCCGATCGCGTTGACGATGTTCGCAACCCACGACGGCCCGGTGTCGGAGCCGTTGCCCGGATGGTCGGAGTTCGGATTGTCCGGAACGATCCATGAGAGCGCAGGGAGCGTTCCTTTCTTGATGTCCTCGAAGAAGCGGCCGGTGCCGACGACGTTGGTACGCCATTCGCGGCGCTCGCGGACCGCCTTGATCGCGTCGAAAGCGCTCCAATACTGACCCGTTCCGGAGGGCTCGGGCGGCGAATAGTACTTCCACGAAACCGCTTTGGCATCGAGCAGATCGCGCAGCGTCGGATAGGTCAGGCACGGAAACGGACCTTTATGGCGGCGGTAGCGAAGCTTCGATCCCCTCGCCTCCACGTACGACGTCCTGGTGCCGAGTTGCGCGTCGCATCCCCACGGCACGTGCGAGGGAAAGTCGATCAGACTCTTCGTTCGCGCCGGATTGATAATCGTGCCGCCGGCGATGAGATCCTGGTGTGCGGAGAAACTTCCGCTGCCCTGCGTCTGGAACATGTGATCGGCGAGCACGTAGGTTTTCGCAATCTGCCAGTAGGGTCCGATTTGCATCGGTTCGACGTACTGATACGTACGCATGCCGCTCGGGCCCGGGCAGGGCTTGCCGCCGCCCTCGAGATTGAACCCATCCATCTTCCCGCCGTCGTACTCTTTTAAGAACCCCGAATAGGAATGGCCGAAGTCGCACTTCTCGTTGAGCGGCGCCGGGTGCAGCGCTACGTACGTGTATCCGCTCGGGGTCTTCATCCGTCCTTGCGTCGCTCCGTCGGCGCCGGGAAAGGTCGCAAAGAAGTTGTCGAACGTGCGATTCTCTTGGATGACGATGACGACGTGCTGCAAAACGTTCGATCCGCTGCCGTAGGAAAGTTGCGTGTCGCTTCGCGCAGGCACCATTCTGTCACCCTGAGCTTGTCGAAGGGCGACGGACGTGGGTGTGCACGATGTCATCGCGAGCGACGCGATTGCGCACGCGGCAGCGCGTGCGATCGCGCGCGCACGGCTCACGGGCGTTGTCGCAATGCGATGGCGCCGGTCGTCGTCTCGAGCCTGATGCGCCCGCTTCCGGTTCCGATCGTGCCGCTGCCCCGCGCGCCGACTATATGTTCGCGCGTTTCGGTTACGCCGGGAACGTCGCTGGCGAAATCGCCGACGGTGCTGGAGGCCTGCACCGTCGCGCTGCTGCCCGGTCCGATGTTCAGCGTTATGGCGCCGGTCGTCGCGCGCAGATCGATCGATCGGTTCCCATCGACGCGGCCCGCGTCGGCGGTGATCTCCCCGGCTTCGGTCTGAACGGTAAGGTCGCCGAGCACGCCCGCCAGGTCGACCGCGCCCGCGTCGTTGGAGATCCTCAGCGACGCGTCTATCGGGACGGAGACCCGATAGCGAACCCCGCCACCGTGCGCGTCGTTTCCATAATGCGTCACGATCGAGACGCCGTCCGCCTGGCGAGTTACGTCGACGGCGACGCTGCGCAGCTTGACGGCGTCGTACCCGTACTTCGTCGCCTGCACGTCGACGATCGGCTTTGCCCAGCCGACGACCCGAACGGTTCCCGCGACGTTCTCGATCTCCACGGCGGGAGCGGCGCCTGCAGCGACCGTGCGATGGACCTGCTCCCGCACGCGCCCGCCGAAGGTCCCGCTGCACGCCGTGAGTGTTAAGAAAATCGCGAAGGCTGCGGCGATTCTTCGAGCGAAGGCTGAGCGAACCATGGTCGCGGGTGACTCCGCGTCTACGGAGGATATTCCCTCCCTCAAACGCTCGCGCACGAAAGGGACGAAGCAAGCACGATGGCAGTACCGCCGCCACGAGTCCTTTTCATCGCTTCGTTCCCTCCTCGGGAACGCGGCATCGCGTCGTTCACGCAAGACCTCGTCATGAACTACGCCGCCCTGAGCGGCTCACGCGTCGATGTCATCGCGGCGGCGAATGCCGGGCTGCGGGAGACGCTGGCGTACCGTGTGGTCGGCCACATCGACGGTGCGCACCCGCAGTCGTATTACGATGCGGCGGCACGCGCGAACCGCGATCCCTACGACGTGGTCAACATTCAGCACGAGTACCGGTCGTTCGGCGGCGATGCCGGCGAGTGGTGCATCGGCTTCATGCGCGCGCTGCGCAAACCGGTGGTCCTCTCCCTACACACGATCGTATCGCATCCGGGCGCGAAGCACGCAACGCTCGTGCGCGCGCTCTGTAACGCCGCCGCAAAGGTCGTGGTGCTCGGCCGCGGCGCGCGCCGGCTCTTGATCGCCGAGTACGGCGTCGATCCGCTCAAGATCAAGGCGATTCTCTGCGATCTTCCCGACGCACCGGGCGGTCTTCGCGTCGCGCGAACGCACGCCGTGCTCTTCAAGGCCGTTCGCAGCTGGAACGTCGTGCGGACGCTGCCGCTGATGACGCCCGTCAGCCTTCCGAATTTAGCGGTCTAACGCAAAGCAACGAGGCTGCCTCAACTTACGTGCAGCACGGCCGCGCCGCGCAGCTCGTCGTGCTTGAGCATCGTCAACGCGCGGTTCGCTTCTTCCAGCCGCATGCCTACCGTGTGGGTTTTGATCGGAATCTCGCCGGCAATGCGTAAGAACTCTTCGCCGTCGGCGCGCGTGTTTGCAGTGACGCTGCGCACTTCACGCTCGTAGAACAGATCGCGTTCGTACTGCAAAGGCGGAATCGGCGAGAGATAGATTCCCGCGATCGCCAGAATGCCGCCGCGATCGAGCGATTGGAGCGCGGGCGGCACGAGATCGCCGGCCGGAGCAAAGAGAATCGCCGCGTCGAGCGGCGCGGGCGGCCGTTGAGCGGCTTCGCCGATCCAGTCGGCGCCGAGTTCTTCTGCCAGTTCGCGATGGACGCCGCCGCGGCTCATCACGAAGACGCGACACCCCCAATACTTGAGCACTTGCAGCGCGAGATGGGCCGAGCCGCCGAAGCCGTAAAGACCGACGGTTGCTCCCGGCACTACGCCGGCGCGTTTGATCGCGCGAAAGCCGATGATTCCCGCGCAAAGCAGCGGTGCGGCATGCTCGTCGTCGATGCTCGACGGCAGCGCATAGGCGAAATCCTCGCGCACGATCGCATACTCGGCGTAGCCGCCGTCGCGATCCCATCCGGTGAAGAGCGCGTTGGGGCACAGATTCTCGCGGCCGTTGCAGCAGTAACGGCAGCGGCCGCACGTTTCGCGCAGCCACGCGATTCCGACGCGGTCGCCGCGAGCGAAGCGGCGAGCGCCGGTACCGAGCGCTTCCACGGTGCCGACGACCTCGTGCCCCGGAACGATGCTCGCGTGCTTCGGCGGCAGATCGCCTTCGGTGACGTGCAGATCGGTTCGGCAGACACCGCAGGTCGCAATACGCACGCGGATCTCGCCTTCACCGGGCTCCGGCCGCGCTCGCTCGACGAGGCGCAGCGGATTGCTCTCGATCGGCGCGGGCTGCTCTAAGACGATCGCGCGCATGGCTAAGGGTTCGTCATTCTACGGGTCGTCCGCGAAGCTTTTGCGAAGAGAGCGTTATGAGCGTTCCGATTCAAACTACCTTTCGCGGCGTCGATTCGTCAGAGACGTTGAAGCAGCTCATCGCCAAAGAGGCTGCCAAGCTCGAAGGGATCTTCGCCCGGATCGTCCACTGTCACGTGATCGTCGAGCACGAAGCGCTGCATTCCCGTAGCGCCGCGCCTTTTCGCGTCCGCATCGACCTCGCCGTTCCGGGAGCCGAGATCGCGATCGACACTGCGCGCCATAAGACTGCCGAGGCGCTCGCGCTGCACAGAGACGTTACGCTGACGATACGGGATGCGTTTCACCGCGCGCGACGACGTCTGCAGGATTGGATGCGTCAGCGCCGCTAGTACTGGCAATGACCGCATTCGCGGGAGCCGGCGTGGAGCGGTTCGCGCTGCTGATCGGACTCTCGCTCTTCTTCGGCTTCGCGTTCGAAGAGTTTTATTCCGACGAGTTGCCGCGCCGGCCGGGCGGCGTTCGTACCTTTCCGCTCTTGGCGCTCGCCGGCGGCACCCTCTATCTGATCGAGCCGCGATACGGCGCGGCCTTCATTGCGGGACTCGTCGTGGTCGGATCGTGGATCTATGCCTACGTTCGCCGCGAGGGCAAGAACGAGGCGCATGCGGTCGAGGGTGCATTCGTCGTCCCGGCCTGCAATCTGCTCGCCTTTGCGCTGGGCCCGCTCGCGCTAACGCAGCCGCTCTGGCTCTGCGTCGGCGTCGCCGTCGCGGCGGTCCTCTTGCTCGGCGGGCGCCGCACGCTGCACGATTGGGCGGAGCGCGTCTCGACGCGCGAAGTCGTTACCGCCGGTCAGTTCTTGATCTTGGTCGGCGTCGTCTTACCGCTGCTCGCAGGACGTCCGCCGATTCCGTACACGACGATCACGCCCTTCGGCGTTTGGCTCGCGGTCGTCGCCGTTTCGTCGATCTCGTATGCAAGTTATTTGCTCGAGCGCTTCGTCTTTCCAAGCGGCGGAACGCTGTTGACCTCGGTCTTGGGCGGACTCTACTCGTCGACCGCAGCGACGGCGGTGCTCGCGCGCCGCTCGCGCGACGAAGGCATGACCCCCGAACTCCAAGCCGGCATCGTCGCGGCGACGGCAATGATGTACGTCCGCGTGCTGGTGGTCTGCTCGATCTTCAATCTCGCGCTCGGGCGCATGCTCGCGATTCCGCTGCTCGCGCTTGCCGCGATCGGCGGCGCGTTCGCCGCATGGCGTTTTCGTTCGGCGAAACAGTCGGCGCGAACGCGCGACTTCCCCAACCCGTTGCAGATCTGGACCGCGCTCGTTTTCGCGGTGCTCTTCGTTGCCGTTTCGATGCTAGCGACGTGGGCGCAGAACCATCTCGGGCGATCCGGCGTCTTTGCGCTTGCCGGTGTCGTCGGCGTCACCGACATCGATCCGTTCGTCTTGAGCCTCGCGCAGGGCGGCATCGCAGGAATCGGTCTGACCACGGCGGCCGCCGCGATCGTCATCGCGACGTCGTCGAACAACCTGCTCAAAGCCGTCTATGCGGTTCTCTTCTCACGTGGCCGCGCCGGGGCGATGCCGGTCGTCGCGCTCGGCGGGCTCGCCGTTTTGGGCGTCGCCGGCGCATTGTTTCTGATCCGCTAAAGGGGGACGTTTACGGGCGTGCCATGCGTGGGAAAGTAAGAGGCGATTTGCACGCTTTTTACCGCTACGCATTCGGAGGATCTATGCGCAAGTTTCGAACGGTCGCCACGGCGTTAGGGCTCGGCGTCGCACTCGTGGCGCCCGCGCTCGCAGCGACCAATACGATGAACCATGTCAACAACGCGATGTCGGCGCATTCGATGACGATCAATCTCGGAGCCCAAAATGGTTCCAAGCAGGACGGCCAGGCGTTCTTAAACGACACTTCGGGCGGTCTACGGGTTAAGCTTCAAGTGAAGAACGAGCCGTCGGGCGCCTCGGAACCGGCCCACATCCATCAAGGCACGTGCGCGAAACTCAATCCCGCGCCGTGGAAGGGCCTATCCAACGTCGTCGGCGGCGTCTCGGTTACCACTATCCCGAATCTAACGCTGGCCGAGCTCAAGAAGGCGCACTACGCGATCAACATTCACGAGAGCTCCGCACATCTCCAGCACTACGTCTCGTGCGGTGACGTCTAAACCCGAATCGGAGGGGAGCACGAAGCGGCCGGGGAGCAAAAGTCCCCGGCCGCCGCGCTACCCCGGGCCGATCGTGGGGCCCGTCCGCGACTTTTTCCGGAAACTCGGGCCGGGCTTGATCACCGGCGCCGCAGACGACGATCCGTCAGGCATTTCCACGTATTCGGTCGCCGGCGCGACGGCCGGATTTTCGATGTTGTGGCTCACCCTCATCTCCACGCCGATGATGGCGGTGATTCAGGGAATGTGCGCGCGCATTGCGATGGTCACCGGAGAGGGGCTGGCCGCCCTCATGCGCAAGCGGCTGCCGGCGGCGATATCGTATCCGCTCGCCGCGCTGGTCATCGTTGCCAACACGTTCAACGTCGGCGCCGATCTCGGCGGCATGGCCGACGCCGCGCACCTGGTGCTTCCCGTACCCGTCGACGCATGGGTCTTCTTCTTCGGCGTCGGTTTGATCGCCGCCCAAACGTGGCTTTCGTACGCAATGATCGCTCGCGTCTTCAAGTGGCTCACGCTAACGCTCTTTGCGTACGTCGTGACCGCCTTCGTCGTGCGCCCGCCGTGGCTCTCGGTATTGTTTCATTTTCTCGTTCCGCACGTCGAGATGAACGCCGGCTCGCTGTCGACGATGGTCGGCGTCTTAGGGACGACGATCACGCCGTACCTATTTTTTTGGCAAGCCTCCCTAATGGTCGAGGAAGATAAAGGGGCCGGAAACACGACGCTCGCCTCCCGTCGCGGCACCGACAAAAAGGCCGTTGCGAACATGCATACCGACGTCAACGCCGGTATGATCTTCTCCAACTTGGTTGCGTTCTTCATCATTGTTACGACGGGCGCTACGCTCAACGCCCACGGCAAGCACGATATCGCGACCGCGCAGCAGGCGGCCGAGGCGTTGAAGCCGCTCGCCGGCAACTTTGCCGCGCTTCTCTTTACGCTGGGAATGGTTGGCACCGGCGTGCTTGCCGTCCCCGTCCTCGCCGGATCGTCGGCGTACGTCGCCGCGCAGACGTTTCGTTTCCGGGAGGGACTCAACGAGTCGCCGCGGCGCGCGCCCAAATTCTACGGAATCCTCACCGCCGGCATCATCATCGGAATCGGCATGAATCTGCTGAAGATCGACGCGATCAAGGCGCTCTTCTGGTCAGCAGTGCTCAACGGCGTCGCGGCGGTACCGCTCATCGCAGTCATCGTCTGGTTTGCCTCGAGCAAATCGATCATGGGCGAATGGAAGAGCTCGCTCGTGGCGCGAGCCTGGGGCTGGGGAACGGTCGCGCTCATGGGTGCGGCGACGATCGGCATGTTTTACTTCTTCGCAAAGGGATCGTAGCGCCGCTTACATTGGAACCTCGATACCGAGCCGCGCGTGCGCATCCGCGGGGATGCCGAGCGTCGACGTAACGCTCCGAGCATTGCGGCGCAAGATCACGTAAAGACCCCGCCAGAATGCCCGGAACAAGCCACGGCGAACCGGAATAATGTGAGGATCCGCGCTATAATACGTCGTGTCTTCACCCCCGATATGAAGCCCGGCGGCTGCGCAAGCGTGGGTGATGCGCGCAATATCGAGCCTCTCCATGAATCCGAAGGATGCCGTGACGCGTACTAAGCCTTCCGACAGCCGCTCGACCGCGACCCGTCGGTCGCCTCGCACGTAGGGATCGGTCGAAGGAATGATCGTCAAGAGCACGATCTTCTCGTCGATGCTGTGCGTACGCGCCCAGTGGTGCCGTAGGACGAACGGTATCCCCTCGGGGTCGCCGGTTAAGAAGACGGCGGTCCCCTGATAAGGAACGCCCAATCGTCCGCGCACGTCGCGCAGAAATTCGCGGACCGATTGTGATTGCTCGAGCTGGACGAGCGCGACCCGCCGCCGGCCCGCCCTCCAGGTGCCGGCAATAACAAAAACCAGGGCACTCACGACGAGCGGAATCCAACCGCCTTCCAGCACTTTGGGCAGACTGCCGATGACAAACAGCACTTCCACGGCGAGGAATGGTGCCGTCGCAAGAACCGCGGCGGTGAGGCTCCATCGGAACTTCACGCGAACGACCTCGAAGTACGCAATCGACGTCACGACCATCGTCGCCGCAACGGCGAGACCGTACGCGTTGGCCAGGCGCGCCGAGCTGTGGAACGCAAGGACCAACGCGATACATGCGACCGCGAGTAACCGGTTCATAAACGGAACGTAGACCTGCCCGCGGTGTGCTAGCGAGGTGTAGATCACCCGCATGCGCGGGATGAATCCCAAACTGATGCCCTGCTTGGTGAGCGTGAAAACGCCGGAGATCAGCGCCTGCGATGCGATGATCGTCGCGGCGGTCGCAAGTGCGACGATGGGATAGAGCGCCCAGCGAGGCGTCAAGTGATAGAACGGGTTTGCCAGAGCCGTCGGATCGGCGAGAACCAGCGCGCCTTGCCCGATATAGTTCAGTACGAGCGCCGGAAAAACGACGGCCGACCAAGCAACGGCGATCGGAACGCGCCCGAAATGCGACATATCCGCGTAGAGCGCTTCCACGCCCGATACGCAGAGCACGACCGCACCGAATACCGCGATTGCCGCGAAACCGTGCGCCGAGAAAAACCGAACGATGTAAATCGGATTGAAGGCCCAGAGGGCCGCCGGATACTTAGCGATCCCGAGCAGACCGAGCACTCCGATCGCGGCGAACCACGCCAGCATGATCGGACCGAAGATCGAACCGATTCGCGCGGTGCCGCGACTCTGGAACAGAAACAGACCGGCGAGGATACCCACGGCGATCGCCACCACGTAGGGCTGAGCATCAGAGGTCGCCACCCCGAGCCCCTCGACCGACGAAAGCACCGAGACCGCCGGCGTAATTATTCCGTCGCCAAAGAGCATGCCGGCCCCGAGAATAATCAAAAAGGTCAGCCAAGTGGCCGGCGGCGGAACGCCCCGCCGAACCGGTGGCAGGACGAATGCCAGCAATGCCAGGATGCCGCCCTCCCCGTCGTGCGCCAGACGCATCACCATCCCGATGTAGCGAACGAAAACGATTGAGATCAACGACCAGAGAATCAAGCTCAAAAGACCCAACACGTTGTCGTGCGTCGGAGCGACATGTAGCGGGCCGACAAAGCACTGCCTGAACGCGTAGAGCGGACTCGTGCCGATGTCTCCAAAGACGATGCCGAGCGCTCCTAGGGCCAGCGCGGCACGGAGCGGCGGATGTTTCTTATGCCTCGGCATACCGAAGGCTATACCCGCGAACTTTGACGTCGTCGAACAGCCGGTAACGACCGGATCGTAAGCGAGACGGCGTTGCGAAAAAGCGTTTGGTCGGATGCTGCTTGGGGAATCATAACCGCAGGCACTACTTCGAGGAGGTTCACAGAGTGGGCATTTTAGCCTGGATTATCTTTGGTTTAATCGTCGGCGCCGTGGCGAAGTTCTTCGTACCGGGCGAGGGGCCCGGCGGACTGCTCGGCGATATCGTCGTGGGCATCATCGGCGCCGTGATCGGCGGCTTCGTCTATGGCTTCTTCGGTCACGTCGGCGTCACCGGATTCAATATCGGCAGCATGGTCTGCGCCTTCATCGGCGCGGTGATCTTGCTGGCCATCATTCGAGCCGTGAGCCGGCGTTCGACCGTCTAACAAGGGAGGTAGAGAAATGGCTGCTCGTAAGGCAATGAAGAAATCGACGACGCGAAAGAAACAAACCGCTAGGAGTTCAAAGGTCGTCGCAAAGCGCAAAACGGGCGTCGCAAAGCGCAAAACGGGCGTCGCAAAGCGCAAAACGGTCGCCGCAAAACGTAAGACGGGCGTGTCTAAGGCCTTGAAGAAGGCTTCGACCACGGTCAAGAAGCGCGCGAAAGCCGCCGCGACGGGCGTGAAAAAGGGCGTGAAGAGCGTTGCCGGCGATCCGGCGCGGACGGTCAGACGAGCCGCACGCGGCGTACAGAAGGGAGCGGTCCGGGCGCACGACGTCGGTGAAAAAGTCGCGACCGTGGGCGAGCTCATCCAGGTAACCGCCGATTTCGTCGATTCTGTGGCAACGCGGGCAGCGACTCCGCGCCGCAAGGGACGGAAGCGCTAAACCATCGGACCTACGGCGCCAGGAACAAGTGCTCGAACTTGTGGCTGCAGTTTGAAGGGCCGCCCAAGCACGCCACCGAGAACTTTGGCTTGGCGTTCGACTTCATCGGCAAATCCCAAACGTCGAGGACGCCCGTGCCGGCATCGAGCGTGTAGAAGCTAAACCGGTAGGTATCGGCGGCGAGCGCTCCGATGAGCGCCTCGACATGCGCGTCGGGAAAGCGGCCCACCGATGGAATGAAGGGCTGCGGGAACTGCGCCGTCACCGTAACCGGCGGCGAGGGCGGCGACCCGGGCTTGGGCGATTGGAGCTGGCCGAAGTACTGCCCCAGTAAAAGCGACGGCGCGCTCTGCGCGGTCGGCGGCCACTCGCTGGAATCGACGAAGTCGGCCTGGGCGAGATCGATGCCGACCGTACCGGGCGGTTTCGCGTACGGAAAGCTGAGCTTGAAGAGCCGCGAGCGAGTCGACGAACTTGCATACACGTAGAGCGCCGCGTTGATATCGAAGCGCCCTTGAACCAGGGTCGTAAAGCCGGCCGTCTTCGAACCGGGCGCACCGAAGATAACGGTGACGGCCGCGACGCTCGTCTTCTTGATCGGCGCGCGCAGCTCGGTAATCTCGGGGCCAAGGTTGTTGAGCAGCCAAAGATTCTCGTTCGGATCGACTTGCAGATCGGCCAAGTTCGCACCCGACTGGCCGATGTTGGTGATGGCCGGCGTCAGCGACACGCGCAGATAGGCCCGCGCAGGATCGAACGAAACGATCGGCGGTTTGAAGAACCGCAGTTCCTTCGTATCCGCCAGCACGAAGCGGCCGTATTGATCGACGGTGAGCTGCGGCGCGACGGCCAGACCTGGCCACTCCATCAAGGTCTTCACGGGCTTCGAGTTTTGCGCCAGCGGTAAGCGATAGGCGTACAGCGTGCCGTTATGGTCGACGTAGAGGCGGCTCGAGGCCGGCGTCGCGGTCGGTGGCGGCGGCTGCTCGATCGTCACGGGCGCCGGTCCGCTTGCACCACAGCCCGAGACCACCGCGGCAATCGCCGCGACGGTCGCAAGCGAGAGAAAGATCGTCGAGAGCTTCATCGATCGAGGCTCCCAAAGACTCGGCCACTGCCCGCCTTAGGATCGAAGAGAAAGAGCGAGAGGCGGCTAGCGTTCTGGAACGGCAGCACGTTCTGCGCATCGAACGAATCGATTTGCTTCGGCGTCATCGTGGCGCGCGGGTTGGGCGGACCCACATAGCCGCCGATATTCGAAACGCTCTTACCGAGGTTTACGGTCGCGACGTTGCCGAAGCTCGCGTTGCCGAGTTGCTTGAAGTTCGAGCTCGTCGACGCTTGGAAGGTGCCGAACTCCGCGTGCCGGGACGAGGGCGAGGCCTCGTAGAGCGAGAGCTGCGCGTTGCCGCTGCTTGCCGGCTCTTCAAACGCGAGCACGCGATAGTTGGGATACGATCCCACCAGGATGAGTGAGTAGAGCTTGCCCGCACTCAGAGACGGCGTCTTGAGCGGGCCGACCGCGTATCCCAACGTGTCGCGCGCGGTGACCGAATGCACGCCCGGCGTCACGTTGAAGAACGACGTGATCGTGCCATAGCTGAAGATCGAGACGACCGTGTGCGAGTCGACCTGAAGATAGGCGACGCCGATATCCTGCGGGACGCCGTTGATCAGCGCCTCGAGCGATGGCGCTCCGTCCGCATAGCGCACGCGCGCGGTGCCGGCTTGCGCGGGCATCCCGTTCGACGACGAACCCGAGCCGCCGCATCCCGCGAGCGCTGCTCCGAAAAGCAAACAGGTGAGGCTGGAAAAGCAATTCATCGATGCAGCGTTCTATGCCTTAGCGAATGGATGGAGCGCGAGGTTACGCGCGCCGCATTGCGGCGGCGCGCGTAAACAAGCGATCGTGGCGTTACTGGAGACAGGGGTGGCCGACGCCGCCCTTACCGCCGCCGGTCGTTCCGTTGAGAGCGGCCTTGACCGCCGTATGGATCGAGCTGGTGAGCGGGATGTATTCGAGCTTCTTGACAATGGTGTTCGCCGCAGCCGACGTGATGAAGTTGATGAGCTTCGTCTTGTCGGAAACGTGAACGCCGTTGTTGTTGCCGTAGAAATCCACGTAGCTGATGCCGACGATTGGGTACGCGCCGGCTGACTGATGCGGAAAGTTCCAGTTGCTGGGATCGATGTAGAGCTGGCACCACGGCGCGCTCGAGCCAAGCGAAATGCCGTCGCTGCCCATTCCGTACGAGATGTTCTTCTTGATAACTTTCTTTAGAGCAAGCGTGACGGCCGTCTTATTGGTCGGGTCGACGAACGTCGTTTGCGCGTCGTCCTGAAGCTGCGCTTGACTGACCTTCGGATTGGCAGACTTCGCCCACGCGCCCTCGACGTAACCCGTCGCGAACGGCGTGGATTGGATCGCCGCGAGCACGCCCGGGTTGCCGCTCGCACCGACGAAGGTGCTGCCGCTGGGCTGCCCTCCGCTCGGCGCGCCGAGCGTCGTCCACGATTGGCCGAAGCTATGCGTCCATGCTGCGGAACGGCTCGGCGAACCGTACGGAGCCGAGTCATACGGCGCACCGAAGCTCTGGTTGCATGCTTGCGTGAGATGGTAGGTGTAGAGGTAGGTCGTGCCGCTCTTATCGGAGCGGTAGTAGAAGGTAATCGGTTCGGAGACGCCGCCGGTCACCGACCCGCCGTTGTCGGCCGTGATCGCGCCGTCGTTCCAGTCGCCGATCGTGCCGTTTGCAATCGCGCAGTAGGTCCAGGTTGAGAGCTTGATGTTCGAGACGCCGAAGTCGTGCGGACGGAACCCGTAGACGATCGGACCGCCGATCGCCGGGAACTCGAATGGCTGGCCCCACTGCACCGAACCCGTGAGACGGCCGTTCGCATAGGTCGTACCCGACGCGCAGCACTCGGTCGACGCCATCGCCACGTCGCTGCCGACGAAGTCGAGTGGGTCGGTCCGCGCGCCGAAGCCCGTGGCGGCATCGCCGAGACCGGCGCAGGCCACCGTTGCGGTGCCGTTGTTCGCCTCGAACTCGGCGCGACCGAAGCCGCTTCCCGTCAAACAGTAGTAGATCGTTCCGGTTCCACCATAGGCCGCGAAGAGCGAGCCCGTTCCTGGAGGTGCTTGGGGTCCGCTAGCCGGACCAACCGGCTGATTTCCGAGGTTGTAGGCGTACGCCGGGAAGGTAGCGCCGCCCGCGTGGAGGTCCTGCGGCCCATTGTCGTTGTGGTGGACTCTTCCACCGTGCGTCGCGGCGGGCGCGCTCGGTATCGTACTTGCTCCTGAACCTCCGGCGCTTCCGTTACAGGCGCTGAGAATCAGCACCGGAACGGCTGCCAAGGCTAGGGTAGCGAGGGTCTTTCTCATGTAAGGCTATCCTTTATTAGGCTGGGAGTGCATCACCGGTGGTAATCCGAGCGAGCCTTGGCCCGCCCGGAATCTTTTGTAATGACGAGCGCGATCGGCGCGTTCAAACCGGTCGCCGAGCCGGCGATCTGCGAAATCGGCTTCACGTCGCCGTTTCCGCTCGACGGGAACGAATCGACCGCGTTGTTAAAGTCGTCGGCGACGAAGAGCGTCGTGCCGTAGAGCGTAATGCTTGGGAAGAACGGCGCGAGAGCATTGCCGGTATACGAAACGCATGCCGGGTTTGCGGTAAATACGCCATCGAGCGTCAGCATGCGTAATGGCGGAACGTCCGTACTCCCGCCGTCCGCACCGGCTGCAAAGACGTTCACGCGACCCTGACACTCCGGATAACTGCTCTTGGTAAACTCTTCGAGCACGTTCGAGATATAGATCTCGCTGCTGTCGCTCAGCGCGACGTTTCGCGTGAGCCCTGGTGCGAGTTCCGTTGTGGTGTCCCACGGAATCGCTCGCGAGGGAACGACTGACGGATTGTTATTATCGGATGCAGGAGCGACGAAGAGGCCATAGACCGGACCGAGCGACGAATGCAGCTGGCCGTTGAAGTAGAAGTTGCCGCCCGGGTCGAGCGCGAGCCCGGTGGGCCCGGCGTAGCGAATTGACGGTGAGCCGAAGGCCCAGGCGTCCGCGGGCGCCACCGCACCGGAACTTCCCGGTGCATAGATCAGCACCGCGTCGTTGCCGCCGTTGCCGTCGACACTCGTCGCGCCGTAGGTCACCAAGTCGCCGGATTGATCGAAGGCCATGTAGAGCGGGAAGAGGAGCGACTTCGTCGTCTTGTCGGCGGTGAGGTACGCCGCCGGTTGAGCGTTGCCGCTTGCGTGGGGGGCGTAAATCGCGACCTCGTTGCGAGCATCGGGCAGGCCGTCGGATGGCGAGAAGCCGTACTGATTGTCGAAGTATCCGACGTAAAGGTTATCGTTCGCATCGACGGCGATGCTGCGCGCGTAGAGCTTCGAGTCGAGCTGGAGCGTTCGGACCGGCTGCGCGTCCCCGCTCGCCTTTCCGTCATACTCCGTGATTGTCGCACCCTGCCCGTCGTTCGTGCCGAGGTTGAGCGCGTAGATCGTTCCGACCGGCGGCGGTGGCTGCTTACCACGCAGCTTGAAGGGCTGCTTTGCGTTGATCGAGCTCGGCCCGTCGACGCTTACCTGCACCGTTACCGACGATGCCTGTTGGTTACCGTCATAGGTCAACGTTATGCCCGACGCCGGTTTGCTAATGCTCAGCGAGGTACCCGAGTGCTTGCCGGCGTGCAAAAGGAACGCGTTGTTGTTGTCGCCTTCGATCGCGAGCAGCAGCGGCATCAGGAAATCGCTCGGTCCGACGATCTGCGCACCGCTTGCATCGTAGGCGGCAAATGAAACGTCCGACGTGGCGGGCTTGCCGCGCTTTCCGTCGGTCGGCGACAGGTTGAGGCCGAGCGAAGCAACGACACCCGCAAGCGCAATCGAAATCTTGTTGTTGACGGGAACGTTCCCGCCGCCGCCTGCGATCTTTGCCTGCACGCTGCCCACGGAGAGGACGGCCCCGGTGGCATTCGTGTCTTGGTACGTCGTCACCGCAAAGACGTCGTTGCCGGGCGATCCGGAGGCGGTCGCAGTGCAGACCCTCTCTCCGCCTTCCTGCTTACAACCGCGAGACTTCGCCGCGGTGTCGATCGTCGTCGCGTTGACGCCCGTCGCTCCTTGACCATCGACCGAGGAAAGCTCGATCACCAGCGACTTCGTATTCACCGAAACATAATCCGGACGAATCCCCTGCCGCCGCCCGCTTGGCGGAATCGTCACGGTGACTTTGACGTCGACGAGCTTCGTCGGCGGCGGCCCCGAGCCGCCGCCGGTGTTCACGACCGAACCGACCGGCAATCCGCCACCGCCACCGCACCCCGCACTCAACGCGACTGCAAACAGCAACGTCATCCTGAGCGCAGCGTGCGCCACCAACCGTGTCATCCTGAGCGCAGTGTGCGCCACCAACCGTGTCATCCTGAGCGCAGCGTGCGAAGCACGCGTAGTCGAAGGACGAACCCCGCTCATGGGTATGCCGCCGTCAGCAGATCGGAGGTCGTAACGTCGGCTTGGCCGTTTGGACCCTTGATGAGCGGCAGTTGCGACAGATTGTTCGGGTACGAGGCTTCATAGGCCGGATAGTCGACGCCGGCCGCGTAGATTTGGTAGGTCTGCTGCGGACAGATCGTTACCGACTTCTGCCCCGATTGCGTGAGCGGCCCGATCTCGTCGGGCAAAGCGAGCTGCTGCGGGCCGCTGTGATGCGCGACGACGGTGTAGAAGGCGTCGTTTTGGTGCGAGGATTGCACGCAGCTCGTCGAGCCGCTGCCGCCCAGCGCTCGCACCACGACGAGCGCTTCGCTTGCGCCTGCGGGCACATTGACCACGACCGTTCCGCCGCCTTTACGATCCGGCTTGAACTGCGGCGTTGGGAACTGCGGCAGCGGCGTGAGATTCGTTATTTGCGCACCAGAGGCCAGAATGCCCGGCGGCGGGGTCGGCGTGCCGTCGGGGCCGGGACTGGGCGTGGGATTCTGCGGCGTATCGTAGGCCGGCGGCACGGCCGCGTACAGATTGTATTTGCCGATCACCGGCGTGACCGCGAAATCGGTGAATCCCAGCGAATAGCCGAACCACCCGAGCGCGATGAGTTGCGGTCCCGCGGCCGGATAGGCCGGCGGTCCGCCGTACCAAAACTCTTCGTTGTTGCCGTAGACGGGAAGATTGTAGGCGACGAAGAGCGGCGTGGTGCCGTTGCCCGGCCCCGAGTCGGAGTTGCACGCGCATAAGCCGTAGCCGAAGGCGCCCGTGGTCGAGCGTTTGAGACCGCCGGCTGCGGGTGGCACCCATTGTGATTGGTTGAGCGTGCCCCAAGTGATGTGATTGGTTCCGAAATCGGAACCAGCCGACTGCACGTCGTTGCCGGTCTCCGTCGAGGTGCGAACGTAGAAGCTGCTGGGGCCGATGATCATTGGTACGTTGTAGAGCGTGCCGGAGAGCCCGTCGTGCTGGCGCAGCGTTTCGACGACGTTGAGTCCGTATGCAACGCTCGTTCCCTTATTGAACGACATCGTCGCGACGCCCACGGCGAACTGTAGCTTGCTCGTGGCGGCCGGATCGGACGACGTCACGGTCGGCTCCGACGCTCCGCCACCGCCGCACCCGACGATGGCGAGAGCTGCGATCAGCGTAGCGAAGCGCCGAGCGAAACGCGAAGTGTCGAGCATCATATCGTCACCTGATAGTAGAGGCGGAATGAGATCGGCGGCTCGTTGGGATAGGTAAGATACGGCGAGTTGGGATGTGCCGAGAGATCGGGCGGCGCGTAGGGCGCCGTGGAATACGTGCAGGGCGCATTGCCGCTGGCCAGGCCCGTCGAAACGGGCGCGCCGTAGCAACCGTTATAGACCGGCACGTTGTAGAGCTCGTTGAACAAGTTGACGATCTGCAGTCCGAAAACCGATTGCACGATGCTGCGCGTCGGCGGATGGTACTCGACGGTGAGATCGGCATCGACGCGCGGCGTCGTCAGGAAGCCGCCAGGAAGCCCGCGTTCGGCGATGCCGCGCGTTGCGGCGATATTCGGCTTGGTGCACGTACCGGGATCGAGCGGATCGATATAGCCCGGCGTGTCGGAGTAGATCGTGCTCAGGCTCGTGTTGGGAACGACCACCGGGATGCCGTTGCAGTAGACGGCCGTATAATACCCGGCGCCGTAGGGGTAGCCGGAGTTGGCGTAGAGCACCGGGTTGATCCGCCAGCCATGACTGTTCTTCCAGTTGAAGGCGGCGTTGAGTTGAAACGGCGAGAGATCCGGCGAGCGGTAGACGGTGCCAAGCGCAAGCGCCGCGGGCTGCAAAAACGTTCCCGGCGGCTCGTTGCCGAACTGGCTAATATATGTCGCGCCGATCTGCCACGAAAGTCCCAGCGGAACTTCCTTGTTGTAGAGCATCTCGATACCGGTCGCCTTTTGAATGCCCTCATTGGAGTATTGGACGTCGCCGAAGATCGGCGAGCCGGTTTGGAAGTTGAACCCGACGATCTGTGCGGTCTGTTCGATCACGTTGTAGCCGCGCCGGTAAAACGGCGTAACCTTCACCGCCGAGCCATCGCGAAACTCGTGCGCCCACGAGACGTCGATATTGGTGAAGCTCGCGCCGACCAGCGGCGTCTCCAGCGTCGAGCTGCCGAAGCGGTAATCGCGCGTCAGCCAGTAGAGCTGATCGGCGTAACTGCTGCACGTCTGATTGGCCAGCGGTCCGCAATACTGTGCCGGGCCGCCGCCTGGACTCGAGTTGTCATACGACGGGATCTTGTTAAAGGCCGCATAGGGCGCTTGGCTGACGTTGGCCCCGATGAGGCTGGGCAGCGGCATCGAGAGCGTATGGCCGAAGCCAACCCGAATCGTGTCGCGCAGATCGGGCAGATACGACGCATCCAAATGCGGCTCGTACATCCGCTGATGCTCGGCGGCGGGAATCGAGGCGGGCGCGCCCGCTTGGGTCGGGATCTGGAAGTTGTAGCCGTCCAGCCGCACTCCAGCCTCGGCCTTCCAGCGATTGCTCATGTCGATGGTATCTTGCAGGTAGGCGCCGTACTGCTGCTGCCCAACGGTATAGACGTCTTCTTCGAACGGAAAGCGCACGCCGCCGGGAAACCACGCATTCAAATAGCCGCAGTTCGAAGAGAGGTGCGCTTGCGCGCAGGCAGCCGGCGTAAAGAAATCTTGCTCCAAGCCCGCTTGCGTCGACGGGTTGTTGTTGGGCAGTAAGCCGGCGTAGGTATAGGGCAGCGGCAGCGGCTGCAGCGGATGGGTGATCGGATAGGTCACGATGTAGGCCGGGGTCGTCAACGCCGTGTACGACGTGAAGTCGTAGCGATCGCCGTAGGGCAGCACGTACTCGTAGAGGCCGCCGTATTTGAGCGTATTCTTGCTGCCGATCTGGGTCGTGCCGTCGAGCTGCGCGGCCGTGCGCGAGCCCCCAAACGGGTCGGCGTAAACGCCTTGTGCGGGCATGATCTGCGACTGATCGCTCCACGTCCGCCAATACCGCGTCGTCAATAACGTCGAGCCGCCCAAGTTGATGCCGTACTCGAACTTATAGGCCAGAAACGGACTCTTGCGCTCATCGGCCTGCGAAACGAACGCATAGGTATTGGGCTGGCCCGGAAAGAGTGGGATGAGCGAGTCGCAGGCAAAGTTCTGCTGCACGCTGTTGATCGGACCGTTGGGACCGATGATCGGATAAGGCGCGCATTTCCCGGCCGTCGTGCCGCCCGAGATGTACGGCAAATACTGAAAGCCGCCATAGTCCAGCGTCTGATCGATCGACTGGTCTTGGATGAAGAACTGTAGCCGCTGATTGCTATTCTTCCCGAACCGGTAGATCAGATTGTCGAGGAAGTCGTCTGAAGCCAAGAACTGCGGCGAGTAGTAGACCAGGTTCGGATCGATCGTACTGCCCAACGTCGACGCGTTGGTGCCAAGCGTCCCCAGCGTATTGGCCGCCGTGCCGGGGATGCCGTATTGAAAGGCGCGCCGGATGCCGATGAACCCGGCGTAGTTGGAAAGCTTTTGCGAGGGATCGGCCCACCCCCATTCCAGCCCCAGTTGGTGCAGATACGGGTAGAGCAGCGACTCCGCGTCGACGTGGAAGTAGGTCGGATAGGTGCCGTTCTTGGCCGTAAAGAGCACAAGCCCGGTTCCGGTGTCGCCGTGCGTCGCGTCGCCGGCGCCGGGAATAAGCTGCACGCTGCCCACCCCGTTGAGCAGGTTGAAGTTGCCGATGTTCTGCAGCGTGTTCTGCAAGTTGGCCGTCGGCGTCGTGTAGTCGATGCCTTCGAACTCGTACGCTGCCTCAAACGCGAAGCCGCCCCGGATGGAGACCGTGCCGGTCTTGTCGATCGTGACGCTGGGGATGCTGCGCAGCAAATCCTCTTCGTTAGCGTTGAACGACTTGCCCATCACCGTCTGGATCTGCGCGCCGGTCACCGTGTAAGTGTCGATGGTCATCCCGCGCTGATACGCACTTCCCGCCGAACGGGCGTGGGTCGTCGCGATGATCTTTAGGGTCTTGGAGAGCGGCACGTTGACGGCTTGCTGCGAGCCGTTGAGCACCACGACCGTCACCGAGTAGGGCAGATAGCCGCTCTGCGTAACGGAGAGCGAGTACGTGTCGGGCAGGACGCTGAGAAAACGAAACTGCCCGCGCGCGTCGGTGACCGCCTTGTAGGTGCCGCTCGGTGACTTCGCCACGACCTGCGCGCCTTCGACCACGGCATGGGTCTTGTCGTCGCTGACCGTGCCCGTAACGAGGCCGCCGCTTTCGGCAAGAGCGCGTGCATGCGGAGCGACCACGTAGATAAATAGAATGAGGAAGACGCGCTTCTTGACCCCGAGCAGGCTCTTGATCAAATTCGACTCCCAGCAGCAACTAAGAGGCGGCGCTTGGGCCGGAGCTCTTCAACACGATGCTAGAGCAACGGTACTATGGCTGCATCCTGGGAATGCGCGAATCGTTAAGGCGTCGGCAACGTGACTTTATCGAACCATAAGAAAATTCGGAGAAGCTTAACGTTCGTCGTTCTTCGGCGCATCCGCAATCTGCCAGCGCGACCGCAGGCCGAGCCGCCCCAGAATCGAGCTCACGTGGCGCTCGACCGTGTGCTCGCTAATTTGCAGCGCGGCGGCCACTTCTCGATTGCGCGCGCCGCGCCGGATCAGCTGCGCGACCTGCTCTTCCCGCCCCGTGAGCGTGGTGCCGCTTTGCCGTCCGCGGGAACGCCGGTCACCCGCCGGCTCCTGCGCAACGAGCAGCCGCATCGCTTCGTTCGTCCAGCGCCGCATGCCCATGGCGCTGAACGCGCGCGCGGCGTCGCCGGCGTTGTCGATCCAGCCTCCACGTTCGCCGGATCGCAAGAGCAGGTGGGCGCGCGCGAGCAACTGGTGCGCGTAAAGATAGGCGCGAGTCGGCGCGACGACCGCGGCGAAGGCTTCGACGGCAAAGCGCGCTTCCTCGAGATCGCCGTACTGCACGGCAGTCGCGAAGAGCTCGACGGAGTTCGCCGCGCCCTCTGCTTGGAAGAGCGCGCGCCGCAGCGCCGTCGCAACCGGCGTGCCC
>JBAUYZ010000033.1:0-39031 GCA_049585055.1 Candidatus Cybelea sp. | reverse complement strand
GCTCGGTACCGCGTCATCCTTCAATGGTCGGGCGCGGCTCGCCGCCCCGCGCTGCGGCCAGCGCAAGACTCATAATCGGCATCCATAACCCGAAAATCACGACCGTCACCGTATCGATCAGCCCTTGCACGGCGACGCCGGCCAGTCCCGCCGCAATGGCGAGGGAGAGCAACGCCTGCGATGGTTCTGCGTCCGCGATGCGGCGGCGCACTTCGACGGCAAATCGCCAGATGGTCCACGCAACGGCGCTCAGGCCGACGATTCCGAACTCGACGAAGAATGTCAGATAGAGACTGTGCGCGTGAAATGCAGTCGCATCGCCGTCGGGCGCGCGCACCAGCGAGTAGAGGCGCGAAAAATTGAACGGTCCGACGCCGGTAAGCGGAAACCGGTTCGCGATCTCGACCGCCGTTTTCCAGATCGACAGGCGAGTGTAATCCTCGCTCGGATCGTGGTGCGCGTTGAAGAGCAGCAGCACAGCGGCGATTCCGCCGAGCGCGACGGCCGTCGCCGCGCCGAGGCTGCGACGTCCGCGCGCCACAAAGAGAAAGGCAAAGGCGGCCGCAGCTCCCATCCAGCCGGCGCGCGAATACGTCAGCACGAGCGTCACGAATCCCAGCGCGAGCACTGCCCGGCCGAGCATCCGCAGCGCGCGAGCTTGCGCAACGCAGCCCAGAGCGTACGCGATCGGCAAGAGCACGATGAGATAGCCGGCGAGCTCGCCGGGCAGAACGAACGTCCCGGTCGCGCGACCGTGCGCGATTGCGTACTGTGCCGGAGGATAGCGCGTCACGATCATGGCGATTGCCACGGCCGACGCCAGCCCGCCGGAGAGTAAGAAAGACCAGTAGATCGCCACGGCCGCGTAGCGGTCCGAATAGAAACGCATGACGGAAGCGTGCCAGATGATTCCGAGGGCGCCGATTCCCGTAAAGAGCAGGCCGGCAACCGGATCGAAGCCCCCAACGTCTGCCAAGAGACCCGCTCCGAAGACCGCCGCCAACGGAAGGAGCAACGGCTGCGATCCGCGTTGCGGGAATCGCGCGAGCGTCGCCACCGCGTAGATCGCGAGGAGCGCGCAGCATCCCAGGACCGCGAGCGTTACGCCGCGAGGAAGCAGCGTAAAGCCTGGAAAGCCGACGCCGGTGAGCGCGATGAAACTCGGAAAGAGCGGTACGATCGCAAAGATCGATCCGAGCCCCACGGGCATCAGACGGCGCATCAGGATTGCGCGACCAAGTCAGCGATACGCTCGGCAATTCGTCGCGCGGCGCCGGCGTCGCCCATCCGCTCGCGCCCGATCGCTCCCATGCGCTGCCGCCGTGCAGGATCGTCGAGAATCGCGCTCGCGCCCGCGACTGCATCGCGCAGATCGCCCGGCAGAACGGCGAGCGCCTCCCCGAGCAATCCGCGCTGGCGTTGCCGATACCAGCGGTCCCGGCGATCGCGTTCGCGTTCGAAGGCGACGACCGGCAACGCGGCCGCCGCGGCTGCTTCGTTCGCGGTCCCGGCTTGTCCTAAGACGAGAACGGCGCGCGCGAGGAGCGGTCCGATTGGACCCTGCCAGCTGCGCACGATCTCGCGTCCTCGCAGACTCAGCGAGAACGGTATCAGCGCGTTGGGCGTCGGACGAACCTCCCAGCCGGCGCCACAGGCATTTTCGGCAAAACGCGCCGGCTGGAGCCCCGGTGCGATCGATAGCACGGCCCCCAGCTCGGGGCGGGAGGCCGCGAGCTCGCGGGTAACCTCGAAAAGAAAGCCAGCCTCCTCATACGCGCTCTCCCGGCTCCCCGGAAAGAGCGCGAGCGCCTGCGCGAACCCCGCGACGGCAGGCTCGATGCGCGAGTCGCTCGGCGATTCGAAGAGATCGACGATCGCGTTGGCGGCGTCGGCGTCGATCCCATGGCGCCGCAGCGCAAGCGCCGTCGCGCGGTCGCGTACGAAACGGAGTCTCGCACGCATAAGAACGCGTTCTTCAAACGGACCGTACGGTGCTACTTCGACGCTCTTCGCGCTTCCAACGAAGACGCTAGGCGTTTTTGCCAGCAACGTCATCGCGAGGGCGTAAACGTCGCCGACTGCGACGGCCGCATCGTACGAGCCGCGAGCCCTCCGCAGAAATTTCGCCTGAGCCCAGGTGAGCCCGAGCAAACCGGCGCGCAGATCGCGCGCCAGGTTGCGGGCGTTTCCCATTGCGATCAATCCGCCGCTCGGCATCGAGCGGCGCGGGCCTACGTCGCTCAGCGTCGCGCCGGTCTGAATCCCGACGAGCGCGAGATGATCGAATTGCGCATCCGGCAAGAAGACGCGAAGCTCACTTGCGATGCGCTCGGCGATCGCGACTTCGCCGTGACCGTTGGTCACGAAGAGCACGCGCTTCACGCCGCACTGCGTTCTAGTAGTGGAAGCAGTGCGAAATCGGCGAGCACGAAGCGACGGCGCTGCGGGTCGTAATCTACTTCGTTGCGCGAGACGTAGCGTCCGTAGGGACCGGCGTGGACGATCGGTACGGCTCCGGCGTATTCGGGTCGCTCGAGGGTATCGTGACTATGCCCGCCGAGAATTAGATCGATGCGGGGCACGCGTTCGGCGAGCCGGCGGTCGAGCGCGAGACCGACGTGCGAAAGCACCACGAGAAGATCGCCGTCGGGTAGGTCGCTTGCGTAGGGCGCGACCGCGCTCCACGGATCGAGAAAACGCCAGCCGAAGAGGCGCTCCCAGGCGCTTCCCATCCGATACTGCATAACGAGCAGACCGAGCACGTGCACCCGAACCTTCTCTGCGCGGTCGCCGGCAACGTCGAAGCGAATCGACGGCAGAAACGGCAAGGCGCGCCCTTTCGTGTCCTGCAAATTGGTGCAGACGAGCGGGTGGCGCATTTTCGCGGCGCGCGCACGAAGCAGCCCAAAGAGATAGTGGAATTCGCGATTGCCGATCGCTTGCGCGTCGTAACCCGCCGCATCCATCTCCGCGATGATCGGTTCGTCGCGGTGGTAGAGGCTCTGACTCCCGCGCAGCGAGTCGCCACAGTCGAAGAGCAACCCCGGTCGCTCCGCGCGAATTTCGCGCAGCGGCGCGGCGATGCCGCGCCGATCGTGCAGATCGGACGTGTGGTAGATGCGAATCATGCGTTGCCGCGTGCGAGTTCGACGGCGCAGCGGGCGGCGCGCTCGAGTGCGTCGGCCGGACCGAGCGCTGCGCGCAATCGTACGAACTCCTCGTATTGCGGTGCCGGGTCGCCAATCAGCGACTCGATCGCATCGGCAAGCGCCTGCGGCGTCGCGCGTTCTTGCAGGAGCTCGGGAACGACCTCGCGTCCGAGTACGAGATTCGGCAGGGTGATGAATCGATGCTTGATCATCCGATGTCCGTAGCGGATGAGGATTGGCGGGATCACGTAGATCGCTACTGCCGGAACGCCGAGAAGCGCGCTCTCCAAAACGGCGGTCCCCGAGGCGATGATCGCGGCGTCCGCATCTTCAACTGCCGCCGCCACGCCGCGGGCAACGCTCGCGTTGCGGAGTCCATCGCGGGCAATCGCGCTTCGTATGGTACGCTCGGCGCGATCGTCGGCAGCACCGAAGATACCGCGAAGATTCAGACGGTGCCTTTGCAAAGCGCGCAGCGTCGCACACATCACCGGCAGATGGCGTCGCAGCTCGCCCGCCCGGCTTCCGGGCAGCATCGCGATGACGCCGGCATCGCGCGGCGGCGGGTCGCGTAACGGCCGCATCGGGTAGCGACTCGCCAGCGGATGTCCGAAGTACTCGACCCGGCATCCGAGGCTTCGATAGAAATCGTACTGATGCTCGAATGCCGTAACCGGAAAGGCAACGTCGGCAACGTTGCGCGCCTTCTTCGCATTGTCGAGCCACGTACCCGGCGGAAAAAGATCGAGGATCGGACCATCGTACTGCAAGCGCCGGCGCAACGTGTTTGCTAGACGCAGGTTAAAGACGCCAAAATCTACGAGCACGACCAGATCCGGCTTCGACGCGGCGATGTGGAAGGCCGTGCGCAGCATCGCGCCCAGCAGCTTCGGAATGCGCGGAATCGCCGCGAGCGGACCCATGCTCGCCCATCCGCGATGGTTCATCCAGAGCCGAAACCCAGCATCCCGCATTCGAGCGCCGCCGATTCCCTCGAACTGCGCGTCGGGATCGATCTTGCGGATGGCCTCCGCGAGCAACACCGCCATCGACTCGCCCGACGGCTCTCCGGTAGAAAAGAAATAGCGCATGACCCCTCGAGTCTCGTCGGTCGCTACGTGCCGGCTCGGGGCCTCCGACGCGAGCGCCATTGACAGGAGGTCAAAATTGTCCTCAAGAGGTGGCGCGAGCGCGGCGGAGTAGGAGCCCGCAGGACGCGGGCGACGAGCGTCCCCGAAGCGGCACGTAGCGATCGGCGAGACGCAAGCGACGAGGCTACTTCAACACCCCGCGTTGCGAAGGAGCTTCCAGAAAGGCGATGATCTCGCGCCCGGGGCCGGTCGTCACCTGCTCCTTCATCGCCCCGATCGCTTGCGAGACGTTGAGCTTCGGGTCGTACAGCAGCTTGTAGAAACTCTTGATCTCCTTGCGCTCTTCGACCGAGAAGGCGGCGCGCCGCAAGCCGACGCTGTTGAGGCCGTAGGGCTGGCACGGGTTTCCTTCGACGAGAAAGAAGGGCGGAACGTCTTTCGTACACTTGCTCATCCCGCCGACCATCGCGTTGCGCCCGATGCGTGTGAATTGATGGACGCCGGTCTGGCCGCCGATCGTGACGTAGTCGCCGACGTCCACGTGTCCCGCCAGCTGCGCGAGATTGCTCATCGTGACGCCGTTGCCGAGTATGCAGTTGTGCGCGACGTGCACGTACGCGAGCAATAAGCAATCGTCTCCGACCGCGGTCACTTCGTCGTCTCCGGTCGCTCGCTGGATGCTGACGTATTCGCGAAGGGTTGTGCGGTTGCCGATGCGCGTGTAAGCGCGCTCCCCGGCGTATTTGCGATCTTGTGAGGCCGCCCCAACCGTGGAGAAGGGATAGAGCACGCAATCCTCGCCGATCTCGGTCCAGCCGTTCACGACGACGTGCGCCTGGAGAACCGTCCGTGCGCCGATACTAACGTGCTCGCCGACGATGCAGTAGGGCCCGATCTCCGCATTCTTTCCGATCTCGGCTTGCGGATGGACGATCGCGGTGGGATGCAGCATTAGGGAAGCCCGGAGCGCTCAGACATGCAGTACGCTGGCGTCGGCGCCGAACATGCGCGGGTCCGACGCGATCGAGAACATGATCTCCGCGGAGCAGGCGAACTGCCCGTCCACCGTTGCTTCGCCGCTCACCCAGCCGATGTTCCGCTTGTGGCGCAGCATCCGAACCTCCATGTCTAGGCGGTCGCCGGGAACGACCGGACGCCGGAACTTCGCTTTGTCGATGCCGGCAAGATACGGCGTCTTTCGCGAAAACTCGCCGGGTTCGAGAATCATGGCGCCGCCCAGTTGCGCGAGGGCTTCGATCATGTAAACGCCCGGCAGAACCGGGTTGCCGGGAAAGTGCCCGGCAAAGATTTGTTCGTTATACGTGATGTTCTTATATCCGCGGACGCGCACCATCGGCTCGAATTCGAGAATCCGGTCGACGAGCAACATCGGATACCGGTGCGGAAGAATCTCGAAGATGGCGCGTATGTCTAGCTCGGCCAACGTCAACTCCTAGGCGGACGGTACGCTCGCGAGCGCGCGCAGAGCGCGCGTCATCGATGCGTGGAGTTCGTGGCCGCTCTTGATCGCGACGATCTCACAGAGCGGCCAAGATCCGAGCAGCGCGAGGTCGCCGATCAGATCGAGTACTTTGTGGCGTACGGGCTCGTCGGGCCATCGCAGCGTCTGCATCGGCCCGTCGGGCCCGAAGACGAGCGCGTTCTCCAAGCTCCCGCCGCGTCCGAGGCCGCGCGCCCAGAGCGCTTCGACCTCGTGCAAGTAAACGAAGGTTCGCGCGCCGGCGATCTCGCTTTCGTATCGCGCCGAGTCGATGCGGCCGTCGAAATACTGCGTGCCGATCGGCACGGGAAAGTCGGCGATGAAGCGCACGCGAAAGGCGTCCGCGGGAAACGCTGCGATCATTCGGTCACCGGAGCGGATCCAACAGGGCTCTTCGATCTCCAAGACGCTGCGCGCCTCTCCCTGCGCAATCAGCCCGCATCGCGCGATCGCCGTGACGAACTCGGCCGCGCTCCCGTCGCGGGCTGGAATTTCAGGCCCTTCGACGTGGATTTCGGCGTTCGTCACGCCCATGGCGAAGAGCGCCGAGAGCAGATGTTCGGTCGTTGAGACGGTCGAGCCGTCGCGGCCGAGGACGGTCGCTCGCGACGTGTCGACGACGTATTCGGCGACGGCGGGCACGCGCGTGCTCCCCAGCACGAAGCAGATACCGTCGCCCGCCGGCGCAGGTCGCACCTCGACCGCGGCCGCAGCGCCGGTGTGAAGACCGATTCCTTCGAAGTGGAGCGTATCGCGTAACGTCGCCTGCGTCATGCGCCGTCACTCGGCCGAGCGCGTGCGCTCGAGAGCCTCAACACGATCGAACAGCTTTGGCAGCTTGCGAATCATGACCTCTCTGCGGAGATCTTCGCGATGATTTCGCGCGGGATTTCCGGAGATCGTCGCGCCGTCCGCAACGTCCCCCCAAACACCGGATTGACCGGCGATGGTCACCCGCGAACCGACGGTGATATGTCCTCTAAAACCGACCTGTCCGGCGACCTTGACGCAATCGCCGATCACCGTCGAGCCGGCTAAGCCGGTCAACGCGGCGATCACGCAGTCTCTGCCGATGCGACAGTTGTGCCCAATCTGTACGAGGTTGTCGATCTTCGTGCCCGCGCCGATCCGCGTGCTTCCGGTCTGCGCCCGGTCGATGCAGGTGTTCGCTCCGACCTCGACGTCGTCTTCGAGCACGACGTTCCCGATCTGGGGAATTCGTTCCGAACGGCCGTCGACGAAGGCCCAGCCGAATCCCTCGCTGCCGATCACGCAGCCCGCGTGGAGCACGACCCGGTCGCCGATCCGCGTGCCCGGCATCACGCTGACGTGCGGGTGGATCCAAACGGAGTCTCCGATCGCGACGCCGTCGCCGACGTAGGCACCCGCTTCCACGACGCCCGCATCTCCGATGGTGACGTCGTTGCCGACGTAGGCGTGAGGACCGACGTAGACGCCGGCGCCGAGCCGAGCGCCGGCTTCGATCGCGGCACTCGGGTGACGAAAGGGCCCACGCGGGCGCGCAGGCCGAAACGAGGCAAGCAACTGCGCGAGCGCGTGGCGTGCGTTCTCGACGACGAGCAGCGGCTTCGCGGTCGCATTCGTCGCCAAATCGGGCTCGAGCAGAATTGCGGCGGCGTCACTCGCGAGCGCGGTCTCCAGGTACGCCTCGCTGGTCGCGAAGGTCAGAGCGTCGGCGCCCGCCTCGTCGACGGTGCTGACTCGGGCGATGCTGACCTCGCCGTTGCCCACGACTCGCCCGCCGATCCGAGCGGCCAGTTCATCGAGCGTGCCGAGCATGACCTCCCGCCGCTACCTGCCCGGCGTGGGCGTTGCCTTTTCCGTGATGTTGAGCGCCTTCTCGACGTCGCCCGTGATGTCGACGCCGCCATAACCCACGCCTTCGCGCGTTAGCACGAGCTTGAGCTGCCGCTGCGACGCGATTCGCCCCGCCGCATCGCGGATTTGCTGCGTGAGCTGATTCGTGACCCGCTCGTACTTGCGTTGCAAATCCATCGCCGCGCGCCGCTTGCGTGCCGAACTCTCGCGCCTCGCCTGAATCGACCGTTCGTCGGCGTAAAGCTGGTTTTGATACCCCTGGTACTCGGGCCAGTTTGCGACGATGCGTTGTACGTCGATGAGTCCGATCGGGCTGCGCCCGGCGCAACCCACGAGCGCCGCCCCGGCGCAGAAGATAAGAATGTAGCTGTAGCTTTTCACTCGTGTTGGCCTTCAACGTCACTGATAACTTGGTTCGTTAGGTCGTAGCCGCCCGCGGCCGACAAGACATCCGTCAAGACGATGCTGAATCCCCGTTCCTTGGCGATCCGTCGCGCGTCGTTCTGCACCTGCGCGACCATCTGCTGGTAGAGCTGGCTGCGGCGCTTTTGCAGCGAGTCCAGCTCTTTTCCCGCCGCACCCGTCGCTCCGACATCGGCCCCGTGAAGCGCCGCAAACTGACGATCGAGGTCGTTCTTCGTCGCGTTGTAGTCCGCCACCGTCTTGGCCGCGTCGGCCCGGAATTCCCCGATGTATTGGCGGTGAATCCGTGCGATGCGGGCCTGGACGTCGACCGGAACGTTTGAGGGCATCGACGGCGGCCCCAGGCTGCGAAGCTGCGAACCCACCTCGTTGCGCCGCTCCTCCAACTTCGACCGCGTTTGCAGATGGATCGCTCCGACTTGGTTTCGGATCGCATCGCCGGTTTGACGATCGAGCTCGACTCGATAGGCACGCAGCGTTGCGGCGTCGGCGCTGCGCTGGGCATCGAGCGCGGCCGCCTCCTTGGTGTTGATCGCAGCGAGCTGGTCTTGCGCCTGTTTGCGCGCCGCCGGCTCGAGGGCGAGGTTCGAGAGGCGCATTTTAATCGCCAACCGCGAAGCGGCGTCGCTCTGCGTCAAACGTAAGGAAAGGTCGGTCTCGTTCTGCTGCAGTTGCTCGGCCTTCGCGCGATACTTCTGCGCCGCTTGGACCTGCAGTTGTTTGGCGATCGTGGAGCTGGCGGCGTTGTCTTGCGCGATGACGTTCTGCTGATAGGCCATAAGATCCGAATTGGCGGCCTGCGCGGCCTGCTGGGCCTGTTGGGCCGACACGCCGCTCATTTGCGACGCCGCCCCCGCGCCCGATCCGTGAATGCCGGCCGCAGCGAGCGCTGCCGAAACCGCTTGACTCTCGCGATTCGCGTAGTCTTGCTGCTTCTGCGCCAATATTTTGTTCGCGCGTGCCTGCGCGTCGCGCAGCGCGCGATTGAGCTCCGTCGTCTGCGCTGCGATCTGCGCCGCGCCGAGCGGCACCTGTCGCGGCGTGGATTGCAGGTTGATCGCCGCAATCGCGTCGTCGAGCTGCGAGAGCTGGCCGTAGAGCGGATGATGCTTGACGACTTCCTCGACCCGCACGTAACCGGTTCCGCGGATCGCCGACGAATGGACGTTTGGAGCGCAGGCGGTCACCGCGAGGAGCGCGGCGCACGGCACGACGCTACTTCGAAAGCGCATTTTGGACATCCGTCGTGATGTCCGTCCCTCCATAGATTACGTCCGCCTTGTCGATCACCAGCAGCAAGTTCTTCTTGCGTGCAACGTCGGAGGTCGCGGCCCGCGTCTGGTCGACGAGCGGCTTGAGGAGTTGGTCCTGCTTGTCGGAGATCGTCTTGTTGTACTGCTGCAGGATCTGCTGCTTGTCGCCGGCGCTACGCGCGGTCGCCATTCGTGCCGAGAAGATCGACCGCTGCGTGCTCTCGAACTGGTTCATCGTGGCGTTTGCCGTCTGAACCTTCGGCACGCCGTCGAGTACGCTCTGATCGACATAACCGATCTCGGACGGCGGCGGGGTTGCCGACGGCGGCTGGATGGCCTGCGGGCTGGCGAATACCGCTTCGACGTCCTTGGTGATGTCCTGACCGCCGTAGATGACCACGCGTTTGTCGACGATGACCGTGAGGTTGCGCGATGCGCTGACCGCGGCGATCGCCAGCTGAGCACGCTGAAAGAGCGGCCCGACGATCTCGCGCTGCTTGTCGTTGAGCTGCTGCTGAAACTGCATCGCGACCTGCTGCTTCTCGGCGTCGGTGCGCACGTGCTTGACCTGCGCGTTGAATTGGGCGTCTAGCTGCGACTTGTAGCCCGCCAGTTGCCGGTTCGCCGTAATGAAGACCGGCAAGTTTGCTAGCTCCGACTGATCGACGTAGCCGACGTCTGTGAGATCTGCCGCAATCGCGCCGGGAGCCATCCACATGGCGAGCGACGCGGCGCCGGCGAAGAGTATCGCTGACCTAATCTTCATGCGCGTTCTATTGGTCTCCGGGGCGGCGTGGCCTGCAACCGGTGCGGCTAGAAGCTCTGGCCGATTCCGAAACTGGTGTGCGTTCCGTTTACGCCCTTAGCGAAGTCGATGCGGACGGTGCGAAGTCCGAGTTGCGGAACGTCGAAGCGAATGCCGAAGCCGGCGTCCCCGTAGAGCGCCCAGTCCGCCGGGTACCCGGTGATACGGTTGGTGTACGGATTGAGCAACGGGTAGGCTCCTCGGATGTGGTAGTCGAGCTCGTCGACGAAAAGAGCGAGCGTGATGCGCCGGTCGAGTGCCACCGGCTGACGCAGCTCGATCTGTCCGAGGTAGGCGTTGGTCGCGTAGAAAACCTGATTGTACCCGCGCATTTGCTGATCCGAGAACGTAAACAGCGAGCTCGGCGGAATCACTCCCGACGAGTTGTCGGCGACTCCGTGTATGCCCAGCGTCGCGTCTTTGAGTATGGGGAAGAATTTTGCGATGTCGAGCGTCGTCTGCGTAAACGTGAAGTTCGATCCAAGCGCCGGCGCCGAGATGGCGGCGTTCAGCAGGGCGTGGACACCCGAGCGGGGGTTAAACGGATCGTCGAGCGTGATCGTCTGCAGGCTCACACCGGGCTGAACGAGATTGTACGGCGCGCCGGTGTTGACGTTGGCGATCGACGATGCCGCAATACCGAAGGAGCCGCCATAGGTATTCGGCGAGGAGCTGATCGGGCTCGGCGTCGGACCGGCGATAATGTTCGGCTGGTTTCCTTGGAAGTAATACGGCGAAGGAACCGTCGTGTCGTAGTGGATCCGCTGAGCGCCCAGCGAGAACGAGAGCAGCGTGTAGTCGCTCAGGCGCCGGCCGATGTTACCGGTGACGCCGTTCGCACTCGAAACGCTCGTTGCGTTAACGCCCGAGACGAGCGACGAGTTCGTGCTCGAATAAAGCGTGACCGGGATCGGAACCGTCGAACCGCTCCTGACGGCCGACCCGGAACCCGATATCGCGTAGACCGGATAGTAGTACGTCGTGTGATTCGTGAAGATCGAGCCACCGGCCGTATAGCGTTGGCCCTTCGGCGTATTGCTCAGATACGGCACCGAGAGCGTCAGCTGCGCGATGCCCGCCCGAGCACCTTCCTGCAGCTGCAGACCCGCGGAGTTTCCGGTCCCGTGCAGGTTGTTATCCGAAAAGCCGAGCGTCGCGTAAAGCCCAAGGCCAGTCAAACCGCCCGAGTAGCCGAACCCGACGGATGCCGTCGCGGTGCGCTGCTCGGTGACGTGCCACACCAGCGTGACGTCTTGCGGTTTCTTTGGATCGGGGCCGGGCTTGATGTCGGGCTCAACCTTTGAGAAGTAGTTCAGCGCATTGAGCCGCTGGTAATCTCGTTTGATCGCGTCGGTGTTGAGCACCATTCCCGGACGCTCGCGCAGCTCGCGGCGGATGACCTGGTCCTTCGTTCGCGTATTGCCCGTGACTTCGACCACCGCGATGCGTGCGACATAGATGTCGTACTTAACGTCGGCGGTACCGGCCTGGAGGTTGATCGACGACGGGACGATGCCTCCCTCGAAGTTTCCGACCTCGAGGTGGAACGTATCTTCATAGAGCTTCTGAAGTGCCTTATAATCCGCGTCGCGGACCGCGTCGGAATAGACGCCGCCGGGCTTAAGCGTCAGATGCGGCAAAATATATGGCGGCGGCAACAAGGGATCGCCGCCGATGACGATATGGTTGACGACCAACCCTTCTTGAATGGTGAGCGTCAGCGCGCCGGTCTGCGAATCGAGATTGATGTCCTTGACGTGCGTCGGAACTTGCCCGCCGTAGCCGATCCGCTCGTAGTAATTGTTGATCTTGAGTACGTCTTGCCGGAAAGTGTTCGTGTTGAAAACCTGGCCGACTGAGAGATCCATTAGCGCGAGCAAGGTATCGCTCGGCACTTTCTGATTCCCGGTAAAGGCGATCTTGGTAAGCACCGGATTCTCCACGACGCGGTACGTGATCGCGATGCCGCCCGGACGCTGACGGATCAAGGGCGGCGCAATGTCCGCAAAGTACCCGAGCGAGTTGAGCCGCGCGAGGTCTTGCTGGACGATCTTCGGGTCGTACGCCTGACCGGGACGTGCGGCGATTACCGCCATGAGCGTCTGCGTAGGTACGTGCAAGTTGCCGGTGATGTCGACCGAGACGATCTTCGGCGCTGCGGCGGACACCGGGGATGGGGGAATGAGGCACAAACCGGTCATCGCGAGGAGCGCGAGCACCGCCACGTAACGTTGGAACGGCCTCACGCGCCGGGGCTCACAGGTCATGTAAAAAAAGTAGTCCTCAATTACCAGAAGGTCCTCTGACGGCCTCGGCATCTGCCGGCGGTGCGCAATTGCGCCGCGTGCGACCCGGGACGCCCTGTTCCGCCCGGCTTTCCCGGGGTCCTTGCGCGTCCCAAAGCCTGAACGTGCGTTTAATCAAAGCGCCATTTACCAGAAATGACGCTGCAAGGTAAGACTAAAGCCGCTATTACCGATCAACGGCTGGGTTGCGAGATAACCGGCACCGAAGCCAACCGGGGACGTGGGCGCCTCGAAGAGCTTTGTTTGACCATTCTGGACGAAGAAGCTCAGCGTTGCCGACGTCTCGGGGTTGGGCTCAACCATGAGTCCGAATGATTGCGTCTGCGGAATCCCAAAAGTCACCGCATAGACGGCGCTGACCGCCCTACCGAGAAGGCGGCTCGCCGAGAAGCCGACGTTCCCGTAGTATCCGAGCGTGAGGTTGATGCTCGAGAGCCCCAGGCCTTGGCCGAGCGTCGTCTCGAGCGGCGATAATAAGCCGGCGGTAAACTGCGCGTTAAGCAAGTTGAACGCTTCCTGACCGACGGTGATCGAGCTTCGTTGCGCAATGGAGACGTTCGGAATGGGAGCGACCGCGCCGATCGGCGTTATTCCGTTGGGCTGCTGCTGCGCCAGCATTCCTTGGCGGCTAAACCCGATGCCGCCGACGAAGCCGCCGAACGGCGCGATGAGGGCGAGTATCTGTTCCTGTGTATAACCCGGTGGATTCGAGGTGAGGTCGATCTTGAGATTTGCGACCGGCCCGTCGACGCGAATCGTGACCTCGCCGCTGCCGTAGGGATTGCGCGCGCGGTCGGGATCGGGATTCACCACCGTCGTGGTCGCAACGGCGTGCAGATTCGGCAGAACGCCATCGGCCGCATTAAATTGCACGCTGCCTTGCTGCACGCGGAAGGCCCGATCGAAGTACGTGAGCGTCCCGCTCGTTGATTTGAACGCCCCGGCCAACGTCGGCGCCGCGAGCGTTCCTGCGAGCTTCACGGAGCCGTCGACGCCGATGTCGAGCCCCGCACCGTAGCCGCTCCCGCGCACGCGCACGTTCTTTCCCGCCGTCGCCGCAAGATCGAAGGCCAGCGGCAACGGCGGACCGGTCAGCGACCCCGAGCCCTGCGCGGCTTTTACGAAGGCCGCGAACGAGAGCGTCGCGTTGCTCAGCGTCGCTTTCCCCGAGAGGAGTGCATCGCCGCTCGTCCGTTTTTCCAGCGCGATCGACGCATCGAGGGTTCCGCTGCCGTACGCGGGCAGATCGAATTGCGCTCCGCGCGCGGAAGCGCGCAGCGCAACGGTCGCGCCGCTGCGCGTGAAGCCGTTCGGGAACAAGATGTTTCCCGATCCCGTAACCGTTCCGTTTCCCAGTCTCGCGGACGCCGCGGTAAGCCTCGCGCTGGTTCGGTTGAAGGCGAGCGCGGCGGCAATCTGCGCGATCTGGACGCGCTCGAGATCGCTCACGTACGATCCGCCGGCGAGCGAGAGCCGCCCGATGACCGCCGGCTGACGAACGGTGCCGGAAAGGCCGAGGTGTCCGTCGATGATTCCGCCGAGTTTCGTGTTGGCCCCGAGCACCGCGGCGAAGATCGTTGGATCGAGACCGACGACGTCGAGATCGAAACTGATCGGCTGATCCGGCGCGGCGAGCCTCAGCGGTGCGAGCGAGAGCGGCAGAGAACCGGCCAACGTTGCCTCGCCCTTCGCAAACGTCGCGCTCGCATTGGAAATCACCAGCGCGTGCCGCTCGACGCGCACCTCGCCGAAGAGCGAGGCGATCGGTATGCCGTACGCGACCACGTCGTTTGCGTCGAAACCGGCGACGAAGGTCGGCGCTTTATACGTTCCGCCTACTTTGAGCGTCGATTCGAACGATCCGCGAACCGGCACTTTGTATCGCGAAAGATCGTAAACAAGTTGCGCGAGGTGATCCGTCGTCGCGTGCACCTGTAAATCGAGCGGCTCGTCGGCGCCAAAGCCGAGCGTACCGACGGCGGATGCCGAGAGCGCCGAGGTCGCCAGCTCGGCGCGATCGACGACGACGCGCCTTCCAGCGGAGTGGAGCGTGACGTCGGCGCGATCGAGCGTGAGCGGACCAAGCGTTCCCGCCGCGATGCTCGCGCTTGCGCGAAGGTCGAGATCGGGATATCGTCCGTGCACCGTCGCGACCCCCGAAACGCGTCCGGTAATCGGCACGCTCTGCATGCCGAGCGCGGGCATCCAGAGCGAAAGATCGAGATTCTCGACGCTCGCGCCCAGATCGAATCGCGAGCGCATCAACGTCGACTGCCAGTCGGTCGCCGGCGTCAGTCCGACCGAGCCATGCGCGCGCAGCATCCCTTCGCGTCCCCCGACGGCCAGCGCACCGGTTACAACGTTGTGCGCGCTCGACCAAACGGCTTTCGTATCGCCGATCGGTAAGTTTCGGTATCGAAAACCTCGCACGTTGATGGTTCCGCTCGACGTAATCTGCGAGTTGTGCGATGCCGCGGCAAGATTGACGCTGCCGTTACCATCGAGCGTGTCGCCGGTATCGAAGAAGTTGTTGAAGTCCGAGAGATCGGCGTGAGGAGCGCGCAGGTCGATCGCGCTCTCGCGCGGTCGCGCGACGGCGGTGAAAAAACTCGCAGTCGTGCCGACGAGCACCGAACCGTCACGAATCGCCGCCCCTTTCGGATCGGCCGCAAGCATCGCGCTCCCATCGATGAACGGAAGTCCGTTGACTTCGCCGCCCGGCACGCCGACGTGACCGCGAACGTCGGGCTCCAGGCTGCGGCCCGCGATGTGCAGCCGGGCATTAAACGAACCGTCGGTCATGTAGTTGGGAAGTCCGAACGCGTGCAGCGTGGGAGCAATTTGTGCGGCCGGGACCTCGGCGTCGAGCGCGTATTGCGGCGAGCCCGAGGCGAGCGCCGAGATGCTGCCGTTGACGTTCGCATACGTCCCTCCTAGGGCTCCGAGAATTCGGCGTAACGCCACGGCGTCGCCGGCGACCCGAACGTCACCGTTGCCGGTCAGCGAAAAATGGGCGATACGGCCGCGATCGATCGCGACGCCGCCGTCGAAGGTCGGGATCGGCGAGCCGGCGGCGAGCCTTCCCGACGCCGAGAGCGTTCCGGCGTCGAGCGGCAATCCGATGCCACGCAGCTGCGCCGCCTTCAACTCCTTTGCGACGAGCGCAATTCCGGTTGAGCCGTTAATGGCCGCAGGCGTCAACGCGAACGTGCCGGCCGCGACGACGTCGCCGCCGGCCGCGTGCGCCACCCCCGAGTAGACGCGCAGGCGATTCCCTTCGATCGCCAACGTAATGCTCGCGCGGTCGATGGGGATGCCGTGCAGCGTCGCGCCCGCCATCGTCAAATTCGATCCTTGCACGAGAATGCGCCGCGGCTCGATCCCGATGCCGACGGTGCCGGCAAGCCTGCCGTGTCCGGCGATCGCATTTCCGATCAGCGGCTGCAAGCCGTCGAACGTTCCCCGATACGTTCCGTACGCATCGAACCGCTGCGACGAAAAACCTCCGTGCCCGGCAAAGGTTCCCCACGGTCCCGAGGCACGCAGTAGGTTGATTGCGGCGCCTTGCAGCGTTCCTCCGAATCCGGCCTCGATGCGGTCGAACTTCACGCCGGCAATGCTCGCGTCGTTGCCGGTCACGACTCCGGCCAGGACGGTGTCTGCTCCCGCGCCGCCGCCGAAGAGCGTCATCGAGACCGAACGCCCGTCGACCGGCGGCATCTCCGGGAGCGCGATGCCTGGAAACGTCCTATGCGCCGGCACCCGCATTCGCAGACCGCTGGCGAGCATCCAGAAGGCGCTCGTTGAGGCCGGACGATCGAGCACGTATCCTCCGTCGAAATCGCCGCGCTCCGTATGGAACCAGAACGGGGCGACCGAGGCAGTGCCATTGGGATTCGTATCGACGAGCGCGGCGACGCGCGAGACGCCCCGCGCCGATGCGGCGCTTCCGACGACGTGAAAGAGCAGATCGTCTCCCGTCGCGGAAGCGTCGATGACAATCGGTTCGTCTCCAAGCATCTCGTCGAGATAGGGCAGCCGGCTCGCCGGCCCTTCGACGTGCAGCGCAAACTGCGAGTGCAGATGCCGGCCTACATTCATCGTTCCGTCGATCCGCAGCGCGATGCCCCCGTAACCGACGCGCAGCGGCGCGAGTGCGACGACGTTGGAATGATAGACGACGCCGGCAACGAGCGAGTCGAACGGAAGGGCGCGGTAGTAGGCGTGCGGTGCGTCAACTTTTGCGACGATCACGGGATCGTTGATCGGCCCGTGGACGAGGACGCCGAGCCGCGCCTTTCCCGAAATCGGCTGGTCGCGCGCGAACGTAAAGGCCCGGCGCAGCGCCGCGAGATCGCCCTCTCCCCAGACTCCCAGACGCAGTTGTGCCCGTCCGGTGAGCGCGCCGGTGAAATCGTAAGCTCCGCCCTCAATGTGCAACGGAATTCCCGCGAGATCCGCACTCGCATCGCGGACGAAGAACGCATTGTCGATGACTTGCAGTCGCGCCGCAAGATTCTCAACGGGCGTCGCAAGGGTCTGGAGCGCGAGGCGTCCGCCGTCGACGTCGAGCTGCAGCGACACATGGTACTGCGGCGCGACGTTCGGCTCGACGCCGAGGGCATAGATGCGAGCGTCGAGATTGCGCCCCTCTCCGCCGAGGATTCGCACCGCTGCCGTATCCGCGAAGTAATTCGCCAGGGCACGTGCCGGAAAGTAGGCCGCCTTCGCTCGGTGCGTCGCGTAGCCCGCCCGCGTATCGATCCGGCCGGTGATCGTAAACGGCTCCGCGCGCCGTTCCTCGAACGCGCCGCTCGCCCGATACGCCGTGACGCCCGCAGTATCGACGGAGGCATCGACCGTAATGCCGCCGGCGCGCAGGTCTCGCGCGCTCGAATCGTAGGCTGCCGGCTCGCGAAACTCGATCTCCGAATTGCGAACCTGCAACGAGCATCGCAGCGGAACCGAATCGATGCGCTGCGGGCCGGCGGGAGGTGCGGCGGCGGTCGGGACGCTCACGTTAAAGCTCCCATCCTTGAACCGGATGAGCGTCAGCTTGGCGCCGTCGACCTCGGCGCCGACGAGCCCGAAACGATGACGGCTCCCCGGCAAGAGATCGCGCAGCGAATAGCGGACGGCGATTCGCGCGGCGTCGAGCAGCGGCTCGTTACCGCGTTCGGCTTGTACGCCGGTGAGAACGGCTCCATTCCATCCGACGTGAAAATCCGCGATACGCAGGGTGTATCCGGCCAGACCGGCGGCTTCTCCAATCGCGAAGCGCAGCAGGTCGTGGCGCCCTGCGACCACGAGCGAGAGGACGACGATTGCGGCGAGCAGGCCGATCGCAAAGCGTTTGCGCACAGGTAACCCTAGCGGTCTTATACTCCCGCTCGCTTTGGCCCCGCTGTCCTAAGCAGCTTCTAAACGAAGCCCCGCTCCCGAGCTCGGTTACAGGTCGAGATTCTTTACGCTCTTCGCATACTCGAAGATGTATTGCTTGCGCGGTTCGACTTTATCGCCCATTAGGTCGGTAAAAATCTGCTCGGCTTCGACCGCGTCCTCTACGGTGATCTGCTTGAGCCGGCGGTTGCCGACTTCCATCGTCGTCACGGCGAGTTGCTCGGCATCCATCTCGCCGAGCCCTTTATACTGCTGAATGGAGAAATCTTTGCCGTCGTCGCCAACGATCGATTTGAGCTCCGACTCGTTGAATGCCCACCACTGCTTCTTACCTTTACGGATGCCGTAGAGCGGCGGCTGCGCGATGTAGACGTGGCCCTCCTCGACGAGTGGCTTCATCTGCCGGTAGAAGAAGGTCAAAAGCAGCGTTCGGATGTGCGAGCCGTCGACATCGGCATCGGTCATGATAATGATCTTGTGATAGCGCAGCTTCTCGACGTTGAACTCGTCGCCGAAACCGGTGCCGAGCGCGGTGATCATCGTGCGAATTTCTTCGTTCGCGAGCACCTTGTCGAGGCGCGCCTTCTCGACGTTGAGAATCTTGCCGCGTAGCGGTAGGATCGCTTGATTATTGGGATCCCGCCCGCCCTTCGCGGTGCCGCCCGCCGAATCGCCCTCGACCAAGAAGAGCTCGCTTTCGGCCGCGTTTGTGTTCTTGCAATCGACCAGTTTGCCGGGCAGGCCCGAGCCCTCGAGCGCGTTCTTGCGGCGGGAGAGGTCGCGCGCCTTTTTCGCGGCGTCCCGTGCCCGTTGCGCTTGCATGCACTTGTCGACGATCGCGCGCGCAAACTTTGGATTCTCCTCCAAGAAGAAGTCGAGCCGCTCCGACACCAGGCCCGCAACGATGCTGCGAACTCGCGCGTTCCCGAGCTTCGTCTTCGTCTGGCCCTCGAACTGGGGATCTTGTAACTTCACCGAGACGACCGCCGTGAGGCCTTCGACGATATCGTCGGTCGAGAGCGAGTTCTCCGACTCCTTCAGCATTCCGCGCTTGCGAGCGTACGTATTGACCGCAGCGGTAACGGCCTGCCGAAATCCCTGGAGGTGCATGCCGCCCTCGATCGTTGCGATGTTGTTCGCGTACGAAAAGATCTGATCGGCATACGCCCCGGTGTACTGCATCGCAACTTCGACGTCGACGCCGTCCCGCTCGGCATGCGTGGAAATGATCGGGTGCAGCGGATCCTTCTTTTCGTTGAGCCACTCGACGAATGAAACGATGCCGCCGTCGAACGTATAGGTGCGCTCCCGCACCGCCTCGCCGCGTTCGTCGCGGAGCGTGATCGACAAGCCCCGGTTGAGGAACGCCAGTTCGCGCAACCGCTTCTGCAAAATATCCCAATGAAACTCGCTGACCTCGAACACCTCGGGATCCGGTTTGAACGACTGCAGCGTTCCGGTGCCCTCGGTTCGGCCAATTTTCTTGAGCTTTTGGACGGTAAGGCCGCGCTCGAACTTCATCTGCCACATGAAGCCGTCGCGCTTGACCTGCGTCACCATCCACTCCGAGAGTCCGTTCACGACCGAGATGCCCACGCCGTGCAGGCCGCCGGATACCTTGTAGCCGCCCTTTCCGAATTTCGCGCCGGCGTGCAGAATCGTCATCACGACCTCAACGGCGGGAAGTTTTTCCTCGGCGTGAAGATCGATCGGAATGCCGCGGCCGTCATCTTCGACCGAGCACGATCCGTCCTTATAAAGGACGACGCGTACGGTGCGCGCGTATCCGGCCATCGCTTCGTCGACGGCGTTGTCGACCGCCTCGTAGACGAGTTGATGGAGGCCGCGCTCGGCGGTGTTGCCGATGTACATGCCCGGGCGCTTGCGTACTGCCTCAAGCCCCCGTAAGACTTCAATCTGTTCCCCGGTATAGTTCGTTGACATTACACTCTTCGTTTTTGACGCTCGACGGCGCCGCCTTCGCCGGCGGGTTCGCCATAGAGAAGCTCGTGCAGTTCGTCGCCCAAGATGTTGCGCACGGTGGCCGCTACGATCGCCTCGGGTGGGAGCTTGCTGCGTAACAGAACGTACGAACTCGCCACTAGTCGCTCGCGGCCGTCGCGCGAGAGCCGTTTCGCGACGCGGGCTCGCGCCAGTATTCCCCACCAGTGAGCGAGCATCTGGCGGCGCAATCGCTCGTACTCCTCTTGCTGTAACCCGTCAACGAGCGCTGCCGTTCCGGCGTAACCAAGCCACGGCGCCTCGAAGAGCAACCGCGCCGTCGCGGCGCCCAGCGCTTGCGAGCGAGCGGTCGTGCAGGTCTGGCAGAGCGCCCCTGCCGCAGGCTCGAGGAGCGCCCCGCAGCCATTGCACTCGTTCCAGCCCTCCGCTCGGCGGTTCCGGCGCTGCTGCTCGACACCGGCGCGAAATCGCTCCAACGCCTCGGCGCTCGAGCTCGAGGCCGTGCGCTCGGCGGGCGTTCGACGTGCGCCGGCACGGGAGCGCGCCGGCGATGACGTTCGCCGTGCCGGCAAGCCTCCTACCCGAAATCGCAATCGCTGGACTCCGGCGCCCGGCACGCGCGCGTCGACGGCGCGAACGACGTGCTCGGCAAGAAAGGTGAGCTGATGGCTCCAGGCACTCGACCGCGTGACGATCGTCAGCGCGCCGTCGGCGATACGTGCCGGATGTGAATTCTGCGCCACCTCGGGGCCGACGATCTCGGCCCACCCCGCTTCCAGAAGCACGATCGGATCGCTCGGGGCGCGGCGTTCGGCCGGCGCCCATCCGGTCATCGCTGCGGAGAGCTTCAGCATACCGCGCAGCTTTGAAGTCGAGCCTCGACGACGCGTGCGAGACGTGCGCCCGAAGGAAGTCCGACCGGCAGATGCGTCGCCGTGATGAAGGTCTGTTCGTACTCGCCGATCTCCGCTAGGAAGGCCGCAGCCCGGTCCTCGTCCAGCTCGGAGAGCACGTCGTCGAGCAGCAGCAGCGGAGCCTCGTTCGATCGTTCGCGCAGTACTGCATACTCGGCGACTTTGAGGGAGAGCGCCGCCGTCCGTTGCTGACCCTGCGAGCCGTACGCTGCCAGCGATACTCCGCCGAGCATTAAGCGTAGGTCGTCACGATGCGGGCCCGCAATCGCCCGCTTGCGCAGACGTTCGGCCTCTGCGTAATGCGCGAGACGGGCCTCCAGCGCGGCGGCGATTGCGGTTGCGGTCGGCATTTCGAATGCCACGTTCGGCTCGTAGCTCACCTCCAGCTCCTCGTTGGCGGCGAAGCGCGCGTGCGCGATTCGCGCACTCTCTCCGAGTGCCCGAATTAACCCATCTCGGGCCAGAACGATCGCCGTCCCGGCCTCGATCAGCGTCGCGTTGTACGTCGCCAGGAGCTCCGGATCGGGTTCGATCGCTCCGCGTAAGAGCGCGTTCTTCTGCTCGAGCGCCTTACGGTACCGTGCCAGCTCGTAATAGTAACGCGGTTCGCTCTGCGATAGGGCGATGTTTAAAAATGCGCGCCGCGCGCCCGGGGTGCCCGCAATCAGTTGCAGATCGGCCGGTACGAACGTCACTACACGCATCTTCCCAAGGTAACCCGCATAGCGCACGCTATGCGCGTTTACGGTGTAGGTTTTGCGTGTCCCGCGGCTCGAGCGTTCGATCGTACAGGCTAGCTCGACCACTCCCGAACTGAGCGCCGCTTCTCCATAGAGCACGGCGCGGTCGCTGCCTGTGCGCACTGCGTCGGACTCGTGCGAGGTTCGAAACGACTTCCCCGTGCCGAGCATCGCGATGCTTTCCAAGAGATTGCTCTTCCCTTGTGCGTTGGCACCGACGAAAACGTTGAGTCCCGCCGCCGGCTCGAGTTCGAGTTCGCAGTAGTTCCTGAAATCGGATAGCGTCAAACGCCGAAGCAGCACATCATTGTCGCAACGGCATCAGCACGTAGAGCTGCTGCCCCGCTTCGAGCGGCTCGAGCGGGCGGATCGCCGCGGGCGAGAGCGGTCCCAAGAACTCGATGACCGTCTTCTCGCTCTTGATGTGGTTGAGGATCTCGACGAGGTATCGCGCGTTGAAGGCGATCGTGAGATCGTCGCCGGTCTGTTCGACCTCGAGCTCCTCGTAGGCATTTCCCGATACGTCGGAGCTAGCGGTGACGATCAGCGTTTGATTTGCCACGGCTAACTTCACCATGCTGGCTCGATCGCCGGCGACGAGCTCCGCGCGGCGCAGGCTCCCGATGAACTGCGACGTGCTCACTGTAATGGTGCGATCAAACTTCGCCGGAATTACCTGCTGATAATTCGGATACTGGCCGTCGACAAGCCGCACCGTGATGGCAACGTCGCCGCTGCTCATTTGTAACTGGTTGCTCTGCGCGCCTAGCGCGTTAATCGCAATCTCTTCGCCGGCGCCGAGATTACGCGCGGCCTCGGCGAGCGCGCGGGACGGCACGATGAACTTTTCGCTTCCGTCGGCGCCGCTCTCGAGCGTCGTTACGAACTTGGCAAGACGGTACCCATCGGTCGCGACCATCGTGACCGCGTTTCCGTCGATCTCGAGGAGCGTCCCCATGAGAACCGCTCCACGGGCCTCCTCGCTCGAAGCGGCGAAAATCGTCGCGTCGATACCGTCTCGGAAGCGCTTCGCCGCGATCGAGAGCTGCGAGCCGCGAGCCGCGGCCGGTAAAGGTGGGTACTCGTCGGCGGGCAGCGCGTGAAAGTCGTAGTTGCTTCGCTCGCATTTTACGCTCGTGCGGGTCGGCGTACCGGTGAGCTCGAGAGTACCGGGCGAGAGATTCCCGAGATAACTGGCAAAGAGCTTCGCGGGAACCGTGACCGAACCGCTTTCTGCCACCTGCGCCGGAAAGGCGTGCTCGAGCGTCAACTCGAGATCGGTGGCACGCACCGCGATCTTTCCCCCGTCGGCCTGGAGCAGCACGTTGGAAAGGATAGGCACGGTCGTGTGCGCGTTGACCACTTTACTGGCGGCTCCGACCGCCGTGGCGATGTCCTTCGTGGCGCAGGTGAATCTCATCGTTTCCACCGTTGGTCGTACGAGCGCGTTTTCCTAGGAGTATAGAACGTAAGTCGTAGCAGCAGTAGGGCGGTGCATTCTGAGGACAAGTCGGTTTCGGCTTGTAACCATGGGGTTTTTCTGCGCGGAAAAGCTGTGGATTGTACGGTACGCTCCATACACCGTTTCACGCCTTGGGAGTTCTTGGAAAGAGCTTGCGGGCGAAAAGGCCCGACCTTGTGCGCAGAGTGTTCAGGGGTTCTGGCACATGGCGATAAGTTGCCGGATCTTGTTGCGGTAGGCTTCGTCGCGCTGCATTTGCTCCTTGATCTTGTCGCGCGCGTACATGACGGTGGTGTGGTCCTTCTTTCCGAACTCGCGGGCGATCTGCGGCAGCGAGTACGTCGTCAGCTCGGTCGCGATATACATCGCGATCTGTCGGGGGGCGGCGAGCCGCTGATCGCGGCGGCCGTTATCCATCTCCTTCACGGTCAGGCCGTGAGCCCCGGCGACGGTCTCTTTAATTTTGGCGATCGTGATTCGGTAGAGCGGGGCCTGGGCCACGGCGCTTTTCAGAACGTCGGCCGCGAGATCGGTGGTGATCGGCGCCTTGGTCAGCGATGCGTAGGCGATGACCCGGATCAGGGCTCCCTCGAGCTCGCGGATATTCGACGGAATCACTCTTGCGATGAAGGACGTTACTTCGTCGGGCACGGGGATGTTCTCGCTGCCGGCCTTCTTACGAAGAATCGCCTCGCGCGTTTCAAGGTCTGGCGCCTGGATATCGGTGAGCAAGCCCCACTCGAACCGCGAGCGCAATCGCGCCTCGAGCGTCTGAATCTCTTTGGGCGGCCGATCCGACGAGATGATCAGCTGGCGTCCCGATTCGTGCAGCGCGTTGAACGTGTGGAAGAACTCTTCTTGGGTGGTCTCTTTACCGGCGAGAAACTGAATGTCGTCGATGAGCAGCACGTCGACTTGCCGGTAGCGATTGCGGAACTCGGGCGTGCGGTTGTTTTGAAGTGCGATGATGAACTCGTTCGTGAACTTCTCGCAGGTCACGTAGACGACGTTCGTGGCGAGGTTGTCTTGAACGACGCGATGGCCGATCGCGTGCATGAGATGCGTCTTCCCCAGACCAACGCCACCGTAGAGAAAAAGCGGGTTGTAGGCATGCGCCGGGGCGCCGGCGACCGCTTGCGCTGCGGCGTGCGCGAACCGGTTTGAGTTTCCGACGACGAACTCTTTGAAAGTATAACGAGCATTAAGGTTTGCGGTGCGGAACTCCTCAAGCGGACGCGCCGCAACGCCAGGGGCCGTTCGCGCGCTGTCGCTCGCTTCGGCGACCGAGAGCCGCAGCTCGACACTCGTCCCGAAAAGCTCGCTCAAGACCCCGATCATTTGCGCGCGCAGCTTCGTGCCGACCCAGTCCTGCGCGAATTTGCTGTGAACGGCGAGATGGAGCTCGTTACCGTGGAGCGATATAAAACGGATGGGCTTGATCCACATCTCGAAGACCGGCTTGGAGAAGGTGCGCTCCAAGGTGTCGAGTGCGGATTGCCAGAGCTCGTTGGAGATCTCGGAGTTGGTCGCAAGCGCCATCCTCTGCGTCCTTTATCATCAGCGTCTAGAAACAGCACTACGCAACCCTTTACTACGAGAGGATCGGGCTGCGCCACCCCCGTGAGGGCGCAACCAATTGGCTTAATGAAGGCTTGCTCCTGCGGAATCTATGCACGGCTTTATACACTTATCCACAGGACGACGCGCACGCTATTTCGGGGATTTTTCCGATTTATGAACGCCTATGACGGGAACCCGCAGCGAACCTAAATTCATCGGCGGCATAAGGCTAGGCAGCCCCATCGAGGGGGCCTCCGAGCCGGTTTCTCCACAAGCTTCTCCACAGGTGTGGAAAGGGCGGTAGTGGTCTCGTTTGAATCCGGCGGACCCTAGCGCCGGGAGTGCCGCCGTGCTACGCTTTTGGGGTCATGCCTAAGCGTTCACGCAAGCCTCCAGCCGACGAAAACCGGGCCGCCAAGTACGTCCTCGACGCGATCGCCAAGCTCTCCGGCGAGACCGGCGGCAAGGACCCCGCAGCGGTAGCTCTAGGTCGCAAGGGTGGGCTAAAGGGCGGACCGGCTAGGAAAGCCGCGTTGACCGCTGAGCAGCGCAAGGAGAGCGCCCGTAAGGCCGCCGAGGCTAGATGGAAGAAAGCCTAGATGCGCAAGATCGAGTTAATTATGTCTTGCGTTATCGCGTTACGTTCATCGGCAGCGGCGTAAAGGTCCGCGTGTGGGCGCTGTAGCGTGCCATGGTACAACCGGAACAAGACGCCCTCTGATTTTACGGCCTCAACCGCTGGCAGCAAGTCGCTATCTCCAGAAACCAAGACCACGTCCGTTACTTGCCGTTTCGCCGCCAGTAGGGCCATGTCTAAACCTAGCATTAGATCGACGCGTTTCTGTTCTAGAATCAGCCTCCCAGTAGCCGCATCTCGTCCTCGAAAGGCAAGCTTGCCCTCACGGACGTGAAACCGCGGAATCATACTCAACCGAGCGAAAAAACTTTGCGCGCTTGAGAATCGCCGCCGCTCCTCGTCTGTCGGCGGATTACTCTGGAAGGGGAGGCAATGATAGTAGTACGAGCGCAGCAGGTCACAATCGCCAGCCAACCATGCGGCGAACTTTTCGTAGTCGATCCGAGCAGCCGCGAATTCGTCCCGGAGCATGTGGTCGAGATACCCGCCGTCGATAAAGATTGCTACCCGTCCCATGGCCTCGTCCTCCAACGAAAAAGGGCGGGGAAACTCCCCACCCTTAATACTTACCCGCCATCGCACTAGGTGAACGGCGGGGATTATTCTGGAATCAAACCCTACCTTACCGGCGACGACTTGTCAATAAAACCTGCGTGAGTCAAGCAGGAACATGCTTGACAATGCGAGAGCGGTCACGCATAATAGAGAGGTGAACCGCCTCCCTCTTGCCGCTCGCGTTCAGGTCCTCTCGGCGCTCGTCGAGGGGAATTCTATCCGCGCCACCGTGCGGATGACGGGCGTGGCTAAGAGCACCATCCTGCGGCTCCTGGCAGACGTAGGGGATGCTTGCGATCGGTACATGGACGAGAGTATGCGGAACCTAGCCTGCGTTCGCGTTCAATGTGACGAGATATGGACGTTCTGCCATGCGAAGGAGCGCAACCTGAAGCGCGAGTTGCGTGGCAAGGATGGCGTCGGGGATATGTGGACCTGGACCGCGATGGACGCCGATACCAAGCTCGTTATCTCATGGGTCCTTGGCAAGCGCACTTGGTCCGATGCCGATGAATTCGTTTTCGACCTAGCTCGTCGCATTAAGTCCTACGTCCAAATCACGACGGACGGCCTCGGTATGTATAAAGACCCCATCAAGCGCGCTTTTAAGCACCGCGCTGATTACGGGACCGAGGTCAAGGTGTTCGGCTTTGACGAGACAGACGAGCCCAACCGCAAGTATAGCCCGTTAGTGGTCAAGGAAATGCGCCGTCGCCAGGTTCACGGAGCGCCGGACCCGGCGCATATCACGACGGCCCATATTGAGCGGCAGAACCTCACGATGCGGATGCAGATGCGGCGCTTTACGCGGCTAACCAACGCCTTCTCCAAGAAGGCGCAGAACCTTCAGCGGACGCTAGCACTCCACTTTATGCACTACAATTTCTGCCGCAAGCATCAAACGCTCAAGACGACGCCGGCGATCGCACACGGCTTAACCGACCGGGCCTGGTCCCTCCAGGACCTCGCCAACCTCCCCGATTTCATCGGGGGTCAGGCCGTCGCCTAATCGGCCCTCGTTCATATAGTCCCACGGGTCTTTTTTCCAAGCCGCGTGTATTTCGGTCGCTGTTTGCGCGATAAATTCGGCGCTCTTTATCTCCCAGGTATCACGAAGCTCGTCAATGTGTTCTGACTTAACGAAGTGTCCTCGCCCATTTGGCGAGACGGCCCAGAGCGTAGTTTCTCGTCCAATATGCGGAGAAACCTCGGCTACAAATTTAGCTTCAAGTAAAGCAGCGGCTACAACCGGCGGGTTGGACCAATTGTGGTACGTGCGGTTCAAGACAGTAAGGGCAGCTTCGGCCCCTATCCCTATGGCCGCAAAGCCGGGGATTTCACGACGCTTAGGTCCACGCTCGTCAACGGTGAAAATGTAGCCGTCGTCTTTGTCAAATCCGCCGACGAGACACTCGTATTCCCACAGGCTTTCGATCACGTTTGCCACCTCCAGAAACCGCTCCGGCCCAAGCCACTGCCGTCCGTTTTGGGTAAACGATTCTTCGGACAGAATGCCAAACTTGGTGAGGTAACGTCGTATCCGCGCCGATCGCTCGGCTCTGTATGCCTCCCAAACGGCTTCGGTGACTTCAGCTAAAGAAAGCTCATCGGTTGGATTTATTTTGAGCCTGGTTAAAACGCCAAGATGGTCGCTGGCGTTGCCCGAGTAAGACAGCAGCCAGCGGAGGCCCAATGGAGAGATTTTCGTGAAATGGCTCTCCCGCCCGACGACACCGCTTTCCGATGACAGGAACAAGTCTGAGACAGCGATATACGCCGACCCGGCCAATGCGCCGACGCAAAGGGTCATATCGTACTCCCAGGGACGAAGCTCCCAGGGCTTACGCTTGTCGCGTCGAGGATGCCTAGGCGATCGTTCCGAGGCGAGACTAGCTTGCTTGCCCTGTCTCACTCAAACGAGACCACTACCGAAAGGGCGGTAGTGGCCTCGTTTGAATGAGACTGGCTCGCTTGTCTGGCCTCCTGGGCCGGCGCCCCCCGAGGCATCGCGAACTCTTCGAGCGTCGGTTTTTCGCGCTCACGAACATGGGCGCGACGAGTTCTTTAAGATATTCGAGCCCCGCATTTATACCGTAAACAGCGTTCGGCACGGATACTCGTACTACGGAAATGGTAAGCCCTTAATAGATCGGGCAGTTCGACAGTTAGCGCTAGTGCCTGAGGTCCCTGAACTGCCGATTCGACAGGAGAAAACCTCTTAGACTTTCGGCTTCCCCCATCTAGCCTCAGCGGCTTTCCGGGCGCTCTCCTTGCGCTGCTCAGGCTCAGGGCGGCTTTCCTCGCCGGGGACCTCAAGGGAGGTCCCGCCCGGGAGCTTGGCGATCGCATCGAGGATCGAGGAACGTGCTTGGCCGCCCGATGCTCGTAGGCCGGAGGCTTCCGTGAGCGCTTGCGCATGGCCTAAGCCTAGCGCGAGCTAACAGGCCGCGCTAGAGGCTACTGATGATGGGTAAAGGCCCAGATAAAAGAGGCAATAACTACCAAAAGAACGGTTCCGCAGGTCATTCCGGTTGCGACGACGATCGCGGTCGGCAAGGTCATTAAGGAGCCTCCTTTCAGCCTACTCTCCCTACGAATAGTGGGCCTTCTAGGTTTCGCTCATGCGGCGCTTGATCTACTAAGCGCTGCTGGACGCCTGCTTTCAAACGAGACCACCACCGAAAGGGCGGTACTGACTCAGTTTGAATCAGGCGGCTCGCCTCGCTTGGTGAATCTAGCGGGTGGGGTCAGCGATCGCGCAAGAAATGAGAAGGGGCCCTGGCCGGTCTTCCCCACCGGTCAAGACCCCTTGCTTTCAGCGAAGGAGCTTATCTAGTAACTATGCGTTGTGGGGCCATCCCTTAAGAAAAGATAACCTAAGTCAACTTTTTCTGCAATAGTTCTATTGTATTATGCTTAGGCCATGCCTAGGCGCCTACGCAAGCCTCTCTCCGATCCGGTTCTGTCCGCGCACTCCATCTTTGCCCAGCTCACGGGCGAGCAGCCGCGGATCGTACCGCCCGCTAAAGACCCCGCCGCGGTCGCTCTAGGGCTCAAGGGCGGGGCGAAAGGTGGCAAGGCTCGGGCAGCCGGGATGACGGTCGAGGAGCGCAAGGAAAGCGCCCGTAAAGCCGCGGCAGCGCGGTGGGGGAAGCGTCACGAGGCCGACTAGCATTGCTGTATGACGGTAAAGTTGAGATGACCGCGAGACCTTCGTGGTTTTCGGTAATCGTGTGTTCTTAACGCTACACGTCAAGATTTAGTGCTGGGAGTCTAATGCGAATCTGGGCCCTTTCCAACTTGTTGGAGTGGTTGAATGATACGCCCCCAGACGTTGCCGATGAGGCGCTGCGCACGGATTGGGCCGAATACCTCACCACTGCAGCTGACACGCAGATTAACGACCCGAGGGTCACCGAACTTTTACTTCGTGAAGTCCGCTATCTAATCGACTCCAAGATCGACCTCATAAAAAGCTCGGACAGCAAAGCGGCGATGCAGGTGACCGTCTTGGGCGGCGGTCTCGGGGTACTCTCGATTCTTGGGGCGTCGGAGTCCGTAATGATTGCCGCCGGTATCCCGTGGCTATTGGGGCCTGCAGTTTTCCTCGTTGTCTTGGGGGCGTTTCTCGATCTCGTATGTCTCGCGCGCGGCTACCGATACACAGCGCATATGCCTAGGATCGATGTTTACAATTCGCCGGCCGTTCTCGCCAAGCCACATATGCAAGCGCGTGTCGCGACGAGCCTGATAGAGGGCTACGTGACCTATTCCAATGATTTGACGGCCGTAAATTCCCAAAAGTCGCGGCTTCTGAAGGCTGCAACGATCTCTTTGGTGGCAGGCGTCGTTTTTTTGATCCTTAACGCCGCCTGGGCGGATACACGTCCCCTCCGGCAGGAGTCCACCGCGAATTGCCGCTTCTCAGGCTCCCTGATCCGTTGTATACTGCTACGTGATGACCACACGGATCGTTCAGCGTCCCCCTGAGGACGAGGAAAAGTTCCCCCTTCGACCGCTAGCCAGCTAGACAGCCGAAAGTCCTAACGGTTTAAATAGCGTACTGCACCGATCTGGCCTTTGGTAGTGGGTCAGTTTCAGCGTGGCCGAAGCGGCGGCGCTTAGCCACCGCCTATCTTTATTGTGAGGCTCTGGGATCCATCGGCCTGCTAGCCCGCTCTATGTGCGCCACCACCGAAGGTTGACAGACCGACCGCTGCTTAGGTTGTTACAGAGGGAGCACGGCCGGTCCGCCGCTATCACCATACCCTGTTTCCCCCCTAGACCTTGCAAGGAATTCGTGAAACCTCTCGGTCGCCGGCTTCGTATAGCGAACCCTCGGCCGCCCGGGTTGCGGCTCTTCACGTTGCATTTTCGCCCGCCTTTGCTACAATGGGCCGGCTATGTTCGACTTCGATCTGCAGCTTTTTGCCTCAAAGAAGGGTGCGGGCTCGACCCGCAACGGGCGCGATTCGAACGCCCAGCGTCTTGGTGTCAAGCGTTTCGGCGGCGAGCGCGTCATCGCCGGAAACATTCTGGTGCGCCAGCGCGGGACGCGCTTCTATCCAGGGTCCAACGTCGGCATCGGGCGGGATCACACGCTCTTTGCCCTGACCGACGGCATCGTGGAGTTCAGCAGCGGGAGCGAACGCAAACGCATCTCGGTCGTTCCTGCGGCGTAACGCGCGCCGGGTTGCTGCAAACGGGGCCGTTAGGCCCCTTTTTATTGCGCGGCGAAGATTAGAGACCGTGCAGTTTATCGACGAAGTGGCGATCACGATTGCGGCCGGAGACGGCGGCGACGGCATCGTTGCGTGGCGGCGCGAGAAGTACGTTCCCAAAGGCGGTCCGGCCGGCGGAGACGGCGGTCATGGCGGAAACGTCTACATCGAGGCGATCCCGGAGTTATCGACGCTCGTGGAGTTTCGCTTTCGCCACAACTTTGCCGCAGATTCCGGCAAAGCGGGCGGCACGTCGAACAAGTCGGGGCGCAGCGGCGACGATCTGACGATCGCGGTTCCGGTTGGAACGCTCGTCTTGCGGACTCGTGAGAACGGCGAGGAAGATTTCGTCGCCGATCTCAACCGCGCCGGCGCGCGGGTCTTGGCGGCAAAGGGCGGGCGCGGCGGCCTCGGCAACCAACACTTTGCAACGAGCGTGCGCCAAGCACCGCGCTTTGCGGAAAAAGGCGAGCCGGGCGAACGCTTCGCGTTGCGGCTCGAATTACGGCTGCTCGCGGATTGCGGGATCGTCGGCGCTCCCAACGCTGGAAAGTCGACGCTACTCTCGGTCGTCTCCGCGGCGCGTCCGAAGATTGCCGATTATCCGTTCACGACGCTCGAACCGCAGCTCGGCGTGGTGCGCATCTCCGACGAAGAGTCGTTCCTCATGGTCGACGTTCCCGGCTTGGTCGAGGGCGCGCACGAAGGGATCGGCTTGGGCGATCAATTTCTCAAGCACGTCGAACGCACGCGCGCGCTCGTGCACCTGCTCGACGGAGCGAAACCGCTCGACGAGATCCTTTCCGAGAAGGCGACGATCGAAGGCGAACTTGCCGCTTGGAATCCCCGTCTGTGCGAGAAGCCAACCCTGCTCGCGATCAACAAGCTCGATCTTCCCGACGCGCGCGAATCGTTCGAGCAGTTGCGGCAGCAGTTCGCTGATATCCGCGGAATCAGCGCGGTAACCGGCGAGGGCGTGCGCGATTTGATGCTGTCTATCGTGCGGACGATCGAGCAAGCTCCGATGCCCTCGGTCGCGTCGCCCGCTCCGGCGCGAATCGAGCTCGCGGCCCCCGATGCCTTTCGGATCGAACGCAGCCCCGATGGTACATTCGTCGTCTCGGGCGAGCGCGTCGAGCGGCTCGCCGCGATGACGAACTTCGACTCTGACGAAGCACTCGCGCGCTTCGAAAGAGCACTTGGAAAGATGGGCGTCGAGAAGCGACTTGCGGAGCTCGGCGCGGCGGAAGGGGATACCGTGTGCATCGGGCCGTACGAGTTCACCTACTCATGAGAATCGGCGTCTTCGGCGGTACGTTCGACCCCATTCACAACGCGCATTGTTTCGTCGCGGAGTCGGCGCGATTGCTGGAGGGGCTCGACCGCATCCTCTTCGTTCCGACCGGAAACCATCACTATCGTAACAAAGCGCAGGTTGATGCAGCGCACCGCTGCGCGATGATCCTCGGAGCGATCGAGAGCAACGACGCGTTCGACCTCGATCATACGGATCTGCGCGATAAAGCGAGCGGCTACACCGCAGATCTCCTGCCGCTGCTGCACGCGAAGTATCCGGACTCGCAGTTCACCTTCATCATCGGTGCGGACTCGCTCGTTAACGCGACCTGGGTGCGGCTCGACGAAGTCGTCGAGTCGCTCGAGCGTTTTGTGATTGCGCCGCGGGTCGGAGTGCAGTCGGATGCACTGGCTCGTGTCATCGAAGCGATCGAGCCGGCGCTGCGCGAACGAGTCGCGACGCTGAATCTTCCTGAAATTCTCGAATCGGCGAGCTTGGTCCGCAGCCTGCTGGGACAAGGACGCAGCGTTCGGTATCTCGTCCCCGAGCCGGTCTGGCGGTATATCGTCGCCCACCGTCTCTACGGATTCGATGGCGATGGCGCGGGCTAGGACGTGCCTCGGACTCGCCTTCGTGCTGACGACCGTCCTGGGCGGATGTTCCACCACGCAGTCGCCCGATGATGGCGCCCTCTGCGCGGCCTACACCGCGGGGCGCTCGCAGGTCGAAGTCGTCGCCGATGGCACGGTGACCCGCGTCTTAGGCGTCCAGCCGGGGCGCGTCAGTCCGCACGAAGGCTTTCTCTTCCGACTCGCCTCGGGTTGCGACGTCATCGTTCGCGTCGAAGCCAACACCGACTTCACCGGTCCCATCCCGGTCGCGCAAGGCGATCGCGTCGTCGTCAAAGGCGAATACGAATTCTATCCGCTCGGCGGGGTCATTCACTGGACCCACCGCGATCCTCGCGGCCGTCACGAAGGCGGTTACATCGAGGCAGGCGGCAAGCTCTATTTCTAGCGTGCCGCTCTCGCGCATCATCTTGGCGAGCGCGTCGCCCCGCCGGCACGAGCTTTTACGCTCGCTCGCTCTCGCCGTCGAGGTGGCCGCGAGCGGCTACGACGAAGCGCCGATGCCCCAACTCGCACCGGCCGAACTCGCGAACTTTCACGCCGGGGAGAAGCTGCGCGCCGCGATCGGGCGGCGCGGCCCGTTCGACGTTCCCATGCTGGCGGCCGACACGGTCGTCGATCTCAACGGCATCGCCCTAGGAAAGCCGCGCGACGCGGCCGAGGCTTCGCGGATGCTAGCGGCGCTCTCCGGGCGCGATCATTTCGTCCACACCGCGTTTGCGCTCGCCGTACCGGGGCATGACGCGCCGACACGGGAACGCGCGACGACGCGCGTCCGGTTCTACCGGCTCGAGCCTGAAGAGATTGATGCGTACGTTGCGACCGGAGAGCCGTTCGACAAGGCGGGGGCCTACGGAATCCAAGGGCGCGCCGCGTCGCTCGTCGAGGCGATCGACGGCGACTTTTACACGGTCATGGGCTTGCCGCTGGGCCGCTTCGTTCGCGCGCTGCGCCGGTTAGGATTCGCCTTGCCGACACCGAATCAACCGCGCCTGGCGTAACGCCGCCGCACCGCACCTTCGGGGACCATCATCTTTACGTATCGAGACGAACGCAGAATCTTCGCGCTGATCGGCATTATCATTGCCGCGGCGCTTTTGGCTCTGCTGCAAATCGGCGCGCAACGGTCGGGATCGGTGAGTCCAATTGCGACGGTCGCGAGTTCGCTCTTCAGCGTCGCCGAGGTCGCCGTCGTCGCGACGGTTCGAGGGGCGCGAAGTGCGGGTGCGGCGTTGCTCGCACTGCCGGGCCTCGAATCCGCGAACGCGACCCTGCGCACGCAAAATCGTCGGCTGACCGAAGAGAACGCGCGACTTCACGAACTCGCCGCCGCCTACGCCGCCGAAAGTGCCGTGCGCCCGATGGTCGATCTCTACCACGGCATCGAGGCGCGCGTCATCGGCTTCCCGCCCGAGAACGACTCGCGAACCGTGACGATCGACAAAGGATCGCGCCAAGGCGTACGCCGCAACGCGGGCGTGCTCGCAGCCCAAGGAGTCGTTGGACGCATTGAAAGCGTCGGCCCGTTTTCGAGCACGGTCGTTCTAGCGACCGATTACACGAGCCGCCTTCCGGCGATCGTGCGGCGCGGGCGTTGGTGGGGCATCGCGCGAGGGAACCTCACCAGTGTCCTCGTCGAGTACGTTCCGCAGGATGCGCCGCTTCACGTTGGCGACGTCGTCGTAACCGGAGAAGGACGCTCGTTTCATTCCGGCGTTCCGATCGGCGAGGTGACGGAGATCGAGCGCGGCGACGCGACGCTCTATCAGACGGTCGTCCTGAAGACGTTCGTCGATTTCGGTGCGCTCGATCGCGTTGTCGTCGTCCCGCAGTAAGCCGCATGTAGCGCCGTTCGTCGGGCCGCCGTGGTACGTCGCGGGCGCGTGGCTCGTCGCCGCGGTGCTCGCGCAGGCGACGCTCGTCCATTATCTCGCTTTCCGAAGCGTCGTTCCGAGCTTCGTGCTGGTCGTCGTGATCTGGTATGCGATTCGGGTCGACGCGCGCCGAGCCGCGCTCTACGGTCTGGCAGCGGGCTTCTGTGAAGACGCGCTCTCGTCGCAGACCGGTGCGGCCTGGACGATCTCGACCTGCGTCAGCGCGCTGCTCGCCGGAGCGCTCTCGCGCGGGTTCTTCGCCGACTCGATCCCGCTCGCGACGGGAATCACGATCGTCGCGACGCTGGTGCGCGCGCTCATCTTCTGGATCGCCATGGCGCTCGCCGGGTATCCTTCGGGCCTGGGCGCGATGCATTTTCACGAGGCGCTCATCCAAGCACTGCTCAACGCGGGCGTCATCGTCGCGGCGATGATCGTCGCCCGCCGGTTCGAGGCTTCGCGGCAATGAGCGTTCCGCGCGCGCCGCGGCCGAAGCTGTGGCGCATTCCGGGGTGGCGGCTTGCGGCGTTTTGCGCCGTCGTCGCGATCGCACTTCTCGCGCTCCTGGTGCGACTCGTCGAGGTTCAGCTCATCGACGGCGCGCGTTATCGAGCGGCGGCGCAGGCGAATCAGGTGCGCCTGATTCCGGTCGCCGCGCCGCGCGGCATGATCTTCGACCGTCACGGTGTCGTCATCGCGCGAAGCCGTCCCTCTTTCGTCGTCGGCGTCATCCCGTCGGAAGTCCTCGATCCGCAACGTGAGCTATCGACCCTTGCAACTTTGCTCGGCGTCAGCGCGCAGCCGCTCTGGTATCGCCTGCTCCATCATCGCGGCCTCGAATACTCGAGTTTCGACGAGGTCGTCGCGAACGAACCGTATGGCCCGGTCATCCTCGCGACGGACTTACCCGTCGCGGCGGTTGCGCGGCTCTCCGAAGTGCTGACGGATCTCCCCGGCGTCGATCTGGAAGCCCAGCCGATTCGCAATTATCCCCACGGTTCGGACGGATCGCACCTCATCGGTTACGTCGGCGCGATCACGCAAGAGGAGTACGAGCGGCTCAAGTATGCGGGGTATTCGCCCAACGACGTGATTGGCAAGGACGGCTTGGAGTTTAGTTACGATAAGTACTTGCGCGGTACGCCCGGCGGTCAGCGGGTCGTCGTCGACGCGACCGGTGCGGTGGTTCCGAACGTCAAGCTCGCGTCGCGAGCACCTATACCCGGCGCCACGCTCGTCACCAATCTCGATTGGCGGCTGCAGAAGATCGTCGAGGCTGCGCTCGCCGACGGAATCCGCGGGCGCAATCACTCGCTGTCGGGCGCCGTCGTCGCCGAAGACCCTTGGACCGGCGGCATCCTCGCGCTCGCGAGCTATCCGAACTACAATCCCAACGACTTTGCCGCCGACCGCTGGAAGCACATCGCGCTCGATCTGACCGACCCGCGTCAGCCGCTCTTCGATCGCGCAATCGCCGCAGCGACGCCGACCGGTTCGACGTTCAAGATGGTCACGGGTTCCGCCGCGTTGACCGAGGGCGTCGTGCGAGTCGATCAAGTGATCGACGATACCGGAGGATGGGATTGCGGCGGATATTACGCACGTGACATTGCTGCCGGTGGGCTCGGCGATACGACCTTCGTTCCGGCCTTGGCCGCCTCGAGCGACGGTTACTTCTTCCGTCTCGCCTGGTGGCTCGGAAACGCCCGCCTGCGCAAGTACGCCCTCGCGTTTGGTCTCGACGCGAAGACGGGCATCGATCTGCCTGGTGAGAACGAGGGGAACTGGCCGACCAACGCGTGGGAGTTGCGAACGTTCGGCGTTCCGATGGAACCGAGCGAGGCGTGCTTCTTGGGCATCGGGCAAGGTGCGATGCAAGCGACGCCACTGCAAATCGTCAACGTCGCCTCGGCGGTCATCAACGGCGGAATGCTCTACCGGCCTCGCGTCGTTCGCGAGATCCGCAGTCCCGAGGGCGGCGACGTTGCGCGTTTTCCTCCGGAAGTGATTCGGCACGTTCCGGTTACCGCGTCGTCGCTCGCCGCCGTGCGCGAGGGAATGGCGCGCGTCACCGACCCCGGAGGGACGGCCTACGGGTTGGCAATCGACGGCCTGCCCTTCTCGGGAAAGACCGGAACCGTCGAGACGTCGAACGGCAACGGGCCGAACACGACGTGGTTCGTCGCGTGGGCGCCGACCGCGCACCCGCGCGTCGCGTTCGCCGTCTTCGTCGATCGAAGCGGCGGTTACGGAGCGACCGTCGCCGCGCCGATCGCACGCGAAATTCTAGTCAAATACTTCAACAAAAAACCGTAGGTCCCAACTCGCGGCCGGGCGAAAACGAAGCGTGTTCCATCTTAGAGAGGAAGAGTTGAATGCTCGCAGTTCATGAAGATCGGCTTGCCACCGCGGTCGAACGGCTGGGCTCCGAAAATGCGTTCGAGATACTCGCGCGCGCGCGGCAGCTCGAAGCGCAAGGCCGGCGCGTCGTGCACATGGAGATCGGCGAACCCGATTTCGATACGCCCGAGCATATCAAAAAAGCCGCCGTCGACGCGCTCTACGACAACCACACGCATTATACGCCGTCGGCCGGCCTACCCTCGCTGCGCGCCGCGATCGCCGAATATGCGAGTCGCTTTCGGCATATAACGCCCGAGTGGACCGCCGAGAACGTCGTGATCGCCCCTGGTGCCAAACCCGTGATTTGGAATACGCTGAGCGCACTGCTGAATCCCGGCGATGAGTTCGTCTACTTCGATCCGGCCTATCCCGCATACGCATCGTGCGCGAGCTACCATCAGGCGACCGTTCACGCAATACCGCTGCTCGAGTCGCGCCACTGGCGAATGGATCTCGACGAGCTGGCGCGGCGCGTCTCTTCGAAGACGAAAGTCGTGGTCATCAACTCACCGCACAATCCCACCGGCGGCGTCTTGACCAAGAGCGACCTGGAGTTCATCGCGGATCTCGCCCAGCGCTGCGATTTCCTCGTGCTCGCCGACGAAATCTACAGCCGCAACTTCTATCTCGGCACGGAGTACCTCTCGATCGCATCGCTGCCCGGCATGCGCGAGCGCACGATCGTCGTCGACGGCTTCTCAAAGGCCTACGCGATGACCGGTTGGCGGCTCGGCTACGCGCTGATGCCCGAAGGCCTTGCCAAAACGGCGACGCTCTTCAACAACAACACCTTCAGCTGCGTCGCGACCTTCGTGCAGATGGCCGGTATCGCGGCGCTGACCGGAACCGACGAGCCGGTGCTGCGCATGAACGAAATCTTCCGCACCCGGCGCGACCGCCTCGTCAACGGCCTCAACCAAATCGCGGGCATCTCATGCCTGCTGCCGGAAGGCGCGTTCTACGCTTTTCCCAACGTCTCGTCGATCACGCAGGACGACCGGGCGCTGGCGAAGCTCCTCTTAGAAGAGGGCGGCGTGGCCTGCGGCGGCGGATCGTCGTTCGGCCAAGCCGGCAAGGGCTATTTGCGCTTCTCGTACGCCGCCTCGCTCGAAGACATCGACTGGGCACTGCAATCGATCGCGGAGACGCTGCCGAAGTTTAAAGGCTAGAGCGCGCGCTTCCCGACGGGGCCTTACCCGCGGAACCGCTCGTCGGCGCACCTCCTGTGCGCCTCCTGCTGCAGCGCTCGCGCGGACGAGCAAGCTCGGAACGAATTGCGCATCCTGCGCTGGCCCGCGCTCATCGCAGCTTCCGCGGGTAAGACCCCGTCGGGAAAACGCGCTTCGAGCATAAGTTTACGTTAGTTTCATCGCGCGTTTGACGTCGGCGAGAACGCCGGACGCAATCTCGCGTGCGCGCATCGTGCCGTCGGCAATAAGCCGTTCGACGAGCCCGAGATCGCCGCGGTAGGCCGCGTAGCGTTCGCGCACGGGGCGTAAGTACGCGTTCAACTGTTCGGCAAAGTCGGTCTTATCGGCAACGCAGCCCAAAGCGCCCGAGCGGCACTCCGCCGCGATGCCGTCGACTTTGAGCGGGTTGACGAAACGCCACAGCGCAAAGAGCGGACAGATCTCGGGACGTCCCGGATCGCCGCGCCGAACCTTGAGCGGATCGGTGACCATCGCGCGAACCTTCTTGGTCGTCGTCTCTTCGTCGTCGGCGATGAAGATGGCGTTGTCGTACGACTTGCTCATCTTGCGGCCGTCGGTACCGGGCACTTCCGGAAACTCCGAGAGCGTCGCCTGCGGCTCGACTAAAATCATTTCGCCGTCGCCATAGAGATAGTTGAAACGGCGGACGATTTCGCGCCCGAGTTCGAGGTGAGCGACTTGATCGCGTCCGACCGGCACGTACTCGCCGCGAAAGACCGCGATGTCGCAGAGCTGCAGCAGCGGATAGCCCAGAAATCCGTAGGTCGCGATCTTCTGTCCGAGCGCCTCGATCTGGCCCTTGTAGGTTGGCACGCGCTCGAGCCACGATACAGGGGTAATCATCGCGAGCAGAGCTTGAAGCTCGGAGATCTCCGGCACGCCCGATTGCAAGAAGATCGTTGAGTTCTCCGGATCGACGCCGGCCGCCAGCCATACCGCGACCATCTCGTCGCGCGCGTTGCGGATCTTCGACGGATCGTCGAAATCGGTCGTATACGCGTGCAGATCGGCGATCTCGAAGAAGGCGTCGGCGGTATCGCTGTAGGTTGCCCACTGCGTCAGCACGCCGACGAGATGACCGAGATGGAGGTCGCCGGTCGGGCGCATTCCCGACATGACGCGCGGCCGTTTCGCGGTGAGAGTCATTCGCGCGTCAATGTTACGGCGGCCGGGTCAATGCCTTGCGAGCTGTGCGCGAACGTAGGCCCGCGCGGCGCGCACGGCGTCCCCGATCGGCGTGCCGCCCGCGAGCTCGCAGGCGAGCGCCATCGCGAGCGTGCACCCGGTTCCGTGCATCTC
>JBAUYZ010000032.1:0-41739 GCA_049585055.1 Candidatus Cybelea sp. | reverse complement strand
TGCTGGGATTCGCCGCGCAGACGACCTTCGTTTCGACTGGCGGCGGCGCGACACTCGAGTATTTGGAAGGAAAGACGCTGCCGGGAGTCGCCGCACTTGAAACCTAGCCGCCCGCGAACGATCCTCGCCGCCAACTGGAAGATGCACAAAACCGCGGCAGAGACCGCCACTTTTCTCGATGCGTTTCTTCCGGCGGTTCCAACGTTGCCGCACGCGGTCGAAATCGTTATCGCGCCGCCGTTCACGTCGATTCCGGCCGCAGGGGCTCGCCTCAACGGGACGCGAGTTCGTCTTGGCGCGCAGACGATGCACTGGGAACTCAGCGGCGCGTTCACCGGCGAGATCAGCGCGCCGATGCTGCGAGAGCTTGGCGTAACGCACGTCATCCTCGGCCATTCGGAACGCCGCGCGTACTGCCACGAGACGGATCTGACCGTGAACTTGAAAGTCCATACCGCGCTGCGCGAAGGCCTAACCCCGATCGTCGCCGTCGGCGAGACGCACGACGAGCGCGTGGCCGGAAGCACCGACGAACGGGTCGTTGCGCAGACGCGCGCGGCGTTCGCAGGCGTCGCATCGAGCGCGCTTGCGGCCGTCGTGATCGCCTACGAGCCGATCTGGGCGATCGGCACCGGCGAAAACTGCCACGCGGAGGAAGCCGATCGCGTGATGGCGACGATTCGCAACTGCCTCGACGGCCTCGAAGCAACGCCGATTCTCTACGGAGGAAGCATGAACGCCGCGAACGTCGCGACGTACGTCGCGCAGCCGAACGTCAACGGCGGTCTCGTCGGCGGCGCCTCGCTCGATCCCACCGCCTTCGCGACGCTGATCGCCAACGCGGGCGGCTAGGACGGTGGAATACCGTCCGGTCGTTCTCGCGGTGCTCGACGGGTGGGGCTGCCGCGACGCGACCCACGGCAACGCGATCGCGGCAGCGAAGGTGCCGCACTGGCGTGCACTCTACGAAGGTTATCCGCATACGACCTTGCTGGCATCGGGTGAAGCCGTCGGTCTTCCCAAGGGCGTGATGGGGAACAGCGAGGTCGGCCATATGAACCTCGGTAGCGGACGCGTCGTTCCGCAAGGCGTCACGGTCATCGACGCCGTCATCGCCGCCGGCGAGTTTGCCGCAAACGAAACCTTGCAGCGAGCGTTGGCGCACGTCGCGCGCAGCGGCGGGTGCCTCCACCTCATGGGCTTGCTCTCCGACGGATGCGTGCACAGTTCGATCGGCCATCTCTTCGCCTTGATCGATGCGGCGGTAGCGGCGAAAGCGCCGCTTGCCGTGCATTGCTTTCTCGACGGGCGCGACACGCCGCCGCGTTCGGCGCTCGGTTTTCTCGATCAGCTCGAAACCAAGCTCGCCGATTCGGGACGCGGCGGGGCGATTGCCGACGTTACCGGACGCTACTACGCGATGGACCGCGACCGTCGCTGGGAGCGTACGCAGCTGGCCTACGATTTGCTCGCGAACGGCCGCGCCGAATACCGCGAGCAGAGTGCGGCGGTCGCCGTGCGAGCCGGTTACGCGCGCGGCGAGGACGACGAGTTCGTCCGGCCTACGATCGTCGGAGAGCCGCGGCCGATCGAGGACGGGGACGCGTTCGTCTTCTTCAACTTTCGACCCGACCGGGCGCGTCAGCTCACGACGGCCTTCAACGCGGGGACTAGCATCTATTTCGACGACGGCTTCGGCGTTTTCGCCTCGAAATCGTACCGCAATCCGTTCTTCGCTACGATGACGAAGTACGACGAAGCATATACCAACCCAGTGCTCTTCGGACCGCGGCCGCAGTACGATACGTTCGGCGAGATTGTAGCGCGCGATGGCCTGCGTCAACTTCGGCTAGCGGAAACCGAAAAGTACGCGCACGTTACGTACTTCTTCAACGGTGGGCGCGAGGAGCAGTTCGATGGCGAAGATCGCAAGCTCATTCCCTCGGATCGCGCCGTTGCCACCTACGACCTCGGCCCCGCGATGCGCGCGCGCGAGATCACCACAGCCGCGGTGGAGGCGCTCGCCGGCCGAAGCTACGACGCCATCATCATGAACTATGCCAACGCCGACATGGTTGGTCACACGGGAAAGTGGAAGCCGACGATCGAGGGCGTGGAAACGATCGACGAGTGCCTCGGACGCCTGGCCGCCGCGACGCTCGACACCAACGGGCTGCTCGCGATCACCGCCGATCACGGGAATGCCGAAGAGAAGATCGACGCCGAAGGAAACCCGCTCACGGCGCACACGAACAATCCCGTACCGTTCGTGCTCGTCGGCAAGGACCTGCGCGGAGGCCTCGCGCCGGGCGGCAAGCTCGGCGACGTAGCGCCGACGCTGCTGACGCTCATGGGATTGCCGATTCCGGAGCGTATGACCGGAAGGAATCTCTTCGTACCGTCGTAGGGCGACCTCGAAAACTCAGAGGAATCACAGCCCTCTCTACGTTCGTTACCAGGCTCGCGTGAGAGAGTACGGACATGGACGCGCACGACGTACTGCTCGTCACGCGAGCATTGATCTGCTTCATCTTTGCCGGTACGGCGACCGTTGCCATCGCCGTTCTCGCGCACCTATTGCCTTTCAGTGGTTAGCACGTTCCGTCCCCGCACGTTTGCCCGCGGCGATTTCGTCGCCAGGGAGCGCGCACCGCCCTTAGCTGCCGGCTCGGTAGCAGCCGCTGGCGTCGACGGCGACGCGCTCACCCGCGACGACGATCGCGCGGATGCGGTGATCCCAGAAGCTGAGAACCTGCACGGCCGCCGGGCGAAGCCTCGCGATGATCTCGCGAGCCCGTTGTGAAACGGCGACGGCGTCCTTGACCCAGCGCGGCTGATCGTGGGGTAGCAGCGCGGTGTCGAGCTCGGCATCGGGGACGACCGGCACGACCGCTTCCGAAGGGTTTGCACCGATCTGCAGCGGGAGCGCGGCGTTCGGCTCGTCGAGCTCAATACGGCGCAACATGCGCTTGCTGCTTGAGCTTGCCGATCGCGCTGGTGTGCAGCTGCGAGGCGCGCTGCGGCGAGATCGCCAGACGCCGCCCGACGGCCCGCAGCGACGTTTCGTTGAAGTAGTGGAGGAAGAGCACCTCGCGGTGACGCCGCGGTAATCCCGAGAGCAGGGCGGCGAGCTCCGCGCGCTGCAAGCGGCGTTCGACGATGCGCGCCGGATCGTCGCTCCAATCGTAAGCGAGCGATTCTCCACGCGGTAACGGCGCGTCGAGCGAGAGCGGCTGGCCGCGATAGGCTGCTGCGACCGCGCGGCCGTAGCCCGGGCAACGCACCTCCATCTCTCGTGCGGACGGAACGTCGCCGCGCTCGGCTGCGAGCGCGTAGCGCTGATTCTCACCGTCCCGAACGAGACGGCGCGCTCGTTCGGAGACCGGATCCATGCGCCGGATTCCGTTGAGCATCGCGCCGACGATCAGCCGTCGCGCGTACTCCGCGAGCTGCGGGCCGCGCATCGGATCGAAGGAGTCGACCGCGCGGATGAGGCCGACCGATCCGTCGCCGACCAGATCGTCGACGTCGAGACTCGGCACGAGCCGTTTCAGACGCCGCGCCAGTTTGCGCACGAGCGGCAGCAGCGTTCGGACCTGCGCGTCGCGTCCCGGCGTCTCGATCACGACGCGCGCTCCAGGCTCGCCGCAACGAACGCGGCAAAGCCGTGCGCGTCATGCCGAGCGATCTCGTTTGCGAGCAGATCGAGCTCGTATTCGCCGAGCGTACCCACGCCGGCGATCATCGGCCGAAGAATCGGCGCGAGCAGCATCGCTTCAAAAAGCTCGCCTGCGCGGCGCGCGGCGACGCTATCCACGCTGCAGGTTGTTGGCGATGCGCAGCATCTCGTCGGCGGCTTGAACGCCCTTTGCATTCGCTTCGTAGGCGCGCTGAGCCGTAAGGATCTGCATCATCGCGTCGATGATCGTGACGTTCGATTCCTCGAGCATCCCGAATCGCAACTTCGGCCCGTCATCGCCGCCCGGCGCGACCGTTCGCGCCGCTCCGGATTCGGCGGTTGCCTCGAAGAGCGTGCCGTCTCGCGCGCGCAAGTGCTCGGGCGCCGGGAACTCGGCGACGCGAATCCGGCCGATCACGCGCGTCTCCTTGGCGAACGTCGCGGTGACCGTGCCGTCGGCCGCGACCGTGGCCGAGAGCGCGTCGGCCGGAATCCGCACGCCCGTCAGGCGCAGATCGTGCGCATCGCGCAACGTCCCGTCGGCAGCGCGCGCAAACTCGCCGTCGCGCGTGTAGTAGCGCCGGCCGTGCGTGTCGGCGACGGTGAAGAAACCGGGGCCGTCGATGGCGAGATCGAACGGCCCCGGGCTTCGCGCGAGCTTCCCTTGCGCGAAAAAGACGTGGGAGCCGAGAACGACGGTACCGACGCCGCCTCGACCGGGCGCGATCAACTCGGCGAAGCTCTGCGCCGACCCTTTGAATCCTACGACGCCCGCATTGGCCAAGTTATCGGCAATCGCTTCGAGATTTCGTTGCTGCGCCGCCATGCCGCTGGCGGCGGCGAAGAGCGCGCGATCCATGACTGCCGCGCTCCCTACGAAACTCGAGCCGCTTCGGCGGACTTCTGTCGGGTCGCGTCGATTGCGCCGACAGTCTTCTGCGCGCTCTCGAACGAACGCACGGCGGCGAGCACGTCGATCATCTCGGAGATCGCGTCGACGCCGCTCGAAACGTCCGGCCCGGCGACGCGGCGGCCGAATGCGCCCGCGCTAACGTCGCGGTCTCGATCGCGCGCGCGTTCCCCGGTAATCGTGACCCCCCGCGCCGTCAAGGCCCCCCGCGCAGCGACGCGCTGAAAGCCCTTCGTCGAAACGTTCGCGAGATTCTCGGTCGCGATTTCCAGCCTCGTCCGCGCCGCAACCATCGCACTCGCGGCCCATGCCATGCCGTCCATCAACGAATGGTAGCGCGCCGAAGTGGCCGAATCGTTTCCGGGAGATGAACGGCCTGCGTCCCGTCCGCGCGGTGATTGCGATGCTGCTCCTAGCCGGTTGCAGCTCGCCCGCGCCGCAGCAGCGCCTCGACGATGCCGAGCTGGCGGCGGTCGGGCCGTTAAAGCAGCAGTATTCCGGCGTCGTGATGGGCTTCGATATCAAGCCCGAAACGACGCTGATCGTCAGCCTCGATCTTCAGCATTACGTCGACGCCGACGACGAGACCGTCGCCGCGCTCAAGCGCGAGGCCATCGCGCGCTGGCGCGCGGCGTGGAGTACCGCGCACCCGCACGCACACGCCGTGCTCCACGTGCAGTTCATCGACTTCATCGGCCGCAGAGTCGCAAGCGAGTCGGTGAAAGTCTAGGAGCGTGCTCCTAGCTTTGCGTCGCGGACTGCTGCACGCGCCGCGTGCGGAATTCGGCGTGGCGTATCGTGAGCCGATAGGCCGGAGCACCGGCGACTTCTTTCCCCCGAACGGCGAAGACTTCAAGCCTCGCGGACGCCCCTGACGCGAAGAGCGGACGCACGACACCGGTAATATCGAACGCAAGGTTCGCCTCGCGGCCGCTCATCTTCATGCTACCAGGCACGATAGTGAACGTGCCGAGCGCAATGCGCTCCTTCGCGCGGACCGCGGCGATCTCGTAACTTCCGGAGGCATTCTCGGGAAGCGAGACGCCTTGCAGAACTAGCGCGACCGGGCTTCCTCGATCGAGGGCCTCGAATATGCCGCTGCGTTCGATCGACGTGATCGGCAGCATCGGTCCGGGATCCGGCGGATTGTAGAGCAGTTTGCAGACGTAGATCTCCCAGAGCGGCAGCACGAGCAGGCGTATGGGATCGTAGGCATAGCGAAGATTGTTCTTGTAGTCGAGCACGTCGCTCGCGCTAATCGAAACCGTGTTCCCGTTCTCGTCGTAAAACGACCAGCGTTCGTTGAGAAACGCGGAATTCGTCGGATTTTGATAGGCTCCGGAAGGGCCGCCCGAAGTGCTCGTCGCCAGCTTGTTCCAACGGCTCCAAATCTTGTCGATATTCGAGTGGTGCGCGAAGAAAATCGGATCGCGCGCTGCGTACCCCAAGTCGCCCATATCCCGGTAGACGGGTTCGGGCAGACCGGTCGCCGTGTGAACGTTGCCGTGCGGATCGCTTTCACACGCGCCCATTGCGGTCGGGCCGACCGGTTGCGCCGTGCCGCCGAAGGTTGTGAAATCGTAAATCGTGTACAGGAAGGGGACGCGCGACGACAACGGCGGATCCGAGTCGATCGTTTCGAGAACGCCGCCTCCGGCAAGGCCGGCGTTTCTATTGGTGTCCCAAAGGAAATTTCCGGAGTTATTCGGGCTCGCATAGGGAGCCGGCAGATGCGCGTCGTTCTCCCAGTCCCAGTAGGGGAGCCGAAAGTTCGCGAGATCGCCGGCCAGCTTTCCGAGAATGCGCTCGAAGTAATAGAGATAGGCCCGGTGCCACGGAAAGAACGTCCACGAGAAATGAATCTGGGCGGTATCGTTGTTGCACTGGTCGCAGTAGAGCGCGTGCATGTCCGCCTGCTGCTTCCATGATCGGACGTCGCTCTCGGGCAGATTGCGCAAGGCCGAGAAGGCGGACTGTAACGTCGCGAGCTCGCTCGCGCTTAACCCGGAGATCGGCTTGCGCAGAACGATAGCCCGCGCATCCTGGCCGGGAACGAAGTGGGTTCCACCGCTTGGCGGCGTCGGGCACTGCGGGGGATCCTGGCTCAGCGCTCCAATCGGATCGAGGGCCGCCGTCGCAAAGACGGCCGCGCCGGTCGTGACTGATGCGCGCTTGATGAAATTTGCACGGGTGAGACGATGTCGTGGCGGCATTGTTGCGCCCTCGCTCTCTAGGCGACGGCTCGGCGCTCGGGACGAGCCTAAGCGTTCGCGCGCTCGCCTCCCTTTATTATCGCGCCTTTACCTTCGCGGTACAAGCGTCCAGGTTAGAGCCGTTGCGCGTTAAATGCCAACCAAGGTAACGGCTGCCCTAGCGGGCAACCCACCGGAAGCACTCTCGCTCGAATCGGAGGTAATCAAGACGTTGAAAAAGCTGTTCGTTCTCGCCGCGCTCGCGGCGCTGGCCGGAGCGCCCGGTGCGGTCTCGGCGCAATCCGCGATGATGATGTCGGGCGCCGGCATGGGGCCGCACGCCTACGACTGGATGCTCGGCACGTGGACCTGCAAGAACACGATTCCAACCGCGTTGGCCGGCCCCGCAGTCCAGACCCTGACCGCCTCCCGCAGCACGATGAGCGGCGCCATCGTCTGGCGTTACACCGGCAGCAACTTCGACCAATACGGCTTCATCGCGTACGCGCCGAAGACGAAAACCTGGTGGGCTTCCTGGGCTTACCCCAACGGTGGTACCGGAAACGAATCGACGAAGCAGTCCGGCCACACGTCTATGTGGACGGGCACGCTCTTCGATAGCAGCGGCAAGTCGTACGCCATCCGCGATACGTACACGGTCTACAGCTCAACGAAGTTCAACGATTCCGGCGAAGAGAAATCGAGCGGAGCCTGGAAGGCCAGTTACAACGGAACCTGCACCAAGTCGTAGGGACGCCGTCCGAAACCTATAGGCGTTCGATGACGGCCTGCGCGAACGCATCGGTCGCGAACGCATCGGTCGCGAGCGTGCCGACCGGCGAGCGTACCAGTTCGGCGGTGCGCAACCCATCAGCGTAGGCTCGCTCGACGGCGCGTTCGATGCGCGCGGCGTTCGTCTCATCGTCGAGCGAGTGGCGCAGAAGCATCGCCGCGGAGAGAATCGACGCGGTCGGATTCGCGACGTTCGCGCCCGCCAGCGCCGGCGCGGTTCCGCCGATCGGCTCGTAGAGACCGAACTGGCGTCCGGGCGTTCCCCTCGCGCCGAGGCTCGCACTCGGTAACGTGCCGAGCGAGCCGGTCAGTATCGCCGCCTCGTCGGAGAGAATGTCGCCGAACATGTTCTCGGTCACGATCACGTCGAAGTCGCCCGGGCGGGCGACGAGCTGCATCGCCGCAGTATCGACGAGCAGATGATCGAGCTTCACGTCGGGATACTCGCCGGCGAGAGCGTTGACCACGCGCCGCCAAAGCCTTGACGTCTCGAGAATGTTCTGTTTGTCGACGGAGGTGAGGTGTTTGCGGCGCGCGCGCGCGAGCTCGAAGGCGACGCGCACGATCCGCTCGATCTCCGGCGCGCGGTAGTGCATCGTATCGACTGCCTCCTCGATCCCGTCAACGATGCGCTGTTCTTTTGGCCGCCCGTAGTAGATGCCGCCGGTGAGCTCGCGTACCACGAGCAGGTCGAGACCGCGCACGATCTCGGGCTTGAGGGGCGAGGCCTCCTCGAGTCCGGGAAACACGCGCACGGGGCGGAGATTGGCGTAGAGCTCGTAATTGCTGCGGAGCAAGAAGAGCGCGTATTCGGGACGTTCGGGCAACGGCTTGCCGTCATATTGCGGAAGACCGACGCTCCCGAAGAGAATCGCGTCACTGCCGTCGCAGAGTTCGCGCGTTGCATCGGGCAGCGGCGGCAGCCCGGCGGCGAGTGCGGCGCCGCCGGCGAGTGCTTCGAGCGCCTCGACGTCGGGGCGAACGGAATGGAAAACGCGAACGGCCGCACGCGTGACCTCGGGTCCGATTCCGTCCCCGGGCAGGACCGCGATCAATAGACGGTTATGCGGGTCGTGTCGTCTTTGCGGGGCGGCTCTTTTGGAGGCTCCGGTTCGGGCGGCGGTGCGGCGCCGCGCTTCTCGCCATTGACCGCGCTGCCGTCGGCGCGTTCGAGCAGTGCGAGGTGCGTCATGAGTAGGCTGCGCAGCTCGCTGCGGGCTTTTTCGGTCGCTTCGGCGGCACGCTGATGCTCGCGCCGCACGTCGGCGATCGCGTCGTTGTAGCCGGCGATCTCGCGATCGCCGGCGAGCCGCGCCTGTTCGCGAATCAGATCGGCCTCCTTATGCGCGGAGGCTTTGACTTCGTCGGCGGTCCGCTGCGCGAGGACGAGCGTGTTCTGCAGCGACTCCTCCATCGCTTTGAAATGGCTGATGCGCTCTTTGAGGTCGGCGATGTCGGCTTCGAGCGCGGCGTTGCGCTGCGCCTCATCTTCGAGCGTCTCGATGATCTCGTCGAGGAAGCCGTCGACGTCGGCGCGGTCGTACCCCTGCAGCGCCTTCTTGAAGGTCTTGTGCTGGATGTCGACCGGTGTGATCTTCTGCATTCTGCGTATCCTACGGGCGGTTAGCCATGAAGTCGAAGGTGCCGTCGGCCATCATCGAGTCGCGCAATCCCGCCGTGTTGACGACGATGCCGGCCGGAACGACGAGATAGATCGATTCGGCAAGCTTTTGGATCTTGCCGTCGATGGTGTACGCGACGCCGGAGGTGAAGTCCACAACACGCTGCAGAAGCGTCCGGTCCGCGTTTTGCAGATTGACGATAACCACTTGACGATTTCGCAACGCATCCGCGATCTCGACGACGTCTTGGTAGCCGCGCGGTGAGAAGACGCTCACTTGATTGCCGCCACGACGCGCGGCAGACGAAAGCGGTATGACGCGCGACGGGGGTGCGTCCTCCTCGTAGAATTCGTCCTCTTCATCCCGAATGGAGAAGAACGAACCGATCTTGCTGAACATGCTCACAGCGCAACCTCCTTTGCCGGCCGCGAACCAAAGAGCGCTTCGCCGATGCGCAGCATCGTGGAACCCGCCTGCACCGCTTCACGCCAATCGCCCGACATACCGATCGAAAGAGTACTTCCACCTACGCGTGCCAACGTCATGGCTGCGAGCTCGAATGCGCGCAAGATTGCGTCGCGGTCGGCGGTAAGCGGACCGATCGCCATGATGCCGTCGAGGCGCAGGCCCGGCTGCCCGCGGAGCTCTTCGGCGAGCCGTTCGGCCTCCTCGGGCAGACAGCCGAAGCGCTCGACCGGCGAAACGTTGAGTTGCATCAGCACAGGCAGTTCTTTTCCCGCCTGGAGCGCGGCCCGCGAGAGTGCCGCACCCGCTTGGGCGCGGTCGACGCTCTGGACCACGTCGAAGGCGGCGGTGACCTCCTTGGCTTTGTTGGTTTGCAAATGGCCCACGAAGTGCTTGCGAACCGGCGGCAGCGACCCGAACGTCCGCCGCGCCTCTTGCAGGTAGTTCTCGCCGAGATCCCTCAAGCCGGCCTCGATCGCGGCGGCGATCCTTTCGACCGGTTGCCCCTTGGCGATGCCGACCAGCGTGAGCGCAGCCGGATCCCGGCCGCAGCGCAGAAGCTCGTCATCGATCGCGCGCCGCAGCACTCGATATCGCTCGGCGATACTCTCATTCATCCACGCGCCGGCCGCGCCGAGACGGTGCGGGCTTCGGTGCGCACGCCCGGGCGCGTCGCGTAGTATACGATTCCGACGATGCCGATGACGATCATCGGCAGGGCATAGAGCTGCCCCCCGGTCAGCCCCATGAAGCTGAACGCCGTCTGGCGCCAGATCTCGGCGATCGTCCGCGTGATGCCGTAGAGCGTGAACCAGGTCCATCCCACGACGCCGTCCTTCGGCTTGAGACGGTAGACGATCAAGAGAATCGGGAGGGTCAGAATATCGAGGATCGCCTCATATATCTGCGACGGATGGCGGTAGACGCCCACCCCGTTCAGGGTCGGCGCGGAGGGAAAGATCAGACACCAGGCCCGGTCGGGATTGCAGATGTCGCCCCAGAGCTCGTCGTTGATGAAGTTGACAATTCGAACCAGCGTGATGCCGATCGGCAGCATCATCACGACCTCGTCGCCAACCACGGTGTACTTCAATCCGGGATGCTTGCGAATGAAGAGCCACATCGCAATGAGCACGCCGACGAGCCCGCCGTGAAAAGCCATCCCGCCGTTCCAGACGGCGATGAAGTTGATCGGATTCGAGAAGTACACCGAGGCGTCGTGCATGCTGATCATGTCGTTGATCACGAAAAACGTTCGACCGCCCACGAGGACGCCGATCAGCGCGTAAAAGAGGAAATCCTGAATCTGGTCCCGCGTGAGGCCGAGGCGCCGGCGCCCGGCGGGCCGGGCCATCCAAAGGTAGACGCAGAGAAACGCCACCAAATAGGCGATTCCGTACCAATGAATGCCGAAGCGCCCGAGATGGATCGCGACGGGGTCGATGTTTGTCGGATAGGTAAACCAGTGCTGCATTTCAAACCACTACCGGCGCATGACCGAGACGACGCATGTTACCGCCGGCATCGCCTTCCTTGCGGGCCTCGTTTCCTTCGTATCCCCGTGCGTCCTCCCGCTCGTGCCGGCGTACCTTTCGTTGCTGACGGGAGAGAGCGTCGAAGATCTCCAGAGCGAGCGGACGGCCGGGATGCGGATCCAAACGCTCGTACACGCCGTCGCGTTCGTGGCCGGCTTCAGCCTTATTTTCATTGCGCTCGGCCTCAGTGCCAGCGCGATCGGCAGCGTGCTCGCTGCCAATCGCGTGCTGCTCGCGCAGATCGGCGGCGTAATCGTCGTCGTGCTCGGGCTGCACATGATGGGCATGCTCCGGATTCCGTGGCTCATGATGGATGCGCGCCTGCACCTCACGCACGACCGAGCCACGTTCTGGACCTCCGGGATCGTCGGAATGGCCTTCGCGGCCGGCTGGTCGCCGTGCATCGGGCCGATTCTCGCGGGAATTCTCGCGATCGCGTCGCAGCAGCATAGCACGCAGGCGGCACTTCTGCTCGCGTTCTACTGCCTAGGGCTGGCGGTGCCGTTTCTTGCGACGGCGGCCGCCGTCGGCGCCGTGCTGCCGCTGCTGCGTCGGATTCGGCCCACGCTGCGAGCGATCGAGTTCGGTTCGGGCGCATTCCTAATCGTCGTCGGATTGGTTCTCGTCAACGATGCATTCCTCAACGTCGCAGGATGGTTCTATCAATTTGTACCGCAACCAAAACTCTAACGTAGTCAATACGCTCGTCGTCGCGATCGTCGCGGTCCTCGTGCTGTGGGCCGACCAGGCTTCGAAGCACTGGGTTCTCAAAGCGTGCGCCAACGCGCTGGGACCCTGCCGCGTCATCATTCCGAACTTCCTGAACTGGACGTTCGAGCACAACGTGCACGGCGCGTTCGGCCTCTTCGGCAACAATGCCGTGCTGCTGATCGCGATGGCGATCGTCGTGCTGGTGCTCTTTTGGTTCAGTTTCCGCGACGCCGCGGCGCGCTCGCTCACCGTGCGGATCGCCTTCGGCATGATCGTCGGCGGCGCGATCGGCAACATCGTCGACCGGCTGCACTACGGATTCGTCATCGACTTCATCGATTTCTACCGGATTTGGCCGAACATCTTCAACGTTGGAGATTCGTGCATCACCGTCGGAGTTGGGCTATTGCTGCTCTCGAGTCTTGTTACACGTCGTCACCGCTGAGCAAGCGGGAAGGCGCACCGACGTCCTCGTCGCTTCGCTCTCGGGCGCCTCGAGATCGCGGGCGGCGAGCAGCGCCAAACGTGGCGAGATTCTAGTCAACGGCGTACCGGCGAAGCCGAGCAGGCTGCTCGAAGAGGGCGATGCGCTCGAGTTCGACGTTCGCGAGCCGCCCGCGCTCGTCGCCGGTCCCGAATCCATCGCGCTTGCGATCGTTTACGAAGACGACGATCTGCTGGTCGTCGATAAACCGGCGGGAATGGTAACGCATCCGGCGCACGGCACCAGGAGCGGCACGCTCGTCAACGCCGTTCTCGCGCACGTCGCAGGCGGACTGCCCGGCGACGCGCTGCGCCCGGGCCTCGTCCACCGCCTCGATCGCGACACCTCCGGATTGCTCGTCGTCGCCAAGAACGCCGAAAGCCTGCGCAAGCTCGGCGCCGCGATGAAAGCCCGGCACATCGAGCGCGAGTATCTGGGAATCGTCTGCGGTCTGCCGCAGCACGCGCGCGGCACGATCGAAGGCCCGATCGGACGCGATCCGCGTAACCGTCTGAAGTACGCGATCGTCAACGATGGCAAGCCGGCGGTCACGCACTACGAAGTGCGCGAAGCGTTCCCGAAGCACGCCGAGCTCGTGTTTCGGCTACAGACTGGGCGCACGCATCAGATTCGCATCCACCTCGAGGCCGCGGGCTATCCGGTGCTCAACGATCCGGTCTACGGCAGGAAAGAGGCTCGCTTCGAACTGCCGGGACAAGCGCTCCACGCGTGGCGTCTCGCCTTCCGGCATCCCCGCACGTCCGAACCGATGCAGTTCGAAACGCCGCCCCCGCCGGCGTATCTGCAAGCTCGCGCAGTCGTTTCATCCTGACGGCATGAAACGGTGCCGGCAAGCACGGTGGAGAAGAGTGCATGGTGCGACCGGACGACCCGCTTTTGGACTCTGCATTACTCTCTATTCGAGGCACACGCGATGGAACTGAACAGCGACTTCAGCGATCTATTGCGCGCGTTCTTCAGCGCCGGCGTTGAGTTTCTGGTCGTCGGCGCCCATGCGTTGAGCGTCCACGATCGCGCGCGGGCAACGAAGGATCTCGACGTTTGGATAAGGCCGGCGCCTGAGAACGCTCGGCGCACGTGGCGCGCACTGGCTTCGTTTGGAGCTCCGCTCGACTCGCTCACCGTAGAAGACCTGATCGACGAAGATATTGTCTTCCAGATCGGCGTGGCCCCAATACGCATCGACGTGCTGACGTCGATCACCGGTGTCACCTTCGACGAAGCCTGGCCGAACCGAATCGAAGTCGAGCGAGACGGGAATAAAGAAGCGACCGGACATGACCAAGACCGCGTCGACGCGACGCGCGTCCGCAAACGTCTCAGTCGCGACGTACCCTGACGAACGATCTGGTGTTCACTCTTCTTGCTCGCGACGGCAAGGCGCGGCGCGGACGTCTGCGCTTAGCGCACGGCGACGTCGAGACGCCCTGCTTCATGCCGGTCGGAACGGCGGCGACGGTCAAAGGGCTGACGCCCGCCGAGCTGCGCGAAGCGCAGGCGCAGATCGTGCTGGCGAACACCTATCATCTCTGGCTGCGTCCCGGACTCGACACGATCGAGCACGCGGGCGGCCTGCACCGCTTCATGGCATGGGATCGCCCGATTCTCACCGATTCGGGCGGCTTTCAAGTCTTCAGCTTGGAGAGCCGCCGCCGGATCGACGACGATGGCGTCACCTTCTACTCGCATCTCGACGGCAGCGAGCATCGCTTTACACCCGAGAGCGTCATCGCTTTTCAACAACGAATCGGCAGCGACGTCGCGATGGTGCTCGACGTCTGCGTGAAGCTGCCGGCCTCGCGCGACCAGCTCGAAGAGGCGGTCCGCTTGACCACCGCGTGGGCGCGGCGCTCGATCGCGGTTCCCGCGCACAGCGGAACGCGGCTCTTCGCCATCGTGCAGGGCGGCCTCGATCCGGCGCTGCGCGAGCGCAGCGCGCGCGAGATCGTCGAGCTCGATTTTCCCGGGTATGCGATCGGCGGGCTCTCCGTCGGTGAGACGCGAGACGAGATGTACGAGGCCACGCGCGTTACCGCGGCGGTTCTGCCCGAAGAGAAGCCGCGCTACTTGATGGGCGTCGGAACGGTACGCGATCTCATCGCCGCGATCGAGTGCGGGATCGATCTCTTCGATTCGGTCTATCCGACGCGCTGCGGGCGCAACGGCCGCGCGATGACCCACGGCGGCGAGCTGAACATCTTCAACGCCGCCTTCGTGAACGACGCAACGCCGCTCGATCCGCAGTGCGACTGCTCGACCTGCACGGCGTACTCGCGCGCCTACCTATCGCATCTCTTCCGCTCGAAAGAGATGCTCGGACCGCGACTGCTCTCGTATCACAACGTTTATCACGTAAACGCCCTAATGGGCGAAGCGCGCACCGCAATCGAAGGCGGTGCGTGGACGCCATTCCGAGAGCGTCACAATGTGGTCGTTTGACCACATCGTTATAGCTGGCTGACCACCTGTACGCACTCGGCGCAGATCTGCGGATGTGCCGGATCGGCGCCCAGCTCGCGGTACTTCCAGCAGCGCACGCACTTCGCACCTTCCGCCGGCGATAGCTCGAAGGAAACGATCCCGTCTTCGCCGTCGTTGGCGGCGCTCTGCTCGAGCGACAGCTGCGAAACGACGAGGGCCTCGCGAAGATTGTCCCCGAGCGCCGCCAGCCGCTTATACGCCGCGGGCGTCACGGTGAGGCGAAGCTGGGCTTCGAAATCTCGAGGACTGCCAACCGCGGCGACGCGGGCGCGTAGCGAACGCAACTGGTGCCAAAGCCGAAGATCGCTCTCGACGGCGGCACCTCGATAGCGGCCCGCGTCGAAGGATGTATCGAAGATGCTCTCGGCGTCGCCGCGGAGCGCGCGCGGGACGGCCTGCCAGGCTTCTTCCGCCGTGAACGAGAGCACCGGTGCGAGCACCGTGAGAAAGCGCGTCAGCACGTAGAGCAGGGTAGATTGCGCGCTGCGCCGGCGCGGATCGGCGGCAGCGCGCGAGTAGAGCGGGTCCTTGAGCGCATCGAAGTAGAGGCTCGAGATTCCACTCTCGAACTCGACGACGCGCAGGTACGCGTCGTGAATCTCGCAGCGGTCGTACGCGCTCTTGACGGTCGCCACGAATGCATCGGCGGCGGTACAGGCGAGACGATCGATCGGCTCCATCGCGTCGCGCGCGACGATATCGGCCGCACCGAGATCGTGGAGGTTCGAGATCATGAAGCGCATGCGATTGCGCAGATTGCGGTAAACGCGTCCGACTTGCTCGACGACGTTTGGGCCGAAGCGTACGTCGTCGATTGGCTCGACCGAGGCCGCCCACAGACGCAAAACATCGGCACCCCAGCGATCCATCGCGTCGAGGACCTCGATCCCCGTACCGCGCGACTTCGACATCGGCCGGCCCTGCTCGTCGTTCACCCAGCCGTTCTTCATCACGCGCTTGTACGGGGCGCGCCCTTTGATCGCGGCACCGGTAATGAGCGAGCTACGGAACCAACCGCGAAATTGATCGCCGCCTTCGAGAACGAGATCGGATGGCCACGGCATCCCGTCCCGGCCGAGGACCGCGAGATGCGTCACTCCCGATTCGAACCAGATGTCGACGATGTTCTTCTCCTTCTCAAAACGCTTCCCGGAGCACTTCGGGCAAGCGAAATCCGGCGGCAGATAGGTCTGCACCGGATCGCTCCACCACACGCTCGCACCGGCTTCCCCGAAGCGTTTTGCGGCAAGTCGCGCGACCCGGGCATCGAGCACCGCTTCGTTGCAGTCGAGGCAGACCAGCGACGGAATCGGCGTTCCCCACGTACGCTGGCGCGAGAGACACCATTCGGGATGGGTCTCGATCATCTGCCGCTGACGCTCGCGCCCCCACGCGGGCGTGTATTCCACGTCGTCGGTTGCGTCAATCGCGCGCTGGCGCAGCAAGTTCTGATCCATCGCGAGAAACCACTGCGCGGTCGCGCGAAAGATCACCGGGTTATGGCAGCGCCAGCAGTGCGGATATGAGTGTTCGTAGTTCGCGAGGCTCCAAAGCGCGTCGCTCCGTTCGAGATCTTCGACGATCTTTGCGTTCGCTTCGAAGATCGGCATTCCGGCGTAGGGGCCCGCTTCGCTGGTAAAACGCCCGGCGGCGTCGACCGGATTGAGAATCGGCAGCCCGTACTTCATGCCGGTTTCGAAATCGTCGGCACCGTGACCGGGCGCCGTGTGCACCGCACCGGTCCCGGTTTCGAGATCGACGTACTCCGCGAGCACGACCACCGAATCGCGCTCCATAAAGGGATGGCGGACCGCGAGATCGTCGAGTTGCGCGCCGAGCGCGCGGCCGATCTGCGTCGCCGATGCGAAGCGTTCCCCGAGCGACGCTTCGGCGAGCGCCTCGGCGACGATTACGGCTTCGTCGCCGACCCGATAGAGACCGTAGGCCGCGTCGGCGCGCAGCGCGATCGCGACGTTAGCCGGGAGCGTCCACGGCGTCGTGGTCCAGATCAGAAACGAAACCTTCCCATCGAAATCCACTGCGCTCATGGCGTTGAGAATTCGCTCGCGCTGCTCGCCGTTCGCCGAAAAACGGACGTAGATCGAGGGCGAGACGCGCGTCTCGTACTCGATCTCCGCTTCGGCGAGCGCGGTCTCGTCGTGGATGCACCAGAGCGTCGATCGCAATCCCTTATAGATCTGCTGCCGCTCCGCCAGGTCGGCGAGCGCGTTGACGATCGTCGCTTCGAACGACGGATCGATCGTGCGATACGGCCGGTCGAAGAAGCCGAAGTTTCCCATGCGAACGCGCTGATTGCGCTGACGGTCGAGCCAGAAGAGCGCGCGCTCCTTACACCGCTCGCGCAGCTCGAGCGGATCGATTGCATGGAAATCCTTGACGCCGAGGTGCTTGAGCGTCTCGTACTCGATCGGCAGTCCGTGCATGTCCCAGCCCGGGAGAAATTTTGCGTATTTGCCGTCGAGCAGCGCGATCTTCACGAAGACGTCTTTGAGCACCATGTTGAGAAAATGGCCCATGTGCAGCTCGCCGTTGGCGTACGGCGGCCCGTCGTGTAGAATCCACGGCCCGTTCGGCGCGTTGCGCTCCAAGCGCCGCTCGTACGTGCCGTGCTCGTCCCACCATGCCAGCCGTTGCGGCTCGCGCTTGGGCAGCTCGGCTTTCATGGGAAACTCCGTCTTGGGCAGGTTCAGAGTCGCGCGATAATCCATCGATTAGCTCAAGAGCTCGCCGAGCGCTTCGAAGTTGCGCTCGGCCGCTGCCTGGACGGTCGCGCGGCGCCCCGCCAAGTGCGCGGCGAGCGAATCTTGTTCCCCGACGAGCCGGTCGACGAGCGCGTCGATCGTGCCGTCGCTCGGCCGGCGGTCGCCGGGGCTCCAGAGCGGCGCGAGCGGATACTCCAGGTCTTCGCAGAGCGCCGAAACCTTCGGATCGTAGGCGATCGGAAGAAAAGGAATCGCATAACGCGCCGCAAGCACGAGCGAGTGCAGGCGCATCCCGACGACGACGCGCGCGCCGCGCAGAATCGCGGCCGCTTTGGGGAGCGGGCACTCCGGCAGGAGCATCGGGCTCGACGCGCAGGCGCGAATCACGTCGGTCGAGGCCGCCGCATCGCCGGCTCCGCCGAAGGGAAGAAAGGCCGAGCGGATATCGTAACGCTGCGCGAGGCGGTCGATCGCGCGCGAGAGCATCGACGGGACGTCGCGAAAGGCGGCGATCTTTCGCACGCTGATCACCGCGTACGCGCCGCTCTCGGGGCCGAGCCCCTCGCTCGCCAAGTCGGCGCCCACCTCCGGCGCATCGTATAAAAAGACCGGATCGGCAGTCTGCTCGACGGGCGTCTTGGCGAGGAGCCTGCGTAAGAGTCCCTGCGAACGCTCGTCGCGCACGGTCGCGCAATCGAGCCCTCTACAGAACTGACGCACGATGAGCCGTCCCCAGAGATCGAGCGGGCCGATCGATTGCGCGAAGACCATCGTCTTTCGCCGCGCGCGAATCGCTTCGCGCAAGATGCCGGCGTAGTAGAGCAGGCTGCGCGTGCTCGTCGCGTTCTGCAGCAGGCCGCCGCCGCCCGAGAGCACGACGTCGGCTCGTCCGATCGCGCCGCGAATCGCGCGCCAATCCCAGCGGAGCGTCGAGACCACACGATGCTGCTGGGCGGTCGCGGCGGGCGTCGCCGAGAGCACTTCGAGCTGGACCGACGGAAAACGCTGCCGTAGGCGCTCGACGATCACTTCGAGCAGCGCTTCGTCGCCGAGATTTCCAAATCCGTAGTAACCCGAGAGCAAGACGCGGGCCATCACGGCGTCGCCGGCACGGCGCGACGGTAGATCCAAATGACGATCGCTCCCACGATCGCGCCAATGATCAGTCCGATAACGACGCGCAGTACCGAGATTTCGATCGGCGTGTGCAGATGGGAGAACGTGTCGATCACATCGCCGATGCCGACGCCGATGCCCAGCGCGAGCAGCCATCCGATCGCGCGCCGGTGCCGCGGCAGGAGCGCCGGAACCAGCATCATGCACGGAAAGCCGATGACGAACTCCTTGAAGCGCGGACGAACGCTCAGCACGTGCGTGAGCGCGTGGCGCAAAGCGAGTTCGAAGGCCGACGGTGCGACGTCGCTATCGTTCCCGCTGCGCACGAGCATCAGCGCGCCGAGTGCGACGATCGCGATTCCGCCGAGGAGTTGGTAGGCGAGCACGGGCGAGAGGAAGACGTCGCGCGGCCGATGCGCGGCGCCGAAGCGCCGGTCGAACAGGTAGAGCGTGAGCGCGATCAGGGGCGGAAGCGCCAGGATCAACCGCACGCCGCGGAAGCGCTCGATCTCCTCCATCGTCAGCGGCGAGCTCAGCACGCCCACCACAACGAGCGCACCGACCAGTGCGACGCCTGTAGCCGTAAGCGTCCAGCCGAGACTGCGCAGGAACTGGGTGCGCTCGGTTGCGGCCGGCACTTCGTTCCACGCCGGAATCAAGACGAGCAGCGCCGCAGTGGCAAAAAGCAGTGCGCCCGCCAGCGCAAAGGCCGAGCGAACCAACTCGTCTCGGTGGATCAAGATTCCGGCAAGGTAGAGGAGAATCGTCAGGGCGTACGCGGTCGCCGCGATCTTCCGGCGGTACCAACCGAAGAACTCGAGCAGAATCACGAAGATCGACGGGACGGCGAGCGCGGCGAGGCCGACGAGAATGCGATTGTTCCCGCGATACTGCGGGATGGGCGTCGCGCGCCCGAGCTTAAAACCGCCGGCTCGCAACTCGCTCGCAATCGCCTTGACCATTTCGACGTTCGTCGCCTCGATCGAGAGGTCGCCGTCCTGGTGCGTCCACGGACGCAGGTAGACGACGCGCACGTTGCGCTCGCGAACGCCGAGCACGTAGCGCGCTACGGCTTCGTCGACCTTCAGCTTGTCGAGCTCGGTTTTCGCGATCGCCTGCACGCGAACGGTTCTGCCCGGGATCAACCGGGCCAGGGCGTCGTTCCCCTTCTGCACCTGGCTGGCGTCGTACGTCTCGATCGAACCGAAGTTGAAGACGTGCCGTTTGAACGCGTTGGCCGTATCTTCCAAATGATCGGGATAGCCGAGTACTTGATTGGCCAGCCCGAAGAAGATTACCGTCGAAACCTTTGGATCGTAGCGCAGCACGTCGTCGAAGGTCGCGTCGATCTGCGGAGCTTTGAATTTTTCGTCGTTTTGGAAACGCGGAACAACGAGGAGCGCGAGCCGGTGCGCCAGCTCGATCTCACCGGTCGGTATGCCGAGCGCCGTGGCGTTGAAATAGTCGACTTGGGTGCGGACCTCGATGAGCCAGGGCCGGGTCTTGCGCAAAACGCGAACCGTTCCACGCGCAAAATGCAGCGCCAACTGTACGCGATAACGGTGGTACGTCGCAGCATCGGAGACGATCAGGTACTCGGCGCCGTTGTCGATCCGCCGGGTGCTCACGAGCGCAGCGAGCAGCGGGTCGAGGATCGGCGTTACGCGCGCCTGATTTGCAAGCGCCGCGCCGGTGATCGCATAGGCCTTTCCGTCGTCGCCGACGTTCGCGCCGAGCTCTTCGGTCAGCGCGAGCGAAGTCAGCCCGGCACGTCGCAACGCAACCAGGAAGGCGGCGGGGTTGTAGTCGTACGACCGCGCGAGAGCGTCGAAATCGGTGAAATCCATCGCGAGCTCGACGCGGCGCGAGTGCGACTCGGCGCGAACGCGGAAGAACGCGACGGCGAGCGAGGCGACGAGGGCAACAAGCAAGACGATGGCAGCATAGCGCGTTCGCGCGGTATAGAAAGTCACGAAGCGCCCCTCATTCGACCGATTTGCCATTTTATCTGCTCGATGGCCGCGCCGCGCGCATTACAGAGGGGCTCGCCAGAGACGAGCCCCCCTGCCGTCGCGTATGCACGGTTTCCTTTTTGTCGGGCCGCACATACCGGGTGTGGGCGACGCTTTCGTGTCGCGCGACGATCGCTGCCCACAATCGAGCGCCGCGGGCGGTCGGGCTTCAACGGTACCCACCCAACCCCTCCAGCGAGACACGCAGCAGCTCCTAACGCCGCCAGACCGGCCGCCGCCGCTCGAGAAATGCCGTGATCCCTTCGGTTGCGTCGGGCTCCATCGCGTTCGACGTCATCACCGCCTTGGTATACTCGTAGGCGCGCGTTTGATCTAAATCGATCTGCTTGTAGAATGCCGCCTTCCCGATTCCGACGACGCGGCGGCTCGACTCGGCGATCTTGCGCGCGAGCGCGAGAGTTTCGTCACGAAGCCGCTCGGGCGCGACGACGCGGTTGACCAATCCCCACGCCAGCGCCGTCGGCGCATCGATCCCTTCACCGGTGAGCAGCATCTCCATCGCGCGCTTGCGACCGACCGCGCGCGTCAGCGCGACCATCGGCGTGCTGCAAAAGAGGCCGATGCGCACTCCCGGCGTGGCGAAGGTCGCTTCGCTCGAGGCGACCGCCAGATCGCAGGCGGCAACGAGCTGGCAGCCGGCCGCGGTCGCAACCTTGCCAACCTCGGCGATGACCGGCTGGGGAATCGCTGCGATCCGCGTCATGAGATCGACGCAAGCATCGAATATCGCGGCATACGTGCCGGCATCGCGGCCGACCAGCTCGCGCAGATCGTGCCCGGCGCAGAAGGCAGGGCCCTCGCCGCAAAGGATCACCGCCCGAATCTCCGGTTCGCCGGCGACCGCTGCGAGCGCGGCGTCGAGCTCGCGCATCATCGTCAGCGAGAGCGCGTTGCGCTTCTCGGGCCGGTTCATCGTAAGCACGGCGATCTCGCCGTCGCGCTCGAGCTTGACGCCGGCTTTCGCCTCAATTGGTTGCGACATTGCGCGGGCCTACTTGCTGCTGATAGCCGCGCCGACCGGCACGGAGAATTTGACGCTGGAATTGGCCGACGTCGGGATTCCCCCCGTAGGATATGACCATAGATACGCGCTGTTTGGGCCGTAACCATAGCAAGAGGTCGCGTACGCCGTGCCGGCGATCCTCATCGCTTTATCTGGAGTCAGGACGTGCTGATACACGACGCAGGCCGGACCACCGGACGAGTTCAAGAGGCCGGTCGCACCGACGATCGTTCCGGTCGTACCCGAGATCGATACCCACTCCACGCAATCGTTGAGCTGCGACGAATTAAAGCATGGCCCATCCCCAACCGCTAGGTAATTGCCCGGAGCGTACCACTGAAGCGAACCCGGATAGTTGATCATCCCGCTGACTGGGATAGTTCGTAGTGAACCGCCGCTATAAGGAAGTTCCAAGAGTATGAAATTACCGACAGAGGAATCGTAGCCATCAACGAACAGGTTGCCGCCGGGGTCGTAGCCGGCGAATTGATAGAGCGAGACGTTGGGGTTGGTGTACGACGCAGGGGTTCCGGAGGCATTGGGATAGACCAAAACCTCGCCGCCGCTACCTTGATAGGCGATCGTGACGGCGAGATTCCCGGTTGTTGGGTCGACCGCGCAGGTCACGGGTTCTCTAGGCTGGGGCAACAGCTTCATGATCTTGCCGGCGCGGGATATCAGGACCATCTGGTTCGCTTGCACATTTGCGACCCAAATGTTGCCGGATCTGTCAGAGCACATACCTTCCGGTGAGGAGAAGCCCGTTAGCATCCCCTTAAGCGCGAGAGCCGGCATCGCAAAAATGTACACGTCGTCCGTTCCCGCGTCGGAGACGAAGAGGAGCCTCGGCACATTGTTGGTGCCAGGTGAGACCCACGACTTGCGGTGATCCGGGCGTCGGGTCAACCCCCCCAGGACCGATGTAGGAAGGAGCGATGGGCGGCCGAGTATATGCGTGCCGACCTGGACGGGACTGAGTCCCGCAGCGCCGAGTCCCGATGACTGCGGCCCGCTGCTACAGCCAATGAGTAATGCTGCGACTACCAACACGCCTAAGGCGCCGCTGCGAGACCTCACGGTCCAAACCCCAGAGAAATCGGGTCATTCACGCCCTGGGAAATCGTTCGCTTCAATTGTTCCTTTGCCGGCGCGTACTCTGTCACGGTGCTACCGATGAAGTTTGCAACGTATAGGACGCTAGCTTTAAAAGCTACGACTTCAGGGCGGTTCATGCCCTGGGAGATCGTCCCGGCCAATCTTGTCTTTCCCGGAGCGTAAGCCGTTACGGTGTTAGCGCCGGCGTTTGCGACATAGAGATAGCCGCTGGCCGAAAATCCGAGCGCGGCCGGCTGGTTGAGGCCCTGCGAGATCGTCCGAAGTACGGACGTGCTGCCCGGGGCATAAACCGTCACGGTGTTTCCGCCGTAGTTTGCGACGTAGAGATTGCCCGTGCTGTCGAAAGCCAGCGCGAGCGGGTCGCTCACCCCCTGGGAGATCGTCCGCTTCAAGATTGCCTTTGCCGGGGCATAAACTGTTACCGTGTTATTTCCGTTTGCGACGTAGAGAGTGCTGGATTCAATAGCCACAACGTGCGGATGATTGATGCCCTGGGAGATCGTTTGTTGCACTGTCGTCTTTCCAGGGGCATACGACGTTACAGCGTTGCTATTATAATTCGAAACGTAGAGAGTGCCGTCACTGCCAAACGTGAGCGCATCGGGTCCGCTCACGCCCTGGGAGATCGTCCGCAGCACCGACGTGCCGCCGGGGGCGTAGACCGTTACGGTTCCGGCGCCGTTGTTCACAATATAGAGATTCTGACGGCTGTCGAAAGCCAGTGCCAGCGGCCCGTTGACGCCCTCGGAGATCGTCCGAAGGACGGACGTGGTGCCTGGGGCGTAAACCGTAATGGTGCTAGCGTTTAAGTTTGCCACATAAAGATTGGCGGGGGTTGCGGGAAGCACTCCCGATCTGGCGACCGATGATTGCAGACCCGTCAGCGGCGCGACCGAATTCGGCATTGATGGCGCGCCGTTATTAGCGCCACCGTTGCACGCGGCAAAAAGGCCAGCGCTCAAGCACGCACCGATGAGGCTGCCTAGACGTTTCATGAGATGTCCTCACTGCGAAATTGCGAGAGGGCCTGAAGGGTTCAGAGAGTCCCTTGGCTGACCGGCATTTCCACGCCGGATGGTGCTTCCCCGGCTAACCGCAATGCGACGAAAGCGCCCCGAGGTTTTCAGGGCGCGGTGACGATGTCGGCCTTGATCTGCGCGAAGAGATCGGCGATCTGCGCGCGCAGCGGCTGCGGAATGCTGAACTTATCCTCGGTCTGCCCGAAGTCGGCGATGGCCGCGTTCCACTCGTCCTCGGTAATGCGCAGTCCGGCGTGCGCCGCCTTCATATCCTGGCCGGTATAGATGCACGGGCCGCCGGTCTTGGCGCAAAGAAATTCGACGAAGTGCTGGCGCAGGATCGCCTTGTGCGCGTCGTTGAGGCCGACAAAGAACTTCGCCAGCTTCGGATCGGTCGCGAGGCGCCCGATCAGGTCGTCGGTCACCGCCGCGATGGCGTCATAGCCGCCAAGCTGGGTGTAGAAGGACATCGGCGGCGGTGAGGCTTGCTGAGCGCGGGCGGGACTCCCACCGCCGGCAAGGGTCATCGTCGCACACGCGAAAGCGGCTAGTGCGCAAACCGGTATCTTCATATTCAACCTCTCCAAGGGTAGCAAGGATGCGGTTATCCGCCAGAGCAAGCGGGCATTCCTAGCCGCTTCGCCCACGTGCTCCCCTTGCAGGAGAATCTAACCGCGGACAGCATTGGTTCGGCCACGCCGTTGCCATGCGACGGCGTACGTTACCACCCAGCTATTGAAGGAGTTTAAACGTGCGTTTCACCCTTCTATGTGCGAGCGCAGCGCTCGCGGCAAGCTTGGTCCTCGCCGGATGTTCGACCACCGGTAGCAGCTCGGCGATTCCGGGCGGCTCGTCGGCGACGTCGATGGCGCATCACAGCGGTCTGCAAATCGTAATGATGGGCGGCCGCCAACCGCAGTCTTGCCCGTCCCCGTACAACTTCTGCTACGAAGTCAACCCCGCCAACGGCGGAACGTTCGAGTGGTGCATCGTCAACGTCACCAGCGGTAACTGCACCAGCAACCTCGCCCCGGGCAAGTGGAAGTGGACCAATACGGCTCCCGTTCCGGGCAAGCCGCAAACGACGAACCTGAAGACCGGCCGGAAGACCGGCGCGGTCAAATCGACGTGGAGTCCGGTCGTGGGCAATCCAACCAACAACGTCATCACGACCAAAGCCACGCTCAAGTCCACCAAGGGTAAACCCGGCTACGCGTTCTCGTGGCAGTCATGCGCGAAGAGCGGCCCGTACAAGGGCTCCTGCGTCGGCCCGGTCAACATCGGGATCATCCTCGGCCCCTACTAATTTCCACACCGAATCGTCGAGCGATTCAGAAGGGGGCTTGGCTTCGGCCGGGCCTCCTTTTCTCTCTCGCACTAGCGTTAACGGGGTGCGCCCTTCCGCTTCGACAGCTCTCCGACTTCGCGCCCTCCGGCCCGCTTCGACAAGCTCACCGTCAGGATGACACACGCGAGACCGGTGCGGGGAAGATCGCGCACGTCGTCTACGTCATTCAAGAGAATCGCAGCTTCGACGACATGTTCCAAGCCTATCCGGGCGCCGACACGGCCTCGACCGGCAAGAATTCCAAAGGTAAGACGATCGCGCTTGCGCCGATCTCGCTCAAGACGGCTTACGACATCGACCACTCGGCCCACGGGATGTTTGCCGCGTGCGACGGTGCCGGCCGGCTTCCCGGAACGCAGTGCCGCATGGACGGCTTCGACCGCGAGCATCTGTACCGCGGTCCCCCCAACGGCCAATACGCCTACGTGCCGCACTCCGAATCGAAGCCGTACTTCGCAATGGCCCACGAGTTCGTCTTGGCCGACCGAATGTTCGCGTCGCAGCTCGACGAGAGCTTCGTCGCCCATCAATACATCATCGCCGCACAGGCCAAGTCGAGCGTCAACGTCCCCACGATCAAGTGGGGCTGCGAAGGCGGCAAGACCGCGCAGGTCGCGACGATCACCCAAAAGCGCACCATCGGGAAGTCACAGCGTCCGTGCTTCGACTACGAGACGCTCGGTGACGAGTTCGACCGCGCGGGCGTGAGCTGGCGATTCTACACCAGCGATTACTCGGTGCCGTTTAGCGGGTACTGGTCGGCGTATCAGGCGGTACGGCACATCTTCAATGGGCCCGACTGGACGAACGACGTGATCGTGCCACAGTCGCAATTTCTCACCGACGTGAAGGCCGGAAAACTCGCCGCATTCACGTGGATCACGCCGGAGTGCCCCGACTCCGATCATCCTGCATGCGGGCAGGGCTTAGGGCCGTCGTGGGTAGCTTCGGTCGTCAATGCGGTCGGCAAGAGCAAGTTTTGGGATACGACCGCGATCTTCGTGCAGTGGGACGATTGGGGCGGCCTCTACGACCACGTTCCGCCGCCGCATCGCGGCTACGACGGGCTCGGATTTCGCGTACCGCTGATCGTGATCTCGCCCTACGCCAAGCAGAACTACGTTTCGCACGTGCAGTACGAGACCGCCAGCGTGCTGCGTTTTGCCGAGGACCTGTTCGGCATTGCGCAGCTCTCCGACGCCGATACGCGGGCGACGTCGCCCGCCGCCGACTGCTTCAATTTCCAGCAGAAGCCGCGCAAGTTCGTGCCGATCGAAGCGCCGGAGGACGGGCTCTTCTTCTTACGTCAGCCGCACGATCCGCGCATTCCCGACACTCAATGAAACGCGTCTTCTGCGCGCTAACGCTGGCTCTAACGCTGGCAGCGTGCTCGGCCGTACTCCTGAGCCCTTCGACTCACGCGGTCTTACCGCAGCTCAGCGCGACGGGGGCGGGGAAGATCGAGCACGTCGTCTTCGTCGTTCAAGAGAACCGAAGCTTCGACAACCTCTTTCAAGGATATCCCGGCGCCGACACGCTCTCGAGCGGAAAGAACTCAAAAGGCAAGACGATCGAGCTGCAACCGATGGGGCTTGCCAGAGAGTACAGCATCGATCACTCCGCGCAGGCAATGTTCGCCGCCTGTGACGGAACGGGCAGACTCCCCGGTACGAAGTGCCGCATGGACGCTTTCGACAAAGAACTCTCGCTCTTCGGCCCTCCCAATCCGCAGTACGTCTACGTGCCCCGTAAGGAATCGAAGCCGTATTGGGAGATGGCGCAGGAGGGCGTCGTCGCCGACCGGATGTTCCAGTCGCAGCTCGACGAGAGCTTCGTTGCCCATCAGTACGTCATCGCGGCACAGGCGGCGTGGAGCGTGAACACGCCGAACGGCCAATGGGCCTGCGGCGGCGGGAAGCACGACGTCATCGCCACGATCACCAAAGAGCGCGATCCAAACGGCCCCAACATTTCGCCCTGCTTCAACTATCGTACGATCGGCGACGAGCTCGACGAAGCTCACCGTACCTGGCGTTTCTATACGAGCAAGTACGGGAGCGCATCGAGCGGCGCCGGGTCGTATTGGTCGAGCTACGCGGCCGTCGAGCATATTCGTAACGGCCCCGATTGGAAGAACGTCGTCACGCCGAACTGGAAGTTCATCACCGACGTGCGCGCGGGCAAGCTGGCGAATTTCACCTGGATCACCCCGGTCTGCGCCGACTCCGACCACGTCGACTGCGGCGGCGGCTACGGCCCTTCGTGGGTCGCCGCACTCGTCAACACCGTCGGGAAGAGCAACTTCTGGAACTCGACGGCGATCTTCGTCATCTGGGACGATTGGGGCGGCCTCTACGATCACGTACCGCCCGCGCACCTGGATCGCGCCGGCTTAGGCTTCCGCGTGCCGCTGATCGTTATCTCGCCCTATGCCAAGCACGGCTACGTTTCACACGTGCGCTATGAAACGGCGAGCGTGCTGCGGTTCGCCGAAGATCTCTGGGGTTTGAATCAGCTCGCTGCGGCCGACCGCCGCGCGAGCTCACCCGCACTCGATTGTTTCGATTTCAAAGCGAAGCCGCGTCCGTTCGTGGCGATCTCCGCGCCGCACCCGCCGCGATTTTTTATGGGACCCTTGTCCCACGACGGCGTCGCCCCTGATTACGAGTAGCGCCCGCTAGTCGCCGTCCGCGCGGTCGTCCGGCATGCGGTGGCCCGACGATTGCCGCTCGAGCTCGAGCCAGTAAGGCGTCGATTTGGCACCGGCAATCTTTTTGAAGGCGCGCGGGCGCTGGTGAAAATCGAATGCAGCGGGATCGGCTGCGGGATCGTTTGCGCGCGCATCGCTCTTGGCAAGCGGCGCAAGGCCGAAGTCGTCTTCGATGAAGCGCAAGACGCTCGCCGTTTCATACGGTTCGTGCGTGACGACGCCGCGTTTCGCGTATGGCGAGACGATCAGCAGCGGCACGCGAAAGCCCAAACCGTCATAATCCTTATAGATCGGCTTGACCGGATCGAACCAGCCGCCCCAATCGTCCCAGATGACGAAGATCGCGGTCGACTTCCAAAACTTGCTCTCACCGATTGCATCGACAACGCTCGCGATCCAGGCGGGTCCATGCTTCGCGTCGATGCTGGGGTGATCCGAAGTCTCCCAAGTCGGCGTTATCCAGGTAATCGCGGCGAGTTTGCCGCTTGCGACGTCGGTGAGAAACTGCGCGGGCGGGCTAATGACGTCGGCGCTCCAGTCGGCACCGCCGTAGATCGGGCGATCGGCTTGATACGCCGACCAAATGCCGCCGTCGCCGTCGGGCGTGCCGGCGTAGGAGCGCCACGTTATGCCCGCGGCATCCGCCTCGGAGGCAATCGTCGGGTTGTCGAAGCATGCCTCGATCCGGGGGCCCTTTTTCCGCTCGTTCGTAAGCGTCGGTAAGGTGTCGCCTTTTCCACCCTCGCATCCCCACGCACCGTTCGGAAAGCCGACCGCATGGCTGGCATACGCCGCTACGGTATATTGATGCGCGACGAAGCTTCCGTCCAGATTCGAGGCGAACGTCTCGTCGCCGAGCACGTACTGCTTGGCAATCGTCCAATACGGCACGATTTCATCCTGCGGCACGTAGGCATAGGCGAGATCCTTTGGCGCGTACGGCGGATTCTGCTGATCGCTCCACCCATCCATCTTGCACTTCGTTCCGCGCACCTTGCCTTGACCGTCGCACGCGACAAAGAAATCGTGTGATCCGTGGCCCGGATCCCACGAGCTCCAGAGCCGCCGCGCCGTCAGCTTGACCGTATTGCCCTGCTTATCGTAACCGTACGTTGCCGTGGTGGCGCCAGGATACCCCATGAAAAGATTGTTGAACGAACGATTCTCCTGAATGACGAAGACGACGTGCTTAATGGGCGAGGTTGTCCTTCGCCCTTCGACTCCGCGCTCCGCGCTGCGCTCAGGATGACACAGCTGCGCTCGTTGCTCAGGATGACACGTGGATTGCTGCGCTTCAAACGTGTCACCCTGTAACGTGTCACCCTGACCCTGTCGAAGGGCAAATGGCGCGCCGCATGCTGTAAGGCATGTGCAGAATAGCAGCGCAAGCAAGGCTTTCATCGTCACCGCTGGAGATGGTATCACACTATTCATAATCCGGAGCGGAGTACTCGTCGGGGAGCGAGCGCATGAAGAACCTCGGCGGATGCGGCGCCCCGATCTTCACGAAGGGGCGGGGCCGCTGCGTGAAGTCGAAGCAGTCGGGTGCGGGCGACTTCGCGCGCCGGTCGGCCGCGGCGAGCCCATCCAAACCCCAAAGATCCTCGGCGAAGCGCAAAACGCTTGCCGTTTCGTACTGCACGTGCGAGACGTAGCTCTGTTTGGCATACGGCGAGATCACGAGCAGCGGCACCCGGAAGCCCAGACCGTCGGCATCCCGGTAGGGCGGGGGTACGTGATCGTAGAGGCCGCCCCAGTCATCCCAGAGCACAAAGATCGCGGTCGACTCCCAGAACTTGCTCTTGCCGACGGTATTTACCAACGCCGCGACCCATGACGGGCCGTACCCTCCGCCGCAGTTGATATGATCGGAGTCGTCGCAGACCGGCGTAATCCACGTGAAGTTCGCGAGCCTGCCGGCGCGCACGTCCTGGATGAACTTCCAGTTCGGCGAGACGACGTTCTTCCAGTCGGGACCGTTGCGAATGTGCTTGACGGATTGATACCCCGACCATTCCCCGCCGTTGCTGTTTATGCTGTGGCCGTAACGGGCGGCGTAGAATCGCCACGATAAGCCGGACGCGTCGAGCTCGTCGCCGAGCGTCTGGTAATCGAAACAAGGGGGAATGTTCGGGCCGATGGTTCGCTTCTCCGTGATAGTCGCAACGGTGTCACGCTTTCCATCGCCGCAGGCCCAGCGCAGCGACGGCAAGTTGACGCTCGATCCCGCCTGCGCCGCAATGACATACTGATGCGCGGCAAAGCTCTCGTCGAGCTGCGATTGGAACGTATGGTCTGCCAGCACCCACTGCTTCGCCATATCGAAGTAAGGCTTTGAGTCGCGGAGCGGAACGTACACGTATTGCGGATTCGGCGGACCGCCGAAAGCGCGCTCGTTGTCGAAACCGTCCATGCGGCAGTGCGTTCCGGGGAGTTTGCCGGTGCCGTCGCAGGCCGCGAACATTGCCTGCGCGGAGTGGTCGATCTCGTACTGCCGGCTCAGCAGCACCCGCTGCAACGCGATGCGCTGGCCCTGCGAGTTCTTTCCGCTCGAGACGGTATCGGCGCCAGGATAGCCTTGGAAGAGATTATCGAAGCTGCGGTTCTCTTGGACGATAAAGACGACGTGCTCGATCTTCCCCGCCCCGCTTGCCGCAAGCGACCGCAGCGCCGCGCCGTGCTGCATGTAGGGCAGCACGTGGGCGGTGTCACCCTGAGCCTGTCGAAGGGCGCAACCCGTGATTGCCAGCGCGAGCGCCGCGCTACTCGTAATCCGGAGCACGGTAATCGTCGGGGAGCGGGTGCATGAAAAATCGCGGCGGCTGCGGTGCGCGGATCTTGACGAACGGACGCGGCTTCCGTTTGAAGTCGAAGCAGTCGAGGGCGGGAGAGTTCGCGCGTTGGTCCGCGGCCGCCAGCCGATCGAGCCCCCAGAGATCCTCGGCAAAGCGCAGAACGCTCGCGGTTTCGTAGTGCACGTGCGAGACGAAGTTCTGCTTGGCGTAGGGTGAGATGACGAGCAGCGGAACGCGGAAGCCTAAGCCATCGTAATCTTTATAGGTGGGCGCGACGTGATCGTAGAGGCCGCCCCAATCGTCCCACGTCACGAAAATGGCGGTCGAGCTCCAGAACTTGCTCTTGCCGACGGTGTTGACCAGTGCAGCGACCCATGACGGCCCGTACCCGCCGCCGCAGTTGAGGTGGTCGGAGTCGTCACAGACGGGCGTGATCCAGGTGAAGTTCGCCAGCGTCCCCGCGCGAACGTCGGCGATGAACCTCCAGTTCGGCGAAATGACATTCTTCCAATCGGGTCCGTAGCGGATGTGCTTGACGGCAGAAAACCCCGACCATCCCGATCCGCCGTCGCTCGACCCGCTGCCGTACTTGCTCGCGTAGAAGCGCCACGAGTGTTTCACTGCGTCGAGCTCGTCGCCGAGCGTCTGGTAATCGAAACACGGATGGACGTTCGGACCGATCGTTCGATCCTGGGTAATGGTCGGAACCGTATCTTTCCGTTCGCCGCCGCAACCCCAACGGAGCAGCGGGAGATTCACCGTCGAGTCTGCTTGCGCCGCGATGATGTATTGATGTGCGACGAAGCTCTCGTCGAGCTGCGACGCAAACATGCGATCCGCGACGACCCAATGGTGGGCCATATCGAAGTACGGCTTCGACTCGTCGTGCGGTACGTAGACGTACTGCGGGTTACGCGGACCGAAATACGACCGTTCTTTGTTGAACCCGTCCATCCGGCAGTGTGTGCCGGGGATCGTTCCCGTGCCGTCGCACGCTTCGAACATGGCTTGCGCCGAATGATCGATATCGTACCTGTCGGCTAAGCTTTCCGGCTGCAGCGGAATTGTCTCGCCACTGGAGTTCTCTCCGCTCGAAACCGTATCGGCGCCGGGATAGCCCTGGAAGAGGTTGTCGAAGCTGCGGTTCTCCTGGATGATGAAGACGATGTGATCGATCTTCCCCGCGCCGGTCGCATCGAGCGTCCGCAGCGCCGCACCCTGCCGCATGTAGGGCAGCACCTGCGTGTCACCCTGAGCCTGTCGAAGGGCGCATCCGGTCAGTGCCAGCGCGAGCGCCGCGCTACTCGTAATCCGGAGCAAAGTAGTCCCCCGGGAGCGGCCCCATAAAGAATCGTGGCGGGTGCGGGGCATCGATCCTCACGAACGGCCGCGGCTTTTGCGCGAAGTCGAAGCAATCCTTGGCCGGCGATGCCGCGCGTCGATCGGCCGCCGCCAACTGATTGAGCCCCCACAGCTCTTCGGCAAACCGCAGGACGCTCGCCGTCTCGTACTGCTGGTGCGAAACGTAGTTGCGCTTGGCGTACGGAGAGATCACGAGCAGCGGAACGCGGAAGCCTAAACTGTCGCGATCCAAATAGGGCGGCGGAACGTGATCGTAGAGTCCGCCCCAATCGTCCCACATGACGAAGATCGCCGTCGAGTTCCAAAACTTGCTCTTGCCGACGGTGTCGACGAGCGCCGCAACCCACGATGGGCCGTATCCGCCGCGACAGTTGACGTGATCCGAATCCTCGCAGACCGGCGTGATCCACGTGAAGTTCGCGAGCGTGCCGGCGCGCACGTCGGTAATGAACTTCCAGTTCGGCGAGATCACGTTCTTCCAATCGGGGCCGTAGCGGATGTGCTTGATTGCCTGGTAACTCGACCACGAGGCGCCGTCGCCGCTCGACGCGCTGCCGTACGAACTGGCGTAGAAGCGCCAGGTGAGCTTTGCTTTGTCGAGCTCGTCGCCGAGCGTCGTATAGTCGTAGCACGGTTTGATCTGCGGACCGTTTGGCTTGCGGTCCTTGCTAATGGTGGCGACGAGGTCGTCCTTGCCGTTGCCGCATCCCCACTGACGGGTTGGCAGGTTCACGCTCCACGCCGCCTGTGCAGCGATGACGAACTGATGCGCGACGAAGCTCTCGTCGAGCTGCGATTGGAACATCCGGTCGGACAGCACCCATTCGTGCGCCATGTCGAAGTACGGCTTCGATTCGCGATGCGGCACGTAAACGTACTCCGGATTGGGAGGGCCGAAGAATGACCGTTCTTGATCGAACGCGTCCATGCGGCAATCCGTTCCCGGCAGCTTGCCCGTTCCATCGCATGCGGCGAACATGGCCTGCGCGGAATGGTCGATTTCATACCATTTCGTAAGACTCACGGGCTTGAGCCGAATCGTCTTGCCTTCGGAGTTCTTTCCGCGCGAAACCGTATCGGCGCCGGGATAGCCCTTAAAGAGGTTGTCGAAGCTGCGGTTCTCTTGAACGATGAAAACGACGTGCTCGATCTTTCCTGCGCCGGTTTCCTGCAGCGCTCTTATCGCCGCAGGGCTCCGCATATACGGCAGCATCTCACCCGTGTCACCCTGACCCTTCGACTCGCTGCGCTCGCTCAGGGCTACGGCCGAGCACGCTGCGAGCATCAGCGCGAGTGCGATGCTACTCGTAATCCGGAGCAAAATAATCATTCGGAAGGCGCTTCATGAAGAACTTCGGCGGATAGGGCGCGGCGATCTTCACGAACGGGCGCGGCTTCTGGGTGAAGTTAAAACAGTCGCCGGCGGGCGAATTTGCGCGCCGGTCGGCGGCCGCAAGTTGCTTGAGTCCCCACAGGTCCTCGGCGAATCGCAGGACGCTCGCCGTCTCGTGCTGCTCATGCGAAACGTAGTCGTGCTTGGCATACGGTGAGATGACGAGTAACGGAACCCTGAAGCCTAGGCCGTCGTAATCCTCATACGGCGCCGGGACGTGATCGTAGAGGCCGCCCCAATCGTCCCAAATCACAAAGATTGCGGTCGCGCTCCAGAACTTGCTCGTGCCGACTGTATTGACGAGCGCCGCCACCCACGACGGGCCGTAGCCGCCCCCGCAGTTGACGTGATCGGAATCGCTGCAGACGGGGGTTACCCAAGTGAAGTTGGCTAGCTTACCGGCGCGCACGTCGGTGATAAACTGCCAGTTCGGATTGATTACGTCGTTCTTCCAGTCGCGCCCGTAATAAATGTGCTTCACGGCTTGATAGGCCGACCACTCACCGCCGTCGCCCTGCGAGCGATTTCCGTAGGCTCCGGCGTAGAATCGCCAGGAAAGATGCGCCTTGTCAAGTTCGTCGCCGAGCGTTTTATAGTTGAAGCACGGGAGGATACTGTTGCCGTGGGCGCGGCTCTCGGTGATCGTTGCAACCGTTTCTGCCGAACCTCCCTCGCAGCCCCACGCCAATCCGAACGGCACGTTCACGGCCGACGCGGCTTGCGCCGCAATAACGTACTGATGGGCGACGAAGCTTTCGTCGAGCTGCGACTGGAACGTTCGATCGCCGAGCACCCACTCGTGCGCCATGTCGAAATACGGCTTCGAATCGGTGTGCGGTACGTAGACGTACATGGGATAGCGATTGCCGGCCGGGCCCCCGCTGTGCCCCTCCTTGTTGAAGCCGTTCATCCGGCAGTCCGTCCCCGGCAGGCTGCCGGTGCCGTTGCAATCATCGAACATCGCGCTGTCCGTATGATCGAGCACGTATTGTTTTGAAAGCGGCACGGGCTGCAATGCGATCGTTTTGCCGTGCGAATCTTTGCCGCTTGAAACGGTATCCGCGTGCGGGTAGGCTTGAAAAAGATTATCGAAGCTCCGGTTCTCTTGAACGATGAAAACGACGTGTTCGATCTTCCCCGCTCCGGTTGCGTCGAGTGCCCGAAGAGCCGCGCCGTTTTGCATGTAGGGGACGCTTCTGTCATCCTGACGCTGAGCTTGTCGAAGCGGGCCGGAGGGAGCGAAGTCGAAGGGCTGTCGAAGGGGGACGGAGCAACCGCCCAGGGCAACGGCAAGCATCCAGAACGGTAAACGGTTCATCGGTTCCGTAGACTTGGGCGAGGCGCCCTGAGACCCTTGCCCGCAACCGGCGGCCAGACCAAGCGTTGTGTAGTCGTGCCGTCGAATCTCCCAGCATCAACGACGCGAAGGTTGTCAGCGTAGGGCCTCTAGGGCGAAGGGAGCAAGCGATGATCGAATTCCGGTATTGTCGCCATGCGTCAAACATCGGCGCGGCATCCATTTTGTTGGCGGGGTGCGGTGACGAGGTAGCTCTCTACAACTACCCCAAGGGCGGCGGGTACCAGACAATTGCGGGTGTCTTTGATGTCCGAAGGATACTTTACTACGCTCGTTCTTAGACGACTCATAGCGGCCGTCGCCATCCCCGTTGCAGCTTGCGCGCGTGTTACCGCGCCCGTGTCTTCATTGCCGGTGTCTCACGCCGCGGGCACCGTCGTCGATCGAAGTGCCGCTCCGTGCACGGTTAGCTACGATGGAGTGATTTGGTATCGGATCCCAGCAGGTAGCTTTCCGCCGATCGACATGCGCCTCGCGAAGTGCAGCTTCAAAGATGTGAGTAGAAATCTGTCTCCGGATCGCCCGCATTGGTCGAAACCGTCCACAGGAACGCAGACGCGCTTCGTCTTTGCTTCTCTACAGGAGGTGATGTCGGGGGAGGGCACGCGCAACATCGAGCGAACGGCCGCCGCGCATGGCGTACCGGTATCTTGGATGGTGGGTGATATCCGTTACATGGCCTATGCCGCTGAATACAACGCATTTCACACTGCCAACGGCGACGATGCCCAGGCTCAGTTCTATGACAACCTGCACGCCGCGATGTTGGCGAAGCTGCCGTGGTACGTTCCGAGCGTGAGCATTCTAACGGCCGGCGAGGAACGCGACATCCGGCGCGCTCTCTCATTTGACGAGCGTGCGTTCTGGGGCATTACCTGGAACAGTCGCGGTACCGACGGAACGTTCGACTACGGCGCGCCATGGGGCACCTATTGTGCCGACGTTCATTCCTACAAACGGCCGCAGCCGGACGGCGGATGCGGGCTGCTAGCGTTTGAATGGACAGCGCGTGATCTGACGCGAGCGTACCTTAGCGGGCGTGAAGCTGCCTTCTCTACAGATCCCGACGATCTTCTTCAGCGTGGTGGATTTTCTGCGAAGAGCGCAGCCACGTACGCGCGAAAAATCGTCGATGCATATGCTGCGGCAGGCCAGACTCAGCCGATTGTCATGATCGTGCAGGAGGAGTCAATTGACGGCCCAGTCGCTGCTAACGCGGTGGTCATGAATGCTTTGTTCGATGAGGCCGTACGTGACGGAATGAAACTCGAAACGCTAAGTCAGGCGGCTCGTGACGCTCGCACGTTCTCTGCTGCGCCGCGAGCGGTTGCTTTCCCGTACATAGCTGGAGGTACGGAAGTTCGGTCAGACCTGCTCCACGACGACACGTTGTATCCGGCGACGATCGACTATCACGACTCCCGCGTCGGCATGACGTTTCTTTCGGGGCGCACGTTGCCGAGCCGCGTTTTCCAATACGCGGATTATCCGGTCTCGCGTTTCAATCGCCCGCTACCCCAAGTGCCGGATCGGGAGATGCCGTCGCTTCTGCGCGCGAGCGTTAAGGACGGGTGGCTTGAGCTCGCGTTTGCAGCGCCGCGAGCACTGCGTTTCGGAGTCGCAATCTGGAGCGATCCGTCGCAACTGAAGATTACCGGTCCCGGTGAGATCCGCGCCGGGCGCGCAGCTGTGGTCTTGGTCTTCGACCTCGAGGCCGGCCCGAACATCGTGCGCTACCGCTGTAACGGCTGCCATAGCTCGACGTTTACCTACTCGCTGTAAGCAAGATTTCGCTGTCGGAAATATTATGGTGGGGAATGCAGGACGCGAACCTGCGACATCCTCCTTGTAAGGGACACCACGAGAAAACGGGATTTCGCCTTTCAATTCACCTTTTTCCTTATGCAATAAGACTGATTCGAATTCGCCATTAACGCCATAGGCACCATATCCGCCCGCAGTCTCGGTACATTGCCCAACCAGGTTAGGCAAGTGGGCAAACGGTCACGGCTGGGAACGCCGAAGCCTCGTCGAACGTTGACCTCCTGGAGCCTTGGAGCGCTAGAAGGGGAGCAAGCATGGGACGTTTGGGTCATGGCCGCAACGCTTTAGGCGTTGGGCTTGGAGCAGTGTTGCTCGCCGGGTGCGGCGGGGCGCAGACGGCAATGAGCGGAGCGACGCCGCAGCTATTCTCGTCGCATTCCAATCGCTCGTCGGGGCCCTCGACGCAAGGGGACCTTCTTTATGCGTTAACCTACTCGGGAAACCATTGGGTGCTTCATGCCTTCAGCTTCCCCGGCGGCGAACAGATTAGCAGGCAGTGGGTTCACGCCGACGGGCAATTGTGTTCGGACAAAAATGGCGACTTTTTTCTTCCCGCTGGGCAAGAAATCTCTAAGTATGCACACGGCGGTAAGAAGCCTATTGCGATTCTCGGCGACTCGGGCCATGTCGCAATAGCTTGCGCTGTTGACTCCTTGAGCGGCAACCTCGCTGTCACCAACAACACTCAATCCGCGTCCGGCAACGTAGCCGTTTATACGAAGGCCAAAGGCTCGCCAAAATTCTACTCCGACTCGCAGATGTACTTTTATGGCTACTGCAGCTACGACGGGCAAGGAAACCTGTTTGTTGACGGCTGGACCAGGAGCGACCAACTGGTATTTGCCGAACTTTCCAAAGGCGCTAGTAGCTTCACTAATGTCACGCTCGACAAACCGGTTGTTAGCGGCCCGATTCAATGGGATGGCCAATACATCGCGGTCCAAAGTGACCCTAACCACATCGACCGCGTACAGTTTTCAGGCTCCAATGGGAGCGTAGTCTCTACCACACGATTGGCCGATGTTGGTCGTAAAGGGATTCGTGATTTCTGGATACAGGGGGATGTCGTGGCGGCAACGGGTTGGAACAGCGCTCTTTGGAACTATCCTGCAGGCGGTAAGCCCATCGCCTCCTTTTCAGAAAGAGGGCATGTTGGCGTTCACTTACTCGGGGTCACCGTCTCAATCGCCCCATCTAGTAAGGAATCGCCACGAAGAGAGCACGTCTGAGGCCACTTTCTAGGTGGCCTCAAAATCTTGATCCTGTCTAAGGTTTTATGGTGGGCGATGACGGGCTCGAACCGCCGACATCCTCCTTGTAAGGGAGGCGCTCTCCCAGCTGAGCTAATCGCCCGTCGATATCGCAGTCAATGCGGAAAGTGCCGCCGCCCGGCAAGCTTGAACGTCACGTAGGCAACGGCCTTGGTCGCGAGCTCCAGCACGAACGGATCGTTGTTCGAAAGATTGTCGCACCAGCGGTGCGGATTGTCGACGCAGCCCCCGTTGAAGCTGGGAATCTTGCCCTCGTAGTTGCCGAGGAAACCGCCCCAGACCTTCGTCTCCCAGGTGTGCTTGCAGCAATCTTGTTCGGTCAGAATGCCGGAGTTCGGAATGCCGGCGAGACTAAAGGCGAACGAGTCGGTGCCGTCGTTGCCGAAGCGGGCCGGCCGCCCGATCACGCCGCCCGTTTCGAAGAAATCCTTGAAATAATCGTTGCCGATCTTCGACTCGGGAACGACGTTGTGCGGAAAGCGTTTGACCTTCGTTGCATGTCCCGGATCGGCGATCAGAATGTCGTAGTTCGGCGTCGCCGTCACGTCGGCATCGAGGTCGAACACGATATCGTGCAGCTCGCCTTGCGTCAGGTGCGTGGTGTAGTAACGCGAGCCCAGCAGACCGATTTCCTCGCCGCCAAACCAGATGTAACGCAGGTGATTGACGGTCTGGGTCTTCGCCAGATCGAGCGCGACTTCGAGAATCGACGTCGAGCCCGATGCGTTGTCGAGCATTCCCGCGCCATAGATCGCGTCGAGGTGCGCGTCGATCACCACGACGTGGTGCGGATCGCCGTACGGCGAATCGGCGATCACGTTATAGTCGAGATCGCTCCGCGAGCGTTGACGAATCTCGATATGAACCGCCGGCGCGCCGCCGGACTGGTACCGGCGCATCAAATCGTTTCCGACCGCATGGCTGACGACCCCGATTACCGGGATCGCGGCCGGATCGACGAGGCGCGCCTCGTACGCGCCACGCTCGGGCGTCGCGGCGTAAAGAACGGCGGCTGCGGCGCCGGCCGCTTGCGCGTTCTCCACTTGCGTGTCGAAATCGCACCCGCCGTCTCGTAGTAACGCAACGTCTCCGCGGGTGAATCCGGCAAAGTCGCTTAGAGCGCAGCCATCGGGTGAGCCCCGCGGCGGTACGGCCGGAGCCGTCAGCGTGCCGGCACCCGAGAGCCGCGCGACGTACCAATCCCGCTCGAGCGCATAGGCGCGCCCGGCGGAGCGGAACTGGGGCTGGCCGACGACCTCGGACTTCTTATAGACGTACTGCTGAATCGTGACGCCGTACCCGGCTTTGCGCATGAGCCCGGCGACGTAGGCGACCGAGGCGGCGTAGCCCGGCGTGCCCGTGTCTCGGTTCCCGTGTCCTTGCGTCCCGGGATTCTGGTCGGCGATGCGCTGGAACCGGGCGAGCCGCCGCCAGAGCGTGGCCCGCTGGATGCAGGCTTCGAGCTTGGCGAGCGTGTCGTTTACCCGGCGCTCGCAGCTTCGCGGGCCGAGTTCGGCTCCGGCCCCCAACCCGCCGGCGCCCGCCCAAACCGGGGCCTGCTGCAAGCCCGCCGGCTGGCACGCGGCGGCCGCGCACAGAAACGCACAGGCCGCAAAGCCCCTGATGAGGTTTAACGTAGCGCGCCCGCCGGGAAGGCTAAATTGTGTACGCGGACTTCAAACCGATCGTGAGCAAACACTACCACGCCGCCTACGCCGGCGACATTCGAAACGTCGCGATGGCACGCCAGGGGATTACCGCGTTTGCACGCGAGTGCGGTTTTTCGGAGGAGGCCCTCTCGGATATCCGCCTTGCCGCCGGCGAGGCGTTGAACAACGCCGTCGAGCACGGCTGCGGAACCCCCGAACCGAGCATTTCCGTCGAATGCAACTTCGACGGGCTGCAGCTGACGATTATGATCGAAGACGGCGGGCGCGGCTTTCCCGAACCTTCGGATCGTCCGAACGTCGAGCCCAACGACCGCGGACGCGGTTTCGGCATCTTCTTGATGCGCCGTTTGATGGACGAAGTCACCTTTGCCCGCAACGGAAGCGCCGTGCGGCTCGTCCGCCGACATCCCTAACGCACTCTACGTTTTTTCGGTCGCGATCTTTTTTTGCAGCAACGCGATCGCGGCGCGCAGCTGCGCGTCGGTTGCTACGTCGCCGAAGCGCGCATCGCGGTTCTCGTCGACGGCAACGTCCGGATCGATACCGCGAAGATTGATGTCGCGACGATTCGGCGTCAAATAGTGCGCGGTCGTGATCTTGATCGCGGCCCCGTCGGGGAGCGGCGTGAGCGTTTGCATTACGCCCTTGCCGAACGTCTTCGCTCCGACCAGCATACCGATGCCGTCATCCTGCAGCGCGCCGGCAGTGATCTCTGATGCCGACGCCGTGTATTGATTCACGAGCACGCTGACCGGCAAGTTGATCGAGGGATCCCCGTCGGCGTCGATCGTCGTCGCGTCCCTACCGCGCTCTTCGACGGTGAGCAGCGCCTTGTTGGCGATGAAGCGCGAGCTGATGTCGAGCGCCGACTTCACGTATCCGCCGCCGTCGTTGCGCAGATCGAGAATGAGCGCCTTCGCGCCAAGTGAGTTGAGGCGCGAGACGGCAGTGTCGAACTCGGTCGGCGTCGCCTTACCGAACTCCATGACCCAGATGTAGCCGATCCCGTCGGCCAGCATCTTGAAGACGACCGTGGGCGGCTGCACGTTCTCGCGCACGATCGTGAAGACCACCGGCGCGTTGGTGCGCTGCACCGCCACTGCGACCGATGTTCCCGCTTTGCCGCGAAGCCGGCCGCTGACGACCTCGACGGTCTGACCCTTCGTCGGCGTTCCGTCGACCGCGGTCACGATGTCGCCGACTGCCACTCCCGCGCGCTCCGCGGGCGTTGCGGGCACGACGTAGGTGACGCGCACGCATCCTGACGCCTGATCGGGGGCGATCATTACGCCGATGCCGCTGATCTTTTCGGGATCGAGGGCTGCGTTAAACGCCTTGAACTCCGTCGGCGTGAAGAACTGCGTATAGCGGTCGTTGGTCGCCTTCGCCATTCCGACGATTGCCGCGTAGGCAAAATCGCTTGGCGATGCGTGCGCGGAATGCGCGGCCGCCGCAATCGCTCCGTCGAGTTCGGCGATCGTCGCGTCGCGATCGCCTTCGACTCTCAGCGCCGGCGGCGCGATCGTCACGCCGCGTTTGTGCGCGGCGTCGGCGAGCGCGTTGGACGCTGCCGCGAGCAACGCCTGCGGATCGACCGTCTCGTAGTAGGTGCCCGTCAACAGTTGAAAGCTTTCGGTCACGTCACCCGCGACCTGATACGGCAGCGCCGACGGCACCGGCGTCGCGCCCAAGCAGAGCGCGAGCAACGAAGTTAGGGCAACGGTACGTCCAACGAGCTCAGAAAACGGCTTCATGGATCCTTCTTTCGGTTCTTACCGGCATAACGCATAGCAAGCATCAAGCGTTTCGGCTCGCCGCCGCTCGCGCGAGGCGGTCCATCATCGCGAGGCCCAGTCCCGTCGGGGGTAACGGCTGTGCGTCGATACGCTCGATTCCAAGGGAATCGAGCTCGTGGAGCGCTTCAAAGAAGAATGCTGCCGCCGCGCGCAAGTCCCCTTCTCGGGAGAGCGTCCGCCCTGCCGCATATCCGTCGAAATCGTCACGTAAGGCCAGCCATCCCGCTCCGCGGCGTTCCGCCGCCGGCACCGTCGCGGGGTCGATCAGCCGAAGCGGCGTCCGCGGAGCGTAGTGCTGCGCGAGCCCGCCG
>JBAUYZ010000031.1:0-27899 GCA_049585055.1 Candidatus Cybelea sp. | reverse complement strand
CGCCTCGGCCGCGACTTCGGCTCGCGCGTACGCGCCGGCGACCCGCGCGCGCAGTCCGAGCGCCGGCTCGCCGGCGAATCGATCGAGCAACTCGAGGTGATAGGCTGGCGCGAGCAGCCGCTGCGCTTCATGCTGTCCGACGATCTCGGCGATCGCATCGCGAATCTCGCGAACGTATGCAGCCGTCGACGCACGGCCATTTACCCGTAGCGTCGAGCGTCCCGCATCGGTCATATCGCGCGCGACCGTAGCGGCCTCACCGGGATCGAGCTCGAACCCGTCCGCCGCGAAGCGCTCGCGCATGGCATCGTCGGCATCGAATACGAGCGTGACGAGGGCTCGGCGCGCACCCCGCCGCACGACGTCGGCGCCCGCGCGCGCCCCCAGCGCAAAATCGAGCGCACCGATCAGCATCGTCTTGCCCGAGCCGGTCTCGCCGGTAAAGATCGTTGCGCCGCCGGCAAACTCGACCTCGGCGCGCTCGATCAGACCGTAACTCTCGATCAGGAGGTGCCGCAACATCCGCTACCAACGACCTTAACGACGAGGATCCTTGATGGAAACACCCCAGAGCATCTTTGCCTCGAGCCGCTCGAGAAAATGCAGCGGCGCGAGCCGCGCAAAGCGGACGCGCTTCGGATGGCACCCGATGACGACGCACGAGCTCGGAGCGACCTCGCTAAGCACGTCGCCATCGCACTCGAGATGCGCTTGAGCCGCCTCCAGATCGGAGGTAATCTCGATACGCGATTGCATCGGCACGATCAACGGACGCGAGAATAGCGTATGCGGCAGGAGCGGCACGACGCCGAAAGCGGCGACCGACGGCGCGATCAGCGAGCCGCCCGCCGAGAGAAAGTACGCAGTCGAGCCGGTCGGGGTCGCGACGCAGATCCCGTCCGCCGCGATTTGCGTCGAGGCGCCGTCGTCGACACGCAGCCCGAACGGCACGAGCCGCGAGACCTCGCCTTTTCGCACCACCACGTCGTTGAGCGCGAAGAACCGCCGCTCGCCGTACTCTGCCTGGAGCGCGGTACGCTCGTCGATGACGAGCCCGCGTGAGACGAGGGCGGGAAGGTCGCCGAGGCGCGGATCGTCCTCGTCGAGCTCGGTCAAGAACCCGAGCCGCCCGGTGTTGATGCCGAGCAGCGGAATGTCGTACTCGATGGCAGTCCGCGCCGCCCGCAGCAACGTGCCGTCGCCGCCGACGGTGACGATCAATGCCGCGCTGGCCGCGGCGGCGCGGTCGACGACGTCGAAGCCGCTCGCTCGAAAGTCGGTCGCGATCCGCGTCGCGATCGTGCGCGCGTGCTCCCGCTCCGTATCGACGTGGAGTGCGATGATCTTCTTCTCGATGGCGAGCATCGTCGTCATTACAGAGTCCCTTCGCCGAGGACCGCTTCGAGTCGTGCGTCGTCGAATGCCTCTCCCGATCGGCGCAGCTCCATCAGAAACTCGCGGTTGCCGGCCGGTCCGGTCAGCGGCGATTCGGTCAAGCCGACCGGCACGAGCCCCAGCGGCGCCGCGGCCGCGCGTAGGGCGCGCAGCACGTCGCGGTGCGTGGCTCTATCGCGGACGACGCCGCCCGTGCCGACTCGTTCGCGGCCGGCTTCGAACTGCGGCTTGACGAGCGCCACGACGACGCCGCCGGGCCGCAGGTATCCAACCGCGCGCGCCAGGATCGTTCGTAGCGAGATGAACGACGTATCGATCGTTATCACGTCGAAACCGTGCGGAAACGCATCGTCCGCGAGCCGGCGAAAGTTCACCCGTTCCATGACCACGACGCGAGGATCGTTGCGCAGCCGCCAGTCGAGCTGCCCGTAGCCGACGTCGACTGCGGTTACGCGCGCGGCGCCGCGCTGCAGCAAGCAATCGGTGAAGCCGCCGGTCGAGGCGCCGGCGTCAAGCGCTTCGAGTCCGCGGACGTCGATCGCGAAGGCCGTCAGCGCGTGCTCGAGTTTTTCGCCGCCACGGCTGACGAAACGCCGGGGACGTTCGACCTCGATGCGCGCATCGGCCGCAACGCTCTGCCCGGCCTTCGCGGCAACGACCCCTTCGACGCGAACGCGTCCTTCCATAATGAGGCTGCGCGCTTGCGAGCGAGTGATGCCTTCACGATTGGCGACGGCCTCATCGAGCCGAACCCTCACGCCGGTTCGATTCCGAGAACGGCGCCGCAGACCTGGCGCGACCGTCACGGGGAGCGTCGCGAGCGCGCTATAAGGATGTTCGATGAAATCTCCCGGCTTTTGGCGGCAAAGATGAGCGTCGCGCCGATTCTTGCAGCACTCGGCGAGGAATCGCGCCTGCAAATCGTTCGAAGACTCTGCGAGAGCGGGCCGCTCTCGATTACCAAGCTCACCAAGGGCGCCGAAATTTCACGTCAAGCCGTCACGAAACACTTGCTCGCGCTCGACCGAGCCGGACTGGTGCGCAGCGAGCGCCACGGCCGTCAGCGGATTTGGGAACTCGAGCCGAAGCGCCTCGACGAAGTGCGCCGCTACTTAGCGCAAATCTCAGAGCAGTGGGACGACGCGCTCAGCCGTCTGAAGGCGGTGGACGAGTAGCGAACTCCCGAATGAGCAGTCGCTCCGGCTTTCCGACCACAACGATCGTCGCCACCTGGTGAAAGCCGGCCTTTTCGAGCGCTCGGATCGAACGATGGTTCGCGACGTCGGGAGTTGAGACGACGCGCGGCACGTTTGGGTGCGCGAGATGCAGGACGCGTTCCACATACTCTTTGATTGCGGCCGGTCCCAAGCCGATCCCGACGTGAGAGCTGCTTCCAATCATAAAATCGACGGCTGCCGCGTCGCGGTCGCCCACTGCGGCAAGATACTCGGGATAGTCGCGCACTAGATAGTGCTGCATGTAGCCGACAGCCACTCCTTTGACCTCGAGAACGTGCATTCGCGTGGGCGACATTCCATCGATGCGAGGCCCATACTTCGCTTCGGCCGTTGCGAGATCGCTCGGCTCGCCGCCAAACCATTCGCTAACGTGCGCAGCGCAGCGCCATTCGATCAGGGTCGCATAGTCACTGCGTGCGAGCGGCCGGAAGTTCAGAACGGGATCTGATCGTCGAGCTCGTCGTTCTTCGCGCGCTCGCCCTTGCCGCGCGGTTGCGGTTCGGCCATTGCGTCGTCAATCTGACCCTGCGCGGTTTTGAGCAAGGCGTCACACTCGCGCGCGAGTGCCTTTCCTTCTTTGAACAGCTCGGTCGCGCGCTGCAGCTCGACGGTGCCGCCCTCCAGCTCCTTAACAATCGCATCGATGCGCGTGAGCTTCTGTTCGAAGGTCTGCGGTAGACGATCGCTCATTCTGGCTGCACCGATTCCACGCGTGCGGCGAACGTCCCGCGCCGAAGCTGGGCGGCGACTTCGTCGCCGATCCTCAACGAGGCCGCATCGTGGACCGCCGCGCCGTTCTTGGTGACGATAGCGTATCCGCGCTCCAACGGCCGCGTCGGATCCTCGCCGTCGAGCCGCGCCAAACCGTTCTCAAGGCGCCGTAGGAACGACTGCATCGTTCGCTCGATCGAACGAACGAGCGCGCCGTCGGCGCGCACGAGGCCGAGCCGCCACTGCGCGACCTGCGCGGCGGGACTGCGCTGATCCAACCTGCGTTCGAGAGCCCGCGTCCGCTCCGAGCCGCGCGCAAGGAACGTCGTTGCGGCGTAGTCGAGCCGTAGCGCGGCCGGCCCCAAGCTTCCGGCTTTGGTCGCCAGCAACGAACGATAACCGCGCGTGAGGGCGGCGCGCAGCGAATTGAGCCGATCGAACGCGCGCTGCCACTCCTGCGCGAGATGGACGGCCGCAGCGGTCGGCGTTGCAAGCGCGAGATCGGCAACCTCGTCGGCAAGATGACGGTTCTTCAAATGGCCCAATGCGGTAACGACGGGATGCGACGAACGCAGGATCGCCCGCACGACCGGCTCGAGATTAAACGTCAGCCGATCGTCGCTCGAACCACCCCCGCGCGTAAGCACGATGACGTCAACCTTCGCGCGCGAGGCGCGGTCCAGTGCCTCGGCCACTTCGACGTCGGCGCCTTTGCCCTGAACGCGCGACGGAAAGAAGAGAATTTCGACGTGCGGCGCGTCGGCGCGCATACGTCCCTCGAAGTCCGCGCGTGCGTCGTCGTTGCTCGTTACGAGCGCGATTCGACGCGGAAAAAGCGGAACGGCACGTTTTCGCGAAGCGTCAAACGCCCCTTCGGCGCGCAGGCGGACGCGCAGCTCCTCGATCTGCGCTGCGAGCTTCCCTTCGCCCACGAGCGAGACCGTGATTGCACGAAGCTGATAGAGCGAGCGGTTCGGCCGAATTTCGATGCTGCCCGCAGCGCGTACCGTCAATCCCTCCTGGAGCTTTGGAAAACGCCGCACTTCGTTTGCGAAGGAGAAGCAACTCAACACGGCTTCGCCTTCCTTGAGCGTCATGTTCAGGTTTCCGTCGGCCCAGCGTTTGATATCGGTAATCTCTCCGACGATCGCAATACGCTGCAGCGACGTATGCCGCGAGACCATCACGGAGAAGCGTCGCGAGAACTCGCCGACCGAGAGCTCGAGGACGCCGTCGTTATTCACGGGCGACGTCGCCGCACCGCCGGCGATGCGGTCGTTGCCGGCGACGGCGATGGGAACGACGAAGGTGCCGACGGAGTTCCGGAGGGCGTGAGCGTCGGAGGCGGCGGCGCTTCGTCGGGCGGCGAAGCGTAGGGTGGCGGCACCGTGGGCGCAGCGAGCCCTGCGCCGGCGCCCGCATATTGAGCGGAGCGATAGGCATCGATCGAGTTTCCGCATCCGTACTGCGGCTCGGTGCCCTTCAGATAGTACTCGTAGCCGCCGCGACCGCAACCGGCAACCTTGGCGACCTCTTCGGTGGGAAATGGAAACTCGTGCGGCGGCGTGCCGGCAAGCGCGGCCTTCATGAAGCGCGCCCAAATTCGTGCGGGAACGTTGCCGCCGTACGACTCGACCATCGGCGTATAGTCGTCGTTGCCGATCCAAACCGCGGCGACGAGATCCGGCGTAAAGCCGACGAACCAGGCATCGCGAAAACTCGAGGTCGTGCCGGTCTTTCCAGCGGCAGGCCGGCCGATCACGGCGTTGGGATAGCCGGTACCGCGCGCGATGACGTCCTGCAGCATCGACGTCATGATGAAGGCGGTCCCCGCACTCACCACGTCGGTGGCCTGCGGAAAGCGGTCGTCGAGAACGGTATTTCCTAACGAATCCTTGACGATCCGAAACGGCGTCGGTGTGATGAAGAGTCCCTGATTCGCCAAGGTCGCATAGCCCGTGGCTTGATCGAGCACGGTGATGCCCGAAGAGCCGAGCGCAAGCGAGAGATTCGCCTCGAGCGGCGACGTGACGCCCATCCGGTGCGCGTACTCGATGACGCGATCCAGGCCGACGCGTTCGGCGAGCTTGACCGCGACGACGTTGCGCGAGAGCGTGAGCGCCTCGCGCAACGTTATCGCGCCCATGTACCTGTCGTCGTCGTCCATCGGCGACCAGTGCGTTCCATCGCCCATCGGATAGCTCACGGGGGTGTCGTCGATGATCGTCGATGCCGGAATTCCTTGATCGATCGCCGCGGTGTAATCGTAAATCTTGAAGGACGAACCGGGTTGGCGGCGCGCCTGCCACGAGCGGTTGAATTGATTGCGCAGCGAGAACCCGTCGCCGCCTACCATCGCCAGAATCTCACCGGTTGAGGGGCGCAGTGCGACGAGCGCGGCCTGATGTGCGCCGATCCCCTCCGCGACGGCCTGGTGCACGCCCCACGTCACCGCCTCTTGCGCGAGCTGTTGGAGGCGGGCGTCCATCGTCGTATAGACCGCAAGGCCGCCCTGGTCGACCACGTTTGCGCCGAAAAGTTTTTGGAGCCGTGCGATCGCGAAGGTGGTGAAGTACGGGAAGCGATACCCTTGCAGGCCCTCGGGGCGCTGCGAAATCAAACCGAGCGGAGCCTCGTAGGCGTCGTCTGCTTCGGCCCGCGTCACGTAACCGCTTTCGACCATGCGATCGAGCACGTGGCGCTGCCGGTCCCGGGCCAAATCGAGATTCGTAAACGGAGAGTAATCCGAAGGAGCGGCCACGATTCCCGCCAGCATCGCCGCTTGCGCGGGCGTCAGCGCGTCGACGTTACGCCCGAAGTAGGTGTGCGCGGCGGCGTCGACACCGTACGCTCCGGCGCCGAGATAGATGATGTTGAGGTATCGCTCGAGGATCTCGTTTTTGGTGTAGTAGCGCTCGATCTCGATCGCGAGCAAGGCTTCCTGAATCTTGCGCGACATCGTTACTTGATCGTTGAGAAAGAGCCGCCTCGCGAGTTGTTGCGTGATCGTCGAGGCGCCTTGGAATTGCTGATGCGTGACGTCGGCGAACGCGGCGCGCACGATGCTTTGGAAATCGACGCCGTGATGGCGATAAAAGTTGTGGTCCTCGTTGGCAACGAAGGCGTCGCGTACGAGGGGCGGAATGCCCGCGATCGGCACCCAGACACGGTTCTCTTTGTAGACCGACGCGAGCAGCGCTCCGTCGCGTGCGAAGATGCGGGTCGAGCTCGCCGGCTGATAGTCGGCCATACGGCTGATGTCGGGCAGGTTTCGCCCGTACGTCACGATCATGCCGGCGACCGTGCCGATCCCGAAGAGCACGATCATAAGCAGCGCGACGAGGAGGCCTCGCCAGAAGCCGCCGCCGCGCCCGCGTCTACGCTTTGGCATTCGCTACCGCGCTGAGCACGCCGTTGACGAAACGTCCGGAATCCTCGGTGGAGAATCGTTTCGCGAGCGCCACCGCTTCGTTGATCGCGACAGCTTTGGGCGTCTCGGGACGGCATTGAAGTTCGAACGTCGCCATCTCTAGGAGCAGCCGATCGATCGTCGGCAAGCGTTCGATCGCCCAGCCGTCGAGGAGCGGGCTCACGATGCGATCGGCCTCGGCGGCGTATTCGAGCGTGCCCATCGCGAGCTCTTCGACGAATGCGCGCTGCTCGCTCGCTGCGTCTTCTCCGACGATCTCGCGCACCGCGTCGCGCGGTTCCCGATCGCCGATAACGACCGAGTAGAGCACTTGCAGGGCTTGCTCGCGCGCTAGGCGCCGCGAGGTCATCGCGCGTGCGGGTGTGCCGGAGCCACCGGCGCACCGTTGGAGAGAATGCGCGCCGGAATGAATTCGACGTCGTAGCGTCCGGAGCGAAACTCGGGCGTCGCGAGAATCTCCAGGCAGAGGTCGATCGTCGTGCTCACACCTTCGACGAGCGTCTCGCGTAGGGCCCGGTCCATCCGCGCGATCGCTACCTTGCGGGTCTCGCCGAACGCGACGACTTTTGCGAGCATTGAATCGTAGTACGGCGGAATCGCGGCGCCCGCGTACAAATGCGTGTCGACGCGAATCCCAGGTCCGCCCGGGAAGACGAGTTTGGAGACGGTTCCGGCCGCCGGGGCAAAGTTATTGCGGGGATCCTCCGCGTTGATGCGGCACTCGATCGCATGACCGCGAGCGACGAGATCGTCTTGCGCGTATCCGAGCGGTTCGCCGGCGGCGATGCGAATCTGCTCCTTGACGAGGTCGATGTTGTAGACCATCTCGGTCACGGGATGCTCTACCTGGATGCGCGTGTTCATCTCCATGAAGTACGCGTCGTCGCCCGCCACGAGAAACTCGAGCGTGCCGGCGTTCGTATAGCCGACGTAGCGCGCGGCCTGCAACGCCATATCGTGCAACGAATCGCGCACCGCCGGCAACAGATTCGGCGCCGGCGTCTCTTCGACGAGCTTCTGATGCGCCGGCTTCTGCACCGAACAATCGCGCTCGCCCAAGTGAACCACGTTGCCGAACTCGTCGCCGAGCACTTGGACCTCAATATGCCGCGGTTCGCGGATCAACCGTTCGGCGTAGACGCGGCCGTCTTTGAAGCTCGCCTCGGCCTCCGCGGTCGCGCCTACGTATGCGCGGCTCAGCTCACTCGGCTCGTTCACGACGCGCATCCCTCGTCCCCCACCGCCCGCCGTGGCTTTCAACAGCAGCGGGTAACCGATTGACGTCGCGGCGCGCTCCGCCTCGTCGATCGATGCGAGAACGTCGCTTCCGGGCGTCGTTGCAACGCCCGCCTCGCGGACGACGCGTTTCGCCGTCGCTTTGTCACCCATCAGCGCGATGACGCTGGGTTTGGGTCCGATGAAGGTCAGTCCGTGGTCGGTGCAGATCTCGGCGAAGCGCGCATTCTCCGCCAGGAACCCGTAGCCGGGATGGATCGCATCGCAGTGCGTGATTAGCGCAGTCGAGATGATGTTCGGAATGTTGAGGTACGACCGCCCGGCCGGACCGGGACCCACGCAAAACGCTTCGTCGGCCTGGCGTACGTGCAGCGAATCGCGATCGGCCTCAGAGTAAATTGCGACCGTCGCAACGCCCAGCTCTTGGCAGGCGCGATTGATTCGCAACGCGATCTCCCCGCGATTGGCGATCAATACTTTCTTGAAGATACTATTTCCCTCGCGCTACCAAGAAGAGCGCCTGGCCGTACTCGACCGGCATACCGTCGGCCGTTGCCACCGAGACGAGCCTGCCCGCTCCTAAGCTGTGAATCGGCGTGCGAATGCCGAGCGCTTCGATGTAGCCGAGCTCGCGATCGCCGTCGAGTGCGTCGCCTTCGGCCGGTACCGGGCGGGTCAAACGGAAGATGCCGACGAGATCCGCTTTGATCGTGTCGATGCGTTGCGATGCAACCTCGGCCGATCGCGGTTCCGTCGCTCGATCGGGCGTTCGAATCGACTTTGGAGCCGCAACGAGCTCAATCTCGCCTGCAGCATCCTCCACCCGAACGGCAACGGCATCGCTCTCGGCCAGAAAGCGCGCGAGCGCGCGTACGCGTTCGCTCACCAACGATTGCTCTTGGGGCATCACGTCAACGCTTTCGCGCTCGGCGCGCGCCACCCCCGCGAGCTCCGCCGGTCGCAGCGCGTCGCGCAGCGCTGCGAAGCGATCGTCGATTTCGGCGAGCGGCACCAAAACGAAGGCGCGCTCGCGCAGGTGCGCGTGAGGAACGCGTAGCCCCGCTTCGTCGATCTCGAGGTCGTCGAAGATCAACAAATCGAGATCGATCGCGCGCGGACCCCATCGCTCGCGTCGAATCCGGCCGCCCTCGCGCTCGATCGCCAGCAAGCGCTCCAGCAGCAAGCGTGGAGTCAAATCCGTTTCGACGAGTGCCACCGCGTTGAGGAACCACGGCTGATCGGCGTTTCCCCATGGGGCGGTCCAGTAGAGCGACGAGCGCCGCACCACGCGACCGAGCTCGCCGAGCGAGGCGAACGCGCGCTCGACGTTCGCGAAGCGGTCGCCGAGATTGCTGCCGATTCCGATGAAGGCCGAGTGCGTCAACTCGCCTCGTATCGCGGATTGACGCGATCCAGCGTCACGCTCGGCGTTGCTCCATCGAGAATATCGGGCTTCGACAGCGTTATGCGAGCGCGCGCGATATGGCGATCGGCGAAGACGGCTTCGAGCAGATCGCCCGCGAGACGCTCGAGCAGTGCGTACGATTTCGTGGAAACGATCGCAACGAGTTCGTCGCGAAGGGCCGAATAGTCGAGCGTCTCCGCCAACTCATCGGATCGCTGCGCCGCACTGAGATCGATCTCCGCGGTGAGGTCGATCCTTACGAGCTGACGGCGTTCGCGCTCGTGCGAGTGCGCACCGATGCGTCCGTACGCGCGCACGCCGCGCAGCGTTATGGCGTCCAATCGGGGGGCCTCCATCCACGCACGATCGCATCGGCTACGGCGACCGCATCGCGAGCGGCCGCCACGTCGTGCACGCGCACGATATCGATGCCGGCCCGCACGGCGAGCGCAATCGTCGCGGCCGTTCCGTAAACGCGGTCCGCCGGCATTCGCCCGGTAAGCTTCCCGATGGTCGACTTGCGCGACGTGCCGATCATCGTCGGAAACCCAAGCGCAACGACCCGGTCGAGCGCGCCCAGAATCTCGATGCTCTGGTCGGCGGTCTTTCCAAAGCCGATCCCCGGATCGAGGATGATTCGTTCGGCAGCGATTCCGCGTGCCGTCGCGCGGGCCGCGCAATCGCCGAGATAGCGCACCACGGCGTCGACGACGCGGCCGTCGTACGCCGTACCGGTCTGATTGTGCATCGCAACGATCGGGATGCCTAGCTCGGCCACGAGATCCAATAACTCGTCGGGCGCACCCCGCACCGAGTTGACGAGATCGGCCCCGGCGGCGTGCGCGGCGCGTACGACCGTGAGCTTATAGCTGTCGATCGAGATCGGAACTCCGGGCAGCTGCGAGCGTACCGCGCGGACGACCGGAAGAACGCGTGCCGTCTCGACCGCTTCGTCGACGGGCCGGTGCCCGGGACGCGTCGACTCGCCGCCAACGTCCACTATATCGGCGCCTTCGCCGCACTGCGCGACGGCTCGCGCACTCGCTTGCGCCGCGTTCTCCAGACCGTCGCCCGAGAACGAGTCCGGCGTGACGTTGACGATCCCCATGAGGTACGTGCGCGAACCCCATCGCAGCTCGCTACCGCGCAGAGCGAGGCGGCCGTTCAGACCGCGGCCGGTGCGTACCATTCGCGCAATCCAGCGACGATAAACGTCGAGCCGGTTACGACAACCACGTCATCGATCTCGGCGCGGCGTCGAGCGACGGTCAACGCTTCGGTCGGATCGGCGATCGTTCGTCCCCACGTACCGAGCGCTTCGGCGATCGCGGCCAGCCGTTGCGGCGAAATCGGACGGCGCCCCGAAACGGCGAAATTCGTAAACGTAAAGGTCGACGGCAGTGCAGCGAGGATCTCGATGATTCGCCGCGCATCCTTCGATTCTCCGATCGCGACGACGTAATGAATTCGCCGGCCGCCGAAGCGTTCGCGCAACGAAGCGACGAGCGATTCGGCCTTCTCCGCATTATGCGCGATATCGAAGACGACCGTCGGGTTGCGCGAGACGACCTCCATGCGTCCGGGGATGACGAGCTCTGCAAAGGCGCGCACCACCTGCTCGACGCTCGGCCGCAGGTCCTCTCCAAGCTGTTCGATGACGGCGATCGCCGTCGCGGCATTCGTGCGCTGGAAGATGCCGAGCACCGGCATCCGGAGGTGATATGATCCGCGGTCCGAGGTCGCCGAGAGCGTCTGCCCCAGCGCGTACTCCTCGCTCTCGGTTTGCACGCAAACGGTCTGCGCAACGTTGACGACGCGAGCGCCGGCCTGGGCCGCGTATCGCGCGATCGCGGCCGCGGCGCCGGCGGGTACCGCGGCGAGCACGAGCGGAACGCCGCGTTTTGCGATGCCGGCCTTCTCGAGCGCGATCTCCTCGAGGGTCGTGCCAAGCACGTCGGTATGGTCGTACCCGATCGAGGTAATGGCGGCGACGAGCGGATGGATGACGTTCGTGCCGTCGAGTCTGCCGCCGAGACCAACCTCGATCACCGCGATATCGACGCGCTCCTGCGCGAAGTAGGTAAACGCCAGCGCGAGCAGCGTTTCGTAGTAAGTCGGCCGTCCGTAGCTCGATGCCGTTGCGTCGATTGCCGGCATCATCGCATCGAGCAGCGCCGCGAAGCGCTCGCGCGAGACCGCGCGGCCGTCGATGCGGGCGCGTTCGGTCATCGAGTGCAGATGCGGCTTGGTATGCAAGGCCGTCCGCCGGCCGGCGGCCTGCAGCGCGGCGGCGATCATCGTCGACGTCGATCCTTTTCCGCTCGTCCCGCCGACGTGAATCGTCGGATAGACGCGATGCGGATCGCCCAGCTCGGCGAGCAAAGCGTGCATGCGATCGAGCTTGTACGACGTCCGCGGCGAAGCGATTTCGTCGATCGTGCCCAGCAGGTACTGCTCGGCTTCCTCGTAGGTGTCGATCCGGGTCATCCGTCAACGACGCGGTCGGCAAGGAGTTCGAGCGCATGCGGCAACACCGGCACCAGCACGTCGAGCGTCTCCGTCACCGCTCGCGGGCTTCCGGGAAGGTTGACGATCAGCGTGCGGTCGCGAACGCCAGCGAGCGCGCGCGAGAGCATCGCGCTCTTCGTCTTGACGAGCGAGGCCGCACGGATCGCTTCGGCGATTCCGGGAACCTCGTAGTCGATCACGGCGGCCGTTGCCTGCGGCGTGCGGTCGCGCGGCGAGAGGCCCGTGCCGCCGCAGGTGAGGATCAGATCGGCCGCGTGCGAATCGGCTAGTTCGATGATCTCGGCTTGTAACGCGGCGGCGTCGTCGCCGATGACCAGCTCGCGCACGATCGAATAGACGCCCGCGAGCCGTTCCCTCATCAACGGAATGCACTCGTCGGCGCGCTCTCCCGCGGCCGCGCGGTCGGAGAGCACGATCAGCGCGACGTTAAAGCTCACGATCGTAATCACCGCTCTTGCCGCCGCGCTTGCGGAGCAGCCGGACGCTTTCGATGGTGATTCCTTTGTCGAGCGACTTCGACATGTCGTAAATCGTCAACGCGGCGACGGATGCCGCCACCATCGCTTCCATCTCGACGCCGGTGCGGGCGGCCGTGCGTGCCTCGGCCTCGACGCGCAGCACACCGTCGCGGCGCCAATCGAAGCGGACGTCGACGCTGCTCAACGGCAGCGGATGCGCGAGCGGAATGAGGCCCGCAGTCTGCTTTGCCGCCATGATGCCGGCGATCTGGGCTGCGACGAACGCGTCGCCCTTTGGTAAGGTTGCCGCTTTGAGCGCCGCGACCGCCGCTGCGTTCATGCGAACGAGCGCCTCGGCGCAAGCGAAGCGCTCCGTTACCGCTTTTTTCGATACGTCGACCATCGCGATGCTGCCGTCGCGCGCGACGTGGGTGGATTTCACCGCGACAGTCGCGCCGGCGAACCTTGGAAGCGCGCCCAGATGAGGCAGAGCAGCGCGAGCACCCAACAGACGACCAGATGCGTGATGTGATGCGCGTGCGCGGCTCCCGACTCGGTAAAGAGATTGATCTTGCCCAAACCGTAGAGAATGCCGAGCACGAAGAAGATGATGGCCAGGAGCACGGCGATGGCTCTCATGAAATGACTCCCCTCCTTGCGAGAACGTACGAGATTGCGCCGACGATGACGCAGTACCAGCCGAACGGCCGCAGATCGTTCGAGCGGAAGTAGCGCATCAGGAAGGCCACCGAAAGATATGCGGCGACGCCCGCGAGAATTCCGCCGCACACCGCTTCGAGCAGTACGACGTGCGCCGCCGGCGCGAAGAGCTTGGGCGCTTCGAGCAGACCCGCCGCAAGAATCACCGGCGTCGCCAGAAGGAACGAAAAGCGGGCCGCGCTCTCGTGATCGAGATCGCAGAGCAGGCCCGCGACCATCGAGATTCCCGATCGCGAAATGCCCGGCAGCAACGCGAAGCCCTGCGCAACGCCGATCAGCAGGCTCGCCGGATAGCTTAGGTCCTCGATCGGCTTGTACGTACCGGGATTCGTCCGGTGTTGACGGCGGCGAAGCGCCTCGCCGGCAAACATCACGAAACCGTTGACGAGCAGGAAGAGCGCCGCCGGTGCGGGCGATCCGAAGAGCCGGCGTACGGGCGCCTCGAAGACGATGCCGAGTATGCCGACGGGAATCGTTCCGACGACGAGACGCCATCCGATTCGTTCGTCGCGATCGTCGCTCAAATGTCCGCGGACGACGCTGATGACGAGCGCGCTAACGATGCCGCGCCACTCGGCTCGATAATAGAGAATCAACGCGATCGCCGTGCCGAGGTGCAGCACGACGACGAAGGCGAGAAACGACGGGCTGGAACGATCGAAGTGCCAGTGCAAGAGCGCCGGAACCAAAATGGTGTGGCCCAAGCTGGAGACGGGGAAGAGCTCGCTGACGCCCTGCAAGAGTGCGAGCGCGAGCGCTTGCGCGACCGTCATTACCAGGCCACGAACTTTACGCTAAAGGCGTACGTGCTTGCCATCGGTTTGCAATCGCGAAGCAGCGGCGTATAGCGCGCATCGCGCGCCATTCCCACGGCAACGAGATCCAGCGAGGAGTTTCCCGTGCTCTCCGTGACGCTGGCGCTCGTCACTTGACCGGTCGGATCGAGCTGCACCGTCACCCGCGCGACCCCGTTCGTCCCCGAAGCGCGCGCCTCCGGCGTGATCTCGGGCGGAGCCGGAGTTCCGACAACGGCCGCTGCGATGTCGGTTCGGGCGCACGGAGCGGCAGTCGCGACCGGCTGCGGCGTAGCGGTCGCTATGGGAGGCGCAGGCGTCGCGGCATTGCCTCCGGTCGTTCCGGCCGAACCGGGGCCTTTGCGCGCCGGTGGCGCCGAACTCGTGGTGCGTGGGGCGGGCGTTTGTTTTGGACGCGGCGGCGGTGGCGTCGGCGGCTTCGTCACGGCGATCGTCGCCGGACGATGTTCGATCGATACGACTTCAGCCTGACTCTCCGGCGTCGGCGTCGTCGGGTGCAGAATCAACGCCACGATCAGGTGCGCCAGCAGCGAGAGCGCCAACGCGACCAGCAATAAACGCGGGGCGCGTTTCATCGCTCATCGAGGGCGCGGCGATTAGTCGGGCTGGAAGTCCGCGCGGAAAAGATAGTCGCCCGTGGTTGGGCTGCAGTCGACGAGCTTCGGCGAGTACGTCGACTGGCGAGCTGCCCGCAACGCCGCTTGGTCGATCGCCATATTGTTGGCGCTCTTGAAGACTTTTGCCGTAATAAGGTTGCCGCTCGGTCCGACCGTCACTTCAATCTCGACCGTCACCGCCCCGAGTCCTAGATCCTTCGCAGTTTCGGGATAATCCGGCTGCACGGGATTCGTAACGGTCGCCTCGACGTTGGGATTGGCGCAGGCCGGCTTCGGCGTGCCGACCGTAGCGGCGGGGCCGGGCGTTCCGGATTGTCCCTGCGGAACGCCGTTTTGGCTACCGCTCTTGGGCTGCGCGACCGTGTTCTCGGTCGAGGTCGTCGAACCGGCGCTGTGCGTCTTGATGAGATTGACCTTGAGCTTCGGCTGCTCCACTTGCTTCTGCTGCGGCGGAGGCGTCGAGTTGGGCGGCGGCGTGGGAGTTGGCGGCGGGGTCGGCGTCGGCGGCGGCGGCGTGTGAACGATGATCTTGCGCTTCGAAACCGTGACCTGTTCGGGTCCCTGCTGCTCGGCATGCTTGTTGAAGTTGGGCAGAAACGAACCGATCGCCAAATGGGCGATAATCGAAACGAGAAAGGCGACGCCGATATAGCTGCGGACCCGCTCGCCGGTCGTTAGATAGCCGCTTCGCTTTGCCATCGGCTACTGCGACATCCCCGCGGGCGTATTCTCAACGTGGTTTGCCAGACCGAAATCGGTCAAGTCGACCTGTTTGGCAGCGTCCATGACTTGGAGGATCACGCCGTAGCTGGCCCTCGGATCGGCTTTGACGATCACGCTCTTGAAGCGATGATCGGTGGCATCTTGAAGCTGCGCGAAGGCCGCCTTCGCATCCGGAATCGCCACGGTGGTCGAGCCGATCTGAACGTGGTCGTGCTCGTCGACGATGACCACGATCTGTGAGGGCTGAACCTTGTCCTTGTTGAACGCGTCGGGCAGCTTCGGCTCTTTCGTAACCGACGCCAAAATGATAAAGATGATGAGGAGCACCAACAGCACGTCCGTGAACGGCGTGATGTTGATCGTCGACATTACCTCATCTTCGCCCTGTCCGGTGGAAACGGCCACGTCGAATTAACCTCCGGTTACGACGTTACGAAGCCGACGTCTTCTAGGCCGGCGTTCTTCGCAGCGTCGAGGATTCGAATGATGACGCCGTACGGCGCCTTCGCGTCGGCGATGATCGCCACGTGGTGGCGCGGCTTCTTCTTCGACGCGTCGTACATCACACGATAAACGCCCGTGGTATCGGTCTTGACGCCGTCGACGAAGATCACGCCCTTGTTGTTCACGTCGACCTCGATGTCGTTCTTGTTCTTGGTATTGGTCGACGTGTTGGGATTCTTGTTGGGCAGCTCTTTTTCGAAGCCGGGCGGTGCCACCAAAGCGGCGAGAATCATGAAGATGATCAGCAGGACCAGCAGCACGTCCGTAAACGGGGTGATGTTGATCTCGGCCATCACCTCTTGATCTTGCTGCGACGAAAGGAGGCTCACGATCGCGCCTTACGAGCTTACTTGCCGGCTTTCGAGGGCTGATAGAGCTCCGTTGGAATCGGCGCGCCGGTGTTGTGGAAGTGCAGCATCTCGGCGAGCTGGTTCGCAGCGACGATCATCTCCTGGTTGTAATTCTTGATGCGCGATTTGAAGAAGTTGAAGAATACCACGGCGATGACCGCGATGATCAGACCGGTCGCCGTGGTGATGAGAGCTTCCGAGACGCCAGCCGCGACGACGGCCGGAGTAGAGTTACCCTTCAGCGCGATGTCTTGGAAGGCCCGAATGATGCCCAAAACCGTTCCGAAGAGGCCCACGAAGGGCGCGATGACGGCGATCGTTCCGATGATCGCCAAATTGCGCTCGAGCGAGTTCAAGTGCTCCATGAGCGCGATCGAAAGCGCGTCGGTAATGTCGGCGCGGTTCTTCTCGCCGCGACGAAGCCCAAACTCGAGGATCCGCGGCAACATGCCGCGGTGCTTTTTGCAGATTTCGATCGCTCCGTCAAGGTCGTCGCTCGAAACTTTCGTTCCGATCTGCCGAAGCAGACCCTTGGTATCGCCATGCTGCATCTGGAAGAATACGAGCCGCTCGATGACGACTGCGAGACCGACGATTGAAATGAGCAAGAGCAGCCACATATCCCAGCCGCCCTGCTGCATAAGACCCATAAATCCGGAAAACACGGTGCTCTACCACCCTCCACTTGACGTAGTGCCATGGCGGCCGGCCGCCCTGTGAGGGCGAGCCATTGGCCTATGCCGCGCTAAAGTCCTGGTAATGTTACCTTCCGCCTCCCGACTAACCTGAGGGAGTGCCATTGAGGTTCGATTTGATGAATGTTTCGATCTGCAACGCGAGTGCTTCGTTGCCGTCGGCTTTGGCCTGTTGGTCGGCCTTATTCAGAGCGTCGGTGGCCTTCTGCTTCGTACCCGCATCGTGGCTCGCGGCCCATTGCGCGGTGAGCGCGACCCCATCGGCAAAGTTTGCCGCCGCGTCATTTGGATTCGTTGCGAGAGCCTTTTCGGCATAAGCTTGCATCCGCTTGTAATCAGGTTTTTCCGTGCGCGCTATAGCAAACGCGGCGAGGGTATTCGCTGTGACGGCGAGCTTGGGATCGCCCGCGGCGGCGGCTTGGTCGAAGTCGGCGAGCGCCGTCGGCACGTCTTTGGCGGCCGCGGCCGCGGTTCCCGACTTGATCAACGCCGTCGCCATCGCCGCGGCGCCGGCCGTGCTGTGGGGATCGAGTTGCTTGATTTGAGCGGCCATCGACTGCGCTCCGGCCGTGTCGTTGGTCGCCATATACGCTTCGAGCAGCTCCGAGTCGATGTTCACCTTCGACGAAACCGGGATCTTCGAATCGCCCATAGCCTCGTCGTGCGCCGCCTTCAGCGACGCCTGCGCGGCAGCGTAGTCGCCCATGGAAAGCTGAGCGACGCCCAGGGCGAAACGCGAGTTCGCATCCGGCTCGAGCGCGTACGCTTTCTGAGCGTACCCGAGTGCTTGGCCCGCATTGGTCCGCGCAATCTTTACCGCCGCGGTCGCGAAGCTTCGGGCCGCGATCGGTCGAAATTGAGGTCCGATCGTCCCGACCTTGTCGAAGGCGGAGGCCGCGGTCGTGAAGTCTCCGGCATCGAATGCCGCGATTCCGAGCATCTGGCGCAGCGACTCGTCGCCCGGCGAGCTGAGCAACGCCGATTCGGCTTTCGATTTCGCCGATTGGTATTGACCCTGCCGGATGAGCGCCGCAACCTGGCTTGCAGCCGGACTGAGCGATCCTCCGGCCGGCATGCCGGAGCCCTCACTCGGATTCCTCGCAACCGACTTGCCGCTGAACTTTAACGTGAAGTCGTAAAAGGACGTAATCGGCGTCGTGCCGCGGTGAGCCGGCTTGTAGGTCGAGTTCTGGGCGATCTCCATCGCGGCGGCATTGTCGCCGGAGTTGGTCGACTTAATGACATGGGTTGCCTTGTGCGTGCCGTCGGCATTCACCTGAACTTGCACGATGACGGTGCCGTTGCCGGCGATCGGCTGCGTCGTTGTTCCCTGTTTGATCAGCTTCGGTTTGCTGTACTCGGTAGCATACTGCGCCACCGCCGGAAGTTGTGCGAGCGCGACGAGCGTCGCGATGGCCGGAGCGACGATGCGAAAGTTAGCGTTCATGGCGTACCTCGAGGTGCTGGGCGAGTCTTCGTGTTCGGCTTGGTACGAGGAGCTTCTTCCGGCGGCCTGCGATGCCGTTCGAGTGCGGCGCGTTCCCTTGCGGTTAGCGAGCGTAGGTCTCCTGGCGGTAGGTTCCCCAAGCGCAGCGGGCCGAAACGGGTTCGCGCCAGTTCGAGCACCGGATGGCCGAGCACCTCGAACACCCGGCGGACTTGCCGGTTTCGGCCTTCGTGAATCGTGACGTCGACGACGGAGCGATCGCGCCGAACCGCGACGACGCGAATCTTCGCCCCGGCCGTGCGAGACCCATCGAGCGCAATCCCCTCGTGCAGGCGCCGCACGTCCAGCTCCGAGAGCCTGCCGGCGATGGCAACCCGATACGTCTTCTCAACGCCGTAGCTCGGATGCAGCAGCGAGTGGGCGAGCTCACCGTCGTCGGTGAGCAATAAGGCACCGCTCGTACCGTAATCGAGACGGCCGACCGGCACGACGCGCGCACCCCGGGGAAGGAGGTCGGCAACGGTTCGGCGGCCCGCAGGATCGCGCATCGTGGTCACGACGCCGATCGGCTTATTGAGAATCAGGTAGGTGTGCTCGGCCGGAACGGCGACGGGACGGCCGTCGACTTCAACGCAATCGCCGTCACCAACGATCGTTCCAAGTACGCGCGTGACCGTACCGTTGACACGGACGCGTCCCGCCGCAATGAGCTCATCAGCCCGCCGCCGCGCGGCGACTCCCGCCTGCGCGAGATATCTATTGAGGCGAATCCCCGCGCCTCACTTTCTTTACGAAAGTACTAGCTTACGCTTGCGACGTGGTGCCGAGGAAGTTCGCCCGTCGACTCCGCTTCGCTCCGCTCAGGATGACACGCATCGTGTCACCGGCGAGCTTAGTACTTTCCGTTCCCGCTCTCTTCGTATCCGCGAGACATCGAGAGCGCCTCTTTGGTAACCGACTGCAGGAACTCTTCGTTCGTGCGCGTCTGCACCATCTTGTCGAGGATGATCTCGGTGATGTCGCCGGTATTGAGGACGGCCGTCGCGCGGCGCAGCATCCAGATCTTGCGCATCTCGTCGGGCGAGAGCAGCAGTTCTTCGCGCCGCGTGCCCGAGCGCTTGATGTCGATCGCCGGGAAGACCCGCGATTCGGCAAGCTTGCGCGTGAGGTTGAGCTCCATGTTGCCGGTGCCTTTGAACTCTTCGAAGATGACGTCATCCATCTTCGAGCCGGTCTCGATCAAAGCGGTTCCGATGATCGTGAGCGAGCCGCCGTTTTCGATCTTACGCGCCGCGCCGAAGAATCGTTTTGGCTTGTGAAGCGACGCGGTGTCGAGACCGCCCGAGAGGGTCCGGCCCGAGCTCGCCACGGTTTGGTTGTAGGCACGCGCGAGCCGCGTAATCGAGTCGAGTAGAATCACGACGTCCTTACCGAGCTCGACGAGCCGCTTCGCGCGCTCCATCGTCAGTTCGGCGACGGTCGTGTGGTTCTCGGGATGCTCGTCGAAGGTCGACGCCACGACTTCACCGTCGATGGTGCGCTGCATGTCGGTTACTTCTTCGGGACGTTCGTCGACGAGCAGCGCGATAATGTGCGCGTCGGGGTGATTGAGCGAGATGCCCTGCGCGATATTCTTGAGCAGGGTCGTCTTGCCGGCCTTCGGAGGCGAAACGATCAGTGCGCGCTGACCTTTCCCAATCGGCGAGAAGAGATCGATCACGCGAGTCGAGAGCTGCGTCGGGCGCGTCTCGAGTTTAAAGCGCTCCTCGGGGAAGATCGGCGTGCCGCGTTCGAAGACCGGCCGTCCTTTGATCGCCTCCGGGTCCAAGCCCATGACCTTGTCGACGCGAATCAGCCCGTAATACTTTTCGCCCTCTTTCGGGCGCCGCGTTTGGCCCTCGACCATGTCGCCGCGCCGCAACTCGAATCGGCGGATCTGCGACTGGCTGACGTAGATATCGTCGCTGCCGATGTAATAACCGGCACGCCGCAAGAAGCCGTACCCCTCGGGAAGTATGTCGAGGATTCCGCTGGCCAGCTCGACGCCGGAGCGCGCGATTTGCGCTTGCACGAGCATCGCGACGAGCTCGTCCTTCTTGACCTTCGCCGGAGCCGGAATCTCGAGTTCGAGCTCCTTGGCGAGCTCGACGAGCTCGGTCTTGGTCTTCTCGGAGAGCTGTGCCGCGGTTTGAATCGGCGGCACTTCGACCTGCGGCAACTGATCGTGATGGATCACCGGATGTTGGGGAAAGTGCCGGCGCCGCGCACGCCGGCGGCGTCCGCCGCCCCCTTGTTGGGGACGCATGTCGTTGTTAGGCCGGTGGTCGACGTTGGGGCGATGTTCCGTTTGCAGAAGAGTCATCTCTCTAGGAATCGCTCGCGCCATGCTGGGACAACCGAGGGCGAGGCGAGGCTGCCGTCGCTATCAGGTCAGTGACGTGAACGTGGGGATGTCAAAAGCCGTCGCGGCTGTCACCAAACGACCGCAACGCGACGCCCCCAACTATAACACAGCACCAGCGAGCGTTCAAGCGGGGCTCAAGCGAGCGGTGCCGCTAAGGAATGGGCTTCCGGCTGCGTAGAAACGCAGACGGCGCTCGGCTGCGGCCGTCACGCCGATTCGGGGACTGCTGCGCACGCGCAGAGCAAGCGCACCCGAATCGGCCAACCACAGGTAGGGGTGCGTGAAGAGATCGACCCCATCGAGCGAGCGATCGATGTCGAACGCGCGACAGAGTCGACCCGGACCGCGGCAAAGGTCGCTGGTGCGCTCGACCGCGCGGCGTTTGCGCATCAGCTCGAGTCCTTCGACCGGTTCGAGCGCGCGCACGAGCACGCCCGCACCTTCGCCGTCGCGCTCGCTCGAAAGATTGAAGCAATACGAGGTGCCGTAGATTTGATAGACGTAGGCACGGTGCGGTGGGCCGAAGAGCGTCGCGTTGCGCGCACTCTTGCCGCGAAACGCATGACATGCCGGATCGCGCGGAAGGTAGGCTTCCGTCTCGACGATTCGACCGGCCACGGTGCCGTCGTCGCTAATGCGAACGAGGACGCACCCAAGCAGCGCGCGCGCCAGCGCACGCGTCTCGATCGGCAAACGCTCCGGCTTCAGCCGGCGCAACGTCATGCAGCAACGTTCAGCGCTGCTTCGGCCCTCGCCCTTTGCGTCATGTCGTCGACCGCCCCGGTCTGCATCGCGAACTTCGCAAGTGAGTTCAGTGCGCATCGGAGGCGGACGTACGGAATCGCGAGCCGCTCGTCGACGCCCCGCCCGCTCGTGATCTCTTCGGCGAACGCCGCATCACCAACGACGAAGAGTACGTCGCGTATGCCGCGCTTGGCGAGCGCTCGCGCAACGGCCGTCAATGCGGCGTACGCGATCGCTCGTTCGCCAGACGGCGGCGACCCGCCGACGCGAAAGCCGATCCGGATGAGCTGCGTAGCCTCCCGACCGGCTAGCCTTGCGTACGCAACACCCCTGCCGCGATGGTCGGCAGCGTACCCCACATCGGCCTCGACTCTGGGACCGGCGTTTCGCGTCGTTCGCATCTCCATAGGCTTCTTATGCCCAGTTTAGTGCGAACGTATGTTCGAGTCAAGCGATCTTCGCGGTTTTTATGAGGTTTTCATACAGGGCTTGCATTCGGTCGAGTTGGCCCTCAATCGAGAAGCGGCGCGCGGCCTCGCGGGTCTCGCCGGCTTCCGTGGCGACGCCGCTCGCAAGCTGGCTAAGAGCGGCCGCCAGCGCCTCGGGATTCGGGGCGGCGATACGCCCCGCGCCGCCGAGAACGTCCCGGTTCTGCGGGGCATCGACCGCAATGACGTGCGTGCCCGCCGCCATCGCCTCGGCGAGGACGATGCCCTGCGTTTCGGTCGTGCTCGGCATGACGAAGGCATCGGCGCTGGCGTAGAGGTTTGGCAGCTCATCGCGGGCGACGACGCCGAGAAACCGCGTCGCTGCGGCCACGCCGATTTCGGCGGCCAGGCGCTCCAGCTCGCCGCGGTGCGGACCGTCACCGGCAATGACGAGTTTGAGCGAATCGAGGTCTGCTCGCGCGAGCGCCGCGAGGAGCAGCTCCACGTTCTTCTCCTTCGCCAATCGGCCGACGTATAAGAGCATCCGGTCGGAGCCATCGAGGCCGAGCCGCGCGCGCAGCGCCTCGTCTCGCCGTCCCGCGCCGAAGCGCGCCAAATCGATGCCGCTCGGCACCACCTCGATCCGCACCGTGACGCCCAGCTCGCGCAGGCGCGTCGCCATCGTTTGCGTCGGGACGACCACCGCGTCGGCCTGATTGGCAAAGGTGCGGGTCAGTTGCGAGGCGACAAACCGGGTCGCATTCGCTTCAAATGGAACGTAATGCGCGTACGCTTCCAACTGCGTGTGATACGTGTAGACGAGCGGCATCCCGTACCGTCGCGCGTAGCGCAGGCCCATCCAGCCGGTCACGAATGGCGAATGGACGTGGATGAGCGAGAGCCGCTTGATGACGTTGTCGCGATTGCGCCGGCTCACCAGCGGCAAGGTCAGGCGGTACGGCGTGCGCGTCGGCAGCGGAAGCGAGGGCATTCGAAAAACCGGCCCATCGGCTTCGGCATAGCCGGGCATCCACGGAGTGAAGCAGTACACCTGATGGCCGCGGGCGCGCAGGCCCTCGGCGAGCGCCTCAACCGAAGCGACGACGCCGTTGACCACCGGGAGGTAAATTTCGGTGAAAAACCCGAGGCGCAGCGGCTCCATCGCGGCTCTTCCTTCGCCCCACAAACCAGGGGCGCCCTCAAGAGGAGCCCCCTTCCGTCTTTGAGACTTTCAGCATATTCCCGTTCACAGGCGAATGTGCTATATTGCCCGGGTCAGCCCGGCTCGCCACGACGGAGAGCAGGCAGGCATGGGAATTTCCTGGCGATTCCGTCGGATCCAATCGCCCCGCGGCCAATGAGCGCCGCTTCCCCAAACGCACGCCTCGCCGTTCATCGTTCGATTTGCGTGGTGTCGATCGAAACCGTGGCGCGAGCCGGAAGAAGAAAGGAACACCGGGTTGATCGGACGTCTGCTGTATGCTTCGTTTTTTAGTGCCGCCCTTGCGATGTGCCCGGCTGCAGCCGCACCGGTTACCGCGGTAACCTGGCACCGCGACGGAGTCTTGACGTGGGAGCGCGTCGCGCACCGCACGATACCGCCGCAAACGATTCACCGGCTCACCATCGGCATGGCACCCGGACGTTCGAAGGTCATCGCGCGCGGCAGCGCCGGCCTAGTTGAAGTCCGCACGTTCTACGCTCAGCGCGATGGGGGTCCCGTTCACCACAAGGTGATCTCTTCAACGGTGCTGGTCGCGGCAAAGCCGCGGATCGTCGCCGAGGGCATCGGCGCCACGACGCTTTATAGCTTCGAAGCCCACGGGCTCGCCCAAATGGCGTACATGGCGCGCAGTGCGATCGAAATGCTCGCGACCGCGTACACCGCCGGTTCGGCTGGAGGAAGCGGCATGACGGCGCTCGGGCGCCGTGCGGGTTACGGCATCGTCGCCGTCGATCCACGCATCATTCCGCTAGGAACGCGCCTCTACATACCGGGGTACGGTGTAGCGATCGCCGGCGACACCGGCGGCGCGATCGTCGGAAATCGGATCGATCTCGGCTTCGACTCGCTGCGCGACGCGATGCTCTTTGGTCGCCGCGACGTTAAAGTCTATCGCCTCAAATAGCGAATAACCGCGGGGTGAGGACGCCCCGCCAGATGCTCGCCCAAGCCGGGCTTCACCCGAAGAAACGCTACGGGCAAAACTTCCTGCAAAACGAGCCGGCGGCACGCAAGATTGCGCAACTCGCTCTGGCCGGCGCGGCGCCGGGTACGCGAACGCTTGAAATCGGTGCCGGCACCGGTGCGCTGACGCGCGCGCTCCTCGACGAAGGCGCCGATCTCACCGCGCTCGAGATCGATCCCGATCTCGTTGCGATATTGCAAGCGCGCGAGGATCTACGCGGCGCCAAGATCATCTGCGCCGACGCGCTCGAGTTCGATTATCGTGGCTGGTCGTCGGGGCACCAATGGATCGCTACCGGAAACCTGCCCTACAACGTCGCGACGCCGGTGATGATGCGCCTGATCGAAATGGAATGCGGTCCCGATTCGCTCACCGTCATGGTGCAGCGTGACGTGGCGCAGCGCATCGTCGCGCCTGCGGGAACGCCGGCATACGGCAGCCTCTCCGTTGCGGTTCAGTTCGCGATGCGCGCGCAGACGGTGTTAACGCTTTCGCCGGGCTCCTTTTTTCCGCCGCCAAAAGTACGCTCGAGCGTGGTGCGGCTCGTACGCCGCGACGCACCGGCGGTCCGTCCGCGCGATCTTGCGGCGTTTTGGAAGGTCGTGCGCGGCGCCTTCGCGTACCGGCGCAAAACGCTCGCGAACACGCTCGCACTAGCACTCGGTCTCGATCGAGCGCGAATCGTGCGAGCCCTCGAATCGAGCAATCTCTCTCCGGAGATTCGTGGTGAACGACTCGAACTCGCTGATTTTGCCCGCCTGGCCGACGCGCTGGCCGAAGAATAGCTTCAAGAGCGTCTGGACGTGGCTGATCGCGATCTTCATCGCCGGTCTTTTTATCAGCGTCTTTATTTTCAGCCTCAAGAACCCGCCGCAACCCGTGAACGTCTCCCCGTTCGAAGTCTTCGGACTACAGTTCGTCATCGACGCGCTGCTCGTGGGACTGGTGCTCGCTACGTTGCGGCCGCTCTCCGGATTCACGCTGCGCGAGCTGGGGTTTCGCGTACCCAACGCAACGACGCTCCTGACGGCCCTCGTCGGGTTCGTCGCGATGGTCGTAGTTGCAAACGGGAGCGAAGCGGCGATCAACTATTTCGCGAAAAACGATCACTCCCAAGACGTCATCCAGATGTTCAAACATCTTCACGATCCGGGAACGATTGCGGTCTTCGTCGGCTTCGCCGTCATCTTCGCGCCGTTCGTCGAGGAGACGATCTTCCGCGTCTTCTTCTTCAACCTCGGCCTGCGTTACGGCGGGTTTTGGGGCGGCGCCGTCGTGAGCGGAGTTCTTTTCGGAATCGCGCACGGCGACTTGTACGCGGCGGTGCCGCTCGCGTTGGGCGGCATCGTGCTCTGCGCCGTGTACTACCGCACCCGCAACGCGTACGCCTCGATGATCTCGCACGCCCTCTTCAACGCGCTGGCGATCGTTCTGCTTCTCGCCTTCCCGAAGCTTACGTAAGCAGCCGCGCGGCCTCGACGACGCTCTGCGCATCGATTGTGTCTGTGTCGAGATAGACCAAGCGGTGTTGGAGCGAGGGCGGCTTCGTCGTACTCGCCGGCCGCCGATCGAATCGCCGATCGCGCACGTACCGTCCGACGATGTGGATTGCGTCGCGATTCGGCTCGTCGTACCAGTCGGGATGGTGAGCGGCCCAGAGTCCCACGGTCGGAACCCCGCCTCGCGCGAGCGTGAGGTGCAGCGGGCCCGCGGGAATGCCGACGAAGAGATCGATTCGTTTCGCCAGCGCCTTGTAGACCCGCGCGAACGGCTCGTCGACATCGCCGAATAATGCCCGAAATCCGGCGACGCCCTCGCCGAGATCCTCGTCCTCCATCGAGATGAAACGCCAGGCCGGCGATTGGTGACGCATCGCGGCGACGAATGCGCGGGCCTCGGACCCGTCGCCCCAATTCTTGCGCGCCGCGGTCTTGCCGAGCCGCGAGATAACTCCTAGTCGCGTCGAAGGCTCCGCGAATAGCGCGAGCCGCTCATCGATTGCATGCTGCGCAGCCGCCGGCGCTTCAAAATCGAGTGCGCTGGCGAGCGGCTTCGAGAGATCGAACCCGGCGAGCCGCTCGCGCGGAACGAGCAGCTGCACCAAGTTGCGCGCTTTGGTATGAAATGGATACGGGGTGTGCCCTTCGGTCTCCGGATAATCGGTCCAGAGCAAGACCTCCGGCGCAAAGCGCAGCACGGCGGCGTCGAGCGGTTCGGGAATCTCGAGGTCGACGTTACGCCCGCTGCATTGCCCCAGCCCTACGCCGAAATGGGGCGCGCCGAGCTCCGAACCGTCACCCGGCGCGCGGACTCCGCTGAAGAGCGGCTCGACACCGACACTTCCTTCCGCGACGGCAACGTAGTCGTCGCCGAAGCGGGCGATTGCGTACGTATTCGACGGGTCGAGCAACGGCGCGATGACGCCGAAGGTTACCCAGTCGCCGAAACCATGCGGCCAGTAGATCAGCACGCGGCGTCCGCGCAGCGCCGCGAATCGGCCGCGATCCTCGCGTACGGCCGGCAGCCTAAGGTGCGTCACGCTCAGCGCTCCACCGGAACGCCGCCGCACAAATGCACCGGCATGGTGCCGCGGAGGCTTGCAAAGAATGCAGCCGCGTTCGTATCGTATGCCGGGCAGCCCGGAGCGTGCGGATCGGGACGCGGATCGAGCCGAACGCTCCGATTCGCGGCAGCAACTGCCCAGACGCCTTCATCGCCGCGCGCGAGCAGAACGCTTCGTCCGCTCTCCCGCAACGCGACCGCGCGCTCGTAAGCGCTCCAGTCTACGACGAACGGCCAGCGTCCCGGCCGTAGCACGTCGTCGTTGAACCCAAGCATCGCGACGAGCGCGCAGGGAATCATCCAGCGCGCGAAACGCACGTCGCGCGCCAAGCCGAATGCCGCCCCGGCCGCCGTCGCCGCCATAAGGGGTGCGACGTAGTGCGAGCCGAGCCGGCTCGGCTCGTAGTTCCACGGACGCATAAACAGGATCTCGGCGAACAGCGGCGCCGCAAGCAGCAGCCAACGGCCGACGGCGAGCGGCGCGAACGCGAACGGCGCGAGCAACAGAACGATCATGCCCGCTTTGCTTCCCGGATTGAATATCTGCAGCGAATAGCCGGGATCGTTCGGGTGCACGCCGGCGGCCCGTTCGAGGAGCCAGAAACCCCCGCCGTTGACGAGCGCGAGCATTGCGAGCGCGATGCCGATGCGCCGGTCCCACCAGATCGCGCACGCCGCACCGAACCACAGCGCGAAGAGAATCTCGTCCTCTTTCAGACCCATCAGCAGCTGCGCGAAGACGAGCGTCCACCACACCGAATGCCGTCGCGCGGCAAGCACGCCGCAGAGTGCGAGCAACGGTACGAAGACGTTCTCGGAGAAGTTGTCGTAGCTCAGACCTTGCGCCGCCGGCGAAAGCAAGTATGCAATCGCGAGCAGATTTGCGGCGCGCGCGTCGAGCCCGAGCTCCCGCCCAAGCACCGCGAGCGGAATCGCCGCCAGCGCGACGGCGAGCACTTGCACGACGATCAGCGTCTGTGCCGAGGGGAAGAGCGCGACGAGCGGCACGAGCGCTGTCAACACCCACGAGTCGTGGACCTCGAAATGGTGCCGCCACTCGCCGTAGTTCCAGGACGAGCCGTGTTGCAGGTTGACCAGCGTCTGCAGATACGTCCCAAGATCGGCACCATACCGCAGCGCGAACAGCTTGTTGAAGTCAAGCGCAACGTAGACAACCGCGAAAACCACAACCGAAACATACGTGGCTCGCATCTGGCCCCACGCAAAGCGCGTCGAACCGGCGGGCTGATGCGAAGCCTCCGACTTTTTCGGGCCAGCCATGGATGGCTGCTTCAAAAC
>JBAUYZ010000030.1:0-5827 GCA_049585055.1 Candidatus Cybelea sp. | reverse complement strand
GTGGCTTTCGCGAACGCGACGAACTGGTGGGCGTTCCTGGCGTGCGACACGGGAAAGTTTGTCATCAGGAGATCGTGGTGCTCGTCCTTCGACACCTCGACTCTCAGCGCAACGCCGCGAAGGTCCGGCTTAGCGTCACCTTGCGGCACGCTGCTGGCATTCGAACATCGCACGATGACGGGGTAGCTTCGCCCCGGCTGCACCCACCCGGCGCAGAGGTCGGCCGGGATGGCGGCGTCGATGTCGAGCGAGGCCTGAGTAGTGGCGAAGGTCGTCTTCGCATGAAACGCGCGCTGAACGGCGCTAGCCTTCGCACGGCGCTCGGCAGTGATTTGGACTCCCATAATCGTGAGCGCAAATCGTTCGAACGCCAGCCGCTCCGCCTCCGGACTGCCGCCCTCGTACGTCTCGCGCCAGCCATTGATCGTCGTCATGGCAGCAAAACGCTCCTTTCGCTTAGAGCCCGAGCTTTGTTTCCACAGTCTCAAGGATGCCCACCAGCTCGCCGGCTGGGGACGAACTGTAGTGCGGAAGCGCCAGGCGATCGATGACGGCGTCGATGAGCGTTGGCCTTCCGGATGCGAGCGCCGCTTCAAACGCGGCCTCGAACTCCGCGAGGCTCTCGACCTTGTAGCCGTCAGCTCCGCACGCTTTAGCGTAGGCCACGTAATCCGGGTTGGTAAATTCGACCAGTCCGGACTCTCCGTACGTCGAGATTTGATAGAGCTTGATCAGCTTGAACTCCCCGTCGTTGAAAACGATCCAGATTACGGGAAGATCGTACTGAACCGAAGTGAGAAGTTCAAAACCGGAAAGGAGCTAACCGCCGTCGCCGCATCCGACGACGACCGCCCGATCGGGATACGCGCACTTTAGCCCCAGCGCACCGTTGACGTTACACGCCATCGGGCCAAAGCTGCCCGGTTTGCGATAGTGCTGTCCTTCGCGGAGCTCGAGGTAATAGGCAAACCACGCGAGATGCGCTCCGGCATCCGCAAGAACGATGCCGTTTGGCGGAAGCATCCGAGAGACGGACTGCGCCAGCTGACCGGGATGCACGCCGCCCAAAAGATGCACGATAGGCTCCGATGCGTATTCCCGATGCACGGCGCGTGCATCTTCCACCGCATCGGTCGCACCGGTTAGATCATCGAACAGGGCGGCGATGCCCAGTTTTGCGTCGGCCGTCAGCGGAAATGCCGTTTCGTACACCTTGCCTATTTCGGTAGGATCGATGTTGACGTGGATGAGCGTTTTGCCCTGAAAGAGCTGCGAGTTGAAGTCGAAGGTGGCGTGCTGTGCAAAGGAGTTGCCGACGGCCAAAACGACCTCGGCATCGTGAAATGCTTGCCGCGCAGTCGGGTGGCCGCTGTCGCCGAAAACGCCGGCCGATAGCGGATGCGATTCGGGCAATATTCCCTTTCCATCGAGCGTCGTGACGAACGGAATTTGAAACCGCTCGATAAGCGCTCGAAGCTCCTCGCCGGCGTCGCTTTGCACGGCGCCGAATCCGATCAGCGCCAAGATTTGCCGGCGCGCTCGAAAGGCTTCGGCAATGGCATCGGACGCTGCTTTGACCTGTGCGGCGTCCGGCTTGACCGCGAGTCTCTTGAGTTGCGGATCGCGATAGTTTTCGACCTTGGACGACGGGTGCGTGATATTCTCGGCCACATGAATGTGCACCGGCCCCGGGCGTCCCTCGAACGCAATGTTTACCGCTTCCTCGAGGACGTCGATCGTGTTCGCCGGATCGTCGAGTAGATACGAACGCTTCGTCGTAGCAGCAAACATTGCTCGGGAATCCGGCGTCCGATGTAGCCCCGACGTCTCGTTCAGGGCCCCCTTCCCCGTCCACGCGAGAGACGCAAATCCCGAAATGGCGAGAATAGGATAGGAATCGGACATCGCGACGCCCAGCCCCGAAAATAGGTTGAACGCCCCCGGGCCCGCCGTCGCAAAGCACACGCCGAGTCGATCGGAGAACATCGCGTAGCCACAGGCCATGAACGACGCGGCCTGTTCGTTGCGAACGATCACCGGCTTTATCTTTGTGGAGTGCTTCAGAGCTAGGAGGAGGCTCGCGTCGTTTTCACCGGCCCCGCCGAACGCCGCCTTCACACCGAGGCTCTCGAGACCTCTGACGATCGCTTCGTAAACGAGCATGGTTCGCTCCTGGGGTGCCGGCCGAAGCTCAACCCGGTCGGACCCTCCTAGCCTATTTTAGCTAGGCAACCCCTTGCCCCCTGTCCAAATACGCCCTTATGACAACTTGGTCCGCTGAGCAGTTCGATCCCCAGAGAATCGCACGGTTTTGCGATGTTGTTATGAAGGGCGGGGTGACGAGCGGCATCGTCTATCCGCGAACTCTATGTCACCTCGCAACGCAGTTTAATCTCCGTAATATCGGCGGAACGTCGGTTGGAGCGATTGCGGCGTCAATTGTTGCCGCCGCGGAATACCAGCGCCGCAAGACGGGAAGTGCCGCCGGCTATCTGGCGTTTGCAAAGGTCCCCGAGTTCCTTGCGCGCGACGATTCGCTCATCCGACTGTTTGCGGCCGATGCAACGGCGGCTCCGCTTGTCCGTATCGGACTAAAGTTCATCGGTAGCGCGCCGCTTTGGAAGCGCCTCTTCTCCGTCACCTTCGGATTAATCAAGGAATACTGGCTGAAAGCCCTCGTCCCCGTTCTCGCGCTGGCGTACTGCTTTCTCGCGCCCGACCTCTTCGCGGCCATGCCGGGCCCACGCTCGGGCATCGCTGCGTCCTGGGCGTTGCTCACTCACGCCATCGTGCCCGTAGGAATCCTCGCCTTTTTCTTTCTGCTGATCTTGCTATCGTTTGCTTTTCTACAATGCTGGTCGGTGCTGACGAAGAACGACTACGGGTTCTGTCACGCGTACGATCCCGGAGCGGCGGCGAGCTTCCAAGCGAGTCTGACGAGGCTTACGTCGAGCGAAAAGGACATCTCCGACCTTGAGGCGGGCGACACGCCCCCGCTCTTCAACTGGTTGGAGGCATACATTGCCCACGCGGCCGGGCGAACCATGGATGATCCTCCCCTGACGATCGGCGACTTGCGAACCGTAAAATTTCCCGAATGGTTTACCGACGATGGCCAGCCGAGCATCGACTTTCAAACGGTTACGACGTGTTTGACGCTCGGGAGGCCATTCGGTCTGCCCTTCGACTCGGAGCGAGCCGGGCACCGCACCGGCCTCCCGAACCGGCGTCCCGACCGACCGAAGCTCTATTTCCTCGAGTCCGATCTCCGTAAGTACTTCTCGGACTCGGTTCTTGCGCACCTGAAAGCAAAAGGCGACAAGGCCGACGACGTTTCGCCCGTCGACGATCGAGGCAACCCGTTAGGGGACGTTTACCGCTTCCCAACGGGCGAGGATCTGCCGCTCGTCGTTGCCGTGCGCATGAGCATGTCCTTCCCCATTTTATTCTGTGCGGTGCGGTTGTGGGCACAATCGCCTGACGGCAGATCGCTACGACCGATGTGGTTTTCCGATGGTGGGCTGAGCAGTAATTTCCCGATTCATCTGTTCGACAGCCCCTTACCGCGTTGGCCGACGTTCGCGCTCGACCTACTTGATGGCGGGACCGCGCAACGCGTTTCCGAAGGCAAGGTGATCGTCCCCGTGCCGCCAAGCGACGCGTTTCTCGAAAGCGATGATTCCAAAGTACCCCTCGAGAGCAGCTACCCTCTCTCCGGCCCGGGCGGCCGAGGCTCGCTTCTGCAGTTTGCATCGGCAATGCTCGACGCTATAAGAACCTGGCAAGATAGCATACTAGGGGCCTTACCGGGAAACGCGAGCCGAACGATCGGGATACGGCTGCCGCAGGACGAAGGTGGCCTCAACTTGACGATGACCCGAGACCAGGTTTTGGACCTCATCGCCCGCGGTGACCTTGCCGGTAGCACTCTCACTAAGCTCTTCGTTCCGGACGAGCCCGAGCATTACGACACTCCTGCATGGCGTACGCAACGCTGGCTCCGATTTCTCGCGACGATGGAGGCTTCAACGCAGTGGCTAACGTCGTTTCAGAGTGGATACGCGTCCCGGCACTGGCTAAGACAAGACACGTATAAACAATTATGCGAGCGGAACTACATGTGTAACCAGCAGGCTCCAGATATGCGTCCGCCGCTCATTCAATGGCGCGACCTTGCGGAAGCAATAGCCGCCACAGCGGGAAGCGACACCCTTGCAGGTTTACCGCTTGCGGCTCGCACCACGTCGGCATTCCAGGCCGGCGCGCCAGTACCCGAAGCGACGCTCAGATTGCGAGCGCCACTATAATGAGGACGACTGGAATTGATAGGCTCATGGCGTATCGAGAAGTCGACGCCCACATCTTGAACATGCGCGAATGGCGGCAGGCTTATACAATCTTACCTGTCGGGACGCTTACCTATTATGGAATCGTCGAGCAAAACGTCGACTACTTCCGCTTAACCGGCCGGGCACTTCAACCTAAACACCGTTCGGTGATCACCGATCTCTTGGGTGCGCTATACGACGGCTACGCCACGGAGTTAACGTTCCAGATCGTCGTCGAGCCAATCCAGAATCCGGATCGGTACGATTACGTCCTCCAGCATCTTGACCTCGTTGCGCAGATAGCGACCGAGCTTTCGGGCTACCGTCGTGAGGCCGAACTGCTTGGTAAGCGACTATCAGTTGTCGTGCGGTTTGGGTCGGAAATGAACGATATAGAAGGCACGGCAGGAACTACGAATGCCGCCGCGTTCGTTCGTGCATACCGTGCGGTGCGCGAACTATTCTCCCAAATCTTACCGCGAGCGCCTTTCCCCTTTTCGCCAGCATTGCGAGCCGATCTTGAGGTCGCACCGATTGCAGCCTACTGGCCCGGTACAGACTGCGTCGATCTTGTCGGTGCCACTTGGTACGTTCATGGCGAGGATCAAAGGGATGCGAGCTTTTCTCGAATGCGAGAATATTTTGAGACCTTCGGCCGATACGACTTACCCCGGTCGCTCGACGAATTCGGTGGCGCAGAGGGCTCCGGTAGCTGCTACCTAGATAACGATTGCATGTTGCGCAAAATGTTCGCCCACATCGAGTCTCTTGCCGCCGAAGGCATGCGCTTTACATACGGGACGATCTTCCTTGACGCTCAAAAATACGGCGTCGACGCTGCGCTTCGCTTTCTAGCAGAACGACCAGACGGTCAAGATTCCTGAAATCGTGATCCTGCCTTCCCTCCCAGTTTGCCGTTCAGGTAGTTCCTTAGTGTAGCGTTGATCGCGTTGGCTGGGTCCATCGATTCTCTCCTCTGCGATATCCTGACTTGCTCCATAACGAGCGCCGCAGATACGCGCGCCGAGCATCCTATTTTTAATAGCCAAAGCTTCCGACCTGTTCGCAACAAGCGCCGCTCACCGGAAGAGCACGACGTCGAGCTGCTCTTTATTCAACCCGGCAAGCCAACGCAGAACGCATTCATCGAGTCGTTTAACAACCGCGTGCGCTCCGAACTTCTCAACGCGCAGTGGTTCCATACGCTGCCAGAGGCTCAGTCCAAAGGGCATGCGTGGTTGCATCGCTACAACACGACGCACTCGCACGGCGCGCTTGATTACCGGACGCCCGAGGAGTTCCTCGCGACCTACGAAACTGACCAACCTCCACAGAAATCAGTGGCTGCATGACGGCGCCGACGCTAGAAGGGTGGAGCTGACCCGGTTTCGTGGATACTTTCCGCTTGGCGGAGAAAGGTCCACCAATGGCACGAAGACAGCCCCGATCCTACCCGCCGGAGTTCCGACGTAACGTCGTCGAGCTCGTGCGATCCGGCC
>JBAUYZ010000029.1:0-5582 GCA_049585055.1 Candidatus Cybelea sp. | reverse complement strand
GTGCAAAAGCCCGCGGTAGCCCAATTACCGGCGAGGGTCACCGCGCAGGATGCGCGCCTCTACGCGATCGGCCGCTACTATTGGAATCTTCGAACGCGCCAGGGCGTAGCCAAGAGCCTCCAATACTTCTCGCGCATCGTTGCCGACGATCCGCAAGACGCCCGCGGATACGCGGGGCTGGCTGCGGCGAACGCGATCATGGCCGACTACGGGTACGGCTCCACTCCATCGAAGGTAGACCTTGCCCGCGCGAACGTCTACGCTCGCCGCGCGCTGGGGCTCGACGCCCAGAACGCGGAGGCCTACGCCGTTCTCGGCTTCATTGCGTCATGGATGAAGGGCGGCTCCAAGCATTCCGCGGTCGCGGTGGCCGATTTCCGGCACGCGATCGCGCTCGATCCATCGAATGGAACCGCTCACCAGTGGTACGGAACCGCACTGTTGCAGCAGGGGCGCGTCGCCGAGGCCTACGCCGAGCTGACGAAAGCCGCCCAGCTCGACCCGCTCTCGGTCGCGACGACGGCGTGGCTCGGCGCGACCGCCTACTATGAAGGCCACTATCGCGACGCAATCGCCTACGCGCGCGAGACGCTCGATCTCTCGCCTCAACGCTCGGATGCCTACGAGACGCTCGGCCTCGCCGAGGAGGCCATGGGCGACCGGACCGCCGCTGCGGAGAGCTTCCGCCGCCTCGCCCGGATTTGCGGCGAGTGCCGCGCCGAATCGGCTGCACTCTTGACCGAGCTCTATGCCCGGAGCAATCGGATCGCCCTTGCCCGGGCCGAGATGGCGATCGCGCGCGCGAATGTCGATCAAGTCGAACCCCAGAACCTGGCAATCGCCTTCGAAGCCCTCGGCGAGCGAGGAGCCGCCCTGACCTGGCTGCGCCGCGCTCGTATGAGCGGCTACGCGGCGGCCGCGATCGCGACCGACCCCCGCTTCGCCGTCCTGCGGCGCGCCTCGACGAACGGCTAATACCAAGAAATTTTCTCGGACGGGGTTGACAGGCCCGTACTGTTAAGCTATTGTACTAGTGTACTAGTACGACAGCTTGATGGTACTAGACCGCTGAAAGGACTTCCGAGATGATTCACACCACGTTCGCTCCCCAAGACTCCATTCGCGAGACGCGCACGCCCGTGCGGCTTCCCGATCGCCGCGGGACCGAGCTCTTCCCCGGCTGGGGCCCCAAGTTCTAGGACCGCCGCAGAAGCAGAGTAGGGTCTTTAGACCATGCCGGCCGTCTTAACGGTCGATCCACGCAGCGGCGTGCCGATCTACCTGCAGATCATCGAGCAAATCAAACGTTCCATCGCGCTCGGTATCTTACAGGTGGGCGAACAGCTTCCGACCGTGAAGCAACTCGCCGTCGACCTCACCGTCAATCCCAACACCGTGGCGCGCGCCTATCGCGATCTGGAGCGCGACGAAGTGATCGAGACTGCGCCGGGGCGAGGATCGTTCGTTCGAGCCAACGGCGTGACGGAATCGCCGAAGGTGGCCGCGGAGATCGGCGGTAACGCGCTCGACGTCGCGCTGCGCGAAGCGAAGTCCGTCGGACTCTCGCGCGCTGAAGTGGGCGAGCTCTTCGAAGCCGCTCTGCAACGCTGGTACGGCGACCTAGAGAAATGAGTGATATGAGCATCACGATTACGAATCTACGTAAGCTATACGGCCGGACCGCTGCCGTCGACGGATTCTCACTCGAGATTCCCGGCGCCAGCGTCTTTGGCTTGCTGGGACCCAACGGCGCCGGGAAGACCACAACCTTCAAATGCATGCTCGGCATGGCGCGTGCGTCGAGCGGCGAGATACTATACGGCGGAAAGACGCTCGTGCCGGCCACGTTCGAGCGAATCGCGTACGTCCCCGAGCGCAGCGTGCTCTACGACTGGATGACGGTTGACGAGCACGTCGAGATGAACCGCCGCGCATTTGCCAACTTCGAACCTGCTCGAGCGAACGAGCTCCTGGCGACCTTCAATATCGACCGGCGCAAGCGCGCGCGAACGCTCTCCAAGGGAATGAAGACCGCCGTGATGGTTGCGCTCGCCTTCGCGCGCAACGCGGAGATCCTGGTGCTCGACGAACCCACTGGCGGACTCGACCCGGTCAACCAACGGCACGTGCTCAGCCTCATGATCAATGAAGCCGCGAAGGGCAACTCCGTGATCTTCTCGTCGCATCAGATCGGACAAGTCGAGCGCGCCGCCGAGCATATCGCCGTGATGGACCGCGGGCGGCTCGTTCTCCAAGGCCTCGTCGACGACTTGAAGGCCGACCGAAAGATTGTCGAGGGGATATTCCCCAACGTCAGCTTCACGCTCGACGGGATCGCAAACGATCCGCACGTCGCGCGCACCGACCGCACCGAGCGCATCGTGCGCCTGCTCGTCACGGCCGATGCCAACGCGATCGCCGCGCGGCTCTCCGCAGCCGGCGCGATAGGAGTGCGCGTGCTCGATCTCAACCTCGAGGATATCTTTCTGTACGCCGTTTCACCCGCTACCGCGACGACCGATATCGTCGTAAGAGAGAGCTCGTCATGAACTACGTTGAATGGCTGCGCGTCCGGAACTTGCTGAAGATCGTCGCGATCATCTTAGTGGTTTTGGTCGTCCTCGCCGTGATTCTGCGAATCTCCGTCGCGCGCTATATGTCGCCCGACACATGGGTATCGCATATCACGACGGATCCCGGCGTGAAGATTGCGCGCAGCGTTCTGCCTGACGGCACGAAGCGTGTGATCATCGACGACCCGAAGAAAGATACACACGTCGTCATCGACGACTTCGGCTATAAAGGCAAGCACATCGTCGTAACCGAGCCGACAAAGCGCGCGCACTCGGACCACTCGCATATCAACGTGGGCAGCATTCACGTGACCGAGTCGAAGCAGGGCGACACGACCACGACCGTGATCGATACGAACGGCGCGGTTCCAATGCTGTACTATATGGCGATCGCGGACGTCGTCGCGCTCATCGTCGCAACGATCTTGGCCGCACCTCTGGCGCGCGAGATCGACGGCCACCTCGAAATAGCGCTCACGAGACCGTGCTCGCGCCTGCGGTACGCGCTCGGGGTTCTCGCCGCCGACGTGGCCGGGATCGTTGCGGCTTCGGTCCTAACGATCATCGCCTTTTACGTCTGTCAACTGCTCTTCGAATCGGCCCGCCTCGATTTTAGTGGAATCAACGCGCGCGCCATCGCCATGGGCGTCATGATGCCGCTGGCATGGTACGCCATGCTCTGCGCGGCAACGACTTGGATCAGCCGATCCTATGGTGCGGTGCTCGGTTTCGCGTGGCCGGTCGCCATTCTCGTTGGAGTCCTCACGCTCGTCCATCCCGGCAACCTGCTGGCACTCTTCATTCACGATATCGCTTGGGTGATCTCAAGGCTCGACCCGCTGACGTACGTGGCGTTCGCAGCGCCGAACGACGACGGCACGTTGGATTACGCCAGCTCGAACTTCGGGCTGCGGTTCTTGGTAGAGGTAATGTTCTTCGTCGTCTATGGCGCGCTCGCCATCATTAAGTGGCAGCGCGTGGAGGCCTGATCGTGGAAATCATTGGAACGAACTTCTCTCTCACGCTCGGCGCATGGCGCCTCCGATTCACGCTTGCGATAGAAGAGCAAGACGAACGGCCAAAGGGGAAGATTCGCACACCGCACCGGCTGCGCGTCGTCCCCGAAGACGAATACGTCCGCTAAATCCTTCGACTCCGCGCCTGCGGCGCTGCGCTCAGGATGACACTGGTGGAGTCCGCCCTAGCGGCACGTCGCACGCCTCACCGTAGACCCTAATACACGAAGCCGTTACGCACGGCGGGGCGCGCGAACTTGAAGCCGTCGGCATCGACGGTGTAGAGGTAGATGTTCGGGATCAGCGGATCGCCGCTGATGTTGAAGGCGAATTGCCCGACGAGCGTCGTGAACGTGCCTCCGGCTTGCAGCGAGCGAATCAGCCCCGAGCGCGAGGTCGCGTTTCCGCGTTGCGATGCGGCGATGATTAACTGCGCGGCGGCATAACCGAAGGCGGATTGCGTGGTGATCTGGCTGACCTCACGCTCGAAGTCGGTGACGAGCTGGACGGCGCTGGGAACGCGATCGAGCGGCGGCATCGGCGAGGCGACGTACGCCCCCTTGAGCGTTTTGGCATAGTTCGAAATCGTCTCAGAGTTGTAGAAACCGTCGGCCGCCCCGAACTCGCCGGTATATCCGGCGGTGCGCATCGCTTCGGCGACCGGTCCGAGCTCGGTCGTCTTTCCGGCAAGAAAAACGTAGCCCGGCGAACGGTCGAGCACCGTCCGCGCCGCTTGCACGGGATCGGTCTTCGCGAGCGGAAAGAGCAAGACGTCCGCGGGGTGGTGGTCGTTCTGCGCCTGAGCGACGAAGCCGCTCGCGACCTCGGAACCGTAATCGCCGTCGAAGGCAACCGCGATCGCGGTGACGCCGCGCTTGCCGTCGAGCGCGACGCCGGCAAAGAGCCGTCCCGAGGTGCTGTCGCGCGCGGGAAGGCGGTAGACGTTGTGATACCCGCGCTTGGTCACTGCGTCGGCGGTGACGGTCGGAACGATGAGGGCGAATCCAACGTTTGCGTACCGCGAAAGCGCGGCGAGCGTCATCGGCGCGGTCAAGTTCCCGATAACGCCGATGCAGTTGAAGTCCGCCGCGGCAACGTTGGCATTCGAGGCGGCAACGCCGGGATCGTTGCGATCGTCGTACGTGCGCATCCCCCAGACGTTGGAGAGCAAGGTGTTGAAGCGATTCTGCTCGTCGACGGCGGCCTGGACGCCTTTGACGACTTCCTGGCCGTACTTTTGCAGCGGACCGGAAAGCGTGACGTTGACGGCGATGTTGATTTGCGGCAAATAGCGCTGCGTTTGAACGGGCGGACCCGGGGCGATCTGCGCGCGCGAGGGTGCAGAGACGCCGCTTGCGGCCGCCGCCGCAGCCGCGGCGATGAATCCGCGCCGTTTCACACGTACCCGCCGACGGTCGTGATCAAGAAGAAGACCGAGAACGTCATGTTGGAGATGAAGATCCGTTCGTTGATGACGAAGAGATTGGCTCCGCTTCGGAAGAGATACTCTTCATAGATGATGAGAACTGCGACTGAGAGCACGCCGAGAAAATAGGTCCGGCCCGCGTCTGCGAGCACTCCCGCGGCGCCCAAAAGGAGCAGCATGGCGGCGTGCAGCACGATCGGGAGGACGCGCCCGCTCGCTTCTCCGAATCGCACCGGTAGCGAACGGATCCCTTGGGCCCGGTCGACGCCAAGATCCATCAGCGCGTAGATGATGTCGAACCCGGCGACCCAAATCGTCACGGCCGCGAAAAGCAGCAGTGCCGGCAGCGTGATTTTCCCGGCGATCCCAATATACGCGCCCAGCGGTGCGAGCCCGTCGACGGCGCCGAGCACGAAGTGTGTCGTCCAGGTAAAGCGTTTGCAGAGCGGATAGATTAGCACGAGCAGTGCCGCAATTGGCATGAGCTTCACGCAGAGCGGATTGAGCATCCACGCCGAGACGAGCAGCAGCACGAGCCCCGCCGCGCTCGCCCAGAGCATCGTGGCC
>JBAUYZ010000028.1:0-17776 GCA_049585055.1 Candidatus Cybelea sp. | reverse complement strand
CTTTTGCGCGTACGGCGGCGCCCGCGGCATCTGGGCGCCGGTTCACCGACGATCTATCGCGGCGACGGCTATGAGTTCGTCGAGCTGCGCACGTACGTTGCCGGCGACGACGTGCGCCGAATCGACTGGGCCGCGACGGCTCGATCGAGCGAGTTGCAGACGCGCATCGTGCTGGAGGACGTCGCACTCACCCTCGCCGCGATCGTCGACGCATCGCCGTCGATGCGGGTCGGCCGGCGACGGCCACTGCTCGATGCCGGACGCGAAGCCTTGGAGCTTTGGTTCGGCGCGGCGATCGGCGAAGACCGCTGCATTCGGGTCGAAGCCGACGGCGTCACGCCCGCAGCCCTCCAGCGCAAGGCCCGTCACGCGTTAACGCGCTGCTATCCGCAGGGGAAGTTTGACACCGCGCGCGCGTTGCGCACCGCGCGTGCGGCGCTTCCGCGGGGCACGGCGCTGCTGGCGATTGGCGACTGGTTCGAGCTCGATCCTGCACTCGATCGCGAGTTGGCCGAGCTTGGCTCCCGCTTCGACTGCACCGCGCTGGTCGCGCGCGATCCCTGGTACGACGGACTTCCGCTCGGGGGAATCGTGCGGATGCGCGGCGCGGAGGGTGGGAACGTCCGCGTGTACGTCGGAGCGCGCGAGCGCGCCGAGTTTGCCGGCGCAGTGCGACGGCGGGAGCAGACCCTCATGCAACGATTCGAAACGGCGAACTGGCGTACCGGCGTTCTCCGCGAAGAGGACGGCGTCGCGTCGCTCTATGCGGCGTTTGGTTTGCGGCGCGAGTGACCATCGATCATCCGCTGCGCCTGGGCGCCGGCGTTATTGCCGTATTCGTATTTGCAGTGCTCTACGACCGGCTGCAGCGGCGCGCGACGGCTCACGACCTCGCGTACTCCAGCGTTGCATTTTTCGTCGAAGCCGCCAAACCACGGCAATGGATTCCCCGCGCGCTTCAGGCGCTTTGGATCGTCGCGCTCGCAGGCATCGTTCTCGGCATCTCCGGTCCGCATCTCGCTCTTCCGGTGCCAGTGCGCGACGGTTCCGTCTTCATTTGCATCGATACCTCGGGCTCGATGGCTTCGACCGATGTCGTCCCGACGCGCGCGCAGGCGGCAAAGGCCGCTGCTGCGGCGTTCATCAAGGAGAGCGCGCCCGGCACACGGATCGGCATCATCTCGTTTGCCGGTGCCGCCGGCGTCGTCGCTCCGCTGAGTGCCGATCATCAAACCGTGATCGCCGCACTTGATGAGGTTCCCCTTCCCAACGGCGCGACGGCAATTGGCGACGCGCTTAAGCTCGCCGCGCAAATGTTTCCGTCGGCGGGGCATCGCGTCATAATCTTGATCACCGACGGGGTCAACAACAGCGGCAGCGACCCCAACGAGATCGCGCAGTGGCTCGGCGCGCATCGCGTCCCCGTCTACACCGTCGGAATCGGAACGCCGAACGGCGGCCTGATTCCCGGAACGAACGAGGAAGCGACGATCGACGAAGGGGCGCTGCGAGGCTACGCAGCGGCGAGCGGGGGCGCCTACGCTCGCGCGGAGAACGCGACGCAGCTTCGTGACGTCCTTGCCCGCCTAGGCCGGATCACCTCGCTGCAGCGCAAGCCGGTCGACGCATCGCTCGGCTTTACCGTTGCGGGCGCGCTGGCGATGCTCGTGGCGTTCCTTGCGGGCTTTGGCCTCGGCCGTTATCCGTGACCGATCCCATCGCGCAGCTCGCGCGCTGGATTGAAGAAGCGGGCGGTTTCGGCGCGATCGATGCGATTGCGATGTGCTTGGCGACCGCGGATTCTGCCGGAAGTCCTTCGGCGCGAATCGTGCTCTTGCGCGGTCTCGACCAGCGCGGTCTGCGATTCTTTACTTCCTATGAGAGCCGCAAGGGACGTGAGCTCGCCCAGAATCCGCACGCCGCCGCGCTCCTCTATTGGCCGAAGCTGGAGCGGCAGGTCCGGGTCGAAGGCGTGGTGGCGCGGCTCGGCGACGAGGAATCCGATGCGTACTTTGCCGCTCGGCCGCGCGGACACCGCATCGCCGCGTGGACTTGCGAGCAAAGCGAACCGATGGAATCGGAGAGTATCCTCGAGGAACGCTTCGCGCACTTCGAGGCGCGCTTTGACAATGACGTGCCGCGTCCGCACTCGTGGGGCGGGTATCTCTTGACCCCGTCCCGCATCGAGTTCTGGCGTGGGCGACCGAACCGCATGCACCAGCGCATTGTGTACGTTCGATCCGCAGCGCGATGGCGAGCGTCGCTCTTGCAGCCCTAGCTGAAAGAAGCTGAATGAAACTCCGGCGGATCCTTATCGGCGACGACGGCAAGCTGCGGCCGCTTTGGCGCGCGATCCTGTTCTTTGTGCTCGCCCGGCAGCTGCTCTTCCCCTATCTTCTGGACCCGCTCTTCGAGATGCTCTACAAACGTCTAGGGATCGCCCCTGCGCTCTCGGCCCCGGCGATTTTCTTCGACGAGCTAGAGCTTCTCATCGGTGCGGTGGTCTTAACGGGTCTCTTTGCGCTCTACGAAGGGCGACGCATAGACTCGTACGGGCTGCCGATCCGCCTGGCCTTCGGGCGCCTTTTTTGGGAGGGCGCCACCATCGGCTTCGTTTGGCCCGCACTCGTCGCACTCGGAATGGTCGCGCTCGGTGGAATGCAAATACACGGCCTCGCGATCACGGGCGGCACACTACTTGCGACGGCCGTGCCCTGGGCCGTTGCGAACCTGACGGTCGGCGTTGCGGAAGAAATGTGGTACCGGGGGTATCTCTTGCAGACGCTCTGGAGGAGCCTCGGCTTCTGGCCGGCGACGATTCTGCTCTCGCTGTTCTTTGCCTCGGAGCACTACTTTTACAAGACCGGCGAGAATCTCTTCGACGTTGCCAGTCTCATCGGGTTTAACGTACTGGTCTGCTATACGGTGCTCAAGAGCGGCTCGCTCTGGTTCGGCGTCGGCATGCACGCAGCTTTTGACTTCACGCAGCTCTTCCTCATCGGAACGAAAAACGGCAGCTACGTGCCGGTGGACCACCTGCTTAATGCGACGTTTCGCGGCCCAGCTTGGATTACCGGTGGCGCGTTGGGAACCGAAGCCAGCGTCTTGATGTATCCGCTCTTCGCTCTCGTCTTCGCGTACGTTTGGTGGCGCTTTCGCGATCCTACCCGGCCGGGGCTCGCGCGGCGTTGACGAAGCGCGCTTCGATTCCGGCCAGGGGAGTTGACGGCAGACCCCTAATCCCCGGCTTTTAGTGCCTCGGCGGAACGTGATGGTCATCGGGTCGGGACCGATCGTGATCGGTCAGGCTGCCGAGTTCGATTACGCCGGCGTTCAAGCGTGCCGCGCCCTACGTGAGGAAGGCCACCGCGTCGTCCTCGTCAACTCGAATCCCGCAACGATTATGACGGATCCGGAGATCGCGGATGCCGTTTATCTCGAGCCGCTGACGGTAGGATCCGTCGATGAGATCGTCGCGCGCGAGCGCCCCGACGCGCTCCTGCCGACCCTCGGCGGACAGACTGGCCTCAATCTCGCCGTCGAGCTCGATGAAGCCGGCGTGCTGCGGCGCTACGATGTGGAGGTGCTCGGCACGCCGATCGAAACGATTCGTCTCGCGGAAGACCGCGAGCGCTTCAAACTCAAGATGCTCGAGATCGGCGAACCGGTACCCGAGAGCGTGATCGTTACCGCGATCGATCAAGGCCTCGCGTTCGCGCGAATCGCGGGCTATCCCCTCGTAGTTCGCCCCGCATACACGCTCGCCGGAACTGGCGGCGGAGTCGTCTACGATGAGACACAACTGCGAGAAACGCTCGATGCCGGATTGAATGCGAGCCTGATCCATCAGGCTCTTTTAGAGACCTCGATGCTCGGCTGGAAGGAGATCGAGTACGAAGTACTCCGCGACGGCGCCGGCAACTGCATCGTCGTTTGCAACATGGAGAACATCGACCCGGTCGGCGTCCACACCGGCGACTCGATCGTCGTGGCACCCTCGCAGACGCTTTCAGACCTCGAGTACCAAATGCTGCGCAGCGCGAGCATCAACGTGATTCGTGCGCTCGACGTGCAGGGCGGATGCAACATTCAGTTCGCCCTGCACCCAGAACGCAGCGAGTACGCGATCATTGAAGTCAACCCGCGCGTCTCGCGCAGCTCGGCGCTCGCGTCGAAAGCAACGGGATACCCGATCGCCAAGATCGCCACGCGGATTGCGCTCGGCCAGCGGCTCGACGAGATTCCGAATCCCGTCACCGGCGTAACGAAAGCCGCCTACGAGCCGACCCTCGACTACGTCGTGGTCAAGATACCGCGCTGGCCGTTCGACAAGTTCCCGATCGCCGATACCGCGATTGGCACCCAGATGAAATCGACCGGTGAGGCGATGGGAATCGGGCGCACCTTTCGGGCGGCGCTGCTCAAGGCGGTGCGCGGGCTCGATCTCAAGCACGAGACGCTGACGGGATCGCTCGGAGAGTGGAGCGAGAACGAGCTGGAGGCAGTCGTCGCGCGTCCGACGCACGAACGCCTCTTCGCGCTCTGCGAGCTCTTACGCCGCGCGACGCCGGCGAAAGTCGAGTCTGCGATCGAACGCATTGCGGCGCTCAGCGCGATCGATCGTTTCTGGCTCCACGAGCTTGCCGAGCTGGTCGCGACCGAGGAGCGCCTACGCGTCAACCCGACGGACAGAGATTGCGCCGAGGCCTTGGAGGCGGGCTATGCTACCGCGAGCCTCACCCGACTAACCAACGGGGTGCACGGTCACGGGCGCGCGCCGGAGGTCGCATTTCGCATGGTCGATACGGCAGCAGCGGAGTTTCCCGCAAAGTCACCCTACTACTACGTGTCGAGAGGCGAACGCGACGAGATGCGCGCTACGCCGCGCGAGGCCGTCGTCGTCGTGGGAAGCGGCCCGATTCGGATCGGTCAGGGAATCGAGTTCGACTATAGCTGCGTCCACGCGGCGTGGGCACTAAAAGAGGCCGGCCGATCCCCGGTCGTCGTCAACAACAATCCGGAGACGGTCTCGACCGATTTCGATATCTCCGACACGCTGATCTTCGAGCCGCCGGCAGCCGACGAAGTCGAGGCGGCCTATCGCGCGACGGCGGCACAGGGCGTAATGCTGGCCTTCGGTGGTCAGACGGCGATCAATCTTGCAGCGGAACTCAGCCGCCGAGGCGTACCGATCCTGGGCAGCGACCGTCGATCGCTCGATATGGCCGAGAATCGCGAAGAGTTCGACGCGGCGCTGGCTCGGCTGAACGTCGCCCGGCCGCAAGGCAAAGCGGCGCGGAGTTTTCGCGAGGCGCGAGCGATCGCGCGCGAGCTCGGTTTCCCGGTCCTCGTCCGGCCCTCGTTCGTTCTGGGCGGGCGTGCGATGGAGATCGTCTATAACGAGGCGCAGCTCGCCGCGTACGCCGAATCGGCGTCGGCGATTCTTCCTGAAGCGCCGCTGCTCGTCGATAAGTATTTACGCGGGCTCGAGCTCGAGGTCGATGCCGCGTTCGATGGCGACGAGATCCTGATACCTGGAATCTTCGAACACGTCGAGCGAGCCGGCGTGCATTCCGGCGACTCGATTGGCGTCTATCCGGTTCAATCGATCGATCCCGAGATGGAGCGGCACATTGCCGAGGTAACCTACGCGATCGCGGCGGAACTGCGCATTCGCGGTTTGATCAACGTTCAGTTCGTCGTGCACGAGGGCGCTCTGTACATTCTTGAAGCAAATCCGCGAGCGAGCCGCACGGTTCCCATCATCCAGAAGGCGACGGGAATCAATCTCGTCGCGGCGGCAACCCGCATCGCGCTTGGCGAACGGCTGCGCGATATGGAGTACGGGACGGGCCTCATCCCTCACGTTCCCTACGTCGTCGTTAAAGTTCCGGTCTTTTCGTTCTCGAAGATGCGGGGCGTCGAGACCGTTCTCGGACCGGAGATGAAGTCGACGGGTGAAGTTCTCGGAATCGACGAGTCTTTCGGTGGAGCGCTCCGCAAGGGGTTCGTTGCGGCCGGGATCCGCTTCCCGGGCAGCGGCGGACGGATTCTCGTCTCGATTGCCGACGAAGAGAAGGACGATTCCATTCCGGTGCTACGCGCCTACGCTGCCCTGGGCCACACGCTCGTCGCAACTCCCGGCACGCGTGCGACGCTCGAAGAGGCAGGTATCGCGACCGAGCCGGTCAACAAGATCGCCGACGGGTCGCCGCACGTGCTCGATCTCATTACGTCGCGAGCGGTCGACTTGGTTATCAACGACGCAAAGGGTCCTCGAGAGATCTCCGACGACTACAAGATTCGTCGCGCCGCGGTCGAAGCGAGCATTGCGTGTTTGACGAGTCTCGACACAGCGCGGGCACTGGCGGAGGCGCTTACCAGCAAGGCCGGCCCGCCGCGCAGTCTGCAAGAGTATCGCAGCGCTCGAGCGACGATCGCCTCATAGTCCCGCAGGAGAGGGCGCAGGTCTTCGCCGTCGCCGCGAACCTCAGCACGCTCGCGCTCGTGAACACGTTGCGCGCCCCAAAGGGTGGCGCGATTACGGTGCGGATAGTGCCGCTCGCCGTCACGCCACTGCGAATCGCGCTCGGCGAGCGCCCTCAAAACGTAAGCGTCGCGCTTGCGGGCCTCTTCGAGTGGATCGACCGGACCTTCCCTCCGGAGGACGAGCACTCGTTCGTCGCGTCCATGCGCGATCTCGAGTTGCTCGCCCGCGCGCAGTGGGAATCGGCATTCCCCGAGCAGCTCGAGCCGGAGAGCATTCTCAACCTCGAGGACTTGCCTGATGATGTGGCCGAGGCCCTAGCGCGGCCGCAGGTAGCGCTCGTACAATGCGCGGCCTGCCGGCGGCTCTGCATTCGGGGCGAGTTCGTTTGGAGAGAGAAGGAGGTCTGTGCGTGGGACTACCACGCTGCGGCCTTCGGCAAACGCGGCCCCTGGCGCGAGGGAACCTACGAGGCGCGCCATTTCGAGACGTTGCCATCGTGCGCGTACGTCGTCCCGGAACTCTTCACGGAACTCGGGGTCGAAGCGCTGCTTACCGTCGATGACGCGGCGGGCACGGCCGGGCAGGCGGTCGTCAATGCCCTGCTCGCGAGCGATTCCGAGCACCCGCACATCGTGGTGAAAACCGCCGACGGCTTGACGGTCCTGCGCGAACGATGACGAATCGCGCCATCCGCGATCTCTCGGCGTTCTTCGTCCTGCTCTTCATTGCGCTCGCGATTCGGCAAACGTACGTTCAAATCGTCGCGGCGCCGCAAATCTCTGCCCGCGCGGCGAATCCTCGTCACGCGCTCCTCGACGCGGGGCGCGGCCGAATTTTGGCCAGCGACGGCACCGTTTTGGCCGAAACGCTCGATGGCAAGCGAGCCTATCCGCTCGGCCCCGAGTTGGCCGCGCCGGTCGGCTATGTCTCCGCGCGCTACGGCACGAGCGGCATCGAGCAGAGATTCGATCGCGCCCTCACGTCGCCGGACTTCAGCGGCGACGCCTCGGCGCAGCTCAAGCAGCTTGCCGCGGACCTGCGCGGCGAGCGCGTCGCCGCCCGCGGCGCCGACGTCATTACGACCATCCAGCCGGCGATTCAAGGCAAGCTCTTCGGTATGCTCTCGAAGTATCGCCGCGGCGCCGGCGTCGTACTTGATCCGCGCAGCGGCGCGATCCTCGCGATGGCGAGCGTGCCGAGTTACGACCCCAACGACTTCGACGCGCAGTTCCCGTCGCTGCAGGTCGACCCCGGGGCTCCGCTGCTCGATCGCGCGCTCGACGGGCTCTATCCGCCGGGCTCCACGTTCAAGATATTCACCGCGGCGGCGGCCCTCGACAGCGCAACGGTCACGATGGAGTCACATTTCGATGATCCGGGTTATCTCGTCATCGGCGACTTTACGCTACACGACAACGAGAGCGAAGCCACCGGCTACGGGGATCTCACCACCGCATTTACCCTTTCGAGCAACGTCGATTTCGCGCAGATCGCCCTGAAGTTGGGCGTCGAGACCTTCTACGAGTATCTCGGCCGCTGGGGCATCGGCGAACCACTCGACTTTCAGCTCCCGGCGGAACGCGATCGCATTCCGCCAAAAGCGACGATCGTTCCGGGGGAGCTCGCGCAGATGGGTTTCGGACAGGGCGCGCTCCTCATGACGCCGCTGCAGATGGCACTGGTCGGCGCGACCATCGCCAACGGCGGTGAGGAGCCGCGGCCGTACATCGTCCGTGCGGTCACCAACGGGGGCTTCTCCCAAAGTTCCTATGGGCCCGCAACGCTCGCAAGCCCGGTATCGTCCGATACCGCCGCGAAGGTTACGAAGATGATGGTCGCGGTGGTCGAACGAGGAACGGGTACGCCGGCAAAGTTGCCGCACGCTACGGTTGCCGGTAAGACCGGAACCGCGACGAACCCGCTGGGCCGCTCGCACGCATGGTTCGTCGCTTTCGCACCCGCGGAGCAACCGCGCGTCGCGCTCGCCATCGTCGTGGAGAATGTCGGGTACGGCGCGACCTATGCCGCGCCGATCGCTCGCGAGGTGCTGCGCACCGCGCTGGAGAGCGCCGGGAACGAGTAGTTGATCGAAGAGCGAATCTTCAACAACCGGTATCGGTTAGACCGCAAACTCGGTGAGGGCGGCATGGCGACCGTCTTCTGTGGAACCGACACCCTCTTGCGCCGACGCGTGGCGATCAAGGTTTTGCGCGAACAGTATGCCGCCGACGAAGAGTTCGTGCGCCGCTTCTATCAAGAGGCCGAATCGGCCGCGAAGCTTTCGCATCCCAACATCGTCAACACGTACGACGTCGGACGTCAGGACGATAAGTACTTCATCGTGATGGAGCTCGTCGACGGCCCCTCGCTCGCCGAGATCATTGCGGCGGACGGTCGCCTTCCGGAGCCCGTCGCGATCGACTACGGCGTGCAGATCGCCAGCGGTCTCGCCTACGCGCACCGTCAGGGCCTCCTCCACCGCGACATCAAGCCGGCGAACGTCCTGGTTACGAAGGACGACGTCGTCAAACTCTCCGATTTCGGCATCGCCCGTGCGGTTTCGCAGCAAACGATGGCACTGACGAAGCCGGGTCTGGTGATGGGCAGCGTCTATTACATCTCACCCGAGCAAGCCCAGGAGCACGAAGTTCACGAGACGTCGGACCTCTACAGTCTCGGCGTCGTCCTCTTTCAGATGTTGACCGGTAAACTTCCGTACACCGGCGAGTCGCCGGTCACGGTCGCGCTCAAACATATCGGCGATCCCGTGCCGGCGATCGACGTGCGGGAGACCGGCGTGAGCCCCGCGCTGGCGGCGATCGTGAACCGTCTCTTACAGAAGAAGCCTGCGAACCGGTTTCAGTCGGCGAGCGAGCTTGCCACCGCGCTACGCGAAGCTCGCGAGCGTCCGAGCGTCGCGGGATTTCGGATCGCGGACGATGCGCCGACCGCTCCAATCGGGTCGACGCACCTCCCTCCGCGGCGCTCGCCGATGCCGGACCGCTCGTATCGCGACGACGACGAGATCGAGAGCCGCGCGCCCCGGCGCTCGCAATGGACCGCCGTTGCGCTGATCGGCGCGCTGATCCTAGCGACCGCGCTCGGCTACGCGATCTTCACGAGATCCTTTCCGGTGCTCGCCGGCGGCATCATCGTGCGGGATTACACCGGAATGACGCAGGCCGATGCACAAGAAGCGGTGGTGAATGCGGGATTGCGCACGCGGTTTACAACGAGCGCAAGCGAGACCGTCCCACCCGATCACGTGATCCGTCAGTCGCCGCCTGCCGGAACGAAGGTCGAGCGCAATCAAGTCGTCGAGCTGGTTTTGAGCAACGGCAAGCCCTTGCGCGGACTCGAAGACGTGCGCGGTTACAACGTCAACGATGCCCAGCGAACGTTGCAGCAAGAGGGATTCGCGGTATCGCTTAAACGGCATTTCGACAACACGGTGCGCGACAACGTAATCGATCAGGCTCCCAAGCCGGGAGCCAAGGTTCCCGAGGGGAGCCGCATTACCCTGACGGTCTCCGACGGACCTCTGCCGGTTACTATTCCGAACTTCGTAGGAATGCCGGTCGCGCGCGCCAGGGCGCTTGCCGCCAAACTCGGCATCACGCTCGACACGTCGCAGAGCGTGCCCGGGCTGCCGGCCGACACGGTCGCATCGCAGAATCTCGCGCAGGGTACGACCGTCGATCGCAACGCGACGGTCCGCGTCTTGGTCAATAGCGGCAGGCCAAACGAAGCGCCGACGCCGGCTGAAAACGCTCCCGTCGCGATGCTGCCCAGCGTGGTGGGCCAGGATTACGACTCCGCGCAGCAGACGTTGTCGCAGGCCGGATTCCAAGCCTCGGTGCGCTACGTGCAGCAGAGCGCGAACAACGGCAAGATCGTCGAGCAGACGCCGCCGGCGGGAGAGATTCCGCAAGGTTCGACCGTGATGCTGATGCTCTCGGTATCCGGCGAGGTGCCGGATACCGTCGGCACGACTCCCGACGACGCGGTTAAACTCTTACAAGCCTACGGATACTCGGTCGCGCGCCGCGAGTACACGACCGCGGTCGGGGCGGACGGTAAGGTGGTCGGGACCGAGCCGGGTGCGGGAACGAGGCTCGCGCCGGGATCGGCCGTAACCCTGACCGTCAACGGAACGCCCCCGCCCTGAAGCCCGACGCCGTGCGAATCTTGGGCATCGATCCCGCGCTGCGCACCACCGGTTATGGCGCGATCGAACGCTGCAACGGACGAGTGCGATTGATCGAGGCGGGCGTCGTGGCTCCGCGCACGGACGCAACGCTCGAAGAGCGCCTTCGTCAGTTGCACGCCGGCATCTGCGAAGTAATCGCGGCAACCGAACCTGGATTGGTCGTCATCGAGGAGCTCTACACCAGCTACACAAATCCGCGTGCGGCACTGCTGATGGGGCACGCGCGCGGCGTGCTCTGTCTGGCGAGCGCGCAAGCCGGCATCGCGGTCCATTCGCTCGGCCACACGCGCGTGAAACGCGCGCTCGTCGGGTCGGGTAGCGCACGCAAGGAGCAGGTCAACGCAATGGTCACGCGGCTCCTCGGTCTTCGCCGCCCACCCAAACCCAACGATGTTTCCGACGCGCTCGCGCTGGCGCTCGCATTTCTGAACGTCGTGGAGCGCGGCGAGGCGCTGGGTGTTCGCTAGAATTTCGGGCTCGCTCATCGAGCGCACCGGTGAGACGGCGGTCATCGAGGCGGGCGGACTGGGATACGAAGTCGTGCTTCCACCCTGCATCGCCGAGAAGGTTCCGGCTACGCCGGGCGAGCGCGTCACGCTGGAAATCTACTCGGTCGTGAATCTCGACGGAAACAGCGGCCGCTTCAGCTATTACGGCTTCACGAATGCGATCGAACGCGAGTTTTTCGAGGCGCTGCTGACGGTCGCATCGATCGGGCCTCGTTCCGCCGCGCGTGCCTTCAGCGCTCCGATGTCGACGATCGCCGGTGCGATCGACCGCGGCGACTACGCGTTTCTCAAGAGTCTGCCGGGGATCGGACAGCAGAAAGCCCGCGACATCGTCGCAAAGCTGCAGGGAAAAGTTGCGAAGTTCTTGCTGATCCGCGACGCGCCGCCCGCGCCCCCGAAGCCGATTCCCGATTTCGCGGACGAGGCGCTCGCGGTCTTGCTGCAGCTCGGTTACAAACGCGGCGAAGGTGAGGCAATGATTCGGCGCACGCTCGATGCGAGTTCGACGATCGACGATCCGGAGCGGCTGCTCGCGGAAATATATCGGAACAAAGCGAAGGGGTCTATATGACGGAGGCTCGCAGACGTCTGCTCGGCCCCGACGACGTTTCGCTCGAAGCCTCCGTACCGGAGTACGAGCGCGTCGTCGACCCGCAGGATACCCTGGAAGACGAAGTCTACGGTGCGAGCCTTCGACCGCGTTCGTTCGATGAGTACGTTGGGCAAGAGCGCGTCGTGGAGAATTTGCACATCTCGATCGATGCGACGAAGCGGCGCGGTGAACCGCTAGAACACGTGCTCTTTTACGGTCCGCCGGGGCTCGGAAAGACGACGCTCGCAGCCCTTATCGCCCGCGAGCTTGGTGCGAATTTTCGACCGACAAGCGGCCCGACGCTCGAGAAACCGAAAGACCTGGTCGGGGTCCTGACATCGCTTGAGAAAGGCGACGTTTTCTTCGTCGACGAGATTCACCGGCTCAGCCGAGTCGTAGAAGAGTTTCTCTATCCCGCGATGGAGGATTTTCAAATCGACTTCGTCGTCGATCGCGGCGCCTATGCGAAGACGCTCAAACTTCCGCTGCAGCACTTCACGCTGATCGGAGCGACGACTCGAGCGGGCATGCTCACCGCGCCGCTGCGCGAGCGCTTTGGTATCGTGCACCATCTCGACTATTACGGCGTTGCCGACTTGGAACGCATCTTGCGCCGCTCGGCGGGTGTTCTCGGCGTTCCGATCGACGACGAAGCCGCGCGTACCATCGCTTCGCGAAGCCGAGGGACGCCGCGCGTTGCGAACCGGCTTCTACGGCGGGTCCGCGATTTTGCGGAGGTGCGTGCCGACGGCCGCATCACGGCGGCGATCGCCGGCGAAGCGCTGCAGCGCGAGGGTGTCGATGAGCTCGGACTCGACCGGCTCGACCGGGCCTTTTTGCGGACGATCGTGGAACAGTATCGCGGAGGTCCGGCCGGAATCGCGGCGATCGCCGCAACCCTCACCGAAGACGCCGAGACGCTCGAAGACGTCGTCGAGCCGTTTCTGCTCAAGGAAGGCTTCGTTACTCGAACCGCGAGCGGCCGTCGCGCCACCGCGCTTGCGTACCGTCATCTTGGGCTGGCCGGCGGTGCGCCTTCGCAGGAACGCCTCCTCTAGGCAGCTTCGAGGGTGCGGCGCGCGACGTTTTTGCTGCTCGGAGCGGCGCCTTTGGCAGGCGTGCGCGCCGCGCGCGCACAGACCGAAGCCGATCCGTCGCAGTCCTCCGCGCGGCAGGCCCTGCGCGTGTTGCTCGGTCGCGGTGATGCGACGCCGGTCGCGGCGCAGAGCTTCGAGTTCGCCGGAAAGGTCTATCGCGGGAGCTTCGAGCGGACCGACGATGGCAAGATCGTAAACGTCGTCGCTCTCGAGCAGTACCTCTACAGCGTCGTCCCGCGCGAGATGCCGCCATCGTGGCCGCCGGCGGCACTCGAGGCGCAGGCGATCTGCGCGCGAACCTACGTTCTGCAGCGCAGCGATCCGCGCCGCTCGTACGACCTCGTTCCGTCGGAGGTCGACCAGCGCTACGACGGAATGTCGGCCGAGACTCCCTCCGGCATTGCCGCAGTCGACTCCAGCGCCGGGACGGTTCTTGGCTTTGGCGGGGCCTTCGCGCAGGTCGCGTACTCATCGTGCTGCGGCGGTCGCACCGAATCGTCCGCGGATGCGTGGGGCAACGTTGCGATTCCGTATCTCGGGGGCGTCGTCTGCACCTCGTGCTCGGACTCGCCGAACTATCGCTGGGAACGAAACCTTGAGTTCGATGCGATCACCGCGAGCCTCGGCACGGCGTTGCCGGCACCGGCACAAGTTACCGACATTCGGATCACCGGGCGCGATGCGAGCGGACGGGCGCGCGGCTTCGAGCTCGTGACTGCGCTCGGGCCGACGATCGTCGGCGGAAGTGCCTTCCGTCGCGGCATCGGGACGCGCACGCTCCCGAGTCTTTTGCTCACGAACGTAAGCCGCACGCCCGATGGCACGGGTGTCCTGCTCGACGGCGGCGGCCTCGGCCATGGCGTCGGGCTCTGTCAATGGGGTGCGCGCGGCATGGCGCTCGGTGGCGCCGCTTCCGACGCGATCCTCGCGCTCTACTTTCCCGGTACCGTTGTCGAACCTCTGCGCTGAAGCGCCGCAGCGCTCGGCTGCGCTTTTCGACTACGTGCTGCCCGAAGAGTTAATCGCGCAGCATCCGGTGCGTCTGCGCGACCGCAGTCGCTTGATGGTGCTCGACGGCGACGCCATCGCGCACCGCTCGTTCTCCACGCTGCCGAGCCTGCTTCGACCCGACGATCTTCTCGTTTTGAACGAGACGCGCGTAATCCCGGCTCGGCTGCTTGGGGAGCGCGCGCCCGGAGGCGGCCGCGCCGAACTGCTCCTCCTCCATCCCGCCGATTCGATGCGTTACGACTCGGAGGCGCTTCGTTGGATTGCGCTTGCAAAGCCGGCACGGCGCATGCGCTGCGGCGATCGCATCGTCTTCGGTGGGCTTGGCGAAGCGACGGTTCGCGCCGAGCTCGCCGACGGAATGCGCGAGGTCGAGTTTTACATCGACGTGGCCTTCGACGAGTTTCTCGAGCGTGCGGGAAGGATGCCGCTGCCGCCCTACATTCGCAACGATTCTCTCGGCGCGCAGCGACGGTATCAGAGTGTATTCGCACGCCTGCCTGGGAGCGTGGCCGCTCCGACGGCGTCGCTGCACTTTACTCCGCGGCTCTTGCGCGAGATCGCCGGACGTGGAATCGAAATCGCGCGGCTTGCGCTCAACGTCGGGCTGGGAACCTTCCGGCCCCTCGCGACAGATTCGATCGACGAACACGTCATGCACGCAGAATCCTACTCGATCGAACCCGAGGCGGCCCGTGCGATCGAGTCTGCCCGCGTCAGCGGCCGCAGGATCGTCGCAGTCGGAACGACGGTCGTGCGAGCACTCGAGGGTAACCTTCGGGAGCACGGTCGAATCGAGGCGGGCGAGCACGTCACGAATCTCTTTATCACGCCCGGCTTCCGGTTCGGTGCCGTCGGCGCAATGATCACGAACTTTCACTTGCCGCGTTCGACGCTCCTGATGCTCGTCAGCGCGTTCGCGGGACGCGATCGAGTCCTAGGCGCGTACGCTCAAGCGGTTGCACGCCGCTATCGGTTCTACTCCTTCGGCGATGCGATGTTCGTTTTGAGGCTCCCAGAATAACGTGCGATACGTCGGGGTCGTTGCGCCCGGGGGTCCGGACGTGTTACGGGTCGCCGAGCGTGACATTCCGCAAATAGGCCTGGGCGACGTCCTCATTGCCGTGGAGGCGGCGGGAGTCTCCCGAGCCGACGTGATGCAGCGCGAAGGCAAGTACCCCCCGCCGCCGGAGGCTTCGCCGATTCTCGGCCTCGAAGTCGCGGGATCGGTCGTTGCCGTCGGACGCCGCGTTTCGCGTTGGAAGACCGGCGACAAAGTCTGCGCACTCGTCAATGGGGGAGGGTACGCCGAGTACGCCGCCGTGCCGGCCGGGCAAGTGCTGCCGACTTCGGATGGCTGGAGCTCCGTCGAGGCCGCAACGCTGCCCGAGAACGCATTCACCGTCTACGACAACCTTTTCACCCGCGCGCGTCTACGCGCTGGTGAAACGCTCCTGGTGCACGGTGGGACAAGCGGTATTGGAACGACGGCGATCATGTTCGCGCGAGCGCGCGGCGCCACGATTATCGCAACCGCGGGGACTCCGGAGAAATGCGCCGCCTGCCTCGCGTTAGGCGCATCGTACTCGATCGATTATCGGAAGTCGGACTTCGTCGCCGAGGTCGAGCGCATTACGCGCGGTCGAGGTGCCGACGTCATCGTCGACATCGTGGGCGGCGAGTACTTCGCCCGAAACCTCGCAACGCTGGCGTTGGACGGAAGAATCGCTTGCATCGCGGCTCCCCGCGGCCGTGATGTGGAGCTCGATTTAGGGCGTCTCTTCGCCAAACGGGGAACGATTCTCGCCTCGACGCTGCGCGCGCGAAGCACTCGGCAGAAGGCCGCGATCGCGCGCGAACTGCAACGCACGATCTGGCCGCTGCTCCCCGTTCGCGAGACGATCCGGCCGATCGTCGACTCCGTGTACCCGTTCGAGCGGGCCGCCGACGCGCATCGCCGCATGGAATCGAGCGCGCACGTCGGCAAGATCGTGCTCGTACCCTAGGAGCTTGTCGGACTTAGGAACTTCTACGCCTTCGGGCCGAATCCGGAAAAGTCCCAAGTCCGACAAACTCCTAGTGGTAGATGCCCTGGCTCTGCGACGTGAATCCGGTCGCCATGAAGAAGAGCATCGGGATCGAAAGCATCGTGTTCGTTCGCGAGGCGAGGAAGGCTACGCGCCGGGCCTTAGCTTTCTCTGCGTCGGTAGCCGGAACGAAACCGAGAATCTTCTTTTGATTGGGCCAGATCAGCCCCCAAACGTTGAGGAGCATGATCGTCCCAAGCCAAGCGCCGAAACCGATCGGTGCCATCGCGCCTTGCAGCGTGAGCGCGGCCACGAAACCATTCGTCCCGCCCGCATTGAAATTGCCGAGCAGAGCGGCGCCGAAGATCCACGTGACGACCGCTCCCCAGCGAAACCAGAAGAGCGCTTTTGGCACCACGTACTTTGAGATCGGACCGGCTTCGCCGGCCGCGGTCGCCTCTTTGACCGCCGCGACGTTGACGAAGTTGAAGAAGTAGAGTAGGCCGATCCACATGATGCCGGCCATGATGTGAAACCAGCGAAAGAACCAGTCGGGATTGATCTGCATATTATGCACCCGTCCCGAGTGCGTGCGAGACGATCGTGCGCGCGATCGCCCACAGGATGGCGGTCAAGATGAAACCGCTAATGACGGTGCCCCAGAGTGAGTCCAATGGATTCTTCACGTGCAGCCTCCTGGAGTGCGTACGCTCCGAAGAGGGAGTTGCGCGCTCTAAGGGAGTGTCCTCCTATGTTGCCCGAGAAGTGGGCGGCTCTATCGATCGCGGGTTTTGCGAATTGGTTTAGGGGGTATCAAGCAAACCAAATGAACGTCTATACTCCGATGAAAAGCTATGAGCCGAAAAAATGGCAACTGGCCGGTTTGCACGGCATCTCCGACGCGACGCTCGAGATGCACTTCGGGCTCTACGAAGGTTACGTCAAGAACGTCAATCTGCTCAACGAGCGGTTGAGCGAGATTCGCAGCGCCGGCAAAGCCGCCGGAAGCGACCCCGCATTCGCCGAGCTAGTCCGGCGACTCGGCTTTGAATATAACGGCATGCGGCTGCATGAGTATTACTTCGATAACCTCCGCGCGCACCCGCGCGAGGTGCGCAGCGGACGGCTTTACGACGCGCTCGGCGAGGCCTACGGCGGGTTCGAGGAGTGGAAGAAGGACTTCGTCGCGGTCGGCGGGATGCGCGGCGTGGGATGGGTAATCGCCTATTGCGACACGACCAACGGCCGCATTACCAACCACTGGATCGGCGATCACGAGAACGGCAACCTTGCCGGCTTCGTTCCGGTCGTCGTGATGGACGTCTGGGAGCACGCCTTCATCAAGGATTACAAGCCCGCCGATAAGGGCAAGTACATCGAAGCCTTCTTCGCAAACCTCGACTGGGAGGCGTGCGCGTTGCGGCTCCCGGAGCGTACCTAGCGAAGCGAATCGATCGTCCGCGGCTCCACGACGACGGTCTTCGCATGCGTATACCAGACGAGGCCCGGAGGCGCGGCGCGCTGTTTGCGGACGTGCTTGCGCGATGTGTAATCGACCGGAACTGAGGTCGCCGCTTTCGCGCGAGAGTGGAAGGCCGCAAGCGAAGCGGCCGTCTCAATATCTTCCTCGGGAGCCGTCGCGCGGTCGTCACGCGCGAGAATCACGTGGGCGCCGGGAATCCGCTGCGCGTGGAACCAGAGATCGTTCGGCCGAGCGACTCGGAAGGTGAGATCGGCGTTTTCGCTCGGCGACCGCCCAACGAGAATTCGCGAACCGTTTGCGGTACGGAACTCGAGCGACGGACGCTTGCGGCTCGGCTCGCGAGCGGGCGCGGCCACGCGC
>JBAUYZ010000027.1:0-11323 GCA_049585055.1 Candidatus Cybelea sp. | reverse complement strand
GCGCATCGGTTGCCGGCGGCGCAGCGCCCGCTGGTCGCTCTTCAAGCGCGGTAATGCGCGCGGAGAGGGCATCGAGCGTCGGGTCTTCGTTCGTGAGGATGTAGCGCAGCAGCGCCGTTTCCAGTTCGAGCCGCGCGTTGCCGCCGGAGCGCGCGAGCGAGGACGCGTCGCCGAACGTTCGCAGGGCTCGAAGCACCATCGCCTGCGAAACGTTCGCCGCTAGACGCACGACCCGCTCGCCGTCGTCGGCCGCGAGATCCCGCGCGAGCAGGGCCGGATCGATTCGCGCGACCAAAAGGTTGCGAAAGGCGGCGATCAGCGAACGAATAAGAATCTGCAAATCGCTTCCGGCATCGCTCGCTTCTTCGACGACGGCCAAAGCCGCGTGCGAGTCTTTCGCGAGTGTCGCCTCGAGCAGTGCTTGCGTGAACGTACGCCCCGTCGCGCCGAACGCAAGGTCGAGCGTTTCGATCGTCGCCGGCTTTCCGCCGGAGAAGGCTGCCAGTTGTTCGAGCATCGTCAGCGCGTCTCGCAGGCCGCCGTCGGCGCGGTAGGCGATTGCCGCGAGCGCTTCGTCGTCGACCGCGATCTTCTCGGCCACGGCAATCTCCTTCATCCGATCGATCATGACGGGCACGGCGATTCGTCGAAATGCATACCGTTGGCAGCGCGACAGAACCGTGACCGGAAGCCGCTCCGGCTCGGTCGTCGCGAGAATGAAAACGGCGTGCGGGGGCGGTTCCTCGAGCGTCTTGAGAAAGGCGTTCGCGCCCTCCTTGGTGAGCATGTGGGCCTCGTCGATGATATAGATCTTCATGCGCATCGTCGCCGGCGCGAATTTCACGGCTTCGCGCAGGGTGCGAATCTCGTCGATGCCCCGGTTGCTCGCCGCGTCGATCTCGAGGACGTCGAGCGCCGTCCCCGCCAGCATCGCCCGACAATTCTCGCAGGTATTGTCCGGTACGGGAGTCGGACCGCTCTCGCAGTTGATGCAGCGTGATAGAATCTTAGCAGCCGAGGTCTTTCCGGAGCCTCGCGGCCCAGAGAAAAGGTAGGCGTGGGCGAGCTTTCCGCTTTCGATCGCGGCGGTCAACGTGCGCACGACCGCGTCTTGGCCGACGAGATCGGCAAACGTCAGGGGGCGCCAGGTGCGGTAGAGGGACACGGCGCTCAAACTTTAGCAGGCCGTTTCGAGGCGCCTGCCGGAGGGTATGGTGAAACGAGTTCTGCCCGAGAGCGGTTATGAGAGTTGCTTCCCAAGCGACGGCGCTTGGTCATTTGTGGGATAAATAGACGATACCCGTGGATTTGCGCGCAGCGCTCCAGGAAAAATTTGGTTTCGCCGGTTTCTATCCGGGCCAGGAAGAGGTCGTTTCTCGCGTCCTCAACGACCAGGATACGCTTGCCATTTTGGCCACGGGAGCCGGCAAGAGTCTCACCTATCAGCTACCGGCGCTCTTACTCGAAGGGACGACGGTCGTCGTCAGCCCTCTGATCGCGTTGATGAAGGATCAACTAGACATGTTACGCGACCGCGGCATCACCGACGTGGTCGCGCTCAACTCGACGCTTTCGGAAGATCAAGAAGCGCGTGCGCGCGAACGCATTGCCTCGGGTACGATTCGCATCGTCTATACGACGCCGGAGAAGCTCGAAGACGAAGCCTTCCTGCGGTTGCTCCAATCGATCCGCGTGCCGCTCTTCGTCGTCGACGAAGCGCACTGCATCAGCCAATGGGGTCATGACTTCCGCCCAGCCTATCTCGCGCTCGGCGGCGTTATCGCCAAGCTCGGCCATCCTGCGGTTCTCGCATTGACAGCGACCGCGACGCCGTCGGTGCGCGAAGACATTCTTCACCAGCTCGGCATCGATCAAGTCAAGCCGATCGTCCGCGGCTTCGATCGCCCGAACTTGATCTACGAATCGCGCAAAGCCGATAAGGAAGTCGACAAGCTCAAGATTCTTACCAGCCTTTTCGCCGGACGCGAGGCGCTGGACGGCACCGGAATTATCTATACCGCAACGATCAAGAACGCACTCGAGGTCCAGGAGTATCTCGCCGGCGAGCTAGGCGTTCCCGCGGCGGTCTATCATTCCAAGCTGCACAAAGAGGAGCGCACAACGGTTCACAATCTCTTCATGGACGAAGCGATTCGGGCCGTCGTCGCAACGAACGCTTTCGGTCTGGGCATCGACAAACCGAACATCCGCTTCGTCGTGCACTACGATCTCCCGGGGTCGTTGGAAGCATACACGCAAGAGGCCGGACGTGCGGGGCGAGATGGGCTTCCCTCGCGCTGCATCCTCATCTACCGGATGAGCGACACGCGCGTGCAGAACTACTTTCTTACCGGCAAGTATCCCGACGTCGAGGAAGTGCAGCGCGTCTTCGGGACGATCGAGGTCTTCGGCGGTCAAGCCGAAGGCGTCTCGATGATCGACTTGCGCAAGATCCTTCAGCTGCCGCTCACGAAGCTGAAAGTGATCCTCGCGCTTCTCAAGAAGTCCGGCTATATCGAACATGTCGGAAAGTCGGCGTACGGTTTGACCGAGGCGGTCCGCAAGCACCGCGACCTCATGCTGAATCTCGCGAACTACGAAACGAAGAAATCCTACGATCAGAGCAAGCTCGCGATGATGCTGCAGTACGCTGAAACGACTTCGTGCCGCCGGCGTTTCATCCTGAACTATTTCGGCGAAGATTTCGACAGCGTCAACTGCGGTGCGTGCGATAACTGCCTGCGCGCGCTTCGCCGCGGCGTCGACGTGCAAGCGACGACCGGCGGCTTTCGGATCGCCGACGTGGTTTCGCACCCGAAGTTTGGCATTGGGACGGTCGAGCGCGCCGAACGGGACCTGGTAACGGTCCTCTTCCCAAGCGTCGGTTATAAGACGCTGCTGGCCTCGGCCGTCAGGCATTCAGAAGCGCAAATTGCGTAGGAGCCTCTCGGCTCCGAGAGCCGCGCTCCTCGTCGCGGTCCTTGCCGGACTCGGCGCCGCATCGCCGCCCGAAACTCCCTCGCCAACCCCGTCGCCTTCTCCAGCCGCCTCCGCGGCGCCGGAGACGCCCGCCACGCCTGGACCCCTCCCGTTACCCTCGGCGACCCAGCCGCCGATTACCGTAACGCCCGGGAGCGCGCTGGTGCCGGTCGGGCGTCCGCTCGATCTGACGATTGGCTCGGCGATCAGCCCGCTGGCCGCAACCGTCGCCGATCCCACGATTGCAGGAGTCTACGTCGACTCTGCCTCCCAGCGCGTGACGATCGTCGGAAAAGCGCCGGGGACGACGGTCGTCACGATCTCCGACGTGCGCGGCGTGCGTCGCGACGTACCGGTGCGCGTCGCGTTCTACGCAGGAACGATTGCCGACCGGATCTCGGTGCGGCTCACCGGCGATCCCGCTTCCGCCGATTTCGTGCGCGAACAAGTATCGCGCGCCGTCAGGGAGTCCGCGCAAGCCCGGCCCGACGCGCAAATCGTCGTCACCGCCGACGACGTTCCGGTTCGCCGGCCACTCGAACAGGACAATGTAGCATCGTTCGACGTCCCCGTGTTGATCCAAGGCGTTCAAGAATTGGAAGTCGACGGCTCGACCCACGTCGACGTCCAGAACGTCGCGGTCCCACGCATTTCGCCTAACTCGCTCATGGTCAGCGACTACCCCGAGCGTCTAACGGAGAACGGCACGCTCTTCACCGCGGATCTGAGCTACGAACAGCCGTCGCGCTTTCTCTACTTCCACTACAACCCGCCCGGTCAGCCGAATCGGCGCATCGTTCTGCGCGCCGAGAACCTCTCGCGCGAGCCGTCGATCGTGCAGTTCATCAGCGGTCGCGGCGGACCGTCGCCGAACGAGATGGACGTTGGCCACACGGCCACCAAGCGATTCCTCGCCAACGTCGTGCAGAACCAAGGGCGGCTCTTGACACTCGTTGGGAACAGCGCGACGGAGATCGTCACGCAGGAACTCCCGCCTGGGAGCGTCGTTTGCAACTTGCTTCAGCTGCGCGTCCTATCGGGTGGCAACGTTCATCTCACGCTCGTCGCGCAGAACGACGATGCTAGCGCCGACGCCGTCGCGGACGCCGAACTGCTCGAAAGCACCTATAAGCATGCGCGCGGCATCTATCCGATCGCCGAGTTTCACTTCGCGACTCGCTGGAAGATAAACGACGAGTATCTCGAGCTGCCGATCGGACAGATTCCGTTGCCGAACCACCTTCGCGGGCAGGCGCTCGCGGGTGATTACGGCGTCCTGCAATCCTTTGTCGTCAACGTCGAGAACCCACTTGGAAGCCCGCAGGCGATTGCGATCTACGAAAATCCACGCGGTGGCCGCGCGACGGGCACCTATTTGATCGACGGCGTCTTGGTGCAGTCGCATCAGGTGCCGCCCTACTCGCGCTACAAGGTGCGCCAATATACGGTGCCCGCGCATGGATTCGTTCGCGTGACGATCGTCACGATGCCCGAAGCGGGCTCGAGCCTTCCATTGCGCCTCGTCTTCGCGCCCGATGACGGCAGCGTCGCACCCGGCGCGCCGGGTTCACCGATCTACTGACGCGTAAACCTCCGCGACGCTACGGGCGCTGCTCTCCCAAGAGAAGCGCGCGACCGCTGCGGCACGCATCTGCGCCGCGCGCGCCCCGGCTTCGCCGTTCAATGCGGCGCTAAGCGCCGCCACCCATCCGGCGACGTCGCCCGCCTCCACGATCCGCGCGTCGTCGCCGACAACTTCCGGCAAAGAGCTGGAACGTGCTACGACGCACGGCACGCCCGCGCAGAGCGCTTGCGCCGCGGCATAACCGAAGCCTTCGTACGTCGACGGAACGGCTGCCGCCGCGCACTGCGCGTAGAGCTGCAGGAGACGCTCGCGCGGAACGTACCCCGGCATCTCCACGCGATCGCCGACGTTCAAACGACGCGCCAGCGCGGCGCATTCGTCCGCGTACGGCGTCTGCGGGCCGATTGCCAGGAGACGAACGCCGGCGAGCTGCGGCAACGCGCGAATCAGTACCTCGAGATTCTTGCGCCGCTCGATCGTTCCGACCGCGAGAATCGTTCGACGGTCGCCGCCCACGCGCACCAGTCGGCAAAAATCAGCGGCCACGCCGGGATAGACAACGCAGACTCGTGCGGGGTCGATGCGCCGATCGTGCCAGAGGAGCTCGTCGCGTGTGAAGTTCGAGTCGACGAGCACGCGCTCCGCCCGGCGATAGCGTCGCAGCGAAAACGCGCCGAAGTAATAGCGCGCGTAGGGGGGCGCGTGCGCCTGTGCGGCCTGCCACGCGAGATCGTGCACGGTGACGACGATCGGCATTCCGGCGTTTCGCGGCATCGTGCCGGCCGCACAGTGAAGGAGCTGCGCACCGCACGAGCGCGCTCGCCGAGGCAGCGCGATTTGATCCCAGAGAAGACGCCGGTCGAATCGCCACGGATCGAGCGATGGGTCGCGCAGCTCGACGATGTCGAAACCCCGCCCGCGCAACGCATCGGCTAAGCCGCGAACGTACTCTCCGATGCCCGTCGCCGTACCGACGGTCAGCTGCGCGTCGAGCGCAACCTTCACCGAAGATCCCGTTCGAGCGCGCGCACCATCGGCGCGCGCGGATCGAGCGCACGCGCACGTGTTAGATAAGCGGACGCGGCTTGCCGATCACCGTTTTCCCACGCGATGACGCCTAGGCCGGCGATCGCATCGGCACTCCGCGGGTCGATATCGGCCGCATGGGAGAAGAGCGACTGCGCGCGACGGCGATCGCCGAGCAAGTCGGCCTGATTTGCCGCCTCGACGGCGTATCGCTGCGAGAGCGGCGCGAGCAGCGCTGCGGTATCGAAATCGCGCAAGCCCGTTTCGAGCCAGGCGCGCTGACGCGGGCTTCCCGGAACTTCGCGCCATGCTTGGCGATTGGCGAGGCGCCCCATCTGCCAATACGCGTCGGCGACCGCGTCGGGATGCGTACCGTCCCGGGCGAGACGAATTTCAAGCAACTGCTCGAGCGAATACCCGGTGGCGGGGTCGCGAATCGCGATACTCTGCGCCGACGCGCCGACGGCGGCGGGATCGGGTGCGGCGAGATAGTACTCGCGGGCGAGCGCGCTTTGACCTCGCGCCGCAGCAACGCGTGCTAAGAGTTCGTCGCGCACCGGCGATGCAGGGAGTCGCGCGGCGTATCGCTCCGCCGCGTCAGCATCGCCGCGCGCCAGTGCGTCCTGCGCGAGGCTCGTCTCGACGTAGGGCGCCGGTGCGATCGCATCGAGGACGCGGTAGACGAATAGCCCGAATCCGACGGGGATGCTGCGCGGAAGCGTCCGCGGCGCCGCAACGCTCGCGGCGAGCGCGTCGGACGCGAGTTGGATCGTTGCGAATGCTACGAGGAGCGCGGCGATGACCGCGCCGGCGAGAAACCGAGCCAACGCGTAGCGGCGACGGGGCAAGCTAGAACTTGACGGTAAAGTTGACGTCCTCGCGCGTCTGGGTCGTGCCGTTCAGCGAAAGATTGTCCGCAAAGCGGTCTTGATACGCCCCGATCGAGAGCGAGCTGGAGATTCGGGGAATGTTGAACGTCAGTTTTCCGCCGTACGAGTTGTCGATCGTGTCGAGATTCACGAGCCCCGGCAGACCGTAACCGCCGTAGAGATGCTGCGCGTCGTAGTTGACGTTTAACGTCAATCCGCGCAGGACAGGAACCGAGAGGCCGGCCCCCAGCGAAACGCGGTTTAAGTTGGCGTAGCTCGGAACGAGCAGCGGAGCTGCGCCGGCGCCCGGCAACTGCCACGACGATGCTGAATCTATCGGTGAGACGGTAAAGTTCGAGGTGTCGCTCCGCCCGACGTGTTCGTACTCGCTCGAGAGGTTGACGTCGAGGCTGCGCTTACCAGCACGCACGTTGAAGTTTGCTCCGGCGCCGGCCGAGGTGTCGGCGAGCGCGAGCTGCGGCGTCTGAGTCGACGTGGCGGCCGCCTGCCCTTCGAACCGCACCGCGCCGATCTGGGCCGTCGAAGAGAGCGAATCGGGAGCGTGCACCTCGGGCGCCACGAACGCGAGCGTCCCTGGATCGGGCGAAACGACCGGCTCGGTCGGCGCTTGATAGGCGGCCGTGAAGCGTATACTCGGCGGCGCAAGCGCCTCGTCGATCGGCGAGACCGCAGAAGGCGCAAAGCGCACGATGCCCGAGCCGATACTTAACGCAGCGGCCGCGACGTCGGAGATTTCGGAGATTTCGGAGGTCGAGAGGTCGCCAGCGGCGACGCGATCGGCCGTCAGCGTCTCGCTTGCGTCGCGCGCGAAACCAGCCTTTTGGCCGTTCGGGCGCACTTGTAACGCCAGCTCGCGCAGCGGGGATTCGCCGTTTCGGTCTCCGTGCGCGGCGGCGAAGGATGCGCTCGAGTCGGTCGACTCACCGAAGAGACGGACCATGAGCTGCGAAGCAATATCGGGACCGCCGTTTGCAGGCAAGAGTCCCGTCGCAGCCGCAACGGTGAAATTAAGCGCTACGCCTAACGCTGCCGATGCGACGACGCTTACTACCCGACGCACTTGACCTCCGCTCAATGACGCTGTTATCCGCGAATCGGGGGATGAAGAACGCACTCGCAGGGACTCGTTATCTTAAAGATCGAGCCTCTGCTCCCCTTGCGAGAAAACGCCGGGCGATCAAGACGGCGGCGTAATCGTCGATCGGCCGCCGCGGAAGCTGCAATCCGATCGGTAGGAGGCGGCGCCACCCTCGAGGCGGGTGGTCTGCGAAGTAGAGGCTGCGGGCATCCCGGCTCGTTTCGTACTCGTCAACGAGGTGGATTGGCAGACCGAGCGCCTCGAGCGAGGCCTTGACCGGGCGGGCGTTCGTGCCACAGCCCAGCGCAATCGCGGCGATGCTTCGTCCGGCGGCAAGTTCGCGAAGACAGGCGGGTAAACGGTCGATCGGTTCAATGCCGGCTGTGACGACGGCCCCCGAAGCGTCCAGCAGAGCATACCCGGCCTTGCTTCGCCCGGGATCGACGCCGATTACGGAGTGGGACGCGCTCACGGCTGCTGGGTGAGAACGATGACGACCGGTATGCCGCCGACGTGCGGATAGTAATCCTCGCCGGCGAACGCGGTCAGCAAGTAGGTACCGGCTCGCGAGAGGCGGGATTGCATCTGCGCCACGTCGGGAATCAGCTGCATCGGCTGGAAAATGTCGGCTAAAAACGGCGGCAAGTGGAGCCGCCGCGCGTTGATCGAGGTGTAGTTCTGCAGCTGGCTGAGCGCGATGTTGATGCTCGCGCCACTCTTGCCGGGGATCACGAGTTGCGCGATGACCTCGCCCTTGCGAAAGTAGCGAATGTCGGGCGTAACGTTGATCCCGAAGTGAATCTGATCGGTTTCGAAGAGGTTCTGGTCGGACGTGACCGTCAGCATGACGTCGGCTTGCGAGAGCTTCGCGGCCATCGTTAGGTCGTTCGCGAGACCGGCGAGCCTGCGATCCGCGTCTGGCGGAATCGCATACGGCTTCAGCCCGAGCCGCGGGTAGGTCGCGTTGACGTACTTGATTGCGAAGAAATAATAGTCGCGGATCGTCTTGAGACGCTGCGAAGGCGACGCCGACTGCGGAATGATGCGATAGAACGGAACCATGAGGGCATCGACGGGAAGAACGAGCCGCCCGTTATTGACCTTCGCCTCGAGATCGTGCTGTCGCGCCTGCAGCTCGCTAATCTGTTGGTTGATCGAGCTCAGCTTGAAGAACGCGGTCTTCACTTCTTGCGAAGCGAAGATCGCGGCGAGCGAGACGACCAGCGCGATGATCACCCCCGTTGCGATCGCCACGATCGTCGACGTATATCGAGGCCGGATTCCGAACAGGCTCAAGCGGCGTCTGCCGACTTGATGGCCGACCCGGTCGCCGACGTAGGCAACCGCGCCGGCGAGCGCCATCACTGCCAGGAGGTTCCCGATCCCGCGGACGATTTCGACGAAGTTCATACGGCCGCCGCACGCCGCAAACGGTCCAGACCGATCGCGGTAAAGAGAACGTTCGGAACCCACGCCCAGAGCGCCGCCACGGCGATCATCGCCTCGGCAGCGAACGAACACGCCGTCATCACCACGTAGTAGACGAAAACGATTGCCAGCGAGACTCCGAAGCCCAAACTCGTGCTCCCACTCGAGCGAATCGACCGCAAGCCGAACGGAATGGCGATCAACATGAAGACGAAACACGCGAACGGGCGGGCGATTTTCTCTTGATAGGTTGCGACGTACTTGCGCCGCTCGGTATCGGTCAATTGGCCGGAACGCACGACGTCCGCAATCTGGGACCGGCTCATGTTCTCCGGATCGTCGTTGCTCATGCGCTTGGTGAGGTCCGTTGGCCTCTCGCCGATTTCGACCTCCTGCTGCGGAACGCCGGGCTCCGAGAGAGTCGTTCCGTCGGGATTGAAGCGGTAGACGCTCGAGTTCTGCAGCGTCCATTTATCCATGGTGAACTCGGCACGATCCGCAAAGATGATCTGCCGCGGTTCGTTGTGATTGTCGTACTGGATCAGCGTGACGTGCAGCAACGCGCGCGAATTTGGTTCGTAGGCCGTCGCAATCGTCACCTGCCGGCCACCGCCGGGTAGCGGCGCCGAGACCGTGAGATCGCGATTGAACGCGCTCACGTGGTTGATGACGGCGTTCTCGATCTCGATCAGCTGATCGTCCGCGTACGGCACGACGTGCTCTTGAAGAAGGTACGTCACGAACGACATGACAATGCCGACCGCGAGCAGCGGTGCGACGATCCGCGCAAACGTCACCCCCGCCGCCTTGAGCGCGGTGATCTCGCTCTCGCCCGATAATCGCTGGACGGCGAGGAGCGTCCCGAGCAGCAGCGCCATCGGAATGACGAGCACGACGTCGGCCGGAAGCGACCAGCAGAAGACGAGCAGCGCGGCCCAAAGCGGCGCGTGCTCGTTGCTCACGAGCTTGCCGATGTTCAGAATCTCGGTTGCGGCGAAAATCAGCGTGAAGGCCGCTACCCCGAAGCCGAAAGGCCCCGACAGCTCCGTTAGCATGTAACGGTCGAGAATCGTGAATCTCATCGCGGCTTGCCGCTTTTTATAATCGGAAGCCCTCGCCGAGGTAGAACTGCCGCGCGATCGGCGAGTCGAGCACCTCTTGCGCCGTTCCCGATACCTCGATGCGGCCGTTATTCAAGATATATGCGCGATCGACGATCGCCAGCGTCTCGCGCACCTGGTGATCGGTAATGAGTATGCCCAGCCCGCGATCGCGCAACTGGCGGATCATCGTCTGAATGTCGGCGACCGCAATCGGATCGATACCGGTGAAGGGCTCGTCTAGCAAAAGAAACGAGGGTTGGATCGCAAGCGCTCGAGCGATCTCGACCCGGCGGCGCTCGCCGCCCGAGAGGCTGTCGCCGCGCGCGTCGACGAAGGCTCGAAGGCCAAACTCTTCGAGCAGCAGCGGCAGGCGGCGCTCCCGTTCTTCGTGTGAGACGCCGTTCTGTTCCCAAATCAACCTGATGTTGTCGCCCACGGAGAGCTTGCGGAAGATCGAGTTCTCCTGCGCGAGATAGCCGATCCCGTTTCGCGCGCGTGCGTACATCGGCGAGGAGGTAAGATCGATCTCGCGCTCGGCGTTGTCGAGCACGACGGTACCGCCGTCCGGTTTGATCAAACCAACGACCATGTAGAAGGTCGTCGTCTTGCCGGCGCCGTTCGGGCCGAGCAGACCGACGATCTCGCCGGTGTCGACCTCGGCGGTGACGCCGTTGACGACGAGCCGCTCGCCGTAGCGTTTGACGAGTCCCCGAAGCTTGATCGCTGATATATTGCTCATTGCATCCGCGTGTGAGTGAGTGAGATGTCGGAGTCGAAGCTCGAACCGGTCGCTCGGAACCCCTTGGGGTCGGTGACCACGACATCGCCGGTTCCGTGCAGCATGCCGCTGGCTCGGTCGTAGACGAGCTCCGTGCACTCTAACGTCATCCCCGACGACGTTCTAGCGTGAACGCCGTTGCGCAGCGTCACGGTCTTCGCCGCCTGATCGACGACCGCTTGCGGCGCGTTCGCCGTAATCGTGGATCCGTTTCGGTGGAACGTCACGCGCGCGTCCTGGAAGACCGCGAGCGCGCCGCCTTGGGGACCCTTGCTCTCGTACGAGCTTGCAAGCAGATCGTAGTCGACGCGGTTGTGGACTTGCTGAATGAGGTGCACGGGCCGATTTGCCGTCCCTCTGCCCTTGATCTCCAGCACGAGCGGCGTGGCGGTACCGCGCGGCTGGGCGGCCGGCGCCGACGGCGAGGGGGTAGCTTTGGGGGGTTGGGGATTGCAG
>JBAUYZ010000026.1:0-4577 GCA_049585055.1 Candidatus Cybelea sp. | reverse complement strand
CACCAATGCCCCCCGAGCCGCCGCCGCCCGCAGCGACCAGGATGCGGGCGTGGGACCGGTCGCCGCCGAGCCGTAGATCGGATGCACCTCCTCCGCCGTCTCCATTGCTTCTAGGGCAATAACTGGGCGCAAATACTCCGGCGCCGCCGTTTGCGCCGCCATTGAAGCCGCCAACGGATCCGGAGCCGACGCCGCCAACAAAAACGAAGATTTTTTCACCGGGAAGTACTGGAAGAACCGCGTAGACGCGTCCGCCGTTACCACCGCTTGAACCGTGTACGTAGGCCCTTTTCGAATCGGCTCCGGCACCGCCTCGTGCCACGACCGTGATGTTCGTCACGCCTGCCGGCACTTTGAACGTCTGCTCCCCGCCGGTGTAATAGAACGTTCGATTGCCCGAAGCGGCGTCGGCGGGCGCACCAACCGGCGGTATGTTACCCTGAGCCTGTCGAAGGGCGCCGCATCCGGTAAGCAGGGCGGCGACGCTACAGAGCGCGATTTGGTAACGGCCGAGAGTTGCAATTCTCATTGTGCTCCTCCTCGTCGTAGTCGGGCTCCAATTGTTCGAGTTTACCGGTTCCGGTCCATCCTAAAACGCTCGCCGGCAAGGCGGCTAGTTGGCATACGCGTCAGGCGTATGCACGTGCTCGGGGCGTACGCCCATGCCGATCAGGCGCGCGGGCAGACGACGCAGCAACGGAAACTCGTCGAGCAGTCGCATCGCCAGCGGCGGCGCGTCGACCCGTGCGCCGCGGAGCAGCGGATCGATCGCCTTGTCTTGGATGAAGACCTGAAACGCCTGCGTCACCTTGGTTGGAAACATCCGGCGGTCTTGCACGCGCTGCAAATCGGCGTCGCTGGGGATCTTGCCTTCGCGCAGCGGTTCGGCGAGAATGTTCGCCGCCGCGACCGCGTCTTGAATCGCGAGATTGATGCCGATCCCGCCGATCGGCGACATGGCGTGCGCCGAGTCGCCGATACAGAGCAGACCCGGTCGATGCCATCGCTCGGTCCGGTCGACGCGAACTTCGAGCATCGAGACTTTCGACCAATCGTCGAGCATGGCGACGCGGTCGGCGAGCACCGGGACGAGTTTCACGAGCCCGCGCTGCAACGCCTCAATTCCGCTGGCTTTAAGCTCGTCGAAGCCGCCCTTGCGAATGATATACGCGCATTGCCAGTAATCGCCGCGGTCGAGCATCACGAGCATGTGGCCCGTTTCGACCGTACCGAGCTGACGCACCGGGTCGTCCGCGTGCTTTGGAAGACGCATCCAAAGCACGTCCATCGGCGCACCGAGATCGTCGACCGTGAATCCCGCCCGATCCCGAATCGTCGAGTGGCGTCCGTCCGCCCCTACGACGAGCTTTGCCGCGATCTCGACCTCACCGTTTGGCGTCGTCGCGCGCGCGCCCGTTACCCGGTTCGCGTTTTCGATCAGACCGACGCCGTCGGTCTGCATCATTAGGTGGAAGGTCGGATAGCGGCGCCCGTGCTCCGAAAGAAAGTTCAAGAAGTCCCATTGCGGCATAAGGGCGACGAACTTGCAATGCGTCGGCAGATGCGTGAGGTCGGCAATCTGCACCGCTTCGCCGGCGATGGTCGCGCTGACGTTGCGAATCTCGTTATGGGGAACCGCGAGAAAATCGTCGAGCCATCCCAACTCGAAGAGCAGCTGCAGCGTCGACGGATGCACCGTGTCGCCGCGAAAGTCGCGGAAGAAGTCGGCATGCTTCTCCAGCACGGTCGCGTCGACTCCGGCGCGCGCGAGCAGCACGCCGAGCATCACGCCGCACGGGCCGCCGCCGACGATGCAGACGTCGGTTGAGCGTCGTTGCGTGTCGGTCACGCTGCCACCACGTTGAGGAGTTTATCGGCGACGTAGATGCGTTTGCGGATCTCTTTGCCATCGAGGTGGGCGCGTACGTTGGAGTCGGCCAGCGCCAGCTCCATTGCGGCTTCCTCGCCGATGCCGGCCGGAGCCGCGATCCGCGCCCGAACCTTGCCGTTGATCTGGACGACGAGCGTGATCTCGTCGACGGATAAGGCGCGCTCGTCGGGCTCGAGATATCGCTCGAGATGCACCGACGTCTCGTGGCCGAGGTGCTCCCAGAGTTCCTCGGCGATGTGCGGCGCGAACGGCGCGACGAGAATCGGCAGCCGGTTCACGGCATAGAGCAATGCAGGCAACGCGCTCGCCGAAGCGGCCGTCATCAGATTGACGAGCTCGTCGAGTTTCGCGATCGTCGTATTGTAGTGGAAGCGCCGCGTTAGCGTCTCGTCGACCGCCGATTTCGCAACGACGTGCACGGCGCGCAACAGCGCTCTGTCCTCTGGACTGGTGCCATCGGGCAATGACGCCCCTCCGTCCTTCGACTCCGCGCCTACGGCGCTGGGCTCAGGATGACACGGTTTGTCCTGCCCGGCGGCTGCGAAATGCGGTGCGCAAACTCGCCAGATTCGATTGAGCAGACGAACGCGACCGCTGATGCCGTCGTCGCTCCAGTTGCTCGTCTCTTCGGGCGGCGTGACGTAGAGCAGGAAGAGTCGCATCGCGTCGACGCCGTTGCGTTCGGCGGTCTCGTCGATGCCGACGACGTTGCCGTGCGACTTCGACATCTTCTCGCCGTCGAGCAGCAGCAGCCCCTGATGGAAGAGCCGCTCGAAGGGCTCGTCGGAGCCGCTCACCCAGCCTTGTTCGTGAAAGAACTTATAGAAGAAGCGCGAGTAGAGCAAGTGCAGCACCGCATGCTCGGCGCCGCCGATGTACTGATCGACGTTCATCCAATTCGCCGCGCGCTTGGGATTCCACGGCGCCGCGTCGTTATGCGGATCGAGGTAACGCAAGTAGTACCAGGATGACTCAAAAAACGTGTCCATGGTGTCGCTCTCGCGCCGCGCCGGACCGCCGCATTGCGGGCAAGACGTCTCGATAAACTCCGCGATCGAGGCGAGCGTCGAGCTTTGGCCGGCGACGTGCTCGCGCGGCGGTAGCAAGACCGGGAGCCGATCTTCGGGAACGCCCACTTCCCCGCAGGCGGCACAGTGGACGATCGGAATCGGCGTGCCCCAATAGCGCTGGCGCGAGATCAGCCAATCGCGCAGTTTGTAGCTGACGGTCTCCTTCCCGATCCCCATCGCGACGAGACGCTCGGCGATTGCGTCACGTGCGCGCCCGCTCGACATCTCGCTGAACTCGTCGCTTGCGATCAACCGGCCGTCTTCGACGTACGGCGCGGCGAGCGGCTGGGCGAGCGTTTCGTCGGGCGGAACGATCACCTGAGCGATCGGCAGCGCGTGCCGCTTCGCGAAATCGAAGTCGCGCTCGTCGTGCGCGGGCACGCCCATGACCGCGCCGCCGCCGTATTCGGCGAGCACGTAATTCGTCAACCAGATCGGGACGCGCTCGCGCGAGAGGGGATGGATTGCGTAGGCGCCCGTGAAGACGCCTTGCTTCGCCATCAGGCTCGTACGCTCGAGCTCGGATTTCGACTTCAAGCTCGCGGCGAACGCTTCGATCGCCGCGGCATCGTTGCGTGAAACGGTCGGCTTGATCGAATCGACGATCGGATGCTCCGGGGCGACGGCTAGGAACGTCACGCCGTAGAGCGTGTCGAGGCGCGTCGTAAAGACCTCGATCGACGCGTCGAGGCCGTCAACCGCGAACGCGACGTTCGCCCCTTCGCTGCGGCCGATCCAGTTGCGCTGCATCGTCCGCGTGCGTTCCGGCCAGCCGGTCAGCTTCTCGAGGTCGGCAAGCAGGCGATCCGCGTACGCCGTGATTCGCAAGAACCACTGCGAAAGATTACGCCGCTCGACGAGATGGGCGCAGCGCCAGCAGCGTCCGTCGATGACCTGCTCGTTGGCGAGCACGGTGCGGTCATGCGGGCACCAGTTTACCGGCGCCTCGCGCTTGTAGGCGAGTCCGTGTTTGAAGAGTTGGAGAAAGAGCCATTGATTCCAGCGATAGTACTCGGGCTCGCACGTGGCGAGCTCGCGCGACCAGTCGTAGCTGGTTCCCATCAAGCGGATCTGCCGGCGCATGTTGAGGATGTTCTCGGTCGTCCACGCGGCCGGATCTATTCCTCGATCGATCGCCGCGTTCTCGGCCGGCAAACCGAAGGCATCCCAGCCCATCGGATGGAGAACGTTGTAACCGAGCATGCGCATCATGCGCGCGACCGCGTCGCCGAACGTGTAGTTCTTCGCATGACCGACGTGAAGATCGCCGGACGGATACGGCAGCATCTCCATGGCGTAATACTTCGGCTTCGCGCTCTCGTCGGGCGCGCGATAGAGGCGCTCGCGCTCCCAGCGCTGCTGCCATTTCCGCTCGATCGGCGCGAACTCGTACATGAGGAGCATCGTACACGCTCGCCGCTCGCCCCGCTACCCTTTCGGTGTGCGATCGCCGCGTGATAGAACGGCATGCTACCGAGATATGCGCTCGTCGCGGCGGTGCTCGGGCTCGCCGCCTTTCTGATCTGGCATCCGGCGCGCGGGCCGATCGTGGCGCAGGCCGCGGCAACCTCTCAGCCGTCCCTCGAGCTCCGAGGCGGCTCGGACGACGCGTCTGC
>JBAUYZ010000025.1:0-32473 GCA_049585055.1 Candidatus Cybelea sp. | reverse complement strand
GGTAAGCGCGATCGCGTTCGCGGCAGCGGTCGTCGTCTCGGCGCATCTCGCGGCGCGCCACCCACTCGATTATTACGCCGACTCGTTGCGCGTCGGGGGAACCTCGCCAGGCGTCTACGGGTGGATTGCCGCAGCGCATCCGCCCGCGATTGGGGGGTGGGGACTGCGACTTGGAGTCGTCAACGTGCTCTCACCTCAGACGCGCACGATCGATCTTCCCGATGCAGATGCCTGCGCACAGGCGCGCCGCGCGGCCGTTCTTCTCGTCGCGGTCGCGCAGAGCGATCGCTCGTTCGAAGCGAACGCGCAGCGTCTGCGGGCGGCACGCGCCTGCGGCGCGAGCCTCTACGCCGACGCGATCGCCGTCGCCGCGCAGCCGTGAGGCCTTACGATTTCTCGAGCCGCGCGGTAATCCAGGGCGCCATGAAGTAGCGCCAGAGAATCTTGATCAGCGCGGCGGCGGGGATGCCCAAGATCAAGCCGGGGATTCCGAAGAGCTCGCCGCCGGCGAAGACCGCGAACATCGCGGCAATCGGCGAGACGCCGACCGACTGGCCCATGATCTTCGGAACGAGCACGTTGTCGCTGATGCGCGCCATGCCGAACATGATCACCTGCACCCAGATGATCATCCCCAGACCCTGCGGAGCGCACATCGGGATCGCGATTAGCTCTGCGATCAGCATTCCGATGATCGGGATCGCATAGGCGACGCCCGAGATGATGCCAATGATGAGCGAGAACTTGAAGCCGATGATCGCGCAGGCGATCGCGATGACGGCGCCCGTGATCGCGCTCACGACGACTTGCCCCGAGATGTAGTTGCTGAAGAGCTCGGTCACTTCGGCGGCGAGCTTGCGTGCCGTATCGCGCCGTTTCGGCGGAAACATCGAGGCGAAAGCTTCGGCAATCTGGGTATCGTTGAGCAGAAACAAGACCGAGAGAATGATCGCCGAGAAAGCGATGAAGAAACCGGTCGCGGTATTGATGGCGATCGCTCCGATCGAAGCGATCGCGGTGCTGGCGAAGTTCGAGATCTGCGTCCCGCCGAGCTTTCCGAAATTGAATCCTGAGTTCGGGATCTTCAGCGTTGGAAAGTGCTGATCGAGCGAGATTTCCACGGTGAGCAGCCAATTCTGCGCGGCGGTGGCGAAAGCCGGAATGTTCGTCACCAAAAGCTGCGTTTGGCTGATCGTCAGCGGGACGACGATAACCAAGAAGATCGCGACGACCACCAAGAGTCCGAAGAAGACGATCCCGATCGCGAGCGGTTTCGGCATTCGCCCCTCCAACCGCGCGGCAATTGGCCTTACCCCAAACGCGATGAATGCCGCGATGACGAAGATCGAAATCGTCCGCGGAATGTGGCGCGCGATCCAAAAGGCCAGCACCGCGAGCGCCACGGCGCCGGCGATGGCGACGATTCGGCGCACGAGGTCCGCGGCTACAGGGGCTTGCATAGCAGACGCCGCTCCGTCCGGTAGCCGTCGCGCTCGTAGAGCCGCCGCGCCGCCTCGTTCTCTTCGGTTACCATGAGAGCAATATACGGTAGCTCCCGCTTTCTTGCCTCATTTTCCGCCGCCGCGAGCAGCGCGGCGCCGACTCCCCGCCCCCGCGCGCTCGGCTCGACCGCCATGTAGGCGACGAACGCCTGAGGCAGGAGCGTCACTTCGTCGGGAAGATCGTCGAGCAAGAGAAGAAAGCCCGCGGGCGCCCCGTCGCAGGCCGCGATGAGGGTGACGTGCGACTGACTCTCGACGACCTCGCAGAGACGGTCGAAGGCCGTGCGCGCGTTCGTTTCGCTCGTGGGTCGCAGCGACGCGATGCTCGACATAACGCAACGCCGGCCCAACGCTTTGACGAACGCGCGGTCTTGCGCCGCTCGCGCGCCCTCGCGCGCACCGTACCGGACCTCAATGGTCACGAACGGCGCGAACCCGGATCGGCGATCGGCTCGCCGGCCAGGCACATCGGGCACTCGGCTTCGTCGTACGAGCGCAGCGGCAGATCGAGCAGCGTATGCACCTCAATGCCGTCATCCTGAGCCGCGAGCGCGGCGAGCGAGTCGAAGGCCGAAGGATCGCGCACGATGATGGCGCCGAGGCCGACGATCTGCGCACCGTAACCCCGCACGACCGCGCTCGTTTCGCGCACGGAGAGCCCGGTCGTGATCACATCCTCCACAATCAGCGCCCTGTCGCCCGGCGAAAGCGTAAATCCGCGGCGCAAGACCGGCACGCCGTTCTCCTTCTCGACGAAGATCGCTTTGGTACCGAGTTGGCGCGCGACTTCGTACGCGAGCAGAATTCCGCCGACCGCGGCACCGACGACGACCGTCGGCTCGAGCGAGCGAAACCGTTGGGCGATCGCGCGGCCGACCGGCTCGAGCAGCCCGGGATCCTCGAGAATGCGGAACTTCTGGACGAACCGGTCGCTATGGCGCCCCGAGCTCAATCGAAAGTGCCCTTCGAGCAGCGCGCCCCGCGACGCGAGATCCTTTCGCAGATCGACGTCGCCGTCGCTCATGCGCGAACGGACATCTCGTCGAGAATCGCCTTCGCGGCGGCGAGCGGATCGGCCGCTTCGACGATCGGTCGCCCGACTACGAGATAATCGGTGCCGGCTTCGACGGCTTGTGCTGGGGTCGTGACGCGTTTCTGGTCGCCGTGCGCGCTGCCGGAAGGACGGATGCCCGGCGTGAGCGTGAGGAAATCGTCGCCGAAAAAGCGCTTGAGATCGCGAACTTCCTGCGCGCTGCAGACGACGCCGGCACAGCCGGCGTCGCGCGCCAGCGCCGCCAACCGAATCGCGTTCTCGCCGGGACCGCCTTGGAATCCAAGTTCGTTGAGGTCCTCGGGGGCGATGCTCGTCAGGAGCGTGACCGCGAAGACGTGCGGCGTCGCAACGCCGAGTTCGGCGGCACGCGACTGCGCCGCCTCGACCGCCGCGCGCATCATGTCGAGACCGCCGACCGCGTGAACGTTGACAATGTGCACGTTCGGACGCACTACCTGCGCCATCGCCGCCGCGACGGTTCGGGGGATGTCGTGAAACTTGGCATCGACAAACGTTCGAACGTCGCGAGCTTCGCAGTACGAGAGGATTCGCTGGGGATAGCCGTAGAGCGCTTCGAGGCCGATTTTTACGATCACGTCGAGCTCGTAGAGCGTATCCACGAGTTCCTCGGCGCGTTGCGCGGTCGGCACGTCGAGCGCGACGATCAACTGGGCCATCGTTGGAACCTCAACCTTCGTCTCCTTCGTATTCATGCGGCGTTGCAAACCCGAGGTTCGCCTTGCCGACGATCTCGTCGATACGCGCCAGACCGCGGCGCGCGAGATAAGCTTGGAGCTCGGCCACGATGCGTTGCGGAATTCGCGGATCGATGAAGTTCGCCGTTCCGATCGAGATCGCAGTCGCACCGGCCAAGAAGAACTCGAGTGCGTCGGTCAGCGATTCGATGCCTCCCTGGCCGACGATCGGAATTTGGACCGCCTGCGCGACCTCGTAGACAGCCAGGACCGCGATCGGGCGGATCGCGGGTCCCGAGAGGCCGCCCGAGACGTTGCCCAAACGCGGACGCCACGACTCGACGTCGACGGACATGCCCCGCACGGTATTGATGACCGCTAGCGCGTCGGCACCCGCGGCCTGCGCGGCGAGCGCGACCGAACGAATATCGGTGACGTTGGGAGAGAGCTTCACGATCAGCGTCTTGTCGGTGGTCGAGCGCGCCGCTTCGACGACCCTCGCGGTCAAACCGGCGTCGCAACCGAAGGTCTCGCCCTCGCTCGCGACGTTCGGGCAGGAGATGTTGAGCTCGACGGCCGCGATCTCCGCGCGCGCGGCGAGACGTTCGCAGACGTACGCATAATCGTCGATCGAGAAACCGGCGACGCTGCCGATCACCTTGCACGGGCGTTCGGCGTATTTGTGAACTTCGTGCGCCAGGTACCAATCGAGGCCGGGGTTCTGCAATCCAATCGCATTGAGCATGCCGGCCGGCGTGTGAACGATTCGCGGCACGGGATTGCCGAGGCGCGGAAGTCGCGTGACGCTCTTGAGTACGATTGCGCCGATCATCGAGAGATCGGCAAAGGGCGCGAACTCCTCGCCGGTGCCGTAGCAGCCGCTCCCCATGAGCGTGGGATAGGAGAGCTCGAGTTTGCCGAGCTTCGTCACTAAGCTCGGCCGCACGTTCACCATCGCAGCTCGTCGGCCCAAAAGACCGGACCTTCGCGACAGATGCGCGCGAAGACGATGTCGCTGCCGCCGTCTTCGGCTGGCGGAAAGCTTGGCGCTTGCGCGCTCGTGCCAACGAGGGGCACGACGCAGCCCCAGCATCCGCCGACTCCGCATCCGAACGTCTCCTCGAGCGAGAGCTGTGCGCGCACGCCGAACTCGGCGGCGACGCGCGCGACCGCGCGCAGCATCGGCGACGGGCCGCAGGCAAAGATTACTTCGGATTTGGGCGCGCGTGCGAGCGCGTCGGTCACGAATCCACGTTCTCCCGCGCTGCCGTCGTCGGTCGTCACGATCACCTCGCAACCCGCATCGGCAAAACGCCGCGCTTCAACGAGCAAGTCGGCCGTACGCGCACCGTAGAAGAGCCGGACGCGCGCGCCCGCGTTGCGCAGCGTCTGCGCGCAGAGCAAGACCGATGCGATGCCGACCCCACCGGCGACGATTGCCACGTCGCGTGCACCCCCCGAGCAATCGAACCCGTTGCCGAGCGGTCCGACGACGTCGAGTCGATCGCCCGCGCGCAGATCCGCAAGCTCGCGCGTCCGTTTTCCCGTGATAAAGAAGAGAAGGCTTGCGAGCTTGCCCTCTGCTTCGTAGACGGCGAGCGCGGTCGCAGCCGTTTGTGCGCTCGGCGGGATCGCCATCACGTACTGACCGGGTCGCGTCGCACGCGCCAGTTCCGGCGCGTCGAGCGCGAGGACGACGACGTCGTCGGTGAGTACGCGACGCTCGACGACCGTAGTCGCGTGCACGCCGCCGTTGGGGTCGAGCATCCTCATTCTTCAGGTATTTTCAACAAATTCTTACGAAAATCTCTGGAAACGGGTGCACGCCCTTGCCGTTTGGTCCGTTATACTGTATAGAGAGCGTAAATAACGCGGGAAAGGAGGTTCACCGATGGCAGGTCTTATCGTCTTCAAATCGCTAGCCGACGCACTCAGAGCGGGCTATCAGGTTTACGATCGGACTGCGGACGGATATCTGGTCAGGACTCGCACGGCCGCGGGTTGGGCCATGGCCTTGGTCTCCTGCAAGTAATATCGTCTTTATTCGATGCGTAATGCCGCCGGTCAACCGACCGGCGGCATTGCTATATGAGCGCTCGAGCCTTGTCATCCTGAGCCGGGCCCCAGGGCCCGGTCGAAGGACGATCAGCCGCGGTAATCCGGCGGCGAGGCGGGCTTCTCGATCTCCGGCGTCGGCCCCGGACGCCAGCCGCCGTAGGCGGGGCCCGGCATGGCGCTCCCGGCCTCGCGAGCCGGTCCTGCGCTCGGTGAGGTACCCGGAGCGGGCCCGAACTGCTGACGAGCGGCGGGCGGCCCGAAGGTAGCTCCGCCGAGCACAGCACCGATGATTTGGGCGATGCCGACGAAGAGCGGGATCAGCCCGCCCAAAAGCCAGGGGCCATAGACGTAGGTCCCGTCGCCGCGGTAGCCGATGAATCCCAGTCCGATGAGCAACGCCAGGCCGCAGAATGCTACCTGCATTCCCCGCCGGAGTTGGTGCTGCGGATAGAAGTCCGGCGGGTAGCCGTACTGATGCGGCATGGCCTCGGGCGTCGCGTTCGGCGTCCAGCCATACTTCATGGCGCGCCGCATATCGCGCGGGTTTGGTGGCGGCGCGATGCCCCGGCGCAGCATTTCCATGCGTTCTTGATGCGCAAGCACTCGCGTGACGATGAATGCGGCGATCGGCGCTCCGAAGATGAAGACAATCGCAATCGCTGGTACGAAATTTTCAGGATCCATAACTGTGGAATTCTCCGTTGGTTGAAATGTGAATCGATCCGTCGGCGGAGGCAAGCTTCAGGTGGCCTGTGCCCGAGCCGAGGCGGATCGTGCGCTGTGCTCCATTTCCGTCGTCACGGGAGCTGCCGTCGACGTAGACGTGCCCATCGCGGGTCGAGGCGTCGATCGTCAGATCGGCGTTCGGGGCCAGGCTCACGCGCACCGACCCATCGTCGGTTTGGAGCGTCGCGTCGCCGCTGACGTTCAAATTGCCGGCTTCGATGCGTCCGTCGCGCGTCGTCGCCGAGAGCGACGCGACCGCAACGTTTTCGAGTGTGAGATGACCGTCACTCGATTCAATAGCGAGGCGCTCGCCGCGTACGTTCGTTGCTTTGAGGTAGCCGTCGTCGCTGCGCGCGTCGACCGCGCCCTGCAAATCGGTCAGCGTTACGTGCCCGTCGACCGAGTGGACGCTAACGCCGCCCGAGATTCCGTCGACGTCGGCACCTGCACACCGCGCGATCTCGAGATGCGCGCCTGCCGGAACGTCGACCTCGATCGATTGAGTGCTGAATCCGAAGATGGCGATCGAGAGATCGGCAGCCTGCGGCCGCTCGACGCTCACGCCATCCGGCGTGCGCGTAACGTGGAGCTGCGGGTACTTCGCACTCGAAAAGACCCCGCCGCGTATCTCCGTGAGATCGCGCACGTGGACGAGAGCATCGGAAGAGACCGCAACGTGAACGCGCGAGTTTGCATCGTCGACCACGATGTGCGGGCTCTCGCCGGCGGAAATCGGCGCGGTCTGAGCCGCCGCGAAATCGATGTGATGCAATCCGGCTGCAAGCGACGTTCCGCCGTGACCGACCGCAAAGATCGCCATTCCGACGATCAGGATCTCGGCCGCGACGAGCATCGCGACGATTGATGCTCGCGACATTTAGAGGCGAGGCCCCCAGCCGTCGAAGGTAGGCCGCAGCGATTGCGCGGAGTTCCGCTCTTCGCTGGGCAGCCCGGGCAGCGTGCGATCGTGACCGGCGCCGCCGGGAAGGGTTTTGTTGGGAATCGTGGTCATCTGCGAGTTGAGCCTCCGTGAAAAGTTCCTGCCCTAGCTACGCCCCGGCCATCGGGATGTTTCGAGACCGAGGGAGCCGCCCGAAGCGAAACAAACGGCGCTGCGCGCACGTACGACGAGCGTGTCGGCACTCTTGGCGGAGGCTCCGCGACTGCGGGTGAGAGCGGAGCCGCCTGACGGCGATTTGGTCGCGATAACACTCCGGGGCAACTCGGAGGCCTTCGCCACGCTCGTCGAGCGATACGACCGAGCCGTCTATCACTTGGCGTACCGGACGCTGCACGACGCGGAGGAGGCCCGAGACGTGACCCAAGAGGCATTTTTCAAGGCGTTTCGCAGCCTTCGGACGTTCAAAGCCGGGGCCAAGTTTTCGACCTGGATTTTCGCCATTACGTACCATGCCTGTTGCGACCGGCTTAGCCGGCGCAAGCATTATAGCGGCGAGGAACTGCCCGATCGCGCCGACGCGGCGGCGGGGCCGGAGCAACGCGTGATTGCACTCGACGAGGCTTCCCGGCTGCGCGCCGCAATCGACGCGCTGCCCGAGAAGTATCGCACCGTCGTCACCCTCTTCCACCTGCAGGGGAAGCAGTACGAGGAGATCGCGACGGTCCTGTGCCTGCCGATGGGTACGGTAAAGACACATTTGTTTCGCGCGAAGGAGCAGCTCCGCAGGCTTCTGAGCGGAATGGGGGTAACGGAATAATGAACATGGATGAGCTCGAACGCGCAATTTTCGACCTGCCGCTCGAGGAGCCGCCCGCGGGGCTGCGTGCCTCCATCTTGCTTGCGACCGCCTACCGGCCGGCGCCGGCCTTCTCTTTCCTCGAACTTGCCGCCCTCGGCGCGCTGGGAGCGGTGGCGCTCTGGCTCGTCGTACTGCTCGTCCTTGGAGGCGGGACGCTCTTCGTCAACACGGTCGCCGTGATCGGGTCGGTGCTCTCGCGCACCTTCTCGAACAACGCCTTCCTTGCGTGGCTCGCGGCGGGCGGAGCGACGGCGCTCTGGCTGACCCTCTTTACGGGATCCCAACCCGTTCTGGTTGGCTCGCACAGGTCCGAACGGAGTGCCGGACGATAATGTACCGTCATGGAGAAACAGGTACCACAGGAGCGACGTCCTTATAGAGTCCTCGTCATCGAGGACGATGCGGCAATCAGCCGCGTTCTGCAGCTCGAACTAGAGCACGAGCGCTACGACGTCGAAGTCGCGCGCGACGGATTGTCGGGTCTCGAGAAGGCGCTCAAAGAACCCGACCTCGTGATTTTGGACCTCATGATTCCACGCATGGACGGCCTAGAGGTCTGCAGGCGCATTCGTGCCAAGAGCCGCGTTCCGATCATCATGCTGACCGCCAAGGACCGCGTTCCCGATCGCGTCGCCGGACTCGACGTCGGCGCCGACGATTACGTCACCAAGCCCTTCGCGACCGAAGAACTGCTCGCACGCGTTCGAGCGAGGCTGCGCGAACGCGTCCCGCAGGGCAACGTCATCGCGTACCGCGACGTCGTGATGGATCGCGACCGTCACGAGGTGCATCGCGGCGGCAAGGCGGTCGCGCTCACCGCCAAGGAGTACGCGCTCCTCGAATACCTGCTGCTCCACCGCAATAAAGTTCACACGCGCGACGAGCTCTTCAACGGCGTCTGGGGGAGCGACTTCCTCGGCGACTCGAACCTCATCGACGTCTACATCCGCTACCTGCGCGGCAAGATCGACGACGGCTTCGACGACAAACTGATCACCACGGTGCGAGGCGTGGGTTATACCATCAAGGACTAGCGCGAGAGGCCCGAGCTGATCGTGTCCTTAAAGTGGCGCATTGCGCTGGGGTATTCGGTGCTGCTGATCGTCGCGATCACGGCGATGAGCGCGATCATCACCTGGCGTTTTCAACAGATTTTATACGATCAGGCACGCACGAGCGTCAATGCGACGATGCGAGGGATCGTGCAGTTCGCCCAACAGTCGGCAACGCCGTTCTCGCTCGAAGACTCGTCGCTCGGGACGTTGCAGCTGCTCTTCAACAGCGCCAATCTTGCCACGTGGAACTCGACGAATAGCTACGTGCAGGTGGACTCGGGCAAGGGCTATCCGCTCGCCAAGACTGCGAATCTGGGAGGCCTGACGATTCCCCCGAATCCGAAGATCTCCGCCGCCCACGACGCGGCCTTTCGCGAGGAGACCATTGGTGGACGCCCGTTCCTGATCGAAGACCGCTTCGTGAAAGAGCGCGCTAACTTGGCCATCATTCACGTTGCCGAGCCGCTCGACGCGCTGCAGCGCACCTTCGCAAACGCGCGCGAAGCGATCGTCATCGTGCTCGGAACGACCGCGGCGGCGCTCGTTCTCTTCTCGATCGTCCTTGCATCGCAAGCGACGACGCCGATCAATCAACTCTCGCGCGAGATGCGCGAGATCAGCTCGGACCGGCTCGCTCTCGCCGCCGGAACCTTCGACGGACGCCGCAGCGGACCGGATCTAGATCGCCGGCGCGACGAGATCGGACGGCTCGCCCGGAGCTTCAACAATCTGCTCGCGCGCCTCGCCGAGGCCTTCGCGCGCGAACGGCAGTTCATCTCCGACGCGTCGCACGAGCTCAAGACCCCGCTTACCTCGATCAACGCGAACGCGCAGCTGCTCTTGCGCTGGGGAGATCGCGACCAAACGGTTCGCCGCGAGAGCTTGGAGACGATTACGCGCGAGAGCGCCGATCTGGCTGCGATGGTCAATGGGATGCTCACGCTGGCAAAGGCCGATCGTGGCGACGAAATTCCAAAGGAGCCCCTCTCGCTCGCTCAGATCGCGAGCGAAGTAACCCAGAATGCCGCGCCCCGCGCCGCCGAAAAGCAGATTGCGCTTAGGTTCGAATACGATGCGACCCCGATCGTCTACGGCGACGCGCACCTGCTGCGCCAGCTGATTGGAAATCTCGTCGACAACGCGATAAAGTTTACCGAACGCGGCGGCGTCGACGTGCGCGTCGGCGAGAACTCCGATACGGCCTGGATCGAGGTCGCCGATAGCGGCCCCGGCATCGCCGAACGAGAGCGGGTCGACGTTTTCGAGCGTTTCTACCGGGCCGACAAGGCCCGCTCGCGCAGCGTGCCGGGGACCGGACTCGGCCTCGCCATCGTTCGCTCGATCGCCCGGGTCCACGGTGGAGAGGCCACGGCGGGCCAAGCGGCCTCCGGCGGAGCGCTGCTCCGCGTGGTTTTACCGCGTCTCAAGCCTCCGTTCACCGACTTTTCATGATGCTCCCCAGGGGGCCATATACAATACTCACTGTGCGTGGTGGATTAAGGCGGGGAGCATTCGGGACGCTCCTCGCTTCCCTGTGTTGTCTGGCGTTCGCGGCACCGGTCCGGGCCGACGAAGAGTTTGACGTCGGCCCTTCACCGATCGTCAACCTCCACGTGAGCCGTGGGCAGGTGACGATTCAGACCTGGGATCGCCCGCAGATCCTCATAATTTCCGAGCAACCGGTCGATGCCCGCCGTCTCGCGCCCCCCGAGGTCGACTCGCAGATCCCCAAACAGCTGCAGATCGCCTCAGACGAGATTCAGACCGATCGCGGGCTCGTCACGCTTCCCGCCGAGTCGTTCGTCGTTCCCGAACTGCCCCGCGAACCCCATGACGCGATCGTCGCTCGCGGGAGCGGCAAGATGACGATCTTCATTCCGCGCAACACCGCGATGGTGATGGCTCAGCAGCGCGGCGGCCACCTGTCGATCGAGAACTATCACGGCTTCTTTGTCGCCCACGCGCGAGCGGCGGGAGTATCGTTGAACAACGTAAGTGGGACCGGCTTCGTCGAATCGCTGCGCGGCCGCATCATCGCAAACGATTCAACCTTCGATCGCCTGCGAGTGCGCACCGCAACCGGCGACATGTTCTTCAAGGGATGTACCTCTCAGCAAATCCAAGCGACGAGTGCGTACGGTTCGATCGTTTACGACGACGGCGTCTTTCAGCCGGGCCTCGCGCGCTTCGAATCGGAGCACGGAAACGTCGCGCTGGGCGTCCGCGGAAGCGCGCAGATCGGCGCGCACAGCGGTTCGGGTCACGTCGAATCGAGTTTTGACGATGACGCCCACGTACGTGGCGATCCGGCAACGAAACAGGCGACCGTCGGCAACGGCGGACCCGTCGTGACCGCGACCTCGAAGAATGGTTCCGTCTATCTCTACAACGGTTCGATGAACGAGCACCCGCAGGTGCGTCAAGCGCTCAGCGGAAGTACGCGCCTGCCGATTCAAACGCCGGCGCATCCCCCGCCGCACGAGGAGCGGCCACCGCCGCCTCGCTAGCCGCTCGCCGCGGCCGCGATCTCCGTTTCGAAATCCAAAAGAAGCCCGTCGTAGGCAGCGATGACGCGCAGCCCGAGTTCGTCTTCGAGTTCGGCGGCGAGCCGCGGCGGCCCGGCTTCGAGCATCTTCGTTCCGAAGTGCTGAAAGACGGCGACCTTCGGACGCACGTCGGCGACGACGCGACGCGCGTCGGACCACGCAAAGTGATCGACCTGCAGATCGTCGCGGTGGCGTAGCACGTTGACGATCAAGACGTCGGGCTCGTGCTCGGCGTAATCGGCGGCAAGGGCCTCGAAATACCGGCCGCAGGGAAGATACGACACGCGCAGCCCCTCGCGAACGAAGTGCAGCCCATGCGTGGCGACGGCGTGCACGTGGAGCATCGACGTAAAGAGCTCGACCTCGCCGATTCGATAGGGCCCGCTGCTCGGCTCTAGACGCTCGACGCGCTCGACGAAACGGCGCACGTACGGAAGCACGACCGGTTCGTCGTCGAATGCGTCGGCCGGCGCGAGCACCGCGCCGCGCCGGCGAAAACCGCCCGAGGTCATCGCTTCGATTAGCACGTTGACGTCGCCGGAATGGTCGAGATGCTTGTGCGAGAGCACGATCGCTTCGAGTTCGCGCGGATTGCAGGGCGGTACGTGCGAAAGGGCCCGCACCAGCGCACCGGGACCCGGATCGACGTGAATCTGCGTATCGCCGAAACGCATCCACATGCCGCCCGAGGCGCGCAGCTGTCGCGCGACGACAAAACGCGCGCCGCCGCTGCCAAGAAAGAGGACCGATGAAGGCAAGCTACGCGAGGACCGGAAGCTGCGCGAACTCGCCGTTGAGCACGGTCGCGGAGGGGCGCCCAAGCCAACGCTCGAGCACGGTTGCGTAGACGCTGCGAAAGTCGACGGTGTAGCGCACGTTGCCCATGTTCGTCGTGCCCAGGTCCGGCGCCGCTCCGTAGATTCCGCCCTTGACGCCGCCGCCGATTAAAAAGAGCGGGGAGGCTTCACCGTGATCGGTTCCGCGATTGCCGTTCTCTTCGATACGCCTGCCGAACTCGCTGAACGTCAGCGTCAAAACGCGGCGCTCGTTGCCGTGTGCCGCGAGATCTTCGTAGAACGCGGCGATTGCTCCGGAGAACTGCATTAAGAGCGCGTTCTGCGTCTTGGCTTGGCTCACGTGAGTGTCGAAGGAGCCGTGCTCGACGTAGATTACCTTCGTGCCAAGATTGCTTCCGATGATCTGTGCGGCGAGTGCGAGGCTGCGCCCAAGGCCGGTGGCGGGGTACGACGCCTTCGTCGCATATCCGGCGACCAGCCTCGGCAACTCCTCCGAGCTGCGCTGCGCGTCGGCTTCGATCTCCATGATGTGCGCCAAATAGGGCGACGCAAACGGCAGGCTGCGATCGTGCGCTTGTCGCGAGAAGGCTTGGCGCGCCGCAGTGTCGCGATCGGCGATCATCGAGTAGGCGCCCAAACCCGGGACCGCCGGGATGTCGGTACGATCGGAGACGAGCACTTCGGGCAAGACTCTCGAGACGGCGACGCCTTTGAAAAGATTCTCGCGCGCCGGACCCGCCTCGTCGAAGTAACGCCCGAGCCACCCGGTGTGCTCGTACCTGTCCGGTACGGCTGTCTGCCAGATCTCGGTCGACCGGAAGTGTGAATGATCGGGATTCGGATAGCCTACCCCCTGAACGATTGCCACCATGCCTTTGTCGTAGAGGGCTTTGAAGGATCTCATCGCGGGATTCAAACCGGCCCGCGCGTCGATCGCGAGCACCTCGTTGAGATCGACCGCAAGATTGGGACGCAGACGATAGTAGCGCTCGTCGCCGTGCGGCACGACGCAGTTCAGGCCGTCGTTGCCGCCGTAGAGGTTGATCAGCACGAGACATCGGTTCTCGCCGCCCGGGAGTCCGGGCAACGGCGTTTGGGAGAGCGCTCGTGCGAAAACGTGCTCGGGGCTCGCGACCACCGCGAGGCCTGAGGCCGTTGCGAGCAAGAAGTTTTTTCGTTGCATTAGTTCAGTTGATACGCGGGCGTCGCCATCGCAAGATACACCGCCCCCCTGACGCGCTGATCGTAGTTCTCCACCGATAGCGCGGCCAGCGCCGCGCTACCGATGCCGTTCAAATATCCGTTGAGCTCTAGGAGCGACGCGGGCGCAACGTCGCCCTGTAAGATGCTGCCTGCGATCGGCTCCGCGGCGTTCTTCGACGCGACCGGCAATCCGCGCAACCAGGATGACGCTTCGAGCGTCTGCGAGCTGAGCAGCCGGGTCAGGAAGTTCTGCCGCGCGATCATCGTGCCGCTCGTCAGCCAGTTCTCACCGCCGGGCCATCCGGCGACGCTGGGAGGAAAGTAGAGCTGCTGGCCCATTTGCTGCAATGCAATCAACGCGGTTTCGTCGATCGCGGGGAGCCCGAGCGTCTTGTAGGTTCCGACGACAAACTCGACGGGACTCTTAACGAGTGCGCGATACGCGCGCGAGCTAAAGAAAACGTTGCTGCTCAAAATCGTGGAGAGAACCGGCGTCAACTCGTAGTTGTGCGTTCGAAGCACGTCGGCGACCCGATCGACGAGCTCCGGCTCGGGATCGTTGTAGACGAACCAGTTCAGCAGGCTCGTTGCGAAGAAGCGCGCGCACTGCGGCCGATCGAAGATGATGTCGACGACGTCGTCGCCGGTGAAGTAGCCGGTCCGGCCGAGAAACGTCTTGCTTCCGTTGTCGTGCCGCGCCGGGTCGAATACGACGGTGTCGGTCTTGCGGACGACGCGCCAACCGGTCCACGCCCGGGCCGACTCGCGCACGTCCTCTTCGGTGTAGTTGTCGACGCCCAGCGTGAAGAGCTCCATCAGCTCGCGCGCGTAGTTCTCGTTGGGATGCGCCGCGACGTTGCTCGCGCCGTCGAGATAGACGAGCATCGCGGCGTCTTTTGAAACGGCACGCGTGAGTTCGCGAAGATTTCCGGTCGCGTAGCCCCTAAAGAGCGCGTTCTGATTGTACGTGATCCGCGGAAACCTTGGCGTCGCTCGCGAGGTGAAGTGCCCGTGAAAATAGAGCGTCATCTTCTCTTGCAGCGGCGCCGGCGTCGTCAACATGCGGTTGAGCCACCAGAGTTGAAGCGCCGCGATGGCGTCGCGCGCCTGGCGCATACCGAGCGGACCGTCGAGGTCGCCTTCGCGTGGGCTCGGAATCGATCGCGCGGCCGGGGTGGCGAGCAGCACGTCGACTCCCTCACCCGCGCGCATACCGGCGAAACGCCGCACCTCGGCGGGAGTTCCGCCGAATCCCGCACGCCGCAATAGGTGCGCCGCGCCGCGCTCGCCCAGCGTATCGCGGTAGGGCTGCAAAGCAGTGGAGTAATCGGGGCTTCCGAGCGGACGGCGAATCCCGCCGACATCGACCTGAGCCTGCGCGGCCATGGCCTCTAGCTACGAGTCCGCAGCAACTTCACCCTTGAGTTTTTCGCCGGGTCTAACCGGGCTCTAAGCGCGAGGCGCCGAATGGGCGCGGCGATGGCAGTGCTTGAATCGCGCCTCGATCGGCGTTCCGAGAATTTTACCGCAAACGCGCAACGGATGGAACGGTTGGTCGCGGAGTTGCGGGACCGGCTCGTCGCGGTGCGCGCGGGCGGCGGCGTGGAGGCAGTCGAAAAGCATCGACGGCGCAAGAAACTGACCGCGCGCGAACGAGTCGAACGCCTGATCGACGCGGGCTCGGACTTTCTCGAACTCTCCGCGCTCGCCGCCTTCGACATGTACGGAAACGATTCGCCGGCGGCCGGAATGGTCACCGGAATCGGCAGCGTTGAAGGGCAGCAATGCGTCATCGTCGCCAACGACGCGACCGTCAAAGGCGGCACGTACTACCCGATGACGGTGAAAAAACACCTGCGCGCGCAAGAGATCGCGGAGCAGAACCATCTTCCTTGCATCTATCTCGTCGATTCGGGCGGCGCGTTCTTGCCGCTGCAAGACGAAGTCTTTCCCGACCGGGAGCATTTCGGCCGAATCTTTTACAACCAGGCGCGCATGTCGGGCAAGCGCATCGCGCAGGTCGCCGCGGTCATGGGGTCCTGTACGGCCGGCGGCGCCTACGTTCCGGCGATGAGCGACGAAACCGTGATCGTGAAAGGGCAAGGCACGATCTTCCTGGGTGGGCCACCGTTGGTGAAGGCGGCGACCGGTGAAGAAGTCACGGCCGAAGAGCTGGGCGGCGCGGACGTGCATACGCGCATCTCGGGCGTCGCCGACCACTTCGCCAACGACGACGCGCAAGCGCTCGCTATGGTGCGCGAAATCGTGCGCAATCTTCATCTGGAGCTGCCGCGTCAATGGGACCGCACCGACCCGCAACCGCCAAAATACGAACTGCGCGACATTTACGGCGTTATCCCCGCCGATAGCCGGGTCGGTTACGACGTGCGCGAGGTCGTCGCGCGACTCGTCGACGCTTCGGAGTTCCACGAGTTCAAGTCGCGCTACGGCTCGACGCTGGTCTGCGGATTCGCCCGCATCGAAGGCCATCCGATCGGCATTCTCGCCAACAACGGCATCCTGTTCAGCGAGAGCGCGCTCAAAGGCGCGCACTTCATCGAGCTCTGCGCCCAGCGCGGAACGCCGCTGCTGTTCTTGCAGAACATTACCGGCTTCATGGTGGGCAAGGAGTACGAGAACCGCGGCATCGCCAAGGACGGCGCGAAGCTCGTCACCGCCGTCGCTTGTGCCGAGGTACCCAAGTTTACCGTCGTCATCGGCGGGAGCTTCGGGGCCGGCAACTACGGGATGTGCGGGCGCGCCTACGCGCCGCGCCAGCTCTGGATGTGGCCGAACGCGCGCATCAGCGTGATGGGCGGCCCGCAGGCCGCCAGCGTGCTCTCAACGGTCAAGGGTGAGATGACGCCGGAGGAAAAGGCCGCCTTCGAAGCCCCAATTCTAGAAAAGTACGAGCGCGAAGGGAATCCGTATTACTCGACGGCGCGCCTTTGGGACGACGGTATTATCGATCCGCTCGACACGCGCCGGGTGATCGCGATCGGCCTCGACGCCGCCGCGCACGCGCCCCAGCCGCCCACGCACTTCGGCGTCTTCCGGATGTAGCTATTCGACTTTGAAATACTTCGGCGACTCGATCCACTTGCCGCCGCGGTAACGCAGCGTCGCGCTCGCCTTCGTCTTCGTCGGACAGCAAAGCGCGGCGTCGGGCGCATAATACGGACCGGTCAACTCGATCGACGCGCCGCCCGCGCCGACCTTCGCGCTCAGATCGCAGGGGTTGGCGATCGTCGCCGCGGGGCCGGCACTATCGCCCGGCTTCGAGCCGAAGATCGTCACGGTTGCGGATCCGCAATCGGCGGCCATCTCGTGCGATTGCACGACGAGTTGGTGCGCGCCCGAGCCCATGAGCTGCGCGGTTCCGACGATCCGCATCTCCTGAACCGGAAGCCACATCTTTGCGCCGTGTGCCTGCTCGACGTGCGAGAGCGGCCCGCCGTTCCTCGGGGATTGATAACGCAACCGATACGTTCCCAGACGCATGGCATAGAGCGAGAAATACCATTGATAGAAGGTCTGCCCGTTCCCCGATCCGGCGAGTTGCTTGCTGACGATCGCGCGCCATTGCGCGGCGCCGGTTCCGCCGTTGAAAGCGACGGAGGTTTGCTGCACCGGCGTGCCCGGAACCGGCGGCGACCAGCTCACGCCTGCCGGCTGCGCGACTCCCGCGAGCACGCAGAATGAAACGGCGGCGGCCGTGACCGCGCAGCCATGCAATCTTCTCATGCTCGGTGATTCGGCGGCGAACCGGCACCCACTTGTGCTAGGAGCTTGTCGGACTCCTAGGGCTTGAATGCACCCATCGGGATCGCGGACGGAAGCGCGATCTTGCCGAACGACGGTGGCGGCGCGCGTATGATGCCGCTCAGCATGTCGTTCCACGACTGCGTTAGAATCGGCATCAGCGACCCCAGGCGGTGGCTCCCGCCGCGCTGCGCGTAGAACGAGACGTCGAGCCCCGCCGCGCTGAGAAAGGCGGCCGTCGACGTCGGATATTGGCTGGGGATGCTTTCGTCGGCGCTGCCGGTGAGAATATAGAAGGGCGTCCGCGGCATCCGCGCGAGTACTCGTTCCGAATCGGATCCCAGGAGCGATCCGGCGATGCACATAACCGCGGCCCACTCGTCGGGATGGTTCGGCGCCACCTCGAAGACCGAGAAGCCGCCCATCGAATAGCCAACCAGGAATTGTTTGCGCGAATCGGTCGCAAAGGCGCGCGCGGCCTCGTGGAGCGCGTCGTAGACGTCGGATGCCGTGCTGCGAAAATCGTAGTAGCCGCGACCCCATGGCGCGACGACGATCGCACCGGTCTGATCGGCGAGCGCGGCAATATACGGCGCTGCGAGCAGTTGCGTTTCAGATTGCGGATGTCCGTGGAGCATCACGATCAGCGGCGCGGCACGACCGGGCGCGTAACTCGGCGGCACGTAGACGGCAACGGGCTGCATCGTTCCATCGCGCGACGATCGCACCAAAACTTCACCCAAACCACGCACCGCCGCCATCGAGCGATACGAACGATCGATCAGTTGTGTTGCGAGGCTGATGTCGAGATTCGCGGTTCCAGCGACGGTTTGCAGCCACTGCTCGGACGTGTAGCCTTGCGGAACCTGCGCGTCGAGCAACTCGAGATCGTCGTTGAGCCGCAGGTAGTAATCGAAGGTCGTGTCGCGCCCGGCGACAGGCGCGATCGACGCGATATTGGCAAGATACGTGGCGGCGGTGGTTTGCAGGGAGACGCGCAGGTCGCCCGCGGTGCTCCCTAGGAGGAGAGCGAAAGTTGCGGTACCGACCAGCGCGCCCCTGGTCATGACAACGGTTTCAACGCTCCGGCGCCGTCGCTTGTGACGCAGACTCGCGCATGGTTAAATGCCCGCGTACCACTCGTAGCCTTGATCTTCCCAGTATCCGCCGTTGCCCGAATAGATCTTCGCGAAGCTGCCGGCGACTTCGATCCGGCCGATCCACTTCGCGCTCTTGTAGCCGAGCTGGGTCGGCACTCTCAGGCGCACCGGCGCGCCGTGGTCGGGATCGAGCGGCGCGTCGTTCAGACGCAAGGCGAGCAGTGCTTGCCGATGGCGTGCCTGGTGAAGATCGAGACTCTCGTAATAAAGGTTTCCCGCACCGTCGTTATCCAAGCAGCGGAAGACGACGTATCGCGCATCGGCCCGCGGGATGACGGCATCGAGCACCGCGGAGAGCGGCACGCCACTCCACTTTCCGATCGCGCTCCAGCCTTCGACGCAATCGTGGCGCGTGATCTGCGTGCGCTGCGGCAGGGCGTAGAGCTCGGCGAGACTCAGCGCGCGAGGCCGTTCGACCGCCCCCTCGACGATCAGGCGGTAGGCCGAGAAGTTGCCCGCGACGAGCGCCGTGTAATGGGCATCGGAGGGCGTCGCGAATCCATTCACGCGGAAGTTGCGATCGACGTCGCGATCGCGGTACTCGCGCGCTAGGCCGCGCGTTCCGATCAGGACGCGATTCAATCCTTCGGCCGATGCGAGAATTCGCTGCACGCCCTGGTTCTGGCTCAATGCAGCGCTGATCGGGCCGCATCCGGCAAGGGTCGAGAGACTCGACGCGATGAAAAGCCGGCGTTTCATTGCGGCTCATACCATCCCGTCATCATCGAGCGCATCTGATTGACGAAGCCCTGCGTCGCCACCTGGAAGACGTGGATCGCGAAGAACCCCAACAACGCGAGCATTCCGGCGAAGTGCCAGAGCCGCGCGAACTGACGCCCACCGAATACAACCGTGAGCGGATTAGCGATCGCATCGATGCCTGGGGAGAGCGCGAGACCGGTGACCACCACGACCGGCGCGATGACGAAGAGCACGAGCGTATAGGCGGCTTTCTGCAGCGGATTGTAGATGCCGTGCGGCGGCGGCGTCTTGCGGAGTCTGAGATAGTACGCCTGCATCGGCCAGAGTTTCGGCACGTCCTCCGGGCGCAGAATCATCTCGCGAAGGCTGCCCTTGATCGCGCTCGATACGAGCCAAGCCAGCCAGCAGACCGTCGCAATCCAGGCAAAGAAGAGGTGCCAGCGGCGCCCGCCGGCTAGATCTTGATACCCCGGAATCGTAATCGATGCGCCGAAGGCATGCGCGCCGCGCGAACCCATGCCGTCGCCTGTCCAGCCGAACCATCCGGTCGTGACGATCGTGCGCCCAAAAACGGTCGTCGTTCCGACGCCGCCGGCTGGAGAGCCGATCGCCAGCACGCGCCGCGCCGGGTCGCTCTTGTCGGAGGCGTCGAGATTCGGCGATGCGTTGAAGATCTGCAGACCGCTGCCGACGAGCACGAAGAACGCGACGAACCAGACCCAGTGGCTCGCCCGCGTCAAGAACGCGTAGCGATAGACGGCCGGCCCTGCTGCTTCCTTCATTCCGTGTCAGTATAACGCTTGCGAGGCCCGCGCGGATGAGGGCGCGAAGCCGGACGCATGGCCGAGAGCGTTCATCTCACCGTCAGCGGCGGCATCGCCCGCGTCACGCTTGCACGCCCGGAGGTTCGCAACGCGTTCAACGCCGAGGTGATCGAGCGGCTGCACGAGATCTTCACGCGCATCACCGCCGCCGACGACGTTCGCGCGGTCGTTCTCGCGGGCGAGGGCAAGGTATTCTGCGGCGGCGCTGACGTCAACTGGATGCGCGCCTCGCTCGACCTCTCGTTCGATGCCAACGTCGCCGACGCCGAGTTGATGAGCGACATGTTCCGCGCGATCGATAACTGCCCCAAACCGGTCGTGGCGCGAATTCACGGCGCCGCGCTCGGCGGCGGTTCCGGGCTCGTCGCGGTCTGCGACATCGCCGTCGCGGCCGAAGACGCAGTCTTCGGATTCACGGAGGTCAAGCTCGGCATCATTCCAGCCACCATCTCGCCCTTCGTACTCGCGAAGATCGGCACGTCGCACGCTCGCGCGCTCTTTCTCACCGGCGAGCGCTTCGACGCACGACACGCCGAGGCGATCGGGCTCGTGCACGACGTCGTACCTTCCGCGCAACTCGATGCTGCGGTCGAGCGGCGCCTCGCCGAACTGCATTCGGCCGGTCCCAACGCGATCGCCGCAGCAAAACTTCTCGTGCGGCGCGTGCTCGATAACTCGTACGCGGACTCGCGAACGATCACGACGGAGGCGATCGCGCGGCAACGCGTGAGCCCCGAAGGCCAAGAAGGTCTGCGCGCCTTCCTCGAACGCCGCCCCGCCAAGTTCAGTGATTAAACGCCTGCTCATAGCCAATCGCGGCGAGATCGCCGTGCGCGTCGCGCGCGCGGCCCGCGAGATGGGGATCGTTCCGCTCGGCATCTACTCCGAAGCCGACGCAAACGCATACCATCTCGAGTTCATGGAAGACGCGCGCTGCGTCGGACCGGCGGCGGCGGCGCAATCCTATCTCGATGCCGAAGCGATCGTCGCGGCGGCGCTTGCAATGAAGGCCGACGCGCTCCATCCCGGCTACGGATTCCTCTCCGAGCGCGCGCACTTTGCCTCAGCGGTCCGGGATGCCGGGCTGGTCTTCGTCGGGCCGTCGCCCGAGGCGATGGCCGCGATGGGCAGCAAGATCGAAGCAAAGCGGCGCGTGCGCACGTTCGACGTACCGACCGTTCCGGGCTACGACGGCGACGATCAATCGCCGGAGACGCTGCGGGTCCAGGCGCATCGCGTCGGATTTCCGCTCTTGATCAAAGCCAGCGCGGGCGGCGGCGGCCGCGGGATGCGCGTCGTCGAATCGGCCGGGGCGTTCGCCGAGGCGCTCGAAAGCGCGAAGCGCGAAGCGCGTGCCGCGTTCGGCGACGATACCGTTCTGCTCGAGCGATATCTTCGCGACCCGCGCCATATCGAGTTCCAGATTCTCGCCGATGCGCACGGACGGGTCATTCATCTCGGCGAGCGCGAATGCTCGATTCAGCGCCGCCACCAAAAGATCGTCGAGGAAGCACCCTCGGTCGCGCTCACGCCGGAGTTGCGCGCCGAGATGGGCGCGGCCGCCGTTCGCGCCGCCGAGTCGGTCGGCTACACGAACGCCGGGACCTGCGAGTTCATGCTCGACCGCGATGGTGCCTATTACTTTCTCGAGATGAACGCGCGCTTGCAGGTCGAGCATCCGGTCACGGAACTCGTCTACGATATCGATCTCGTGCAGTGGCAGCTGCGCATCGCCGCCGGCGAAGCGCTCACGCTATCGCAGACCGAGGTGCGCCCGCGCGGCTGGGCGATCGAAGCGCGCATTTACGCCGAAGACCCGGCCAACGATATGCTGCCGTCGACCGGAACGATCGCCAACTGGTCGCCGCCGCAAGGGCCCGGAGTTCGGATCGACGCGGGCGTCACTGCCGGGAGCGTCGTCAGCCATTATTACGATCCTATGCTCGCCAAGTTGATCGTTTACGGCAGCGATCGACCCTCGGCCGTGGCGCGCCTCGACCGTTCGCTCGCAGACTTCACGATCGACGGCGTTCGTACGAACCTGCCGCTGCTGCTCTGGATCGCGCGCGATGAGGCCTTCGCGCGCGGCGAGACGACGACGAGCTTTCTCGCGGCACGGCTCGACCAGTCTATTTTTAAAGAGCACGAGCCACCCGGCGAAGCGGCTTTGCTCTGCGCCGCGGCACTCCTCGCCGACGGCCGCGCACCGTGGCGCATCGGCGATGTGAGCGTTCCGGTCCGGCTGCAGTATGGAGAAAACGTCGTCGCACTGCTCGCCGACGCGACGCGCGATCCGGGCGTCTGGCGAATCTCCGGCGACCGGAGCGGCACGCTTTACGCGCAGCGCCGCGGAAACGTCGTCCGCGCCGAACTCGGTGAGACGACGCTGGCAGGCGCCGTTACCTATGACGAGAGCACGTTCAACGTGCACCTCGATGGGCGCGCGTGGCCGTTTTCGTTTGCCGCGGCGCCGTCGACCGATGGAGCTGTGGGAAGTCACGGCGCCGTCGCCGGCGCGCACGTCGCCGCACCGATGCCGGGGAGAATCGTTAAAGTCGCCGTTGCCGACGGCGCAATCGTCGAGGAACACGCATTGCTCGTCGTGCTCGAAGCGATGAAAATGGAACACCGCATCGAAGCGCCCGCGGCCGCGACCGTCAAATCCGTGCTCGTACGGGAGGGCCAAATCGTGGCAAGCGGCACCCCGCTCGTCGAGTTGGGTTAAATTGCGTTAGCCATAAATTCTAGCTATAATAAGCCGGCTATGGACGTAAGCATCGCCGAAGCCAAGAATCGTCTGCCCGAGCTGATTCGGGCTGTCGAGAGCGGAGAGAGCATCGTAATTACGCGCCACGGGAAGCCCGTGGCTCAGTTGACCGCGCCGCCGCCGGAGCGCCGGCGGGTGCGCTTTGGGACCATGCGCGATCGCATCAAGCTCTATCCAGGATGGGATGACCCGGTCGACCTCGATCGATTCCTCGAAGGCGATCTGTGAACGGGTGCTTGCTCGATACCAACATTCTCCTCCTAGCAACGTTTCGTCCCGAAGTGCTCTCTCCGGAGATTGCGCGAGAGGTGGAAAACCGGCCGGTCTTTTTGAGCATCGTTTCTTATTGGGAAGTTGTATTAAAGAGCATGAAGGGAAAGCTCGACGTCGGCGACCCTCGCAGCTGGTGGGCGACCGCAGTTGACGATCTTGCGGCTACGCCGATGGCGCTAGCATCCGAGCACGTTGGCGAGATCTACAACCTGCCCGCCATTCACGCCGATCCCTTCGACCGCGCGTTGATCGCACAGGCAATCGCCGGCGAGCTAACCCTCGCGACGACCGACGGTCGGATCCAACAATACGCGTCTGCGCGTTTACGTATCTTATCGTAATAATGAAGCTTCCGAAGTTCGTTACAATCTTCGAAATGGGCGCGCGCGACGGATTGCAAAACGAAGGCGCACGCATCTCGACGGACGACAAGGTGCGGTATATCGATCTGCTCTCCGAGACGGGATTGAAGTGGATCGAGGCGACGTCGTTTGTGAGCCCCAAGGCTATCCCGCAGTTGTCCGACGCCGCCGACGTCTTCGCGCGGATTCGGAAGGCGCCCGGCGTGCGCTATCCGGTGCTCGTGCCGAACCTCAAAGGGTACGAACGCGCGCGTGCGGCGGGCGCCGACGCGATCGCGGTCTTCACAGCAGCCTCGGAACGCTTCACCAAGCGAAACATCAACATGACGATCGACGAGTCACTCGAAACCTTTCGCGATGTCGTGCGCGTTGCGAAGAACGACGGATGCTGGGTGCGCGGCTACGTCTCGACGGCCTTCGGCTCGCCCTTCGGCGACAGCGTAACGCCCGAGATGGTGGCCGGCGTCAGCCTCAAGCTGATGGAGATGGGCTGCGACGAGTTGTCGATCGGCGACACGATCGGAGTAGGAGTTCCGAGTCAGGTCGACGCGCTCGTGCCCCTGCTGCGCGAACGGATACCGCTCGAGTCGATCGCGATGCACTTTCACGACACGCGCGGGACGGCGCTCGCGAACGTCTATGCCGCGCTGCGGCTCGGCATCTCGAAGTTCGACGCTTCCTCGGGCGGGTTGGGGGGCTGCCCGTATGCACCGGGCGCAACCGGGAACGTCGGCACCGAAGACGTGCTCTATCTCCTGCACCAGATGGGCATCGAGACGGGTATCGATCTCGCGAAGGTTCGTGCCGCCTCGCGTTTCGTCGCCGGCGTCATCGACCATGCGCTGACGAGCAAAGCGTATCAGGCGATGGAAGCCGCAGCGGCCACCTCAACCGCGTGGATCGCGTGACGGGGTGCGGCGGGAGAGCGGGATGACGAAGCGGGTCGAGGTGTGGGAGTCGCTGTAAGCGCTGATTTTGTTATCGACCAATCCTGCGGCGAGGCCGGCCGCGCGCACTTCGCCATCGCTTGGCGTCGCGCCGCGGCCCTTGGGATGAAAGATCCACAGCGCACCGTTTGGCTTGAGATACGCTGCTGTGTTAGGGATTCGGATCAGATCGCGCGGCGCGCTCACCTTCAGGAAGATTAGATCGTACGGCCCGCGCAACGACCGCGAGGCCGGCGTATCGAGCTGCTCGGCGAGCGCGGCCGCGAACGATTCGTCGTGATCTCCGACGATCGCCACCCGCGCCGCCACGAAGACGCCGAGCTTATCGAAGAGCGAACGCCCGGAGTAATCGCGCTCGGCCTTCGGTTTCACGAAAACCCCAGACTCCGCGGCTTCGGCGGTATCTGGGTGTAGCCCATCGGCCGGTCCCACCAATCATGACGCCGCGCACGAAGGCGTTCTTCGCTCGGGGGCGCCGGAACGCGCTGCTCCACGACCTGCGCATACGCGTCGAGATACCGGTCGATCATTCGCTCGGCGCTGAACTCGCGCTCGACGCGCATCCGGCAGGCCGCGCGGTCGAGTCCGGCGAGCAGCGGCACTCGCTCGACCGCCTCGTCGACGCCGTCGCAGAGAAAACCCGTCACGCCGTCAATAACGATCTCCGGAATCGAGCCCATGCGAGCACCGAGCACCGGCGTGCCGCAGGCCATCGCTTCGATCATCGTAAGCCCGAACCGTTCGGGGCGCGTGGTCATGTGCACGAGCGCGAGCGCGTTGCCGAGCAGCTCGTTGCGGGCATCGCGTTCGACCGCGCCGAGAAACTCGACGCGATCGCCGTCGATGTGGGGCGCGACGCACTCGCGAAAGTACGTATCGTCTTGCGGAATCGCCGCGATCTTCAAGCGCACGCCGGCACGTTTGGCGATTTCGATGGCGAGGTGCGTGCCCTTCTCCGGATGGAAGCGGCCCAAGAAACAGAGATACTCGCCGGGCGTTGCACGCAACGTGAACTGCGCGGGATCGATGCCGTTATACGTCGTCGCGACGTAGTCGAGGCCAGGATCGCGGTCCGAGTTCGAGATCGAAGCGTAGAAGCTTCGCCCGGCGGCGGCATAGTACGCGGCGAGAATTTGCGGGGTCGAGAAGCCGTGAATCGTCGTGAGCATCGGCGGCGACTCCGAGCCGAGCGCGTAGGTCAGCGGTCGCCAATCGAAATGGTTGTTGATGAGATCGAACTCGCGTGCACGCCGGAAGAGCGCACCGATATGCAGCGCGCCAAAAACCTCGCCGTCGAGTGCGGGATCTTCGTTGAGGCCGACGGGCACGACCGAAGCGAGCTTGCCGTCAAAATGCGAGTCGCCCGTCGCAAAGAGCGTAACGTCGAGTCCGCGGCGGCGCATCCCGTCGGCAACGTTGAAGGCCATCTGCTCCCACGGTCCGTAGCCCGGCGGCGGCGCCGGCCAAGAGATTGCCGCGAGCACCGCGAGCCGCAGTCCTTTCAGCTGCACCTAACGATCGTCGTCGACGATTCGCGCGTCGCGCTGCGCGACCGCCAGCTGAAAGTGCGTGCTGCGAATCAGCTTCTCAAGCGAAACCTCCGAAAACGGCGGCACCGGCGCGGCGCGCGTGTAGTCAAACATGTCGCTGAGGCCGTCGTCGGTCACATCGCGCTGCCCCATATTCCCCAGCGCCCAGTTCTCCTCGATGAACTTCGTAATCGACGTCGACTCGCGACGGGTGTGTGAAACGTACGGCGGAGCGTGAGGACGGTTCGGATCGTAGCCCGAGCGCGCCCAGGCCGAGATCACGACGATCGGGAGGCGAAATCCCCAGCTCGTTCCCTCGGGGCCTTGCGGCGGTGCAACGTGATCGTACCACCCGCCCGAATCATCCCACGTGAGAATCATCGCGCTATCCTTGTAGTAGTTGCACTGCGAAACCGCATGGCGGCTTTGTACGAGCGCGAGATAGATCGAACCAACCCACCCGGGTCCGCCTGAGCTCAAGTTCCCCGCGTGATCGGAATCGAGAGAGTTCGGCATCACGAACGAGACCTGCGGCAGACGGCAGGCTTGAATGTCGCTCAGAATCCGGCCGGAGGGCGCGACGACGTCGCGGCGCCAATCCGGACCGTACCGAATCTTTCGAAACGCGTCGTAAATGTTGACCGTCGGATTGATGAAGTCGAGGTACGATCCCGTGTAGTACCTCCAGCTTACGTGCGCCGCGTCGAGCAGATCGGCGATCGAGGTCTGGTCGAAACACGGAAAAGCCCCTTCCGGGATCGTCGATTCGCCTTCTCCGAAGATCGGAACGCTCGTACCCGGCTTCGCATCGCAACCCCAAATCTTGCCGTTCGGATTGCCGGCGACTCGGCTCTGCGCGGTCGCAAGGGTAAAGTGGCTCGGAAACGTCGGTACTAAGCGCGGCGCAAAGTTCGCATCGGCCAATGCGTAGCGCGCGGCGAGCAGGTGATAGATCGTTGTCTCGGTTGCCGGAACGTAAGCGTAGGCAAAGCCGCGGCCCGGCGCCGGAAATCCGGGGGCCGTACTGACGCGAACGTCCGCAAAGCCGTCCATCTTGCCGCCGTTCCACTCCGCAAGGAGCGACGGATGGCTGTGGCTCGGATCGCTGGGATCTTCGAATGGCACTGGTTTAAGCCGCACGCTCTCGCCGTTGACGCTGGCGCTCTGCGAAGTATCGGCGCCGGGATAGGGACCGCCGCCGGCGAGCGCAGACGAAGCGAAGAGATCGTCGAACGTGCGGTTCTCCTGGACCAGGACGATCACGTGCCGAATCGGGCTGCCCGCGACTTGCTGACCGAGCAGCGTCGCATTCGCGCCGGGCGCAACGGCACCACCGCCCAGCACCGTCGCGGGCGATCCCGCCAGAATCAGCAAGCTCGCGAGAGAAAGAATTCGCACGTTATTGGATCGCACCGTTCTTGAGCACGAGCTGCGGCTCGCGCACCGCGCGCACGTCTTCACCGACGTCCCGCTGCAGGAGCAGCAAGTCGGCGGGTTCGCCGATGGCGAGAATTCCGCGGTGCAAGCCGACGAGCTCGGCCGCAACGTTCGTCGCAGCGTGGAGCGCTTGCTGCGGCGTCATGCCGAGGAGCGACCACATGAGTTCGGCCTCCTGCGCGTAGTTTTCGTGGTAGTTGTACGGCGTCCCGGCATCGGATCCGCCCGCGATGCGGACGCCGCCTTCGTAGGCACGGCGAATATTCGAAAGCATCGCCTCATTCAACCCTCGTGCTTTTTCCACGATGTATTTAGGCTGATGGCCGTCTTCGATATGCGCAAGAATGCAGGTCGGTGCGCTCAGCGTCGGCACCAGGTAGACGTTGCGCTCCTTGAAGAGCGCGATCGATTCATCGTCGAGCATCGTCCCATGCTCGATCGAGTCGATGCCGGCGCGCAGCGCGTTATTGATGCCCTGCGTTCCGATCGCGTGAGCGGCGACGCGCAGGCCGTGGCGATGCGCCTCGTCGATCGCCGCGGCAAGCTCGTCGAAGGTGAGCTGCGCATTGCCCGGCACCGCGCCCTTGGTCAACACACCGCCCGTCGCGATCATCTTGATGCAGTCGGCGCCGGCCCACATCTGCTCGCGCACCGCCTTACGCGCATCCCACGGCGAGTCGACGGCGCGCCCGATCGGCCAGCCATGGCCGCCGGTCATGCATAGCACGGCGCCCGCGGCGCGCATGCGCGGTCCGGGAACGCGCCCTTCTTCGATCGCATCGCGGACGTCGGCGGCGATGCGGTTCGAGGATCCGACATCGCGGATCGTCGTGATGCCCGCCTTGACCGACTTCCTAGCGTTCTCCACCGCGCGAAGGAGCCGCTGATTCGGCGTCGTCGTCTGGATCATGCCCATCATGTCGGGCTCGCCGCTCCCCTCGAGGTGAGCGTGCGCGTTGACCAGGCCCGGCGTCACGCAAGCCGCTTCGAGATCGCACTCCCCCGTTGCCGCCCGAAGCTCGGCGACGCGACCGCGATCGAGCACGATGTCGACGCGCTGCTTCGGCGGCTCGAGCGTGCCGTCATAAAGAACTCCGGCTCGTACGATCATGCTCCCTCCACGCCGTTAGTGAAACTTCAAGCTCGTCAAGCTGCTTACGCCGTTAACGATGAGCTGCACGGCGATAGCCGCGACGATGATCCCGACGATCCTACTCACGGCATCGATCCCCGTCTCTCCAAACCACTTCGTCAGCCTTTCGGCGCCGCGCATGAAGACGTAGGTAATGACGATGACGACGATGGCCACCACGACGAAGATGACTTCGTTGAGAACTTGGTGTCCCGGTTCGGGGTTGATCAGGGTCACGCTAGCCGTCAAGGCGCCGGGACCGGTGATCATCGGAATTGCCAAAGGAAAGACCGATGGATCGATCGCGGCATGTCCGCTGCGTCTGCTCTGTTCGGCTTTCTCGCGATCCGGTGCCTCCGCAAAGACCATATTGAACGCGACCTTGAGCAGCAGCAGGCCGCCCGCGATCTTGAACGCCCCGACTTCAACGCTCAGCGCGTTGAGCAGCGCTTCGCCGGCAAATGCGAACGCGATCAACGTGATTCCGGCGATGATACTCGCGCGTCTGGCGATCTGCGCCTGCTCCGCGGGCGAACGCCCCTCGGTGACCGTCACGAAGACCGCCGCGGCCGAGATCGGATTGACCAGCGCGATCAGCGTAACGAATGCGTAGAGCGCCTGTTCGATGGCGGTACCGATCATGCCGCCCACCGCAGCTTAGCGTGCGCGGCTTGCGCGCGCGAAATCGCGGAACCGTCGACCGGACCATCGACGAGCATGGTGAAATGGCCCATCTTCCGGCGCGCCACGGCGTGGCGTTTGCCGTAAACGTGAAGCACGATCGAGGGATCGCGCAGCAGCTCTGCGACGCCCGCTAGGTGATCCCCGGTGCCGGTTCCAAGCACGTTCATCATGATCGCGTTGGTCAGCAATCGCGGCGGTGAGAGTGGGAGCTCGCAGATCGCGCGGACATGCTGCTCGTACTGCGAGCAAGGGGTGACGTCGATCGTGTAATGGCCGCTGTTGTGCGGACGCGGCGCGATCTCATTGAGGAGCAGCTCGCCCCTCGTTGAAAGAAAGAACTCTACGCAGTACGTGCCGACGATCCGCAGCCCGTGACCAACTTTTCCCGCCATTTCCCGAGCGGCATCGGCAGTCCGCTCGTCGACGCGAGCCGGCGCGATCGTCATCGTCAGGATTCCGCGATCGTGGAAGTTCTCGGAAACGGGATAGGTGACGATCTCGCCGCCTGCATTGCGCGTCGCGATCACGCTGAGTTCGCATGCGAGCGGAACCTTCGCTTCGAAGATCAGCTCGGCGCCACTGGACGCATCGAATGCGGCGCGCGCCGATTCGAGGGAGTCGGCTTGCCATTGGCCCTTTCCATCGTACCCGCCGCGGACGGTTTTGAGTACGGCTGGAAAGCCAATCCGCTCCGCGGCCGCGGCGAGATCCTCGGCGTTGCCGACGCGGGCGAACTCAGTCGTGGGAATGCCGGTATCGCGCGCGAACCGCTTCTCGAGCAAACGGTCCTGCGTTACGTGGAGCACGCTGCTCGCCGGCGTGACGCGATAGGCGAGCGTCTCGAGGTGTCGCACCGAGCCGATATCGATGTTCTCGAACTCATAGGTGATCACGTCGCTGCGGCGCCCGAGTTCTTCGATCGCCGTGAGATCGTCGTACCCGGCAACGATCTGCTCGTCGGCGACTTGCCCGCAGGGCGAGTGTTCTTGAGGATCGAGCGTCAGCACGAAGTATCCCATACGTTTGGCATCGAGGGCGAACATGCGGCCGAGCTGGCCTCCGCCGATCACCCCGATCGTTTCGACCGATTTCAATCGAGCGTGCTGGCAGCTGCGGCGTCGTGCATCCGCGCAATGTATGCGGTGAGCCGCTCGGCGACGCCGGCATCGCGAAGGGCGACGATGCGCGCGGCAAAGAGCGCCGCATTGACCGCACCGCCGATTGCCATCGTCGCGACGGGAACCCCGGGCGGCATCTGAACGATCGAGAGCAACGAGTCGAGACTTGCCGCTCGCGGCGACTCCACCGGGACGCCGATTACGGGAACGAGGGTCTTCGCAGCGGTCATGCCCGGCAAATGTGCTGCGCCGCCGGCGCCGGCGATGATCGCCACGAGGCCACGCAGTGCCGCGGAAGCGGCGTACTCGAACATCTCGTCGGGCATGCGGTGCGCCGAGACAACGCGCACTTCGCAGGGAATCTCGAGTTCGGCGAGCGTGTCGCGCGCGGCTGCCATCGTCTGCCAATCGGAACGGCTCCCCATGATAATGCCGACGATCGGCGATTTCTCCGCTTGCGCCATTGCCGAGCCGCTTCGCTTCTCCCTTTGCGTTGTCATGCTGACGCGGTGCCATCTTTACCGCGGTGTCATCCTGAGCGTAGCCGCGAAGCGGCGGAGTCGAAGGGTGGAGGGCGAAGGACGGCTTATGCCACGCTTTCTTCTCGGCATCAACTACTGGCCGCGGCGCAGCGCGATGTATATGTGGCAGCGCTTCGACATCGAGGAGATCGGCAACGACATCGCGGGCATGAAAGCACTCGGCCTCGACGTCATCCGCTTCTTCCTCATGTGGGATGCGTTTCAACCTGAACCGAGCTCTATGGACTCGACCGCGCTTCGCTACTTCGATGCAATCATGGAACGCGTTGCTGACTCCGGTATGCACGCGATGCCAACGCTCTTCTGCGGTCACATGAGCGGCGTGAACTGGCTCCCGCCGTGGACGCTCGAACCCGAAATCTCGCACGGGCGCTTTCGCACGATTGCCAACGGCAAAATCGTGGACCGCGCGATCGGCGACTTCTACGCCGACCCCAATCTCGTACGCGCACAGCTTCTCTTTGCGCGTCGCGTCGGCGAACGCGTGCGCGACCACCCCGCGCTGCTCGCCTGGGATCTCGGAAACGAGTTCTCGAACCTTCGCGAGCCCGCGACGGCGCGCGATGCCGCCGAGTGGAGTGGACGCCTGACCGAGGCCCTGCTCGAAACCTCGGGCGCCGGCGTGACCGGCGGAATGCACGGCGAGGATTTCGATCACGACCGCCGGTTGCGACCCTCGAGTATCGCGCGGCCGTGGTCCTTTGCGACGATGCACGGTTACTCCGTCTATAGCAGCTTCGCGCGCGACCGCCTCGATCCCAACGTCGTTCCGTTTCTGTGCCAGCTGCAGCAATCATTCAGCGGCAAACCCGTGCTCATCAGCGAGTTCGGAAACCCCGAATGTCCGCCGGGAGTCGACCGCGTCGACGGATTCGCTTGCCTGAACGAACAGGAGATGGCCGATTACGCAAGCGCCGTCATCGGGCGATTGCAGGCACGCGGCGCTCTCGGCGCCTTTTGGTGGTGCTGGGGCGACTACGATCCGTCGCTTGCCGCACTTCCGCCCTTCGACCGCGCACCGCACGAGCTGCGCTTCGGAATCGTCCGCAGCGACGGCAGCCTCAAACCGGTCGCGCAGACGCTCGCCGCGTTCGCGCGCGAAGCCCCTGAGGTCGCCGGCGCGTTACCGGCTCCGATCGCCGATGAAGCGCGGCATTACGCCGGACTTCCCGCGAGCATCGCCGCCGAGTATCGCGACTACTGCGAGACGTATGCCTGACGATCGGCGCACGCTGATCGTCACCGGTGCCAGTTCCGGCATCGGTCGCGCGCTCGCGCTTGAGGCCGCGCGCGCGGGCTACCGTGTCGTGATCTCGGCGCGCCGCGAAGCCCGCCTTCAAGAGGTTGCAGCGGCGATTACGGCAGCGGGCGGTGCGTGCGTCGTGGTCACCGGCGACGTCACGGCGCCCGAGATGCCGACTCGAATCGTCGACGCGGCGGTTGGCGCATTCGGACGAATCGACGTCGTGGTCAATAACGCCGGCGGCGGCGCCCGCGGGTTTCTGCTCGAGCAGAGCGATGCCGACCTCGCGGCAGCCTGGCAGGTGCACGTCGCAGCGCCGCTACGCCTCGCGCGCGCGGCGCTCGCCCATCTCGAAACGACGCGCGGGCGGCTCGTCTTCGTCGGATCAGGCGTCGCGCGCGTGCCGTTGGCGCAGCAAGGCGGTTACGCGCCGGCAAAGGCCGCGATTCGCGCCGCAGCGATTCAACTGCGTCGCGAACTGCGCCCGCGCGGAATCGCTGTCACGTACGTCGACCCGGGCGTCGTCGCGACCGAGTTTCACTCGCGCCTCGGCGTCGCGCTTCCGCCGAGATGGGCCGCCGACGCGGAGCGAGTC
>JBAUYZ010000024.1:0-49837 GCA_049585055.1 Candidatus Cybelea sp. | reverse complement strand
GTTGGAACGCCGACGCCGTCTGCGAGTTCTGCACGCCTTGTCCGAAGCGCGCCGAGTAGGTGAGCGAGTACGTGCGCGGCGCGAGCGGCCGCGCGATGTTAGGAATCAAGTACCCGCCGGCGGTCGTAAACGAGACGGCATTGGCGGGACTCGCAAAGATGCCGCTGTAGGTGTTGGTAATGTTCGTCGCCGCGAACGTAAGCGTGCCGCGCGTGAGCTGCGCGGTAACGCCCGCATCGTAGGTGGTGTATGCCGGCAGGTTATTCGGATTGTTCGTGCCGACGTGCTGCGCGTCGGCGAGCCACTCGAAGATCGATCGCGGCGCTTTATAATCGAGCACGAGGCCGGCCCGCTGTAACGGTATGTTCGGCAGCTGTTCGTTGGGAATCGTGATCGCCCACGGGTTATCGAAAAAGTAGCTGCTCGACGCGGCTTGCGCACCGGTGAGATTGTAGAACGCCTGAACCACCAGGTTGCCGAACGTCGCGTACCCGGTCAGCGCGGCGCCCTGGTAGAGACGATTCACGCCCGAAACCGGCGTCGTCATGTAGAGCTGCTGCGGGGTAAAGGGCGTGTGCAACGGCGCGTTGCAGCCGGCCGGCGAGTTGTAGATCTGCGCGACCTCCTGCAGATAGAACGGCGGAAGCGCGCCGAGCTGGTTGAGGATCGTGCCGCTCACGTAGACCGGCAGCAAGACGCCGTTCTGCACTTGGCGATAGAGCGTGAGCGAGACGTTCCCACCATGGAGCTGATGCGTGTAGCTGACGCGCAGCGAGGTCGACGAGCTGTTCGTCGGCTGCTGGCCCGGCGCGTTGCCGTACGCTACTTTCCCGTTGCAATCGAAGCGCAGCGAGGCCGGATCGCTGAGAATCTGCTGCCGGCCTTGGGTCGCCGCCGCACCACCGAGCGCAAACGAGGCGCTGTAGCCATCGCGCGAGGTCGGGCGCCACGTTGCGCCGACGCTCGCGAGTTCCGAGAGCCCGCTATTGCCGGTCGCGGTGCTCACGCCCGCCGATCCCTGCAGCGTCAACTTGTCGCTGGAATGAATCGTATCGGTCGCCTGCGCCACGTTGTACTGCGTCGTGTTCGCGCCGCTATAGAACTGGGCGGCCTGCGGAACCAGCGGCGTGGTGCTGAACTGCGACGAGGTGCCGTAGGCCTGAATCGAGATCGTATGCCGCTGCTGCGCCGGCAGCGTCGCGTTCAACGAATAGCCGGTCGATCGCGTGTCGTTCGAGAAGCCGTTGGGCGAGGGCTCGCCGTTGACGTAGCGCGCCAGCTCGTTCATCAGGCCGCTCGAATCGAGCGAGAAGATCGATGCCTGCACTTGCGTCGCACCGATCAGCGCCGTATCCGACAGCGAATACAGCTGCACGTTCGTGCTGTCGGTATTGTTCGGTCCGTAGCCGCAGGGCAGCGTCGTCGCCGGGTCGCCGTTATAGCGCAGGCAGACGACGTTCGTATTGCGCGTTGAGTTCATGAACATCCCGGTCAGCGAGTTGTTCTCGCCGAAGTCGTAGCGCGCCGAAAAGAGGTTGCCCGAGATCGTGCTGTCGCCGTCGTGCACGTAGTCGAGGCCGCTGGCATCCTGGTAGAGCTCGCCGTCGACGAGACTGGGGTTGAGCCGGTCGACCGTCTGCACCGCGAGCCCCAGCTTTCCCGTCGATCCGGTCTCCGCAGCCGAATAGTTGTCGCGGCCGTTGCTTCCCTCGGAGAGCTGCAGTTGCGTGATCCAGCTCAGCGTCGGTTGCAGCGTGCTGAAGTTCACCGAGCCGCCCAGACCGCCGAGCGAGGCGCCCGCGTGCACCGACGCGCCTCCAAAGAGATCGGTTGCGAAGCCGCCGAGATTCCCCGTCGAGCCGGGCGCGTTGAGCGGAATGCCGTCGAGCGTGAGCTGCGTCTGCGAGGCGTCGTGGCCTTCGAGCGAGATCGTCTGCGTCGCGTCGCTGTCGTCGCTCGAGGTCGAGACGGTCACGCCGGAGAGTTTGTTGAGCGCGTCGGCAAGATCGGTCGAAAGACGCCGCTGCGGCGAGTTCTGGTCGATGCTCGTCGACGAGATCGCCACCGACGCTTTGGCCGTTACCTCGCCGATCACTTTCAAGCCGCCGTTTTCCAACGCGAGCGAAAAACTCACCGTCACGATGCGGCCGTCGAGCACCTCAAATGAAGCGGAGGTCAAGCTCGTGTAGCCGCGCTTGACGATGCGCGCGCGATAGATGCCGTCGGGAACGTCGGTGAAGGTGACCTTGCCGTTCTTGCCGGTCAGTTCGGAGGTAATGACGGGTCCGTCGAGCAGCACGCGGGCGAGTTCGAGCGGCTGCTTGGTGGTGGTATCCACCACGACGATGTCGATTTCACCCGAATCGGCCTGCGCCGGCACGCCGCGCGTCAGCATGCCGAACAGCAACAGCAGGCAGACTGCCGCAGTAGCCCTTCGCCGCACCATGCGCCTGATTATAGGAAAAGCGCGCGCGAAAGGCCTGAAGCTGCGCTGTGAGAGGCGTTAAATCGTGATGGTAACGGCCGTGCCTTGACCCGGCGCGCTCTCGATCGCGATATCGCCGCCTGAGCGCTCGACGGCGCGCTTAGCGATGGCCAATCCCAGCCCCGAGCCGACGATCTCGCCGCGCTGGTCGCCGCGATAGAATCGCTCGAAAGCATGGATGCGCTCGGATTCCGACATGCCGGGCCCCTCATCGCGAACCGTGATCACGGCGTGACCGTTGGTGCGCGACGCGCGCAGATGGATCGGCGCCCCGGGTGCATACTTGAGCGCGTTCTCGATCGCGTTCCAAACCGCTTCGCCCAGCTCGCCGCGATCGGCCTCGATCGTCTTCACGCCCTCCACGCTGTAGTCGATCGTACGCCGGTCGTCCAGCCGTCGAGCCGCTTCGACTTGGCTGCGCAAGAGATCGGCCACGTCGATCTGCTCCAGTTGCGGGAGCGCCTCGGAGTCGAGGCGCGCCAACTGCATCAGGCGCTCGATCAAGCCGCGCATGTGTTCTTTCTCAATCGACATGGTCGCGAGAATCTGACGCGCGATTCGCGGTTCTTCGATGGCGCCGCGCCGCAGCACGTCGATGTAGCCCGCAATCACCGTGAGCGGCGTGCGCAGCTCGTGCGAGGCGTCGGCCGCGAACTGCCGCATTCGCTCCTCCGCGCGGCGTCGATGATCGATCGCCGTTGCAACGCTCGCGGCGGCGTCGTTGAAGGCGGCGGTGAGCGATGCGATCTCGTCGCCGCCGGCCATCACGAAGCGCCGCTGGGTGTAATCGCCGTCGGCGAGCGCGCGCAACGAATCGCTCACCTCGTTGATCGGCCGCAGCGACTGCTGCGCGAAGAGCCGGCCGACAAACCACGAAACCAGCATCGCGGCCAGTGCGATCGTCAACACGATTCGCCAGTACGGAATCAGCGAGACGAGCAGCAGCGGGAAGGAGGGTTCGAATCCGACGTATCCGCCCTCGACGTAGGTCAACGAGAGCGGCTCGAGCCGCGTCGGATCGGGTGGCAGCGGCGGCAACGATCCACGGTGGGTAACGATGTCGGTCGCGCCGTGCCGCGGGATAAAGTGCTGCATGCCGCCGGCGGCGATGACTCCGGCAAGAGCTCTCGGGCGCAAGGTCTTGTCGCCGGCGAGATACCGTCCCTTCATATCGAAGACGGTGACGCGCAAGCCGATTCCGCCAAGCGCGTTGACGATTTCCGGCGCCGCCTGCGTGAGCGTCTTGCCTTCGCGCCGGTACTGGTCGACGAGAATCCGCGCCTCCTCGTGCTTGGCAATCATCACGTCGCCCGAGAATCGCCACAGCTCGAAGACCAAGGCGATCGACGAGGCCAGAATGACGATCAGAATCGTCACGCCGAGCAGCACGGCATACAGGGCAGAGAGGCGCGCTGCTACCTTCACGCTAGCCGGCCACCGTTATTGGGAGATGCCGTAGCCCACGCCTCGCACCGTACGAATGAACGAGCCGGGCTCGCCGGGGCGATCGACCTTTGCTCGGAGATACGAAATGTAGGTCTCGACGATGTTGGGGCCGCCCTCGAAGTCGTGCCCCCAGACGATTTCGAGCAGGTGATCCTTGCTGAAAATGCGTCGTGGCTCGCGCATGAAGACTTCGAGTAAGTCGAACTCGCGCTGCGTGAACTCGAGCACCTCTTTTCCGCGCCAGGATTCGCGCGTGGCCGGATTGATCGAGATGTCGCGCCAGCGCAAGACGTTTTCTTCGATCAGTTGCGGGCGGCGCAGCTTGGCCTGCAGGCGCGCGATAAGCTCTTCAAAGACGAAGGGTTTCACGAGATAATCGTCGGCGCCCGAGCTGAGGGAGCGCACCTTGTCTTCGGTGCCGCCCTTGGCGGTGAGCATGACGATCGGCGCCTGGGTGATCTCGCGCAGCCGGGGCAGCAGCGTGACGCCGTCGATCTTCGGCATCATGATGTCGAGGACGATCAGTTCGGGATCGAAGACCTTCACGAGCTCGAGGGCGGCCAGGCCGTCAGTGGCCGTCCGCACCTCGTAGCCCTCGCGGGAGAGTCCCAGTTCCAACATCTCCCGCACCATGCGGTCGTCGTCGATAACCGCAACGCGGGCATTGGGCATAGCAAGCATTTCTACGCTGCATCGTGCGTTCTCACCCTTGGAGCTGGCTGAACGGAGCGCTCTCTAGGCGGCGCGGGCTGCCGAGGGCCAGCGCTCCAGCCGTTGGCCCGAGACGAGCGCTGCCGGTCCGAGCGCCTCCAACGAGTGCGCCACGATGCGGACCCCACGGCGCGCCAGGGCATCGGTCATGGCCTGGTCGGGAGCCCAATGGGCGAAGAGGTGGATCTCGGCCGACCCGGTTGCCTCGGCGAGCGTTGCGATCACGTCGGGCAGCGAGCACTCCTGCTGGGCGAGGAGCCTGCGGACGACCTCAGCGTGGAACCGTCGGCCGTTCCAGCCCCCGGCCACGATTAGGATGCGAGAAACCTCACCGAGCTGCGCGGCCTCGAAATCGACGAGGGCGGCTTCTACCTTCCCGGCCAGCCCGGAAGCGGGCTGCGCGTGAAGGGTTGCCCCGGCGATCGAGGCCGCCGGCCCCGCCGTTAGGAGTGCGCCAGCCCCGATAAAGTACTCGTCCATGCTGCTATCTTGGCATGGGCGAGTGCCACCTGGGTGGCGCACAACTCTGGGCACAGCCGATTATGGGATTGGACTAGTGAAGCTGGCGGGATCACTGCGAGCGCCAGGAATAAGCCCCAATCAAAAAAGCCTAGCATGCCAGCGTCCTCCTCTCGTCGCAGCGGCGCACCGACTGACTACACAGAATAGTCAAAAATTGATAGGCTATGACGCCACCTTCGCCGCTAAATCAGGCTCATATGCTGGGCTTTACGTATCGCCTCCACTCGCCCGTGGCAGCCGAGCTTGGCGATAACGTTTGCAATGTGCACGCGCACTGTGTACACACTCCGTCCGCTTCGCTCCGCGATCTCTTTTGGAACCAGACCCGATGCCAGAAGACGCAAGATACCTAGCTCCGCCCGCGTTAGCTCCGATTCTCTAAGAACTTCGGGTCTTTCACATTTGAGCATACGGTACACGGCGCCCAATAAGCGGGTCACGTCCGTATATCCAAGCGTACTTAATCCTTCGATCGAGTCGCCGACGCAATCCGTGGCGCCCCCATCCCCGTAGCGTAGGAGGAAAATAATTGCATCTGCCGCCCTCACAACAAGGGTTATCACGGCGTCGCCTCCTAGGCTTAGACCCCGTAGGATGCGATCGGCATGGGTTGCACGGCCATTGATCGCCTCGGCAAGCGCACAGAATGCTTTTGCGATCGCCATGGACCGAATTCGAAATGGCCCCGTAGCCGTCGTGGAGGCCAGCAGCGTCAACATTTCTCTTGTTACATTGGCAGACTTCTCAATTTGTCCGTCGCAGGCGAGGAATAGGGCGTATTGACTGCCACAGAATATTCGATCAAATTCAAATCCCAGTTGCGCCCAGGAGGGTGACGCCAGCTGATGCGCCTCGGCAAACCGACCTTCCCAGCCTAGCCGCATGGAGCGAAATAGCGTTACATACCGTGCCGTTAGTTCGCCGCTTTTCAAAACGTCGAGCCTCCGTTCAATTTCGACGCTCTTCTCTACGTCGCCAAATCTCATTCTAGCACTTAAGGTCTGAAGCATCGCAGTCTGAAGGCCAAACGCGTCGCCCGCCTTGACCGCGGCATCGACGGCTGCTTCGGCGTACTGGAGCTGCTTTGCGACATCATCCGTTTCATGAAGCGCCAGGTTTGATAGAACTGCATTCGCACGGCATGCGATACTGTAAAGGTGAAGATCCGTCGCCAACTCACTCGACTGTAAGAGCACATCAAAAGCCCTGTCGGCCATGCCGAGGTGATGAAAAGCGATTCCGATGCGTTGAAGTGCCCTAGCTCGCACGGGATCCAACTCAACTTCAGCCATCAGAATTTGCGCCTCGGCTACGGCTTCACGCGCTGCCTCGTGATCCCCAGCAACAGCAAGCTGGCCCGCAATCAGAGAGAGTGCTTCGAGGCGATGCGCGAGGCTTTGCTCTGGGTCATTACCCACAGCAAGCAACAAGGTCGTGCCATCCTGGCCTTGGTTAGCCATAACCGACGCCAGGCGAAGGCTTGTCATCGCCCTGAGGTCACCATCGTGGCCTGCTCGAGCGAGCGCGCGGCGGAAGAATGATTCCGCTCTCGCGAACTTTCCTGCTGTTGCCTGCAGCGATCCTTGGAGCGCGAGTATGCTGGCGTTTTCGCGGCGGCTCTTATCGTCGAGCGACTCGACCGCGCGCGTGACGACATCGCTGCGAGCCCGCTCGAGAAGATCGAATCCATGTCGTTCCAGCAATCGGACGACGTCGACACAGGATTCTGCCGCGATGTACGATGCGATCGCATGTTCCATGTCACCGCTCGCCTCGAGGGCACGAGCCGCCCGATCGTGCGCGATCTGCTGTGAGCGCTGACCGTTTAGCGCGCTTTGATGGCGCAGAAAATCACGAAAGAGATCGTGGCATCGGTAGATGCGCGGTGACTCCTCGTAAATAAACGCGCTGCGCTCGCGCAGACGCTCGATGATCGTGAGCGCCCGATCGAAACCGGCGAGTTGGAGGACTCGCAAATCGATTGACGGCAGCGCGACCGCAATTTCGAGGAGCGCCCGCTCGCCCTCGTCGAGCATCGCATAGACCTGCTCGCCGAGAAGCCGATAAATCATCTTCCGGGTGGTCGCGGTGACGCTGCGTAAATCCGCAGAGCGCGCGGAGGTCCGCAATGCGAAGCTCGTTGCGGCGGGCCAACCCTCCGTAAGGCGGAGGATATCGGCAAGCTCGTCGTCGCAAATGGTAAGTCTAAGCCGGGCCGCCGCGTCGCGGGCTTCTTCCGGAGTAAATGCGAGGTCGCCCTCGTCGATTGCCGGAACAGCATCCCCATAGGTGAGCCACGTTCCAACCGGCAGGCCAGTCGTCGACCGCGACGCTAAAATCCACCGACTTTTTCCTTTCATCATCTCGATGAGCGACGTTAGGAATTGCGCGACCTCGGGATCCGCTTCGGCAACGTGCAGGTCGTCAATACCCACGACGCCCGGGAAGGAATCCAAATGCGCGCGCATCCACCCCGCCAGATCGGCACCGCGATTTGGCGAGGAGATATTGCGCTCGTATGCCTCCGCGAGCAACGCTCTCGCATGGGGCGCCTTCTCCCCGAATGCTTCGGCCAAACCACCTAGGAAGCCGAGTAACGTGGCATGTTCCGATCGCAGCGAAAAGCAAATGCTCCGTTGGTCAAGGGTGCCGAGGTACTGTCGCAGCGCGACTGATTTCCCATAGCCCGCCGGCGCGACCAGCAACGTGATCGGACAGACTGCCGCGGCGGTAATCCGATCGACGATGCGCGGCCGTTCGATCTGTGCAGCGGCGTCGACCGCGCTATCGATACGAAACAGGCTTTCCGACATCACTCTTCCCAATCCGCTGACTCAAATAGTATGCCAAGAGTGCACCTTCCCAATGCAGGCGCGTCGCGAGCCACGCGTGCTGCGCCGGGCACGTGATTTCTCCGAGCTCGAGCACCAGGCTTGCATCGGAGGCGTCAACCTGCTTGAACGCATAATAACCGCGCAGCCCGGCCGTAAAGTTATCCGGCTGGAATCCGAACGCCCAATACCTGCCGTAGAGGGTGCGCCAAGCCAACGCCGCCGCGGCGTCGCGTTTGTGCTGGTATCCGATCGAGGCACTGCTCGCGCACGGCGGATTCGAGCCGTCGAAATGAATGAAAGCGGCCGCGCCCACGCGATAAGTTCCCGAAAAATCCGCCGGCAGCCGGGCAACGGTCACGCCGTGGCTGCGCAGAATCTGCGTCGCGGCGTCGGCGACCATCGGCGTCCACTCCCGCTCGCCGGCTGCGCCGAGATTGCAATGGTGCTGCGGGAAATGCGCGCAGCTTGCCGGGCGGCCTTCGTGACCGGCCGAGATGAGCACGTCGTACTGTAGCACCGCCGCGAGAATCAGATGGAGCATTCGCCGATCGTCTTACCAGCCGCCCGAAGCGCCGCCACCTCCGAAGCCTCCCCCGCCGCCGGAGAATCCGCCTCCACCTCCGCCAAATCCGCCTCCGCCAAACGAAGATCCGACCACCCCGCCGACAAACCCGCCGCCCCACAGCGGCCAGCGCTTCATGTCACGCTTGGCCGCGACCGATCCCTCGCGCAGCACCAAATACCCGTATCGGATGCTGCCGATCATCTGCAACACGATCACGATGATGAGAAACAAAAAGCCGCCCGCGATGATGATCACCATCAGCACCAGCACGCCTGCGCTCATCGTCGAACTCTGCGGCTCCGGCGGCGGCGTCACGCCCTTATACGCCGGCGTCACCGTCGTGAGCATCGCCGCGACACCGGTCGAAACGGCCCCGTCGACGTCGCCCGATTTCATGCGCGGCACGATGTCGTCTTCGATGATCCGATGCGAATCGGCGTCGGTCAGCGCGCTCTCCAAGCCATACCCAACCTCGATCCGAGCCTTGTGATCCGCCATGAAGAGGAAGAGCACCGCGCCGTCGTCCTTACCTTTTCGCCCAACTTTCCAGTGATCGGCCGTTTCGCCGGTCCACGTCTCCAGCGGAACGTCGCCCGTGCTTTTGTCGATATAGACGATGATTTGATGGCCGGTGCTCTTTTCGTAGGATTGAAGCTCGCTCTCCAGCGAACTGCGCACGCCGCTCGAAAGTGCACCCGCGTTGTCGGTCACGTAGTGGTCGGGTGTCGGCGGCACTTTAAAATCGGCCACCGCCCCGATCAAGAGCGTGAGCGCAAACGCCGCGATCATTCCGGCGTCCCCTCGGGGAAGTGCGCGTGAAGCGCTTCGCCCAATCTTCCGACCGCGTAGACGATGCCCGGCGTTACCTCGCCGCGCGCAAAGTACGGGCGGCTCTCTTCAACCACGTCGTTCCAGAACGCATCGCCGACGCGCGCGTGCAGCGCTCGATCCCCGATCACCGCAAACCGCCGCGCCTTCGGGGCAACCAGGATGAGCGCGGCGTTCTCGTGCTGATACCGATGCAGCCCGATTTGGCCGAACTCGTGCTGCGCGCGCTCGAACGCGTCGACGCTCGGATCCGGAATCACCCGCACCGCGATTCGGCCCGTCGTGCCGTCTTCGGCGCCGGCGATGGCGCGAGCGACCTCCGCTCGCTGCTCGCGGGTCACGGGCTGAAGTTCACCACCGGCGCCTTCTCCGCGCCGGGCTGCGATTGGAAGTACGGCTTCTCGGTGAATTTGCTGCCGAACATCCCCGCAATCGTGACGGTTGGGAACGTGTCGCGCTTGGTATTGAAGTCGCGCGCCACGTCGTTGTACTTGCGGCGCTCGAAGGCGATGCGATTTTCGGTTCCCTCGAGCTGCGCCTGCAGCGTTTGGAAGTTCTCGGTCGCACGAAGCTGTGGGTAGTTCTCCACAACGGCGAGCAACCGCGAGAGCGCCGAACCGAGCTGGTCTTGCGCCGCGGCATATTTCGCGAAGTCCTGCGGATTGTTGATGGCGTTTTGCACGGCCTGGGGCGATATCTGACCGACGCTCGCGCGGGCTTTCGCAACCGCCTCGTACGTGCTCGATTCGAAGTTCGCGGCGCCTTTCACGGTCGCCACGAGGTTCGGGACCAAATCGGCGCGCCGCTGATAGACGTTCTGCACCTGTCCCCACTGCGCGTCGACGGCCTGTCCGAGCGTGACGAGCGAGTTGTACGTCGCCGCGACCCAAAAGCCGATGACGACCACGATCCCGATGACGACTAAAGGGCCGATATACGAAGGACGTTGTGGCATAGCGTGGCGTAAATGCGCCGGAATGCGGCCTGCCCCTTTCTCAAGCGCCCATTTCGTGCGCGGGGCACTCGCCGCGGTCCCGTTCGCCGCGCTGACCATTGCGATTCCGCTCGTCAACCGCATCGAGCCGCGCGTCTTCGGCATGCCGTTCCTGCTCGGCTGGATTCTGGCGTGGATCTTGGCGGCGCCGGCCTTTCTCTGGGTCGGCGGCGTTCTGGAGCGGCGCTCGTGAGCGGCGCCCCGGTCGCCCTGACGATCGTCGCGATCGTCGTCTTCGGCACCATCGCCTTCGCCCTGTTGGGCGTTCGCCGCATCAAGATGGACCCGCAACAGTTTATCGTCGGCGGACGCTCCTTCGGCACCGTCTTTCTCTGGGTGCTCCTCGCCGGCGAGATCTACACCACGTTCACGTTCCTGGGTATCGCCGGGCTTTCATATTCGCAAGGGGCTCCGGCGTTTTATATTTTGTGCTACGGCGCGTGCGGCTACATTATCGGCTACTTTCTCACGCCCGCGATTTGGCGCGTGGGCAAGGAGCACAATCTCCTCACCGGGCCCGACTTCTTCGAGACGCGCTACCAGAGCCGCGCGCTGGGCGTCGCGATCGCGGTGCTCCAATTCCTCATGATCGTGCCGTACGTAGCGCTGCAGCTCAGCGGACTGCAGATTCTGCTGCGTATCGCCGGCTACGGCGCCTACGACGCCACGGCCTCGGTCTGCATCGGCTTTCTGGTGCTCGCACTCTTCGTCTTCAGCTCGGGACTTCGCGGCACCGCCTGGGCGAGCATCATCAAAGACCTCTTCGTGCTTGGCGGCGTCACCTTTGCCGGCGTCGCCATTCCGATGCATTTCTTCGGCTCGCCGGCGGGGATGCTCGACCGCGTGCTCCACGCGCATCCGCAAGCGCTCGAGCTGGCACCCGCCGGCGCATTTCACGGAACGACGTGGTTCGTCTCGACGATCCTCCTCTCGTCGATCGGCTACTTCATGGGACCGCAGAACTACAACGCCATCTACAGCGCGCGCGACGCGCAGACGCTGCGCCGCAACGCGATGCTCCTGCCCTTTTATCAGGTCTTTCTGGTGCTGATGATCTTCGCCGGACTCTCCGCCGCGCTGATCGTTCCCGGTTTGAAAGGAACGGCGGTCGATCAGTCGTTTCTTCTGGTGACGCAGCACTACTATCCGTCGTGGGTCTTGGGATTGATCTGTTCGGCGGGAGCGCTGGCCGCGCTCGTTCCCGCCTCGGCGCTGCTCCTGGGTGCCGCGAGCGTGATCACCAAGAACGTCGCCGGCGACCTCTTCAACCTGGCAACCAGCGACGCGTCGCGCACGCGTTTGACGCGCATCCTGGTTCTCGTCATCGCGCTGCTCGCACTCGGCGTGTGGCTCGTCGCGCAACGCACCGTCGTCGAGATGCTGCTTCTCTACTACAACGGCATCTCGCAGTTCGCGCCCGGCGTCATCGCGACGTTCCTCTGGCGGCGCGCCACCGCATTGAGCGTTGGCGCCGGCATTGCGACCGGTCTAGTGGTTGCGATTCCGCTTGCGGCACTCAACGCCGCGCCGTTCGGGATCAATGCCGGCTTCGTTGGCCTCGCCGCGAACGTCGCGGTGCTGATCGTCGTCTCGCTGCTACGGAGAAGTTAGGCTTTCCTACCAGTGCGCGCCGAGGTGCACGTGTGCCCCGCCGTCATCCTGAAATGCGGTCGGTCCCGCGGCGGCAAAGTTCTCCTTCGAATCGGCGCCGTCGCCCACGAGGCCGATTTGATAGAGCCAGGGCGAGGCCGCCGCGTCGCTGAGAAAAGTCCTGAACGCCTCGGTCGACGCGTCGATGTAGTCTCCGGCCTTTGCGCTCGCGAGCGGCCAGCAGTCGACGGCGTAGCCGCCTGCGTGGCCGTGCGGTCCATCGTCGTGGTGTCCGGTCTGCACCATCGTTATCTCGATCTGATGGCCTTTTTGCAGCAGACCGAGCAACAGCGCTATTAGCTGAGTCTGCGTTCCGTGAAATTTCGCGTCGCGCGCGGGCGCTTCCCGAAGCAGATCGGCCTTTTGTACCGTGGGATCTTGAAAGAAAAGGCGACTGACTAACCCTTGCCGCGCTTGTAAGCTCATTTTCCGGTGCTCCTTTTAAAGAAGACTCGCGAGGCGCCGGCGAGTCATCGGCGCTTAACAGATTTCTTGCGGCCTTTTACCTTGCGAACTTTCCGGCCGGCCTTACGCTTCGCTTTCCGAACGGGTTGCCGCTTCGCTTTCCGAACGGGGCGTCGCTTCGCTTTCCGAACGGGGCGTCGCTTCACTTTCCGAACGGGACGCTTCGGCTGCTTTTTCGCTTTCTTCTTCCCTTTAGCCGGACGACGTTTGCGAGGCGGCGGCGCCGCCGCTCCGTCGCCCGGGCCATCGGATGGCGGGGAGGCCGGCTTTGCCGCGGACGTACCTTTCACGGCGGTGGGTTGCACCACGGCGGCTGCGCCAAGCCAAAACTTGAGCTCGATGAGCCGTGGGTTCGTGAAGTACTGCTTCTGCCACGCATCGGTGCTGCTCAATCCGGTCCAGACGTCCTGCGGCGCCTTGTCCTTGAAAATTTTGAGGAGCCCCTGCGTATTCGGATCTTTTGACGGGGTTACGTTCCGGTCCGAGGGCTTCATCCGGTTGTACCGCCACCAATACTGGTTGAACACGGTGATGATGTTCACCGCGTATTGCCGCGCCAGGTCGGGGTTGTTTTCGATGATGACGAGATTTTCGTCGTTGGAAATACTCGCCTTGGTGCCCATGTTGTGTGAGCCCGTCATGACCACCGGGTGATCGCCGAACGGATCCAGCACGATCACTTTACTGTGCACGATTGCATGCGCGGTCGCGAGCTTCTTGATTTCCGGATCCCAGTAGGATATCTGCTGATCGATCGCCTCCGGGAGCAGCACGTCGAAGGAAGCCGGGATGGCTTCGCCTTGATGGAAGAGTCCGACCACGGGAGTCTTGGTGGTCGACGGATCCTGATTGACGACCCCACGGACGTAGAGGTTCGGGTCCGCGTTGCGGTCGTTGATCGCCTCGAGCAGCGTGCCGCGCGGGCCCGGCATGAACTGCAGGAATAGGATGCCGTTTTTCGCCTGTTTTATGAGCTGCACTGCATACGCGAGATCGGCGGGTTGGGTCGCGCTGATCGTTCCCGCCGTGCCCGGCCATGGCGTAAAGGATACCGTCAGCTTGGTCGTCCCAACCGAAAAGCTGTTGCGCAGCGTGTCGGTGTCCGATGGAGGAAAGTCCGATCCGCCATCGGCGAGAACTTGCCATTGCTGCTTATAGAAGGCCGCAATCGCCGGATTGCTGATCAATAGGCCGTTGTTTGCCTGCGTGCACAAGCCGGTTTTCGTCCAGTTCGTACTGCCGGTCCATACTTTTTGCGGCGTATCGCCGCTGCAAAGCACGAGGAACTTGTTGTGTCCGAGGTGCGGATTCGCCAGCATGCGATCGTAGACGTTTACACCGGACTTTTTTAGGTCCGCACGCGCGTTGGCATTCTCGTCGCCGGAGCCTTTGACGGAGCCGTTCGACAACACCACGTGTGCGCGCGGGCCAAAGGTTTGCAGGAGCGGCACGAGCTCGATGTCGTCGAGTTCGAAGAGCGCGGCGTAGATCGTCGCCCCGCTATCGTCGTGTGCCTCTTGAAGCAGCCCGACGAGCTTCTGAAGTATCGCGCCGCCCAGATGGACGCGCACCGGATTCCCCTTTTGGGCGATGTCGGCCGCCACCGAGTTCGACATGCTAGGTTGAGTCTGCAGCTCGCGCGCAAGCCACTGGGTCGCGAGGACGCCGTCGTTGAAGAACGCGGAGAACGAGGTGTTGTTCGAATCGCCCGTCAGCGTCACCGGATTGGTCCATAAGCTTCCCTGCGAATCGTCGGGACGCAGCTGGTTATCGGTGCCCACCATCGGCACTACGCGATACTGCACGGTCTGGCCGGCCTGAATCGTGAAATCGGTCCAAGTAAAGCGCTGAAGCGGCCATTGCGTGGTCGGCTTAAACGCGCCCGGATTGACGTTGGGGTCGTTTGGACCCGGGGCCTGGTCGCCGAACCCGACCGACGAGTTCAGGACGTCTTGCACGCCGTTGATCTTGCGTTGAACCGCAAACCCCAAACAGTTCGGAATCTCTTTATCAACCTGCCAGACTAAAAAGACGTCGGAGCAATTGGCATAGGCCTTGAGCGTCGTTGACATCTGCGTATACCTCCGCTGGCTGAAGGGGGCTAGGGATACTAGCTCAACCGGCCAGCTCCTCTTTAGATCACCGGCCTTGGCGCTGCAGCCGGAAGGACAGATTTCGCTTTACGTCGGGCCACTCGTCCGCGAGGATGCTGTACATAACCGAATCGCGCACGGTGCCGTCACGCCGAACCTGATGGTGCCGTATTACCCCGTCCTTCTTGGCGCCGAGCTTTTCGATGGCGGCCTGCGATCGAAAGTTGAAGTTGTCCGTCCGAAGCCCGACGACGTCGCACCCCAGGGCCTCGAACGCGTGGCTCATCACGAGCAGCTTACATGCGGGATTAACGTGCGTCGCCTGCGATCGCAGCGCGTACCAAGGATAACCGATCTCCACGCGACCGGCGCCCTCGATAAATATCGTGTGTATCGCTCCACTTCGTTTGGCTCTGGCACCACCGTATACCACAGATTCCAGAGCTCGCCGTCGCAGCAGGCTTCGCGCAGACCGGCTGCGTTTTTGTGCGCGAGCGGCTCAAGCCGTACGCCATAACCTTGGAGTGTAATCGATTCGATCGCGTTCACGGCACCAGCATAACAGGGCGACTACCGGATCGGCAACTCCACGACACTGCTGCGCAACCAGCGGATTCGTAGAGGCACTCTACCGTCGGTCACCGTTTCGTCGCTGACATTCTTGCCCGTGCCGAAGTTGATCGGATACCCCGGATCCTTCACGATATTGATCAACACGATGATCCGCGTTCCCCGATCGAGCCGCCAGCTCGTAATTCGGCTGCCCGTAAACGCCAAGCGCGTGCGGAGATTCGGCGTCAGCAGTTGCCGCCGTGCGCGATCTTCCACGTAGCTCGCTCGGGCCATATAGTTGGTGATCTCTTCGTACTCTCCGCGGCGACTAAGCCCGAAGATCGTAACGTCGAAGTCGAAATCGCGTTTATTGCAGATGAAATCCAGCCTCCCCGAAATGCCGCCGTTGATCTCGATCGGAGCGGAGAGCGGCGCACTTTCGAACGTGAACCCGAGATAGCTATCGATGCCCTGCGCGGGGGGAATCCGGTTGACGTCGGAACGATCGGCGAGGTCGATGCTCTGGGTTCGGTCGGCGCCGAGATAGAGACGCATCGTGCGGGTGTGCATCGCGGCAATCGTCGGGGCGTGTTCCCAATGGTTGGCGTGCATCACCTCGTAGTTGACGGTGCTTCGCAGAATCGCCGGCTTTTGCGCGCCCTTGAGCACGTAGTCGAACCACGCATATCGCAACGCCTCGATGTCAATTTGCGCGGCCCGATCGATCGGAATGCCGCCGATCTGATCGGCATCGGTCCCAAAGCTCGAGACCGTGCCGTACTGGCCGGCAAGATGATCGTACGGTCCGAGCACGAGATAGCTCTTCGCGCCCGGACTATAGCGCCGGTACTGCGAAAAATAGTAGTATCCGCCGACGTTCTGACCGCTGAGGTACCCGTCGGTGAACAGTACTGGAACCCGTATCTGCGCAAACTCTGCTTTGTACGGAACGAGGCGCTGCCAAAACGCGTCGTAGCTGGGATGGTCGAGCCAGCGGTCCCAAACTGGATTCGGCACCCCGCTCAACCGGTCCATCGCGCGGTAGGCCTTGCCGCTGACGTACCATTTTTTTTCGAGCGCGATCAGGGCCGACGGATCGCCTTCGCTGCTCGCGTCGAGCCAACGGCTTGCCGTTATGTAGAGCGGCCACGGATAGACCCAGCTTTCGAAAACGTTCCCTTCCATCGGCGTATCGATGCCCGGAGCATTCGAAACCGACGACATGAGCGCGCGCAAGGCGCGAGGATGTGCCTTTGCCGCGGCCCACTCTGCGAAGCTGTTATAGCTGCCGCCGTACATCCCCACCCGGCCGTCGCTCCACGCCTGCCGAGCAATCCACGCGATCGCCGCATCGGCGTTCGACCCTTCGTACTCGTACGCAACGATGGGGTCGCTGCTGCATCCCTTGCCCGGCGTATACGCGCGAACGCCCGCGTAACCGTAGGCCGCCGATAGGCGAGCATCGTCGTAAACGACGCGGCGGTCGGCATAGATCGAATACTCCAGCAATGTCGGCAGCGGTCGGGTCGCGCCGCGTGGCCGAACGACGAACGCGCAGACGTGGGTTCGACTGGGCGTCTCGATGAGGACATCCGAGTCGATGGTGTAGCGGCGCCGGTCGTCGCGCTCGATCGCGGCCTGCGTGTACGGAGCGACCGCGCCGTACATCTCAGCGAGCTGAAAATCGTGTACGAGCCGCACCCCATCGCGCAGTGAGATCGCGGAGCTGCCGCGCTGCGCTGCAAGATCTGCGTCGACGCGACTGCGCAGATCGCCGAGAATCTTGAAGCGCCGGATGACGTAGGCCGCCCGGCGATCGTCGAGCGGGTCGACCGCCTCGCTGAACGCGCGCGCGAAGGCTCGATCGAACGGCAGTCCCGTTGCCGCAAGGCGCTCCGCTGCAACGAAGATTGCGTACTGGGAATAGTTCGTATCGGATCGCGGCGACGAACGGTCGTCGTACGAGCGCAGTTCGGCAAGCGTCGCCGCCGCCTCGGCATAGTGTCCGGCAACGATCTCGAGGCGGAAGCGATTGTCGAGGTATTTCGGCCGGTTCGTCTCGGCGTATGCGGCAAGGAGCCGCTCTGCCAGCGCAGGCAAGGCTTGCCCCAGCGCCGCTGCATCAGTGGCCGCGAACGGAAGCGCCCCCGGCGTGCCGGTTGATTCGCTTTGCGCTCCGACGAGCAACAATCCGAGCGCGAGGCAGAGCATCGAGCGGCGCATTCCTCTCACCTTACCTCGAGATATTGCGCACGGCCTCACCATCTCATGTCAAGCTCGCGCTGTAGCCACCGCTGTTCCGGAATAGATTTGATCGAGCGAAAAACTATAGCTATCGATCACCACAGCTCAAGGCAATCCGATCGTGATCGACCGTGCCACCCGCGAAGGCATATACAAATCCACGATGGAGCTCAAACTTTTCGCTCTGACCCTCTTCCCATTCGAGGAATGCCGCTCCGGATAGCTGAGGGATGACTGGCCGCATCGCCGTTATTCTACCATGGAGGCCTCGCCCGGGATTCTTTGGATTGCTAGCCAACGTGGCGATGCTGTGCGAACGCTCTTGGCGGCATCGCTGATCGCAGCGTACCTCGTTGGCGGCGCGCCCGGTGCTGCCGCAACGCCCGACACCGACCAGCGATTGCTCTCGCTGGCCGATCTTTGGGGCGATGTCGAATACTTCGATCCAAGGCTCGCACGGCCAAACGATTGGGACGCCGCGGCCCTGGCCGCAATTCCGAAAGTCGAGGCCGCAACGTCCCCTTCCACCTTCTCAGATGCCGTCGCATCGATGCTCGCGAGCCTCAACGATCCCTTGACGCATATCGTTGCGACGCCGCAGCCGGTAGCGCACGTAAGTGGTGACGGGCTCGCACTCGCCTCGCCCGACACGCAAACGGCGGTGTTGACCATCAACGCGGCCGCCCTTCCCGACGCCGGCTCGTCGGAAGTGCAAAATCGTGCGGCGACACTCGCGCGCACGCTGCAATCTATGGCGACCGTCGTCGTCGACTTGCGGCAAAACAATTCGGAATCGAGCGCACAGGCCGATAACGTTGCAGCGCTCTTCGACACCACGCCGCTTGCGGCGTCCCTGACGCGCGGGAACGTGCAGTTGCCCGCCTACCGCCGGCGCTATTACAACGGTTTGACGAGTCCGTATCTACCCAGCGATGAAAACTATACCGGCGGCTTCATCATCGACGACGGCGCCGCGGTGACCGGAACTGCGACCGCGCACGAACGAGTCGCGTTTGTGGTCAGCGCAAGGACGACCATCCCCGATCTTGCGATCGCGCTCGTGCGAGCGAACCAGGCCGTCGTCTTCAGTGACGGTCCGCCGCCGGCGCTCGACGGTGGCGACGTCGACGCGCTGCGGATGCCAGACGGCCTCAGCGCACAGTTCCGCGTCTCCGAATACGCGGAAGTCGCCGCGAGCGCGTCGTTCGTGCAGCCGCTTCCAGTGGGAGAAAATCCAGCGACCGCAATCGCGAGCTGGCTCGACCATCACTCGCCAACCGCGCCGGCCTTCCAACCCGCGCCACCGGGCGTCACCCTGGCTATGGAAGCGGGCTCCCCCGCGCTCCCCGACGAGCCGCACCGCATCTTTGCCGTCTTTCGCATCTATAACGCAATCCGCTACTTCTTTCCGTATCGCGAACTGATGCACGAAGATTGGTCGGCCGCCACGCTGCGCGCAATTCGCGAGGTACGAACCGCGAACGACGAGGCGAGCTATATTCGAGCGATACGCCGTTACTACGCACTGATTCACGACGGTCACGGTTTTGTCGAAGGCCAAGTCGTGCAACTGCTATTCGGCGCGGGCGCTCCGTGCGTTAGCCGTTATCTTCATGGTGAGATCGTCGTGACGAACCTCGTTGATGCAGTTGCATGCATCGATGCCGGCGTGCGCGTCGGCGACGTCGTCACGGCGGTCGGAGGGGTACCCGCGCGCGACGCGCTTGCCGCGCAACGCCCCTTCGTCAACGGCTCGACGCCACAAGGAGTCGTGCAAAACTTGGTCGGGGACGTCGCAACGAGCATCTTCGCTGGACCAGCGGGGTCCAGCATCGAGATAACGTTCCGCCATCCGCGATCTTCAAAAACCTTCACCGCTCGCTTTCGGCGACGCAACGTCCTGGTCCGCGAGCAACGCTCCGGGCCGATCGTCCGGGTGCTTCCGGGCAACGTCGGATACGTCGATTTGAATCGGCTGGAAAGCAGCGATGTTGACGCGATGTTTGCCAGGCTTGCAAAGACGCGCGCAATCGTCTTCGACGACCGCGGTTATCCACGCGGGACGGCGTGGTCGATTGCGCCGCGCCTCGCTGCAGGCGACGACGTTCGCGCCGCGCTCTTCCATCAAGTGATGGCCCTCGCTCCCTACGTCACCGAGGGCGAGGCATACTTCGGGCAATCGTTTCGCACATTCTATCAGATACTTCCGCCGGCAGACGGAGCACGCTACCTCAAGCCGACCGTGACGCTCATCGACGAACGCGCGATCAGTCAAGCCGAGCACACCGGGCTCTTCTTCTCGGCCGCCGGCCACACGCGATTCGTCGGAACGCCGACCGCCGGCGCGAACGGCGACATCACTGCATTTGGGATTCCGGGCGGCCTCACGCTGATATTCTCCGGCCAGGGGGTGCGGTTCGCCGACGGCCGGCAATTGCAGCGGATCGGGATCATCCCCGACGTCCGTTCGGAGCCGAGCGCCGCCGACATCGCGGCGGGGCGCGACGTTGTGCTCGAAACCGGATTGCGTGAGGCGCTTCGCTTGGCCGGGGCCGGGCAAGCCGCGGGCGTGGCGGCATTAAAACAAATGCGCTCGATCGAGCTGGCCGACGTCGCCGCCCAAGCTCGAGCCACGAAAGAAACCTTGGCGCTCGAGCGCATCGAACAGGCGAACCTCGGCAAGTCGCTTCCGGGCGCAACCGGCACCACCGCAATCACAATTGCACCGCTTTCGGCTGCGCAGTCCACGGCGAACAATGTCGTCAGCAACGGTCAGAGAATCGACGCGTCACCCTATCGCGGAAAAGCGGTGCACATCTTCGGGATGCTCCAAACCGTGAACGCGCCGCAAGGCGGGGTCTTCTGGGTGCGGGTCGACGGGCCGGACGGACCCATCGCGCTCGACAACATGACCGACCGCATGCTGCACGGAACCTCGGCATGGCAGCCCTTCTCCATCGTCTTGCAAGTGCCCAACGAGGCGACGGGCATCTTCGCGGGGCTCCTGCTCTTCGGCCACGGTGAAATCAGCGTCTCCCACCTCACGATCGAAGCCGTGCCGGCGAGCACGCCGCGGACGGGATACGTATAATGCGCGCGAGCTACAGGTCTTCGGGGTTGATGCCTTTCAGCCGGTCGTACTGCGTCTTCTTCGGCACGGCGTGCGGGCTGGTGGCCTCGTCGTACTCACCCTCGTACTGAACGGTGAGCGGTTCGCGGTTGCGCTCGTAGGCAGTCACAAGCCGGCTCATTCCGTCCCCGTTTCCGCCCATCAGCTCGGCGAGCGCCGCATCGTCGGCGGTCATCGGGGCGTAGGGCACGTCGTACTCGTGACGCGGACGCCCGTCGTCGTCCACGTCCTGACCTTCCGGCACGATGTCGACGTTGCGATACCGCGACATCCCGGTGCCGGCCGGAATCAGTTTGCCGATGATCACGTTCTCCTTCAGTCCGAGCAGCGGGTCGTACTTACCCTTGATCGCCGCATCGGTGAGCACGCGCGTCGTCTCTTGGAAGCTCGCCGCCGAGAGGAACGACTCGGTCGCAAGCGATGCCTTCGTTACCCCGAGCAAGACCGGGTTCGCGGACGCGAGCTCTTTGCCGGCGCCCTTCATCCGTTCGTTGGCTTCGTGGAACTGCGCCGCCTCGATCAGCTGACCCGGCAGCAGCGGCGTGTCGCCGCCTTCGACGATCTTCACTTTGCGCAGCATCGAGCGAACGATGACCTCGATGTGCTTGTCGTTGATGTCGACGCCTTGCGAACGATAGACCTTCTGCACTTCCTGAACGAGATAGTTCTGCAGCGCGGTCTCGCCCTTCACGCGCAGGATGTCGTGCGGGTTGAGCGAGCCTTCGTTGAGCTGCCCGCCCGGCTCGACTTCTGTTCCGTCCTGCACGAGCAAGTGCGTCCCGGGCGGAATCTCGTACTCGTGCTCTTCACCGACCTTGTCGACGATGTAGACGATTCGCTTGTTCCGCTCGTCGCCGAGCCTGATCGTTCCGGCGTGTTCTACGATCGTTGCCTGACCCTTGGGCTTGCGCGCTTCGAAGATCTCCTCGACGCGCGGCAGGCCCGTGATGATGTCTTCGGTCGCGACGCCGCCGGTGTGGAAGGTACGCAGCGTGAGCTGCGTGCCCGGCTCGCCGATTGATTGAGCGGCGATAATCCCGACCGCGGTGCCGATATCGGCACGCGTCCCGGCGGCCAAATCGCGTCCGTAGCAGAGCGAGCAGACGCCGTACTTCGATTGACAGGTGAGTACCGAACGGATCTTGACTTCGTTGATCCCTGCGGCGATGAGCGCGTTGGCCTTCTCCTCGTCGATCTCGTCATTGCGTGCCACGATCGTGGTCGTCGGCCGCTTCGGATCGAGGCGGATCTCTTCGGCCGCGCGCCGGCCGATGATCCGGTCGATCAGCGGCTCGATGATCTCCTTGCCCGTGCGGATATCGCTCACCGTGATCCCGCTGCTCGTGCCGCAATCCTCCTCGCGGATGATCACGTCTTGAGCGACGTCGACCAGACGCCGCGTCAGGTAGCCCGAGTCCGCCGTACGCAACGCCGTGTCGGCGAGACCCTTGCGCGCGCCGTGCGTCGAGATGAAGTATTCGAGAACCGTCAGACCCTCTTTGAGCGACGCCTTGACCGGAATCTCGAGAATCCGGCCGGACGGGTCGGACATCAAGCCGCGCATGCCGCCGAGTTGCTTGACCTGCGCGATCGAGCCGCGCGCACCCGAGGTCGCCATCATGAAGACCGGGTTCAACGGATTCTGCGAGGCTTGCATCGAGCTCGTGACTTCGTCGGAAGCCTTCGACCAAACGTCGATCGTCTTGTTGTACTGCTCGTCTTGCGAGATGAAGCCCTGTTCGTAGAGCCGATGCAGCTCGTCGACTTCGTCCTGAGCTTTACCGATGATCTCGTCTTTATTCGGCGGAACGATCACGTCGTTGATCGAGACCGTCGTTCCCGAGAGCGTCGCGTAATGGAAGCCGAGATCTTTGATCGCGTCGAGGAACCGCGCCGTCTCCGAGTTGCCATATTGGCGGTAGCAATCCGTGATGATCTTGCGCAGGCTGCCTTTGTCGATGATGCGGTTGACGAACTCGTGATGCCACGCTTCGGGGAAGGCCGTGTTGAAGATGGCGCGACCGACGGTCGTCTTGATCAGCTCGCCCTTCCAGCGCACGTAGATCCACTCTTGAAGACCGATCTGCTTGGTCTCGTACGCAATGACCGCTTCTCTGGCGTCCCTGAATGTTGGAAGCGACCCGGCCACGTCGCCCGCGGGGGCGTTCTTGTTCTTCTCGCGGTCGACTCGTTCGTAATCGTCGATCACCGCCGCCTTCGCGGGACCGCTATACTGGTCGCGATTGAACGTGAGGTAGTAGAGACCCAAAACCATGTCCTGGGTCGGAATCGAAACCGGATTTCCGTACGCGGGAAGCAGAATGTTGTTCGAAGAGAGCATCAGAATCCGGGCCTCGGCTTGCGCGCCGGCCGAAAGCGGAAGGTGCACGGCCATCTGGTCGCCGTCGAAATCGGCGTTGTACGGCGTGCAGACCAACGGATGGAGGTGTATTGCCTTGCCCTCGACGAGCACCGGCTCGAATGCCTGAATACCGAGACGATGGAGCGTCGGTGCGCGATTCAGCAGCACCGGATGCTCTTTAATCACCTCTTCGAGCACGTCCCAGACCTCGGGGCGCACCCGCTCGACCATGCGTTTCGCGCTCTTGATGTTGTGCGCGAGGCCGCGGTCGACGAGCTTCTTCATCACGAACGGCTTGAAGAGCTCGAGCGCCATCTCTTTGGGCAATCCGCACTGGTGCAGCTTGAGCGTCGGGCCCACAACGATGACGGAACGTCCGGAGTAATCGACGCGCTTGCCAAGCAAATTCTGACGGAAACGTCCCTGCTTGCCCTTGAGAATATCGGAGAGCGATTTGAGCGGACGGTTATTCGGACCCGTCACCGGACGTCCGCGCCGCCCGTTGTCGATCAACGCGTCAACCGCCTCTTGAAGCATCCGCTTCTCGTTCTTGATGATGATCTCGGGTGCGTTGAGCTCCAGCAACCGCTTCAACCGGTTGTTTCGGTTGATGACCCGGCGATAGAGATCGTTGAGGTCGGAGGTTGCGAAGCGCCCGCCGTCGAGCTGGACCATGGGCCGCAGCTCCGGCGCGATCACCGGCACCGCGGCAAGCACCATCCACTCGGGGCGGTTACCGCTTGAGAGGAAGGCCTCGACGACCTCGAGCCGTTTGATCGCCTTGAGCCGCTTCTGTCCGCTGGTCTCCTTGAACTCTTTGCGCAGGTCTTCTTGCAGCTTGCGCAGGTTCAAATCGCGCAGCAGCTCGCGAATCGCTTCGGCGCCCATGCCCGCCTTGAATCGGTTCCCGAACTTCTCACGCGCTTCGCGATACTTCTGCTCGGAGAGCACCTCGCGCTTGGTGAGCGTGGTATCGCCTGGATCGATCACCACGTAGGCGGCGAAGTAGATCACCTTCTCGAGTTGGCGCGGAGACATGTCGAGCAGGATGCCGATCCGGCTCGGCACGCCCTTGAGATACCAAATGTGGCTTACCGGGGTGGCGAGCTCGATGTGGCCCATGCGCTCGCGGCGTACCTTCGCGCGCGTGATCTCGACGCCGCAGCGGTCGCAGATCATGCCCTTGAATCGGATGCGCTTGTACTTGCCGCAGTGGCACTCCCAGTCTTTGGTCGGCCCGAAGATCTTCTCGCAAAAGAGGCCGTCGCGCTCCGGCTTGAGCGTGCGGTAATTAATCGTCTCGGGCTTCTTCACTTCGCCGAACGACCAAGCGCGAATTTGCTCGGGCGATGCCAGCCCGATGCGCATGGCGTCGAAGTTGTTGACGTCGATCAGATTCAAGGATTTTCCTCAAAAAAGGTCCCCAGCTTGTCATCCTGAGCGGAGCATCGCAAAGCGATGTGTAGTCGAAGGACGGGCTTGGGCGCCGCTTACGCAGGGAAGCCCGTCTCACGTCGTCACGTAAGGGTTCCCACCGCCGCTGGCCCGGGGCACAGATAGATAGTCTACCACAGGGCGCCAGCTCTGTCACCCCGGGTTCGTCACACGATCCGTGGGTACGAGAATAAGCATGAGAATAGGAATCGTAGGCTCCGACGACCGCGCCAAGGCGATCGGTCGCCTGTTACGCACCGGAGGTCATCAGGTAACGCTCGGCGATCCCATCGCCAGGGAGCGCGCCAAGCGAGCCGCAGCCGAACTCGGCGCGCGCGAGGCTATCCCCTACGAGCAGGCGATGGTCTCCGACTTGCTCGTGCTGGCAGTTCCTCGCCACGATGTCGACCGCGCCGTGAAGGCGGTCGGCGCGCGCGCCGGCGCGGTGATCGTCGACGCCGTCGAAGCGGAGCGCGGAAACGGCGCGCAGAGCGGTGCCGAGCGCCTCGCCCGCAAGCTCGATTCCCACCGCGTGGTTAGGGCGCTGATCAATCTGCCGCAATCCGGCGCAAACATTCCGATCTGCGGAGACGACGAAATCTCGAAGGGCCTAGTCGATCGCGCACTTCACTCGTGCGGCTGTCTTACGACCGACCGCGGGCCCCTTGCGAAGGCGACGGAGCTGGAAGCGCCCCTTTAGGAGCGCTTCCGCTTCGGTACTTTCGCGCCGGAACGGCGCGCTTCACTCAAGCCGATCGCAATCGCTTGCTTTCGGCTTTTTACTTTCTTTCCCGACCGGCCGGACTTCAGCTTGCCGCGCTTCATCTCGTGCATCGCGCGCTTCACCTTCTTGCCCGCCTTCGGTCCGTACTTGCGGGTCGATTTCTTACGTGTGCTGGTTTTCTTGCGGGTACTGGTTTTCTTGCGCGTGGTCGTTTTCTTGCGCGTGGTCGTTTTCTTGCGTGCAGCCATCAGCGATGCTCCTTAGACGCGTAGCCCCCGGCCCGTCAGCAGATTGACGATGACGAGGATCACGATGACGAGCAGCACGATGTGGATTAGACCGCCCAGATGGAACGCCATGAATCCGAGCAGCCAAAAGATGAAGAGTATCACGATGATCGCCCAAAGTAAGCCTGCCAAATTCCCCTCCTCGTTCAGCTCAGGTTGCCTCCTCGGCTTGACTGCAGGCAATCTTCCCCAAATCGGGCAGCCTCCAATCAGGGGCGGGCGCTATAGATCGAAGTACCCGGCACAGAGCCTGTAGCATTCACAGGCGAAATACTCGAGACACTTGCGGTTGGTGATGCGAATCTGCCCGCGGCTGTTCTCCAAGCACCCGGCATCGCGCAACGACGTGATCACCGCGGTAACCGTCGGGCGTTGAGCTCCCAGCATCATGCTGAGCCGCTCTTGGGTCATCGGGAACTCGAGGCGCCCGATACGGTCGACCGTCATTAGGAGCCACCGCGCGCAGCGCTGTTCAACCCGATGCAGGCGGTTACAGGCGATGAGCTGGGCCAGCATCGCGCAGTAGCCTCCGGCATAGTAGAGCAGCGCATCCAGCAGGCCTTGATCCTGTTTCGCGGCGTTTTTGAGCGTCGCGGCAGGCGTCACCAAGGCGGTGCCGGGCACCTGACAAACGTGGCGTGCCGCCGCGGTTCCGTCGCGGAGGAGCGCATCGAGTCCAGCGATGCCCTCGCAGCCGACCATGCCGACCTCCGCTGCCGCGCCTTCCTCCATCACTTGGAGGATCGAAACGACCGCCGAGAGTGGGAAGTAGACGCGTTCGATCCGGCTTCCTGCTTCGTAGAGCACTTCGCCGTCGGCGAAGGTTACCGGCTGGAGGGCGCCGGAGAGAGCGCCGTGACTCTCCTCGGAGAGCCTCGAAAGGACCCGATTGGGACGTGAAATAGTGTCCGGGCGGTTACCGACGATTGCGGCTGAATCCTGTTATGCTTGCCCCAACGGTTTTCGATGAAACGACTGAATGAACGCGAGCCGTCGCCCGTTCCTGCCGAACGAATGCTGCACTCGGTTCACATCGTCATGGCCCGAATGTGCGACGCGATTTGGCAAGCGGACGCAGCTGGAGGCGTTACGAGCGTCACGCCCTGCCGCCCAAGCGCGCCCTGCGGAGAAGGGACGCTCGATGACGCCGAGGTGCAGCGAGTCGAGCAGCTCTGGCGTCGCTGCGCCCGCTGCGTCGAGCGTTTCAGCGCCGTCTATCACGTCCATGGCGCCGGTCTCTCCCCGCGCACGTTCTTGATCCAAGCGGTTCCCGTCCTGGACAATCGCGACGAGGTACTGCACTGGTCCGGAAGCGTCGCCGAAGTCGATCGTTTCGCCGATGCGGGAAGCCGGTTCGTCTCCGAAGCGGCGGCGGTGCTCTCCTCGTCCCTTAGCCGCGCGACCATCCTCAATCGGCTCGTCGAGACCTCCGTCAAGCACTTCAGCGATCTCTGCGCGATCCACGCGTTCGATGACGACGGAGCGACGCACCTCGAAGCCGTGGCCGATCGGCGCCCCGAAGGTTCGGGCCGAAACGAATCGCTTGCAAGCGCCGTCGAAGAAGCGGTCCGCACCCGGCAGCCGCTCCTGCTATCGGCACCCTTGCGCGATCCCGGCCACGAGCCGTTGCAAGCTCTGCTGCGCAAGACGCGCGCTCGCTCGATGATCGTCGTTCCGCTCTTGGTGGGAACGAGTTGCATCGGCGCGTTGAGCTTTCTCGAATCCGAGCGACCCGCGAGCTTCGCCGCGCAAGACGTCGACGTCGCCGTCGTCGTCGCGCGCGCGCTAGCGATGGCGCTCGAGAACATCAAGACGTTCGAACGCGAACGCCAAATCACCCAGCGTTTTCGATTCTTAGCGCGCGTCACCGAACGACTCTTCGAGACGCTCGATTCCACCCAAACGTTGCAGTTGATCGTCGATGCGCTTCATCAAGGGTTCGCCGACTACGCGGTGGCCGCGGCCCTCAACGACGAAGCGCTGCGCATCATTGCCTCGGCTGGAACGAAGGGGCGCTTTCGCGAGATTTCCGAGCGCCGGATCGCCGCGGCGCTGCGCCAGCGGCGCTCGATTCTGACGGGCTCTCTCTCCGGCCCGCTCTTCGAGGCCTCGCAGCCTCGCTCGTGGATGATGGTTCCGCTCTTTACGGGCGACGCCGTCTTCGGCGCAATCGTTTGCGGCTCGAACTCACGCGGCTACGACGCCGGCGAGCTCGAGCTGCTCGAGGAGATCGGCCGGCGCACGTCGCTGGCTCTCGACCGCGCCGAAAGCTTTGCGCGCGAGCGGCGGCTCATACAAACGTTACAGAAGGCGACGCTGCCGACCCGGTTGGCAACCATCGCCGACGCATCGCTCAGCGCCATCTACCGTCCCGCAGCGCTGGAAGTTCAGGTGGGTGGCGATTGGTACGATGCATTCGATCTCGACGGTCGCCGCGTGCTCCTCACCGTTGGTGACGTCACCGGACACGGCCTCGAAGCCTCGATCGTCATGGGCAAGTTGCGTCACGCCATCAATGTCGTCGCGATGTACGAGCCCGATCCGGTACGGATCCTCAACGCCGCCGAAGAGATTATGCTGCGCCGTTTTCCGGGTTCCGTTGCGACCGCGTTCGTTGCGATCTTCGACGCGGCTCGCCGGACGATCACCTACGCAAACGCCGGCCATCCCTATCCGATCCTGCGCCGAGTCGACGGATCGCTCAAAGAACTCGAGGCCGAGGGCCTGCCCATCGGATTGCGCGCCGCGCGTCCGAACGTTAAATCGGTCACGGAGTCGATCGACGACGCATCGTTGATTGCGCTCTTTACCGACGGCCTGACCGAAGCTACTCGCGACATGGTCGCGGGAGAGCGCACTCTGCGCGAAGCGCTCAGCAGCGATGCCGTTTTCTACGTGGAGAGTCCGGCCGAGTTCGTCGAAAAGTTCTGCCTGCGCGAGCAATCCCCCGACGACGTTGCGGTTCTGCTCTTAAACTTCGTGCAGTCGCACCGCTGGACGTTCGACTCAAGCGACTGGCGTGCGGCACGTCTCGCGCGACGCGAGTTTGCCGACAATCTCGCCGCCACCGGGCCGCACGGCGATCTGCGCGCCGCAGAGCTCATCTTCGGCGAACTTGCAGCCAACGTCGCGCAGCACGTGGGAGGCCCGATCGAAGCCGCGCTCGAGTGGCGCGACGACAACGCCGTCCTGCACGTCATCGATCGCGGCGAGGGTTATGCTTCGACCGAGTCAAGCGCGGCCGATCTCCTAACCGAACATGGGAGAGGCCTTTGGTTAATACAGCGGCTCGGTGCGCGGCTGAACGTCGAAGCGTTGCCGGGGTTCGGAACCCACGTGCGCGCCTACCTGCCGATTACGCGTACTCCTTCGCTTTAGTCAAGATGTCTTCAGCGTAGCGAGGCAGCGCGCTGCGCAACCGCAGAATCATTCCCTCGGCGCTAGGGAGCAGCGTCTTCATCGTCGCGAAAGTCGTGCTCTTGACGGTGCCGATGCCGCAGGGATCGTCTCCGAGCAGTTCGTTCATCGCGCGGCGGATCGCCGCAATGAAACCGTCACCGAGCGTCGGAACGAGCCGGCCATGGGCGGCGAGCACGCCGCGCACCGTCGGGATTTGAAAATCTTCGCTCAGCACGTCGATCGGATAGCCGCAATACAGACTGAAGTCCGTACGCTTCAAGAGCTGGTTCCAAATTTGCTCCAGCTCGCTCGCCGCCGCAAACGCTCGCCGCGTCCACAGGCGACCGACCATTTCGCCGTATACGTGCAACCGTCCATACTGCGAGGCGAGCCTCGAGATGAGGCCGCCGAGAACGAGCTCCACGCGTTCCGCATTCGGATGCCCGTCGCGCATAAACGTCTCGAGCGTTTCCTCGTCGTCGAGTAAGACGAGCCGATCGCCGCATGCCGCAAGCGTCAAAGCCTGCGAGCGCTCCAGCTCCTCGAGGATTGCCTCACGCCGCCGCGCGCTCGCGACTGCAATGGCGGCTCCGCCGGAGCGAAGCGAATCGGCAAGATAGCGGGCAACGTTGCGCGCGATGCGATCCTCGTGCGCTCCGTAAAACTCGACGGCATGCCGGCAAATCTTCACGGCCTTCGCCTACGCTCCACTCGCCCTATTCTAGTAGTAGGCCGGCGACGAGTCAAATGCGGGACGCTTCCGACTCTTCCGCCTTGGGTAAGAGCGATTCATGAGAACGACCTGGAAACCGCACGAAAAACACGGGCGGCTGACCCGCCAAAGCGATCTTCCCGATAGCGTCTATGCCTTTCCGAAGGAACGCAAGGAGCCGCTGACCGACGCGCGCCACGTACGCAATGCGGTAGCGCGCTTCGACCAGGTGACCGACGTCACCGATGCCGAGCGCGTTCTCGCATTCGCCAACATCAAGAAGGCTGCCGATTACTACGGGATCGATCTCTCCGAAACGTCGTGGCACGATCTCGGCGTTCGTCCCCAGCGCAAGCGCAGCGCCGCCAAGAAGTCTACGGCCCGCAAAGCGCCCACGACGCAAAAGAAGGCCGCGACGCGAAAGAAAACCACGACGCGAAAGAAGCGATAGGCAACCCGGAAAGCGGCGCGCGCGCTTACCGCGCGCTGACCTTACGCACGATCTCGCCATCCGGCTCGGCGGATCCCACGAGATAGCGGTGCGCCACCTCGCCTCCCAGCCAACCCGCTCCGGCAAGGAGCGCGATCCCCAGCGCCGTCAGGGCGTAACCGGCGACCGAGGTGTAGTCGAAAAACCGAATCGCGCAGGCCAAACCGAAGATCACGATCGCCGCGATATTGAGCGTCATGTGCCATGCGGCGAGGCTCTTGGCACGAGCCGTCATCGGCGCGCTCACGTAATCCACGAAGCCGAAGAACGCGGCGAGCAACCCGCTGATGACTCCGAAGAAGATCAGCCAGGTGCTCATCTGCGCCCAAAAGACCGGACCCTGCCAAATCGAAATCAGGTCGGCAGCGACGGCGGCGACGAAGCAGCCGATTGGCACCGTCACCAGCATCGGATGAATCGAGTGCCCGGCTAACGTTGCTTTACCTTGCATGGCGCTTGCGTACCCATCGCCGAGCTACGCCGAAACCCGCTGCAGCTCGATGACGCTGAATCCCTGCGCGTCGACGTCGATGGCGAGACCTCGCTCCAGGACCCGGCCGTCGACGTTCTCACGGTACGCCCACTCGCCAAGCAGGCTCGTGAAGAAGCGCACGTGATATCGACCGCGGATCTTACGCGCGAAACGTAACGGCGTCGTCACGGTGCGCGACGCGGTATTGCCTAAAAAGATGACAAACCCGGAACGTCGCTGCAACGCAATCTCAGTGACGTCCTCGCCGAGCTGGAGCATCGGCGTCACGTCGCGATCGTATACTTGAAGCTTCATATCGGAGGAGCATTCGAAATTCGAATAGAGCGTCGGTTCGGGAAGACGCGCGGCGAACCACGTCAGCTTCCTCCCGCGGAACGGTACGTTGCGTGCGCCGAGCCACTTCCACTGCGGCGCCAACCGTGGATTGCAGGCGAGTTCGGTGCGCGCAATATCGAGGCCGCAAGCGCCCTCGATCGCCGACCACACGTAACGCGGCGGGTACCACGGTGAGAGCATCATGCCTTGGTTTGCGAGCGTCTCGCCGTGCAGCCACTCCGAGAACTGCCCCGGCACGGTGTTGTGCCGCCCCGGGTCGCGCGAATAGTGCGCAAAGCTCGTTCCGAGCGCGTACGCCATGAGCCCGGAGTTGAAACGCGCGGCGGCCTGCGCAAAGAGAAAGGTCATGCCGACCCAAACGCCGCCGAGCAACCCCCAGTTCTGGATCGGATTATACTCGAGGTCGTCGCGCGCGACGGTGCGGATGCCGGCCTCGGTCCAAAACGTCGGAACGCTGAGCCGGCTGACGATGCGCGCGGAGGTTTCGTGATCGGCGACGCCGAGCAGAACCGGGAAAATCATGTCGCCGGTGACGTTCGAGCGCGGCTTACCGTCGACGTCGATGTTCAGATAGTAGAGCCCCGTCTTGGGGTCGCGCAGATGCAGGTTGATCGCGCGCCGCAGCACCGCCGCCTCGTGCTCGAAGCGCTTCAGATCGGTCTTCTTTCCGAGCGCCTGCGCCATCAGCGCCATCGCCCCGAGCGCTCCGTAGCACTCGGAGTTTATTTCGGTTGACGCACCCGAAATCCGATAGTCGTCGATGATGTTGCGCCAACCGACGATTCCCCATTCCGCCGTTTTGGTTGCCGTGCACCAAACCAGACCGCGCGCGTCGCGCTGCGTAAGCAAATAATTCGCGGCACGTTTGGCCGCCGAATACGACTCGCGCAGGAAGTCGAGGTCGCCGGTTACCCGGTAGTGATGGGCGAGCGCCAGAATCACCAGCGGCGTATCGTCGTTGACGTTCAGGCCGTAATCGCTCGGCTTGCCGTTGCGAACGTCGTAGTACTCGACGATCTTTCCGCTCCGCTCCGCATGCCGAAGGTACCATCGCAGCGATTCGCGCGAGAAATCGGGCGTTACGTAATCCGAGCCGAATACAAAGGATGCGGTATCTCTCCCCACGCTGTTATTCGAGCGAGTCGGATCGTTGACGAACGACCAGCCCGTCGGCGCAAACAGTTGCGTTCGAAGCATGTTTGCCTTCGCCCAAAGTACGCCGCGATTCACGTTGACGTCGGGCGTAATCACGATCGAGCGCCCCAGCACCTTCTCGAAGTGGCGGCGCGTCTGCGCCAGCGCCGATCGAGCCGGCGGGGCGCCGGCAAGAGCACGGCGCGCGCCCCGCGCGCCGTCGGGCGAGCCGGTCAGCGTGAACGAAAGCCGGCGCCTCGCGCCGGGCGCCAAGCGAAGCCGGTAATGAAAGAGCGCGATCGGGTCGACGAGATTGCGCGCCACCATATTCGAAAGCCTGCCCTCGAAGTGCGGCCGGTTCATCTTCCCGTGATCGCCGGTCACTTCGAATCCACTTGCCGCCGATGCAACGCCAATTGCGCGCCCTTGATCGGGCGCGCTCGAGTTCCACGCAACGACCGCGCGCCGCGCGCCCTCGTAGCGGGCGCAGACGTCGCGTGCCGTGTTCCCGCGCAGCAGCACGCCCGCCAAACTATCGAGCAGGCGCGTCTCGTCTGAGTCGTTCCGAATCTCGACCGTCAAATAGGCGGTGAGCGGATCGACGCGCGTGCCGATCGGGAAGCGATTCAGAACGAAGAGCCGCTCCAAAACCGTTACGCCCTCGTCGACGCGATACTCGTACTCTTGAAAGCTCGGGTGAATCCGGAAGGTGCCGTCGACCTTGGCGCGCGCCGCGCCGGTTGGGCCATCCCAAAACTGGATCGATAATCCGGCCAAGAGCGTTACGCCGAGATCGCTGGAATAAAACTTCTCGAGCGCACCGGATGCTTTGATAACCATCGCGCCCTTGGGACCGCCCAGCGTGCTGCCGACGGCGAGCTCGGCATCCTTGATCTCGTAGACCGAGATTCGTTCGCCTGAACCAAAGATTCTTGCGCCCACGTTGAGAGCGTCGTTCGCTTGGTTTGCAGGCGCGCTCCTTCCGAGCGCTAACTGCTGGTCGTGCTTCTACTGGGAATCGAGACTTCATGCGACGACACGTCGGCCGCCGTCGTGCGCGATGGACGCGAGGTCCTCTCGAGCGTTGCCACCAGTCAAGACGCCTTTCACGCAAAGTACGGCGGTATCGTCCCCGAAATTGCGAGTCGCCGGCACGTAGCGCTCCTCTCCGCAGCCGTCGAAGATGCGTTGGCTCGCGCCGAGTCGACCTTTGCCGAGATCGACGGCATCGCGGTAACCGCGGGACCGGGATTGATCGGCAGCCTCGTCGTGGGAGTCGCCGCGGCCAAGGCCTACGCGTTCGCGTTGCAGCGCCCGCTCTATGCCGTCAATCACTTGCACGGCCACGTCTTCGCGCCGTTCCTAGAGCGTGACGAGGGGCCGCCTTATCCTTTTCTCGCGCTGCTCGTTTCGGGCGGCCATTCGCAACTCGTCGCCGTCGACTCGGCGACGCGCATGCGGATTCTCGGTCGCACGCACGACGACGCCGCGGGCGAGGCGTACGACAAGACCGCGCGATTACTCGGCCTGCCCTATCCCGGTGGGCCCGCGCTCGATGCAATGGCGCAGCTCGGCGACCCGCGCGCGCACGCGTTTCCGCGCCACCGACCGTCGGGCGATTCGCTCGACCTTTCGTTCTCCGGTTTGAAGACGTCGGTACGATATTTCCTGGAATCGGAGGCGGGCCGGGCTGCGAAGCCGGAAGACGTTGCAGCTTCTTTTCAGGCCGCGGTCGTCGACGTATTGATGGCCCGCTTACGCGCCGCGTGGGAACGCGGCGCATACAACGCGGTAGCCCTCTCGGGAGGCGTTGCCGCGAACTCGGCGTTGCGGGCTGCGTTTCGTTCCTGGGCTGCAGCCGAAGGCATTGCCGCCCTTATTCCGCCGCCGAAATACTGCACCGACAACGCAGCAATGATCGCCGCCGCGGCCTACTATCAACACGATACAGTGCGCGCCGAGCCGCTCACGCTCTGCGCCAACTCCAACCTAGCGTTCTAACCCCCTGTCATCCTGAGCGTAGTGAGCTCAGCGAACGTAGTCGAAGGGCTGCCCAGCATCGCACCCTACCGTGTCACCTGAGCGTAGCATCGCACCCTATCGTGTCATCCTGAGCGTAGCATCGCGCAGCGATGCGTAGTCGAGGGGCGGGGCCCACTCTGGAGCCTCTAGCTTTCGCCTGTCGACTCCAAATATGCGACATCGGCGAGATCTTGAGGCCGTGCGGCGACTCTCTTATTCGCGATCAGTTCGGCTTTGCCAATGTAATTGACCGGAACGTCGCCTAGAGTCGAGGCGATGCGTCCTGCCCATGCCTTCTCGAACGAGACTCCGTCGATCGAGGTAATAATGTCAATCTGATTTGGTGGCCGTCCCATTACGTAGAAAACGCCTTCCGAGCGGAAGTCATCCATAGACAGGGTTTCGAGAGGCGCGCCGAAAGCCACGAGAGCGCGCCAAACCTTTTCGGCGTTTTGGGCATTTGAGCCCACGAAAATGTCAACGTCGCTCGTGGCTCGTGCGCGCCCGTGATATGCAAATGCGTAGGCCCCGACGATAAGGTACTCAGCTCCTGCGGCGTTCAACGCGCGCAACAGTTCGATCAAGTCGGAGTTCTGTTGCATCCATTCCTCCGTGCAGCCGCCGGACGAGGTCCCAAATCATTTCAACGCGTTTGTGCGGCGGAATGCTTTGCTGTAACTTACGCTTGTATGATTCGAACTCGTCCGCCGAACGCGCGACGAAGCTCGGCCAGGTCGCGCGGCGCCGCGCCGCATTGTTTTTAAAGGAGTCCATCTTAGCTAAATCTTCGCCGCTCGGACGCAATTGCCCCGCGCTAACCGCGCCTACTCCGTGTCCGGAGAGCGCAGATCGGCGCTCTGATGCATGAAGTACGCGCGGCCGTACGGCGACGTGATCGGCACGTATTGGCGCGGCGGTTGCGAGAAGTCGAAACAATCGGCTTCCGGAGAGTTCGCGCGCGTATCGCTGGCGGCAAGTCGAGCCAACCCGAACTGATCTTCGACGAACTTCAAGATGCTGCCGTGCTCGAAACTCACGTGCGAAACGTAGCCCTGCTTAGCGTACGGCGAGATCACGAGCAGCGGTATCCGAAAGCCGAGACCGTCGTTGTCGACGTACGCCGGCGCGACCGGATCGAACCACCCGCCCGGCTCGTCCCAAAAAATGAAGATGGCCGTTGAGTCCCAAAACTGCGACTCGCCGACGGCGTTGACGAGCTGCGTCACCCACGATGGACCGGTCTTCGATCCCGAGCCGCCGTGATCGGAGTTGGCGTACGTCGGCGTTATCCAGGTTACGGTTCGCAACTGCCCGTTTCCAACGTCGGTCAAAAACTGCGACGACGGTGAGATGACGTCGGCGTTCCAATCCGGCCCGTAGCAAATATGTTTGATCGCCTGATAGGCGCTCCAGATGCCGACGCGTCCTTTCCCGGCATCGGCACCAACGCCGCCGCAGCTGGAACTGCCTCCTCCCTTTACCGCGGCAGCGTAGAACGCCCATGAGAGGCCGGCGGTGTCGAGTTCGTCGCCGAGCGTCGGCGGATCCCAGCACGGCACTTCCGTTCCATCGGTGTAGTTGCGATCCGGGCCGAGCACCGGTATTCGATCGGACGGACCGCCCGGACACCCCCAGAGCGTAACGGGATTATCGACCGACGAGTTCGGGTTCACCGCCGCGATGGCGTACTGATGTGAAACGAAGCTGCTCGTATCGAAATCGGAGCCGAACATCTCGTCGGCCAAGACGTATTGACTCGCCATGTCCCAATAAGGCTGAACTTCGTACTGCGGCACGTAGCTGTAGGGCGGATCCGGATTCGGACAGGGCGGCGCGGAAGGCTTGCCGCAACTCCAGCGCTGCTTGTCGAAGCCATTCATCCGGCAGTTGGTACCCGGAATGCTCCCGGTGCCGCGGCACGACTTGATGAAGCCTTGGGCGTTGTGCTGGAGATCCCAGGTCGTCGCCAGCGTGACCGGTTGGAGCGCGATCTGCTGGTGCTTCGTGTTGTATCCGTAGGTCGACGTTGTCGCTCCCGGATAGTTCATAAAGAGATTGTTCAAGCTGCGGTTCTCTTGGATGATGATTACCACATGCTGAATTTTGCCGCTCGAGCTGCCACGTTGAGCGTTCGAGGCGCCCCGCATCCCAAGAGGAACTCCGCTCGGCGCACTGCCGCCGGCGCCGCCGCAGCCCCAAAGAATCAGCGCTGTCGCCGCAACGGCGATCAAACTCCCTCGCATCGTCGCCTACACTTCTCGTCGCAGGTCACGCAACCCGCCGAACGTGCGACTTCGAGCGTACCAGCGTGAGGGTCACCACGGTTGCCGCGTTGATCGCGAGCGCCGCGAAGCCCGGATTCAACCCGGCCAGCGGCAACGGGTGCATCGTGAGCCCGAGCGCCACGATCTCGCCGAGCGCCAATCCGATCGCGACCGGCACGAGGGATACGCGGTTCCAAAAGAGCCCGAAGAGGATGCCAGGTACGAATTGCGCTTGACCGTTGTAGACGAACAAGAGCAGATCGACCAGCGACGCCTTCAAATAGACCCACAACAACAGCGCAACGAGCGCTATCAGCACGATGAATCCCCGCGTTACCCAGGTCTGCGCCGGGCCTTGCGTGGCGACGTTGAAGATGTCGTCCAAGACGTTCTTCATCAGCTGGCTGGCGGCGGCGAGCAGACGCGTCGCCGAGGGGAGCAAACCTGCCAGCGTGCCTGCGGCACAAACGATCCCAAGCAGCCAGAGCGGAAAGTGCGCCTGCAGCACGCGCAAGTATGCGCTGTCGCTCTGCGTTCCGTGCAGGCCTGGAAGCACGAGCGCAGCTGTATAGCCTGCGAAGAACATCGGCACGAGCATCACGCTGTAGAGCGGCAGGAGGATCGCGTTGCGACGGACGGTCTCTTCGCTCTTTGCCGAATAGGTCGCCGCCACCGCGTTGACCCCGACGAAGAACCCCACGACGTTGAGAATCGCCGTGCTCATATACCACAGCTTTCCGTTTCCGGCCGTCCAGGCGCCGATCGTGAAGGCCTGCGGCCGTGCGGCGATCGCGTGCGCCAGCATTGCCGACGGCGAACCGAAGAAGGCAATCGGCAAGACGAAGCCGGCGATCGCGATGCCGGCGAGCATCAGCGTATCCTTGACGATGCTCGCCCAGGCCATTCCCCGAAGACCCGCCGTAAAGACAAAGAGCGTGATCAAGCCGAAGGCGACCAGCACGGCATGCGTTCCGTCGATCGCGCCGAGCCCCGCAATTGTCAGAATGATCTGCAGCCCGGTGAGATAGAGCAATAGTGCCAGCGCTTCCGTACAGGTCGAGATGAGGGCAGTCACTGCGCCGAAGGGCTTGCTTCCGTACCGTGACGCGAAGAAGTCCGCAAAAGTCAAAAGATCGCGCTCCTTCGCGTAGCGCCAAAGCCGCGGCAGGTAGAGATATGCGAGGATGTACGCGCCGCCGCCGACGGCGAGGATATAATAGATCTCGGCGCCGCGGCCGTAGACCCAACCCGCGATGCCGAGAAACGTAAAGGTCGTGTAGAGTTCGCCGCCCATCAGCACCCCACAGCAGGATCGGCCCGAACGACCGCCCGCCAACAATGAACTGCGCCGGATCGCTTCCGATTCGGCGCACCGCGAGCAGCGCGAACGCGATCGTTCCCAAAACGACCGCCGCAACGATCGCCATCGGCAGCGGCAAGCTCACGATGCTCGCAGACGCTCGACGAGCAAGAGGCAGAACGGCGTCAACACGACCCACGCGACGAGCCACCACATGATCGGCGGCATGCCGAAGATGCGCGGCTCGGTGCTAGTGATAAACGCCGGCACGATCAGGAGCGCGAGCAGCGGAACGGCGATCAGAGCAACGCGCACTTATCGTCACACTCCAACGGCGATAAACTGAAAGTCTCTGTCTTCAAAGATGCCATCGGTTCGTCTGGTGGTCACATGGAAAATAGGGTTGCGGCCCGCGCAGTTGGTCACACTCGCCTGAGTCAGGATCTGCTTATAGGACTTATGGGCAAACGACTGTGCGACGATTGAGGCACAGCCAGTAGGAAAGAATCCTGCGGTAAACGTGATGTGATACACGCCGGTCTCCGGGTGTTGAACCGTGAACCCGGAACCACGCTCGATCTCTCCATTTCCAAAAATGATGCCCGCTGCGATTTTGGGGCTTTCCGTAGTGGGAACGTATCGGTAGAACGTCCCCGCCGAGGCGGGGCCTATAAGCGCAATGGCAAGTGCGAAAGCAAGAATTACAGAACGATTCATTTCGTCTCCTCGGGCAGATCGGCCGTAGGCCATGGCGGCCTTGGCGATAGTGTTTTAGCCGATCGTCAGACCGTTCCCACCGCATCGACCGTCTGATAACTACGCCAACCCCTTTGTGCAAAGCCTAACCCGATTTGGCTCAAACGTGACGCTTCTCGTTGCGATTCTGGGTGGACTTACCATCGCCCCTGGACGTACTGGAGCGTCCTTATTCCTCTTGTGGTAATCGTTATAGTTCCTCTCCGGTCGTCGCTTACGGTGTCACTGAAAACACCGTGCCGTTGTTATGCGCGCCGCCCAACTGCGTCGTGCCGTAAAGGACGCCGTTCAGGCGCAACAGCGCCGCCCCGGGGCCCGAACCGTCGCCGGAGCCGCCGAAGAAATGCAGTACGCTCTCGACGCCGCTCGTCGTGATCTGATATACCGTTCCACACCCCGCGGTGCCAAAGTAATCGCAACTACCCGAGCCGCCGCTTAACGTGGTGCCGTATAGAACACGGCTTGTTGCGACGAGGTGGTCCCAGGGAAATGCGCCATCCGAACCAACAAAACTGTGCAAGACTGTTTCGGTCCCGTCCGGCGTAATGCTGTAGACCGTTCCGCATCCCGGAATGCTACCGTAACCGCAGCCTCCCGTACCGCCGGCTGAGGTCGTGCCGTACAGGAGGCCGTTCTTGGCAACGAGTCCCGAATTCGCAATCGCGCCGTCGCCGGAGCCGCCAAAGCTGTGCAAGACCGTTTCCGTTCCGCTCGGCGTAATGCTGAAAACGGTGCCCTCGTTATTCGCGCCTCCATGCGCCGTCGTGCCATAAAACACACCATTGAGCGCGACGAGATTGTAAGTAGGAATTGCGCCGTCGCCCGAAGAGGCAGTGCCCCCAAAGTTGTGCAGTATCGCTTCCGTTCCGTTTGGTGTAAGGCTGAAGACCGTTCCACATCCCTGGCTATAAGCACCGCACGCCGCCGAACCGCCGTAATTTGTCGTGCCGTAGAGCACGCCGTTGAGGGCCACAAGCGACGCCGTAGGACCGCTGCCATCCGAGGGCCGGCCAGCAAAGGTGTGTAGTGTGCTGTACCCTCCATACCTCGAGATGGAGTAGACCGTTCCGCAACTTAAGTAGGATGATGAGTAACATTGGGCGCTGTTATTTCCAGTCGTGCCATAGAGCGTGCCGTGGAGGGCAATGAGACCGGCAGCTGGATGGCTTGCATTGTCACCGTAGATACCGAAGCGGTGCAGTATCGTTTCGGTGCCGCTCGTAGTGACGCTAAAGACCGTTCCACATCCTTCAGAGTTATGGCAACGGGTTGAACCGCCGTTAGCGGTCGTGCCATAAAGCACGCCCTGCCGATTGATGAGAGGCGCGATCGGCCCCTCGCCGTCGTGCGCGGCACTTCCAAAGCTGTAAATTATTCGGTAATTGCCAGTAGTGGGTTTCTTAACGCTGTTGACCGGCTGCGAGAGGCCGGTATAGCTGCTGCCGTTGGAACAGGCAGCGAGCGCGCCTGCACCGATTGAAACTGCAAGGAATGCACCGAGATAACGCAACGGATATCCTCCCTTAATTACCAAGCAATGATAGACCCCACCAATGCGTTTTAATAATCGCGGTCGGAGGGACTCGAACCCCCAACCTACAGGTTCGAAGCCTGGTGCTCTATCCGTTGAGCTACGACCGCGTAGATTCCATGCATCCTTCGACAAGCTCAGGATGACACATTGTAGGGTCAGGATGACACATTGAGGGCGTACAAATCCCGCCTGGTCGGCGGCAGCTCGACGCGGCCATCGTCGTGGGGCCGCGCCAGCAACGACTGGTAGACGCCCATCCGCCCAATGCTGAAGCCTTGCGCGCTCCCCGCCAGATAGAGCCGCCACAGCCGGTAGCTCGACTCACCGGCCGCGGCGATCGCCGCGGCGCGGTTCCGCTCGAGATTCGCGACCCACGCGCGGAGCGTGCGCGCGTAGTGCTCGCGCAGATTCTCCACGTCGCGTACTTCGAAACCCGCACGCTCCGCCGCGTTCAAGCCTTCCGAGAGCGTGACGAGCTCGCCGTCGGGAAAGATGAAGCGGCCCACGAACCGAATCGCCTGTCGTTTGCGGGCTCGCTCGGCGATCGCATGGTTGAGAAAGAGTCCGCCGGGATTTAGGGCCTCGTATGCCGCCGCGAAATATTGCGCGAACCGCGAACGTCCGACGTGCTCGAACATTCCGACGCTCACGATCTTGTCGAAGCGCTCGCCGCGCAGCTCCCGGTAGTCGCAGAGTTCGACCGTCGCAAAGGCCGAGACGCCCGCCGCGGCGATCCGGCGTCGCGCTTCTTCGTACTGGAGGCGGCTGAGCGTGATCCCGAGCGCGTACGCGCCGAGCTGCGCCGCCCGGATGACGAGCGCCCCCCAACCGCAACCGATATCCAGCAGCCGCTCGCCGGGGCGCAGCCGCAACTTGCGCAACGTATGGTCAAGCTTCGAGCTTTGTGCGTCGTCCAACGTCTCGACGCCGTCGTCGAAGTAGGCGCACGAATAAACCATATCGCGGTCCAGAAAACTGCGATAGAACTCGATGGGCTGGTCGTAGTGAAAACCAATCGCCGCCCGGTCGCGCGCCCGCGAGTGCGTTCGCCCGCGCAGCTTCGCCTCGCGCAACTGCGGTGGCCGCACCTTCGGTAAGCGCCGCAGCAACGCGGCAAGCCGCAGCAGATCGCGCCCGCGCAGCGATGCGCTCGACGCCAGCAGCGCGTCGACGGCGCACTCGAGATCGCCCTCGACATCGAGCAGGCCGGCGCCGAATGCGCGGCCTGACGAGAGCTCGAGCGGGGGCGTAAACGCCGCGCGCAGCGCGCCCGGCGAGTTGACGAGCAGAACGAATCGCTCGCCCTCCGAGCCGAAAACGCGCGTTCCATCCCAGAGGCGAATGCCGAATTGCCGGGCGTAGGCCCCGCCGAAGACTAGGCGGAGCGCCGCCACCGCGAGCCGGGCGTGCGGATCGCTCGAAGCGAACTGCTCAGCGATCAAACGAAACGATTTGATTCGCTTCGCGATGACTCGTCCAAAATCTCGAACCGTCGTACGCGAGCGACCGCGCCGCGAAAGGAATCCGAGCTAAATCCTCGGAGGCGTGAGCGCCGTTGGCCGAAACCTTCGTTAGAAAATACTCGCCGGTCTCTTCGTCGTCGGTCGTAACCAGGTAGAAGGCGTCATCTAGATAGCACTGGCCGCAGATCTGATGCGGCACGTCGATCTGCCGCACGATCGTTCCGCGCTCGTCGAGCCCGAGGATCCGGCGATTATACCACTGGCTGAGGTAGAGGCGCGTGCCGTCGTAGCTCAGCTGTGAGCCGGTAAACTCGGGGCAATCGATTGAGTCCTGCGACTTGAATCCATGACCGGGGATGAAGCGGCGGATGACGCGGTCGTCGTTCTCGCCGACACCGCAGACGACGCGCAGCTCGTCGCCGACGACGGTCATGCCCCAAGGCTTCCCGGGCACCTTCTCCTCCTCGATGACGGTCCATTGCAGCGGATTGATCGCATAGAGACGCTCGGTCTCTATCGATCCCATCCACAGCTTTTCACCGTCGAAAGCGAGCGCCTGTGGGCGCGGCGCGGGCGACGGCAGCCTCAGCGCCTCTCTTACGTCCTGCACGCGGGGAGCATACGTCGCTAGCCGTTGACTACCTCTGCCGCGAGGAGCGGGGCCCGCCTGCGGCGAGCCCCTTGGTTCTTTGCTTTATGTAAGCACTTAGCACTTACGCCTTCAGTATTTCCCCAAGTCCGCTCGAGCGAAACACTAGAAACCGGGGCGAATAAACTCTATGCTAGCGAGGCTGGAGGGCTCACGATGCCGATCGTTCCGGTCACTGCGCCGCAGACCGTCACGCCGGGCGGCGGGTTCGATTACGTTACCGTCGACGCCGCGCGAGGACGCGTCTATGCAGCCCATGGAGGGGGCGGCGGCTTGATGGTCGCCGACGCCGGCACGGGCAATGTGATTGGAATTGTCAAGGTCGGGCCGATGGCCGGCGTCGCGGTCGACGATGCGACCGGACACGTCTTTACCGGCAACGGAACCGGTAACTCGGTAAGCGAGGTCGATCCCGTCGCGCAGACGATCCTGCACACGGTCGCCGTCGCCGGTCCGGTCGACGCGATCGCCTACGATCCGGCGCTCAAACGTATTTACGCCGACGAAGATGACGGGACGCGCATCTTCGTTATCGATGCGACGACCTTCAAGCAGATCGCGACCGTTACGTTGCCCGGGCACAAGCCCGAGTATATCCAGGTCGATCCCGAGACGCACGACGTCTATCAGAATATTACGAGCAACGATCCGGCGACCAGCCAAATCGCCATCGTCGATCCCACCTCATTGCGCGTCGTGCGCTCCATTCCGACGCCGTTTCTCACGAGCAATCATCCACTCCAATACGACGCGGTGCACCACGCGCTGTTCGTTGCCGGCGAGAATAATGTTCTCGCAGTCTACGATCGAGCCGGGAATCTGCTGCACCGCGTCGCCTATCCGAGCAAAGTGGATCAATGCAGTTGGGAGCCGTCGCGCGGCTGGCTCGCCTGCGCGGGGAGCGGCATCACGCTCTACTCGTACGACGGCACGGCGGATCCAAAACTCCTCGCGACGCTGCCCGTCGCGCCGGGGCTTCATACGACCGCAATCGATCCAAAGACGGGAACGATCTGGGCGGTTTGGAGCGACCACGCCACCGGCGCGGCGTCGATTCAAGGCTTTACGTACAAGCCGTAGTCTTAGGGCGGAGGGGTCGGAGCCGCAAGCGTGTTACTGCAGAGCGCGTTGCTCGACATCACGGCTTTGGCTGCGTCGTTTTCCCGCGTCTCGGTCGCTTCGATCGTCCAGCGGAGCGCCTCGATTAACCGCGTCACCGGATTGTAGCCGAGCGTTAAGCCGGGAATCGTGGCCGGGTCGATCGAGTACGGATTCGGCGGAAGGCCCGCGTAGTTCGGATTTGCCTCCAGCGGATTGGGGCCGGGCGTCGAGATCTTCGCATTGGTACTATCGGGCTGGCTGATCGAGCTGATATACCCTTCGTCGGCGTGCTGCAGGTCGGCCATCTGCTGCGTATCCACGAAGCCGCTGATGATGTCGAGCGAGGCGTTCTGGGCGGCCAGCGCTTTGAGCAGCTTATCGCGAATCGCTTGCACCTGACGGTCGTCCTCTTCAACGCCGGTGGCGTGCGTCAGCTCCGGCGAGTCGAGCGCGGTCTGAATCGCGATGATGTTGTTGGCGATCGGCCGGATCAGGTTCTCCATCCCCTGCAGCGCCATGTTCTGCGCGGCGTTCGAGGTGCCACCTGGATCGCCGCCAGGATTGTTCCGGCTGCTCCCGGCGTCGTTGCCGTAGAGCGCGGCGTCGTTATACTGCTTGAAGAGTGCCGGACTTCGCTTGATCGTCGAATCGTTCTGCAGCATCATGCCGATCGCCGGCGCGATCACTTGATGGAGCCGGCTGCAGAGCGGTCGCGTAACGACGCGATAAATCTGCGGCGGCGGCGTAGGCGTAACGCCCGCCGCGAGGAGTGCCGCCGTCAATGCGACCGTTACTCGCCACACAATGATCTATCTCTACGGTGAAGACGCCCGGCAAGACCTGCCTGTGACCGCCCGTCGCCCTCGCCCTTCGCCCTTCGCCCTTCGACTCCGCGTGCTTCGCACGCTACGCTCAGGATGACAGGTTAGATATACTTGGCGAGCCAGTCGAGAATCAGGTGCAAGCGCTCGACGCGATGAATCGGCGCGCCGGTGCGTGAGAGATCGTGGTTCTCGTTGGGAACCGCCACGTATTCGACGGTGCGCCCGAGAATCTTCAGCGAGGTGTACTCCTGCAGCGTCTGATCGATCGGCGCGCGCGTATCTTCATCAGAATGAAGGATCATCACCGGCGTGTGGACCGCGGCGACGTATGTCAGCGGCGAAAACTTCGCATAATCGGTGCTCGCCGGATCCCAGGGCGGCCCCCAGGTGTAGTAGCCGCCGCCTAGCCCGTTCTTTCCCGCGAAGTCGGCCGCGAGATTCTCACTTTGTACGTTGCTGACCGCGCGTTCGGCGACGGCCACCTTGTAACGGTCGGTGTGGGCGATCACCCAAAGCGTCGCGTAACCGCCGTACGATCCGCCGAGCACGCCCATGCGCGTAGCGTCAACCTCGGGGCGCTGCACCGCGGCATCCATCACGGCCTGCACGTCTTGGAACATCGCGTCGCCGTAATTGCTCTCGAGCGCCTCTTCGAACGGGTATCCGTGGCCCGTGCTTCCCGCGGGGTCGGAGAATACCACGTTGTAACCCAGCGACGTATAGAGCTGAAACTCGTGGAAGAACGTCTCGCCGAACTGCGTCTCGGGACCGCCGTGGATATCGAGCAGCGTGGGATGCTTCGCGCCCGCAGCGCCGGTCGTCGCCGGCATGAACCACGCCTGAACGGTGAAGCCAGCCGGATCTTTGACGTCGAACTCCTGCGGCTGCGAGAGCGTCACGGAGGCGAGATAGGCTCCGTTCACGTTCGTCAGCCGGCGCGGCGAGCCGCCGCCGACATCTGCCACGAAAAGGTCGGCCGGATGGGTGAAGTCGCTGTACAGATAGGCGACGTGCTTGCCGTCCAGCGAGACGCTGCACGACCAGGCTTCACCGTGCGCGGGCGTCACGTCGGTGAGCGTGCCGTTGGTGAGGTCGAGCGTTCGCAGATTCGCATAACCGGGTCCGTCGACGTTGAGCAACGCCTTTTCTGCGCCGGGTAACGGGGCGCCGCATAGCCCGCCGCCTTCTTTCATGTCGGCGAGCAAAGAATCACCCCAGCCAATCGAGTTCTGCTGCACGACGACGCGGCGGTCCGAGCCGTCCCAATTCGCGGAGATCAGCGCCGGGCGCGCCGCGGAATCGGTGACGTCGCCGCTGAGAAAGTAGACCTTACGTCCGTCGTTCCCAAAGAAGAACCCGTTATTGGCCGGGAGCGGCGACGCGACTTTCGCCATCGCGCCCCCGGTCGACGGCATCGTGTACACATCGCTCGGTCCGCTATCGACCGACTCGTAGCGCAGTGAATCGAGGAGAATCGTCTTGTCGTCGGGCGACCACGCATCGAACCCTTCGGAGTACTGGCCCGAGGTAAGCTGCTTGGCGTTCGAGCCATCGGCATTGACGGTCCAGATATGCTGGTGATCGCGATAGGTGTAGCCCGCTCCGTTCGCCTGGAAGAAGAGCTGGTCGATGATCTGGATATCGCTCTTCTTCTGCGCATCCTTCGGCGTAAATCCGGCTTTGGCAAAGTCGATTTGCGCGGCGGGCGCGGGGTCGCTATCGGTAACGCTGAGGGCGATGCGATCGCCCGCATGCGAAACGACCGGCCCCGAGACTCCCTGTTTGATATGCGTGAGGGCGACGATGGCGCCCGTGCCTAGCGTGTACCGGTAGAGCTGCGGCTTCTGCTTCTCAACCGTCCGAACGAAGACGAAGCTCCGGCTGTCGGGCATCCAGGCGTAATCGCTATCGCCGGTGTGCTTCGTGACGTTAGCGGTCACCGTACCCGTCGCCACGTCGACCAGCTCGATCGTCCGGTCGTACGTGTCCTTGGGACCGTTCATCCGCGATGCCTCGACGAGCACGTGCGCGCCGTCCGGCGAGATGGCCGCGTTGGCCAATAATGTCAGCTTGTAGAGATCCTCGGGGGCGACCGGCGCCGCCGCCGCCGCCATCGGATAGAGAGCGAGTGCCAACGCTGCAAAAACCACATAACGCATCACGTGCCCTTCTGCGCTCCGGCGTAGAAGATTACCTTGAAGATTACCTGGGGCACCGTCGTCAGGGCGTTCGGATTGCCGTAGGCAATGTAGATCTCGCTTCGGCGCAGGCGCAGATGATAGGCGACCGAGATGTTCGAGCACTCGCCTTCGCAGTTTCCGCCCCCATTGGGAAGCGGCGGATAGCCGACGACCCGGCGCAACCCGACCGCGAACGACGAGTTCGGACCGAGTTGATAGGCGTAGCTGAGGCTCTCGAACCACTGAATGTTATCTGGCTTTGGCGAGGGGATCCACTGAGCCGTGTCGTCGAGGGAGAGCGTCAGCGCCCCGTGGTTTCCAACGCGGATCGTGGTCGACCGAAACCACGTATCGAGGCGACCCGCACCGTAGCGCCCGGTGTTATACGAGACCGAGGTTGGATACGACGAAGGGCCGTGGTATGGGAACTGCCCCGGGTTATTTGTCTGCAGGCCGCTATCGTAGGTGAACTGGAAGCCGCCGTTCTGCGTGATCGGCGTGAGCACGTCGCCGAAGCGCCAGTAGTTCGATCCGGTGAAGAGCTGCAGGTCCAGCGCCTTCTTCGTGAGGATGTCGACGATGAACTGATTGTCGCTCTGCGCCTGACCAAACGTCGGTCCTTGATACCGGTCCAAAAAACCGGCGAACCCAACCGAGACGAGCTTGTCGGTCGGACTGAAATCGAAGATCTTGGCGGCATACAGCGCGTAGCCGGCGATTCCCGGATGGGAGATGAATCCGTCGGCCGGATTATAGTACGTGCCGATCTTCCGCGTAGCCCCGAAGAACCCGAACGTCTGATTCGACCAGCCGGTTCCGACTTCGTAGTACTGCGCTTGATTGCCGGCGAGCACGTTGGTCCCCGAGTCGTTGCCGTAGTTCACGTAGGCGTTGAAGTGCTTCAAATCGGAGTACGCGAGGCCTCCCTCGGTCGTGGTATCGATGAATCCCGGCGTGCTCACCGAGACGCGCTGCAAGCTCGAGTACCAGCTCGTGTCCGACGACGTAAAGTCCAGAGCGCTGGCAATGTCGTTGCGATTATCGCCGATCGCGTCGAAGCTCGCAAAGCCGAACGGGCCTTGCTTTCCTTCCACGGCGTATCCCTGTGAGGGCGTGGGAATCGCCGGCGTGTAGAGCGACTGAATGTTCTGACATGCGTTGCAGTTGAACTGATTGTAAAAGCTCGCGGCCTGCGTGAAGAAAGGCCGTACTTCGCTGTAGTAACGCTGGTACACCGTTGGGGAAATCGTCTGCTGGTCGAGCTCGACGTTCGAGTAATCCGGATGAAACGTTGAATAGAACGAGGCCGTCGGCGTAATCGGCACCGAGAGATCGGCGCCGACTCGTGAGGTCGAGCCGCCGATCGTCCTGCTCGCGGCTTCCCCGAGCGCGTAGAGCGCGGCGCGCGGCTTGGGATGTGCAAAGCCGACCTTGATCTGCGGGACGGTGATGCTGCCGGCATGCGCGTAATCGGAGTTGCCGAAGCTGTCCGGCTGCATCTGAACGCGATCGAACGACCAGACCTGCTGTTCGCCGGTCGCGCGGACGTAGCGAACGAACTGGGCCTTCCACGTTCCCGCATGCGCGTTGCGAATGACCTCGAGCGGAATGCGCATCGTCACCGTGTAGCCGTCGCCGTGCGCTGCGCCCTGCGAGTCCCAGTTCGGCGAGTACGCCGTATTCTCCGAGGAGTATTCGAAGTGCGTTCCGTTCGGCGTCGCTAAGAACTGATAGAAGTACCCGCTGATGCCGTTGGGCCAGAGGTCGACCCAGACTTCGTCGTCGTTGCCTTGGCCGACGTCGTTGGTATGCTGCCCCGCCGAGATCGGTTCGTGCTGCTTGGCGTCGAAGCGCAGGTAGAGCGCCCGTCCGTCCGTGGTGATCCAGGCGGTGGTCGGTTCGCTCGCCGGCCCGGATCGAATCGGATTCCACGTCAACTGTAAGTTGGCGGCGTGCGCCCACTCCGAAGACGGCGCGCTCGGATCGAGCGGCGGATCGGCCGCGTCTGGTACGGTGAGCTGCGGATAGGCGAGCGCGCGCACAGTCGTTATCGCGACGATTGCCGCGCCGGCCAGCGCTGCGATTCGGCCGCTCATTAGAGAATTGCACCATCCAGGTTCGAATCGCTTCCGCGCCGCAGCGTCGCCGCATCGACCGGCTGGCACTCCTGCGGATCGTGCCTGCTTCGGCAGACCAGCGCCCCGCGCAAGTCGGCCCCGTGCAGATCGGCTCCGCGAAAATCGGCGCAGCGAATTCGCCCTTCGTTGGCAAAGCGAACGTTGTCGACGTCCACGTTGCCCTCCGAGCAGAGACGCGCGTTGCGAAGATCGGCCTGCCTGAGGTCCGCATCGACGAAGTCGACGCCCTGGAGATCGGCGCGCTCAAAGCGCGCGCCGCGCGCGTTCGATTCCCGCAAGTCGCTGCCGACGATGGAGATGCCGGAGAGATCGCGCCCGTGCAAATCGGCGCCGCGCGCGTCGCAGCCGGTGCAGCGTTGGAACAACCCCCTTAGGTCCGCATCGTCTAGGCCGCTCACCGCGCCGCGAAGATTTGCGCCGGTGAGGTTCGTGCCGCCGAAGCGCGCCCCGTGCAAGCGCGCGTTGCGCAGGTCGACGCCCGTCAGATTCGCCTCGTGAAGATCGGCACCCCGCAGGTCCGCACCGGTGAAGTCGACACCGGTGAGATTCGCGCCGCGCAGGCTCGCGCCGCGAAGATCGGTGCGCGCGAAGTCAACGCCGACATAGTCGCCATGCGCAAGATTGGCTCCGCGCAGGTCGCGCCCGGCGAAGTCGCATCCGGTACAGTTTGACGGCAGTCCGGGACCGACGGCGAGCGTGAGTATCAGTCCGGTCAGGGATGGCAGACGGGCAGTCATCTCGTTCTCTCCAAACTTGTTAGCGGTCGTTGGGCGTACGGAACCAGGCCTCCGATCGCGAGGCGTTCTGCTAAGTTAAGGTGCGGGCTAGGTTATGGGCGCGGGCTGTGTTCCTTCGAAAGGTCCATACCGATCATCTTCGTCCTCGTGAGATCGACGTGGCTGAGATCGACGCCGCTCATATCGCAACCGTTAAGCGTCGCGCCGGTCAAATTGATCCCATCCATCTTGGCATTGCTAAAATCGGTGCCCACGAGTTCCGCGCCGGCAAGATTGACGCCGCGCAGATCGGCGCCGGAGAAGTCGTCTCCGTTCGTGCGCACGCCGCGCAGATCGAGCCCCGCCAAGTTGGCTCGGGCGAAATCGCAACCTTTGCACGCGTCGAGCACGTCGCGCGCCTGCGCCGAATTGAGTCGCGCCGCCGTGAACTGGCATCCCGACAACGACGCGCCGGTGAAGTCCGCGCCCGATAGGTTGGCGTTCGAGAAGTCGCAACCCGTCAAGTGCGCGTTGCGGAACGAGGCGCCTTCGAGGTTTGCTCTCGCAAAATCGGCGCCATTGAAAGAGCCGCCCGAGAAGTTGACGCGCGTCAGATTCGCATTCGAAAAATCGACGCCGGTGTAGCTGACGCCGTGCAGGTCCTTCCCCGACCAGTTGACGCCGCTGTAATCGCATCCGACGCACGCTTTCGACTCTGCGAGTTCGGCACCGATGCTGCTCGCGACCATCTGCGTGCTGCGCTCGATCTTCTGCTCCAGAGCCTTCGAATCAATCTGTGGAATCGGAACGCTCATCTTGGGAATGTCGACGACTTGCGCCGGCAGGTGCACCGTTACCGCAGGAACGGCTACGTGGTGTGCGGGGATCTCAATCACCTTCGTGTTATTGCGAATGACGACCGTCTCGTGCGCTGCGAGCTTCGGCGCCGGAGCCGGCGCGGGATGCACCGCGACGTGCGCGTGCACGGCCGGTGCCGCCG
>JBAUYZ010000023.1:0-8221 GCA_049585055.1 Candidatus Cybelea sp. | reverse complement strand
GGCCGAGCGCGCGCAACGCGAAGTAGGCGGCGTTACCGGCTCCAAACGATTCGCTCTCGACGATGACGCCGTCGGCGGCTCTCGCCCCGGCGAGCAGATTGCCTTCCTCTTCCAGCGCTGCGCTCTTGTGCGTCTGAATCGAGGCCGCTTCCGTCGGATCGTCTTCGCGCAGCACGAGATCGCCGGCTCGCCAATTCTTTTCGTCGAGATAGAGCGAGCCATCGATCGATATCGCCTTGGTGTGAATCGGATCGGTGAGCCGCGCGTCGGCGCCGGCGTGCCGCAGTCGAGCGACGATTCGCGAATTCAGCCTGCCGAGATGTCGCCGGGCGTCGTCGTACGGGTGCCCCTCGAGAGAAACGGCCACATGCGCGCCGCGCGCGGCGGCATCTTCGAGCGCGCCTAAAACGGGGCCGCCCAGCGTGTAAGCCTCAACGACAACGTTCTCGGCGCCTGCGAGGCTGTCGATCAGCGCACCGGTCGACGTGAGCGTAAGCATCGCGTTTGCCATCACGACGGAGGCGGACCTCGGCTAGTCGAAGTCCTGACCGGCAGCGATGACTTCGACTCCAATGCACAGCCGCGCGGACGGCGAAAAAGGCACCTTCGTGCGCGAAATGTTCGCGCGCATCGCCCCTCGCTACGATCTCGCCAATCGCCTGCTGACGATGGGGTTGGACGAGCGCTGGCGCCGGCGTGCGATTCGGCTGCTCGCTCCGCCGGGCGGAGGCCGGGTCCTCGACTGCTGCTGCGGTACCGGCGATCTCGTCTTCGGACTGCTGCGCAGCGATCCGACGCTCGACGTTACCGGCATCGACTTTTGTCGCCCAATGCTCGATCGCGCGGAGCGGCGCTCGGCGCGTGGGATGCGCGCCCTCGCGCATTTCGTCGAAGGCGACGTTATGGCGATGCCCTTTGCGGAGAACGAGTTCGACGGCGCAACGATGGGCTTTTCGCTGCGTAACGTCGTCGACGTCGGCGCGACGCTGCGAGAAATTCTGCGCGTGCTCAAGCCTGGTGCGCGATTCGTCAGCCTCGACGTTACGAAAGCGCCGAACCGCGCTTACAAACGTCTCTTCGACCTGTATTTTTACGGGCTCGTTCCGCTGTTGGGCGGAATCGTCGGCGGCTCCCGAAGCGCCTACACGTACCTGCCGAACTCGCTCACGCACCATCCCAACGCGCCCGAGCTGCGCGATCGATTCGCTCGCGCGGGATTTCGCGACGCAGGCTACGCGCCGCTAATGGGCGGTGCGATCGCCGTGCACTACGGCACGAAGCCGCAAGCATGAGCACGACCGATTCGCCGCGGGCCGCGGCCGGCGATCTGCAAGAGCTCGTCGAGCAGTTCTTCCGCGCCACGTTCTCGACCGATAATCCGATCATCACCGAGGCCATCAAGCGAATGCTGGCGGCCGGCGGCAAGCGATTGCGACCGCGTATCACGCTGCTTGCCGCCGAGTGCTGCGGCGGCAAAGCCGTCGAGCATCTTCATCTCGCGGCCTACATGGAGCTGATCCACGTGGCAACGCTGATTCACGACGACGTCGTCGACAATGCGCGGACGCGCCGCGGCGTCAACGCAACGGCCGTCGACTACGGTAATCGGGTCAGCGTGCTTGCCGGCGACTATCTCTTCGCCTGGATCTTCAAGAACGTCACGCTCGACTATCCGCACCCCGTACCGAACGTGCTCTCGGCGACGCTCGCCGACATCTGCGACGGCGAGGTGTTGCAACTCCAGGCGCTCGGCAACCTCGACCTTGCGCTCGAGACCTACGTCGAAATCGCGCGCAAGAAGACGGCCTCGCTCTTCGCGGCCTCGGCGCAGTGCGGAGCGGTCATGGGCGGAGGAAGCGACGGCGACATAGCCGCGCTGACGGAGTTCGGTGAAGCGTTCGGGATCGCGTTTCAAATGAGAGACGATCTCCTGGATATGATCGCCGACGAACGCTCGCTCGGCAAGCCGGCCGCTAACGATCTAACCGAACGCAAGACGACGATCCCGCTGATCGCGGCGCTCGCCGCCGGAAACGGCGGCTTTCGCGCGGAGGTTCGGCGTTTCTACGATGGCGGCCCGAACGAATCGATTCCGGCAATCGTCGACGGAATCGAGCGCGAGGGAGGTTTGAGCGCGACCCGCGCACAGATCGCCCGCTTCGTCGAGCTGGCCAAGAGCGCGTTGGAGCCGATTGCGCCGGGTATGGCGAAGATGGAACTACTGAGACTCACGGAGGCCCTTGAATCATGACCATACATCCGATGCTCGCATTCATCGACGCGCCGATTATCATCGGCATCCTCGTCGTCGGCGCGCTGCTCTTCGGAGCCGATAAACTCCCGAAGCTGGCGCGCAGCGCGGGACAGGCCAAGAAAGAGTTCCTCGTCGGGCAAGCCGAGGCCGACGAAGCGGCCGAGAGAGCGCGCGAAGAAGCGCGCCAGCGTGCCGCGACTGCGCGCGCCGACATCATGAATAACGTGGAGGCGGGATCGATTGGAGGCGAGGCCATTCCACCGCCGACGCCGGGTCACGGAACCCCCAGCTCATAGCCGCTGCGTTCGCATAGTGTCATCCTGAGCGAAGCGAACGCAGTGAGCGGAGTCGAAGGGCTGAGCGAAGCGAACGGAGTGAGCGAAATCGAAGGGCAGGCGGCCTGGGATCAGAAGGAGATGCCGTTTACGGAGCACCTGCGGGAGCTCCGTAATCGTCTGTTGATCGCTCTCGCGACGGTCGGCGCCATTGCGGTGCTGCTCTTCTGGCCGTCGCAGTACGTCATCCGCTGGATGATGGACGAGTACTTTCACGGGATCGAGCTGCACGCATTCGGTCCGGCCGACGTCATCTTTACCGAGTTCAAGTTCTCGGTCATCGGCGGGATCGTCATCGGATTGCCGGTCCTGCTTCAGCAGCTCTGGCTCTTTGTGGTGCCCGCGTTCCATCCGCGCACGCGGGCAATGGTCTACTCCTTCATCGTTCCGTCGCTGCTGCTCGCCGCGCTTGGGCTAGCCTTCGCGCACTTCGTCGTGATCCCGCGCGTCGTCGCCGCGCTGCTGCACATCACCGATGCGGTTGCGACGCCGACCTTCGGCGTCGCCTCGACGCTCAACTTCGTATTGATCTTGCTCGCACTCTTCGCGATCATCTTTCAAACCCCGATCGTGCTGATCGGGCTGGCGCGTCTTGGAATCGTCAGCGCGGCCTCGTTGAAGCAGTATCGCCGTCACGCGATCTTCGGGTTCTTCATTGCCGGCGGCCTGGCCGCGCCCGACGGCAATCCGCTAACCATGGCGCTGCTCGCCGTGCCGATGTACCTGCTCTACGAAATGTCGATCTGGATCATTCTGCCGCTCGAACGGCGCTGGTCGATCGCGCGGTCGGCGGCTTGACGCTCGCCTTCCGAAACCTGTACGCGGAGTTCGTTCGCACGTTCGGCAGCGTGCTCTTCGCCGTCTCGCTCTTCGTCGTTTGGGGTTTGCTGACGCTCGTCGGGGTCGTGGTCGATCAGGGAGAGGATCCCACTCTCTACTTACAGAGTTACGCCGCCCCAATCGCCCGCGCGATCGTGCGTCTGGGTTTCGACAACATCTACCACTCCACGTGGTACGTCGGCATCATCGCTTTGATCTTGCTATCGTTAGCGGTCTGCACGTTCAAACGGGTGATTCCCGCGCGGCTGCCGCCGCTTCGCCCGGTGAGCGTCGACAAGATGCCGCTCCACGCCGTCTTCGACGTCGAAGGCGACGCGGACGACGTGCGGCAGCGGCTCTCGGAACTGCTCGCCGCGCGCGGCTGGCAGATGCGCGAGCGGCTCTTCGGCGGGATCGAGTGGACCTTTGCCGACAAGCATAATTGGGCGCGGCGTGGCGTTCTGGTCGCGCACGCCGGCTTCGTCATCATCGCGGCGGGCACGACGCTCTATTGGGCTCGCGGCTTTTCGGGCGACGTCGCGCTCCTCACCGGTCACACGGCGCAGATCGCCCGGACGCACGCGCTGATTCGGCTCGACGACTTCGCCTATAAGATCGCCCCGATCATGACCAAGAGCGGTATGGTCTATCAGCCGATCGATTACGTATCGCACGTCACCGTGACGGGAAACGACGGCATTCCCAAGCACTTGACCGTGCGCGTGAACCACCCGATCGACGTCGACGGTACGCTCTACTACCAAGCCAGCTACGGATTCGGAATGCAGTTCCTCGTCTCGCGACTCGGGCGGCCCAACGCGGAGCTCTCGAATCGCACGCTGCTCGAGGGCGATTCGTTCGATCTCCCCGGAACGCAGCGCGCGCTGGTCTACGAGCGATTCGCGCCGACGGTCGACAAGCAGAGCGGGATGCCGACGGCCGATCCGCGCGTCAACGACCCTGCGGTCTTGCTCGGTGCGTCGGAAGGCGGAACCTCACTCGGCGACGCGCTCGTTCCGCTCGGCAAATCGGTCGACGCCGGCAGCGGATGGCGCGTCGTGCCGACGCGCTACGTGCTCTACAGCGGTTTTCAGTACCGGTACGACCCGGGCGTTCCGCTCGTCGGAATCGGTGCGTTCGTGCTGCTCGCTGGGCTGATAATTTCGTTCTACTTCCTGCCGGCGCGGCTCTACGTGCGCGTCGATGGGATCGCGCCCGGCCGATCGCGGGTCGGAGCCGCCGCGACGACCGTCAAGGGGTACGACGTTTTCGAGGGCGAGTTCGGGCGGCTGATGGTATTCTTGAGGGAGGAGAACCCCTGAAATGCCGCCCGATGAACTGCTGGTCGCCGTCGCGCTCTCTGCCTATGCCCTCGGGGCGCTCGCGCTGCTGACTTATTTCTTCTCCCGCACGAAATGGCTGCGCGACGTCGGCATACCGCTGGCAGTCCTCGGGTGCGTCGCGCAGTTTGCGCAGCTGGGCGTGCGATTCGAGCTGACCCACGTCTGGCCGCTGCTCAACCTCTACGGTTCGCTCTCGCTCTTCTCGGCGATGTCGGTCGCGATCTACATCGGTTTCGCGTTCCGGTATAACCTCTGGTTCGCGGGCGGCTTCGTGCTCGCACTCGCCGCGATCTTTCTCGCTTACGGCGTCACATGGTACGAAGGAACGATGCCGCCGGTACCGTCGCTGCAATCGTACTGGGCGAAGATCCACGTGCCGATCGTCGTCTCCTCGTACGCTGCGTTTCTCGTCTCGTTCGTCTTCTCGTGCGTCTACTTAGTGAAGTACTACGCGCAGCGCCGCGTTACGCAGGTGCACGGCGAGCAGAGCGAGCCCGGCCCGGTTGGCCGGTGGCTCGCGGCGCTTCCGAGCCTTCCGCAGCTCGACGTGATCGTCTATCGGGCGGTCGCGATCGGCCTGCCGCTGATTTCGGTCGGCATCATTACCGGAGCGATGTGGGCGAAGGAGGCTTGGGGCGCCTATTGGCAGTGGGATCCGAAGGAGACCGCCGCGCTCTTCTCGTGGATCATCTACCTGGCGTACATGCACCTCCACACCCGTCACACGTGGCGTGGGCTGCGGACGAGCTGGGTGAGCGTCATCGGCTTCGTTTCGATCATCTTCTGCTACCTAGGCGTCAACATCTGGATATCCGGCCTGCATAGCTACAAGGTGTGAGGAGGGCCGGCTTAGACTACCAGCAAATGAGCCTGCCACCCGTAGTAACGCTTCCTGTGGAGAACGATCTTGTCCGATTCGCATAGCGACGTTTCGCAAAGCGCCGCTCGTCACGTAGCGAGCGCGTACGACCTCCCTCAAACCGAGGAGGAAATCACGCGCCGCGCCTTCATGGCCAATGCCACGCTGACGATCGGCGGCATCGTGGGCTTGGTGCTCGCGGTGCCGATCGTCGGTTCGCTCTTGCCGCCGAAAAGCTCGGCAACGGGAAGCTGGTCGCCGCTGAGCGCACAAGAGCTCGACGCGCTCCAGAAAGCGACGGCCAAGCCGGTGAAGCTGACGTTTACGCTCAAGTTTACCGATGGGTACTTACCCGAGCAATCGGCTGACGAGTACTGTTGGGGCATCCGCGTCGACAACAATGCGAAGTTTACGGCGGCACGTCCCGATATTTTCAACCAGCCCGGGGGGAAAGCCGACGTCCCATACGACGTCGTGAACATGAACTTCGTCCTCTTCAGCCCGATTTGTCCCCACCTTGGATGCTACTACAGCTGGCACGACGAGCAGAATCGCTTCATGTGTCCGTGCCACGGGTCGCAGTACACCTTCGACGGCACGCACGTCGCCGGACCGGCGCCGCGCGGTCTCGATCCGTTGCCGTTGCGCGGGCAGAGCGGCAACGCGGAGGTCATGTGGATCGTCTACCAGTCGAACACTCCCTCGCGCATCGTCGTCTCGTATCAGGCATAGGTAACCGCCGATGTTGAATTGGATCGAACAGCGCACCGGCTTCGTCTCGATGGCGAAGGACTTCCTCACGGAAGACGTTCCCGGAGGGGCGAGTTATTGGTACGTCTTCGGAAGCGCGACGCTCTTCACGATGATGATACAGATCGTGACCGGCATCTTCCTGACGTTTTTCTACGCGCCGTCGGCGGCCACCGCGTGGGAATCGACCCGCGCGATCTATCTCAACCCGTACACGCACTTCCTCATCGCCGTGCATTACTGGGGCGCATCCGCGATGATTGCGCTGGTCTTCCTGCACCTCTTGCAAGTGCTGATCTTCGGCGCCTACAAGGCGCCGCGCGAGTTGCAGTGGGTCGTCGGCGTGCTCTTACTTCTGGTCACGCTCGTGCTCGGTCTCACGGGTTACCTCTTGCCGTGGGATATGGATGCCTACTTTGCGTCGCAGGTCTCGCTGAACATCGTCGGTCTCGCGCCGATCGCGGGCCCGCTCCTGCAGCACATCGCGCAGGGCGGCGGCAGCATGGGAACCGCGACGATCAACCGCTTCTTCGGCTTGCACGTCTGGTTGATGCCGGCGGTACTGGTCGCGCTCGTCGGCGCGCACCTGGCGATCTTCCGCCACAATGGCGCCGCAGGCCCGGTGGTCGAAGATCGGCGCACGCTGCGCCCGGGACGTTTTTGGCCCGATCAGTTTTTTATGGACGGCGCCTTCTCGCTCATCATCTTCATTGTCATCTGTTTCCTCTCGTTCGTCGCGCCGCCATATCTCGATCAAAAGGCCGATCCGACGAAGTTCTTCGTCCCGTATCCGGCCTGGTATTTCTTGTCGCTCTTCGGATTGCTCGCGCTCGTTCCGCCGGAGCTTCACCTCGGCCCGCTGACGATCGGCACCGAACTGATCGCAACGATCGTCGGGCCGACGCTCTTCCTGGTAGTCGTGCTCTTGATTCCGTGGCTCGACCGCTGCAAGGGACGAAGCTTCGGCTCGCGCTCGGGACTGCTCTGGATCACCACGGTCGTCATCGTCGGCATCATCGCGCTTACCGCGTACGGGCAAATTTCGACGATGATCAAACAGGCCGCCGCGCCCGCCTCGCCGCCCGAATCCAGCGTGCTCGCGGCCGCTCCCGCCCAAGCGGCAACTCTTTCGGCGCCGGCCTCAGGGGGTTCGGCCCCCAACGGTGCCGGCGCACCGGTCTTTGCCAACAACTGCTCGAGCTGCCACGGCGCGCAAGGGCAAGGCGTTCCGGGCACGTTTCCACCGCTTGCGAACAATCCGGTCGTGACCGGCGATCCGAACAAAGTCATCGGCATCGTCACCGGCGGCCTGCACGGCACGATCTCGGTCAACGGCCAATCCTACAACGGGATGATGCCCGCGTGGAAGGGCACGCTCACCAGCAAGCAGATCGCCGACGTGATTACGTTCGTTCGCGGATCGCTCGGAAACAACAAAGCCTCGGCCGTCACCGAGGCGCAGGTGGCAGGCTACAAACCGTAGGCGACACGGCCTAGCGGCACTGCGCGCCGTCGTAGAGCACGAGCGCGGCCTTCCGGTCGACCGCGACGACGCGCCGGTGCCGTCCGTACGACGGGTCGATGGCAGCGCGTTCCGCCGGAACGATTACCCACGCGCGCGGCGCCTCGCAGACGAACGGGCGCCGATCGACGCCGTCGTTCTGCGGATCGGCGTCACCCGGCTCGGCCAGCACTCGTACGACGGGCTGCGTATAGAAGAGGAGCGCGTTTGCGCCTGAGACGTTCGCAATCCCGACGACGTCACCGGGCTTGCGTTCGCGCTCGATGCGTGCCGCCAGGCGCGGAACGGGTTTGTAAGCTTCGGTACGCGGCAGGACGCCGACGGCGAGCACGTCGGCGG
>JBAUYZ010000022.1:0-51706 GCA_049585055.1 Candidatus Cybelea sp. | reverse complement strand
CCTCCCGTAGGAGTCTGGACCGTGTCTCAGTTCCAGTGTGGCTGGTCGCTCTCTCAAGCCAGCTACCCATCGGAGTCTTGGTAGGCCGTTACCCCACCAACTAACTAATGGGACGCAGTCCCCTCTTCGTGCGGATTGCTCCTTTCATCGTCTCGGGATGCCCCGAAACGATCGTATGCGGTATTAGCTAACCTTTCGGCTAGTTATCCCCCACGCGAAGGCAGGTTGACCACGTGTTACTCACCCGTCTGCCACTGGGTATTGCTACCCCGTTCGACTTGCATGTGTTAGGCACGCCGCCAGCGTTAGTCCTGAGCCAGGATCAAACTCTCCATAAAAAATCATGGAGCCTTTGATAGAGGCTCTACGAAGCTCCGATCTTGCTTCATCTCGTCGTCGCCTCGGGTCTCGATTACGTTAGTAAACTTCGACCCGCGGTTCCTAGAGCTGAGCTTGAATCAGCGCTTCACTCAATTGTTTTGTACGAAATCTCGCGACCCAAAAGACATTGCCGAATGACGTTGTCTAGAGCGTCGGAGACCCACAGACTTTTGCGCTGCTGCACTGTTCAGTTTTCAAGGAGCGAACAAAATAACCCAAGACAGCCTTGGGGCGGGTCCACCGTTCGCGCGGGGACGCCCCTCCGTCAGGGCCGACGGCTATCATAGCGCCGCAAATATGGCGTGTCAAGGAAAGCCGGCACTTACTCGGCGTTCATTTGGAACGGCCCATGTCCCGGCCCGTGTCTGGTAGTATAACTTCCCAGCCGGTCAATTGGTTTCACGAGGCCTTTCCGGCGGAGTTTAGGGTCTCAGACGCCGGGCCGCTCGACGGCCAAGGGAGGTTTCGATGCTCTTTGACCACGTCGACCTGCGGGTCAGCAGCCTGGCGAAGGCGCGAGGTCTTTACGACGCGCTGCTTCCCGCGCTCGGCTTCAGCCGGGTCACCGAGGACGCCGAGTCAATCTGTTACTATCAACCGGGCGACGACCGGACCGCGCCCTTCTTCGGCATCGACGCCGAGCCCGAGCACCGCCCCAACGGCTCTCGGATCGCGCTCAGGGCGGCGGATCGAAACGAGGTCGACCGCCTCGCCGAGATCGCGCGCGAGGCCGGAGCCACGGCATTCGAAGCGCCACATCTCTGCGTAGAGTACACTCCGCACTACTACGCGACGTTCTTCGAAGATGCCGACGGCAACAAGCTCGAGATTTGTTACCGGTCCTAGATTTTGCGCGAGATCGTCTTGGCTTGCATGAAAAGGAGCAGATAATCGCGGCCGCCGGCCTTGCTGTCCGTCCCCGACATGTTGAAGCCGCCGAATGGGTGAACCCCGACCATCGCGCCGGTGCTCTTCCGGTTGAAGTAGAGATTGCCGACGAAGAACTCCTGGCGGGCCCGTTCGATCTTCTTCTCGTCGCTCGTATAGAGCGAGCCGGTCAACCCGAACTCGGTGTTGTTGGCAATGGCGAGCGCATCCTCGAAATCCTTGGCTTTGATAACCGCGAGGACCGGACCGAAGATCTCTTCTTGCGCGATCGTCGCCTTCGGATCGACGTCCGCGATAATGGTCGGCTCCAAGAAGTAGCCCCGTTCGCCGACGCGCTTTCCCCCGGAGATTAGACGGCCTTCCTGTTGGCCGCGTTCGATGTAGCCCGCAATCGACTTGAGCGCACCTTCGTTTACGACCGGACCCATGAAGTTTGCGGGATCTCGCGGATCGCCCACGGTGATCGTTCCGACTCGCCGCTGCAATTTGTCGACGAATTTGTCATAGACACGCTCGTCGACGATCGCGCGCGAACATGCCGAACACTTCTGCCCCGCAAAGCCGAAGGCCGAGAGCGCGACCCCTTCGACCGCTGAATCGAGGTCGGCGTCACCGGCGACGATGATCGAGTCCTTTCCGCCCATCTCCGCGACGACTCGCTTGATCCATTTCTGCCCCTTCTGCGGCTTCGCGGCGAGCTCGTTGATGCGCAAGCCCACTTCCTTCGAACCGGTAAAGGCAATGAAGCGAATCGCCGGATGGGTTACGATCAAATCGCCGATCTCGCTTCCCGAGCCTGGAACGAAGTTCACGACTCCCGGCGGTACGCCGGCCTCTTCCAGCAGGTCGACGAACCACGCCGCAATAATCGCGGCATCGCTCGACGGTTTGAGAACGACGGTATTGCCGCAAACGATCGCAGCGGCGGTCATGCCGATCATGATGGCCCCGGCGAAGTTCCACGGCGGTATCACCGCGCCGACACCGAGCGGAATGTAGACCAGCTCGTTACGCTCGCCCGCAATCGGCACGACCGGCTGCGCCTGCGCGTACCGAAGCGCCTCACGCGCATAAAACTCCACGAAGTCGATCGCCTCGGCAATGTCGCCGTCTGCCTCCGGCCAGCTCTTGCCGACTTCGTAGACCAGAAGCGCATCGTAATTGAACCGCCGCTCTCGAAGCAGCGCGCCGACTTTAAAGAGGTAGGCGGCGCGGTGAGTCAGGGTCAGATGCCGCCAGGATTCAAACGCGCGGGCAGCCGCCTCGATCGCTTCGTTCGCCTGCTCCTTCGATGCCGCGCTTGTCAGGCCGACGACCTCGTCGGGATCGGCCGGATTGACCGACCGGATCTTCTTCTCGGTCTCGATTCTTCGTCCGCCGATGACGAGCGGATAGTGCTTGCCGAGCGATCGCGCGACCTCAGCAAGCGCGGCCGTCATTGCCGCGGCGTCGGCCGGGTCGCGAAAATCTTTGACCTGCTCGTTTTGAAAGGGCGGTACGTCGAGGCCGGGCTTCGTTGCTGTCGTCGTCATGCAGCTATAGTACCAGCCCTTTGCTCTTCGCCCTTCGCCAGGCTCAGGGCGACACAAACGTGGCGGGCGCCGCTTGCTTTGGCCGCGAAGTCGTACGCGTGACGCAGCTCCTCGCCCTTGCCATTGCGGCTTTCTTCCTTGGCGTCGGCATGGCCGGCGAGCCGTTTGCGCCGTTGCACGCATTGCTCGCCGTTGCGATTTTGCTCCTGATCGCGACGGCGCTCGGCCGGCGCCACTCGCCGTTGATCGTCTTCCTCTTCGGGTTGGCGGGCGTTCTCCTTACGTGCTACCTCCAACACGGCGAAATTTATCCCGGGACCGGAATCGTCGGGATTGGTCTGGGCGGACTCGCCGCCTCGTCGCTAGGTCGTCGAACGGCCCCGGCCTTGATTGCGGTAGTGGGAACCGTTGTCGGGACGAGTCTCTACTTTCTTTTATAGCGGCTATAGCGGCGCAGCGAACGCATTGCGCGCTCCCCTGCGAAGCAAGGCAATTAGCGAACCCGGATCATCGGCGTGCATCAGCGCCTCGCCCACGAGAAAGCCGCGCGCGCCCGATGCGCGAAGGCGCGTAACGTCTGACGCGTCGCGCATTCCGCTCTCGCTGATCGCAAAGATACCCGGCAGCACTTTCGGGAGCAGATGCTCGCTGACCGCAAGATCGGTGTCGAGCGTTCGAAGATTCCGGTTATTGATTCCAACCAGGCGTGCTCCGGCATCGACCGCGCGGCGCAGTTCCCCTTCGTCGTGCGCCTCCGCGAGCACGTCAAGTGAGTAGGCGGCGGCCTCGTCCATCGTCTCGCGCAACGCCGCGTCGTCCATCCCCGCGACGATCAACAGAACGCAGTCGGCGCCGTACGCCGCCGACTGCGCGATCTGATAGCGCGTCCACATGAAGTCCTTGCGCAGGAGCGGACGCGACGTCACCGCGCGCACCTCGTCGAGATAGGCCAACTCGCCGAGAAAGTGGTCGCGCTCGGTGATCACGCTAATCGCGTCCGCGCCGGCGGCGTCGTAGACGCGCGCGATCGCGGCCGGATCGAAGCTGCGCGCGATCAGTCCGCTCGACGGTGACGCACGCTTGATCTCCGCGATAATCGCCCCGCCTAACGCCTTCTCCAACGAGGCCAGAAAGCCGCGCCGCTCGCCGACGCGCTCGATGGCGCGGGCGCGGAGGTGTTCGTACGGCTCGCGCGCCCGCTCTCCCTCGAGGGCAGCGGCTTTAGCGGCGTAGATTTTCTGCAGCGTATCGATCACGTATCGTGATAGAAATGCGAGGCTAGGTCGGTGTCGAGGTCGGCCCGGTCGACGGAGTCGTCGACGGCGTCGGCGTCGGAACCGGCGCGGGTCCAACCGTCACCGTCGAGCCGGTGGCATCGTGAACGATCGTGACGTTCTTCCCCGCGGCTCCTTCCTTGAAAGTAATCCTGCGCTTGTACCGTCCGTTCAGATCCGCGCGCTGTTCGTTGGGATTCCAAACATCGTCGAGAGCGTATACCGTTTCGTTGCGGCGAACGATGTCGATCTCCGTGTGGCGCGCACCGATGAAACCGTTTCCGCCGATCGACTGCGTAGCACCACCGCCGAAGTCCACTGCGCCTCGAACCGGTACGGCAAGCACCGGCGAAAGCGAATCCGAAAAGGCATATTGGGCCTTTGCAAAGGTTTCGCCCGAAGCGGTCACGTTCACGCTTCCGTCGGTGATAATATCGAAGACCTTGGCCGCGACCGAGCTGTCGGCGTCCCCGCGAAGCAACGAGATCGTCGGCGCCGACGCGTACGGCGAGGCGGTCGGCAAGGGAACGGAAAGCCCACCGATTCCGAAGTCGTTGCCGTGAATCGCGCACGACGTGCAAGTGAAGCTTCCACCCGCGACGAGAACCCCGTCGAGGTTTCGCAGCGTCGCCAAGATGCCCGAACCGAAGCTCGCATCGGACGCTGAGACAGTCCCGATGGCGTCGAGCGACGCGTAGAAAGCGTTCGAGCCCGGAAGCGAAATCTTTGTCGCGCCGACGTAAACGTTACTGATGCCGACGCCCGTGCCGACGTTTGCCGGCGGCACGACTTCCAAGGTAGCAAAGGCGGTGCGCGCCGGAGCGTGAACGAGCTTTTCGAAGATCGTATCCTCGCCGGCCCCATTGATGAAGGTTCCGCTCTTCGGCCCGCGGCCATATCCCGAACCCTTGATGGTCACGATTTTCGGAATGACGATCGGAAAGATCTCGCCGTTGGCCGCAGTGTAGCTGCCGATTGCCATAGTGATGATGACGGAGGAAGCCACCTCTTTGGCGGCGATCAACACGGCGACGGCCTTCGTGAGGGTCTTAAACGGCTTGGCTATGCTGCCGTTACCGGTCGTATCGCTTCCTGCGTTCGCATCGACGAAGAGTGACGAGAGCGGGGCAATCGTCGGCGTCACCGGTCCCGGCTGGCCCCATCGGGTACAGGCCGTGCCGGTCACGAGACCGGCCAGGGCCAGCGCGCCGACGACCGCAAAAAAAAGGCGCGCACACCAGCCACTCTGCATTGCGCCACCCCTTTGCCGCGGCGCACCTCGGAACCTCGGGGAGTCCCTCCGCGCACTCATGAAGAGATGAAACGATGGTTAAGACGCCTGCGCGAAGTATCATCGGCGCGATCGACGCAGCCTCCGCTCGCTGGATGGATCCCGACTTTGAGCCGCGAGTTCGCGCCCGCGACGCCGCCTGCGCACGAACCGGATACTCGTTGGCGGTCGTCGATTATGCATTCGACCGGCTTTTCGGCGAGCTCCGCGCCGACGCGATCGAGGCGATCGTCGCCGACGAGCTCGGCTGCTTCGCCGTTCTCGACCGCTTCACGGCGGGTGACGGCCGCCCGAAGGTTCGCGCGATCCCGATCGGACGGGTCTGCATCATCTCGAGTCGCACGACGATCGGCGTCGCGATTCCCGCGGCCGTCTTCGCCATGTGCGCGAAATGCAGCGTGCTCGTCAAGGACCGCGAGGATTACCTCGTCGCTTCCTTTTTCAAGACGCTTGCCGAGGAACTTCCCGAACTCGGCGAGTGGATCTCGGCACGACCTTGGTCCGGCGCCGCGAGCAGCGCAGAGATCGCGGCCTACGACGCCGTCGTTGCATTCGGCGACGACGCGACGCTCGCGCAGCTTGCGTCGCAACTGGGCGTGTCGTCGCGGTTCATCGGCTACGGCTCCAAAGCGAGCGCCGGTTACGTTACGCGCGAATCCTTGAGCCATGAAGCGGAAGCGCGATCGATCGCTCGCGGCGCCGCCCTCGACCTCACGCTCTACGAGGCCGAGGGATGTCTATCGCTCCACACGCTCTTCGTCGAGAACGGCGGCGCGATGTCGGTCGCACGTTTTGCCGAGTTGCTCGCCGAGGCGCTGCGCGAGACCGCGCGTGAGTTTCCGCCGGCAATTGCCGATGCGGCGGCCGCCGCGCGGCGAGCAGCAGCGCGCGACCTCGCGCTCTTCCGATCGAGCGTCGCGATTCATTCGGATCGGGCGGCCGGTTATCTCATAATAGTGGATCCGCCGTTTGAGGAGCCGCCGCTCTTTCTGCCTCAAACGATCGGCATTCGTGCCGTCGACGATACTCTTGCCGCTGCCAAATACTTCGCGCGCCACCGCATCGCGGTCGAAGGGCTTGCAGTTTCCGGCCGGCGCAACGACCTGCTCGAACTTGCGGCTTCGTGCAAGGCCGCGCGGGTTGCACCGTTCGGAACGCTGCAAGCGCCGCCGCTGCGAGCCTTTCACGGCGGCAGGCCGCGCATCGCGGAGTTCGTGCGCTGGCTCGGCGACGAGACGTGAGCATTCCCGGGCCGCGCAGTCTCGCGCTCGCCGGGCAGCTCCGGCGGTACGAGCAACGAAACGTCACCTATCTCGCCGACGATTTCCCTATCTTCTGGCGCGAGGCGAACGGAGCGACCGTCATCGACGCCGACGGCAACGAATATATCGATTGCACCGCCGCCTTCGGCGTTGCCAACGTCGGGCACAGCAATCCGCACGTTGCTCGCGCGGTTGCAGATCAGTCGACGAGTCTGATCCACGGATTGGGCGACGTGCATCCAACCGAAATCCGTGTTCGGCTCTTCGAGCGGCTCGCCGCCCTTCTGCCCGAGGGCCTCGACCGATTCTTTCTCGCGACCACCGGATCGGAGGCGGTAGAGGCAGCGCTGAAGACGGCGATGCTCGCGACGGGGAAATCTCGCTTCGCCGCGTTTCGCGGCGGTTATCACGGACTTTCGTTCGGCGCGCTCGCCGTCGGTGGGATCCAACGTTTTCGGCAGCCCTTTGCCCGCGCGCTCGCGCAATCGCCGCTGCTGCTCGACTTTCCGCGCGAAGGCGCCGCAACGTCGGCGCGCGATGCCGCGCTCGAGACGGAGCGCGCGCTTGCGCAGCGCGACGATCTCGCCGCGATCGTCGTGGAACCAATCCAAGGACGAGCGGGTGCGATCGTTCCCCCGGCGGGATATCTTGCGGAGCTGCGCCGCATTTGCGACGAACGCAGTATCCTCTTGGTCGCCGACGAGATCTTCACCGGATTCGGCCGAACCGGACGCTGGTTTGCAGTCGAGCACGACGGGATCGTGCCAGACCTTCTCTGCATCGGAAAGGCGATGGGGTCGGGCGTGCCGATCAGCGCGGCGGCCGGACGCGCGAAGATCATGGATGCGTGGCCGCTCTCGACCGGGGAAGCGCTCCACACCTCGACCTACCTGGGAAACCCGCTCGGATGCGCCGCAGCACTCGCGACGATCGACGAGCTCGAGCGGCTCGATTTGGCTAATCGCGCCGAACGCCTCGGAACCATGATTTGTGCGCGGCTCGAAGCTCTGCGCTCCCATCGAGGCGTCAAGGAGATACGGGGGCGCGGATTGCTGCTCGGCCTGCGGCTCGACCGCGCGAAGCGGGCGGAGGCGGTCGTGCGGCACGCCTTGCGGAATGGCGCAATCTTTCTTCAGTCGGGCGTCGGCGGCGACGTCATCACGATCTCGCCGCCCCTCGTCATCGAGGAGAATCGGCTTCTCCGCGCGATCGACATACTCGAAGCCGGCCTTACGGAGTCGGAATGAAAACCTACCGCATCGGAATAGCCGGCGCCGGATTCGGTGCGACCAGTCACCTGCCGGCGCTGCAAAACCATTCGCGCTTCGAGGTCGTCGCGATCGCCTCGCCATCGACCGCGGCCCAAGTCGCGCGCGACGCGAACGTTGCGCAGGCCTTTGGGTCATGCGCCGAGATGCTCGCGGGCTGCGAGCTCGACGCGGTGACTATTGCATCGCCGCCGTTCGCGCATCACGACGACGTCCTCTCCGCGCTCGAGGCGCGTAAGCACGTTCTCTGCGAAAAACCTTTTGCGACCTCGATTGCCGCCGCACGCCGCATGCTCGAGGCGGCCGCAGCGGCGGCTACCGTAAGCGGCGTCGTGCACGAGTTCCGATTCGTGCCGCAGTCGCAAGCCCTCAAAGAACTGATCGTCAACGGTCACCTCGCGCACCTTCGGAACATCGAGATTACCCTGCTGCGCCACACGCTGCGCCGCGACGAGCGCCGCGCTCGCAGCTGGTGGTTTGAGCGCGAGCGCGGCGGCGGACTCGCTGGCGCGGTGCTCTCGCACCTAATCGACCACGCGAACTGGCTCGCAGGATCCGCGCCGCTGCAGGCTCTCGGATTCCACCGAACCGCTAATCCGGACCGAAGCGACGATTCCGGAGCGTTCGCTTCGAGCGTCGACGACGGTGCCTTCGCGCTCATCGAATATCGTGACGGTCTCGCCGCACGCCTCGCTGCCGATGGCACCGCCGCCGTCGAATCCTATACGTGCGCCGTACACGGCGAGCGGCGGACCGCGGTAGCGAGCGGGCCGAACATCGTCGATCTTTCGCTCTTTACCGCCGACCGCGAGCAGACCGACGAACTGGAGTGCAGACCATCGCAGTATCGACGCTTTGCCGCCATCAACGGAAACGTACCGCTGCTTATGGAGCTCTACGACGAGTTCGCGAAGGCAATCGACGGGAAAGCCCACGCCCTACCGACCTTCGCGGAGGCGCTCACAACGCAAGAGGTGCTTGCGGCGATCGGTTACGAGCTCTAGATGGGAGACTGTCGACTAAGCCTTTAGATGGCGCCAGATCATACCGAGAGCGGCGGTCGCGGCGCGCTGCATCACAGCCTCGCGCTCTCCGCCGAGTTGAAGCCGGGTGGCGCTCGTAGTGCCGTCGGCATCCTCGAGCCCGATCCAGACGAGCCCGACCGGTTTTTCGGGCGTGCCGCCGGCGGGGCCGGCTATCCCCGTCGTCGCGAGCGCAACATCCGTTCCGAAACGCAAGCGCGCGCCGTGGGCCATCTGACGAACCGCTTCTTCGCTTACGGCTCCTTGTAGCTCGAGCGTTGCGGGATCGACGCCGAGGAGTGCAACCTTTGCGGCGTTCGCATACGCGACGACACCGCCGGCGAAACTCTGCGACGAGCCCGGTACGCTCGTAAGCGCCGATGCAATGCGTCCTCCGGTGCACGATTCGGCGACGGCGAGCATCAACCCGCGTGACCGCAGTGCGGCGTGGATCGCGCTTGCGGGCGAATCGGCATCGTGACCGAAGATGAAGCCCGCCAATCGCCCTTCGATCTCGGCTTGGAGTGGTGCGATCGCTGCCTCGCCGGCCCGCGCCGATGCGGACTTCGCCATCAGCTTGACGTCGGCGCGATAGTCGTGCGCGAGGACCGCAATCTTCGGATTCTCCGAAGCTCGAAAGAGATCGCCGATGCGATGGTCGATCTCCGATTCGCCGATTCCAATCGTGTGCAGCACGCGAGTGTAAATCGCTTCGCCCGTGCCCAAGCGCTCCCGCAGAAATGGCAGTACTTGCTCGACGAGCATCGGCTTCATCTCGCGCGGAACCCCAGGCATCGAGGCAACGAACTTTCCGCTGGTGGTAAACGCGATGAATCCCGGCGCCGTGCCGTTTGGATTCGCTAGCGGCCGGCTTCCTTGCGGCAGCTCCGCCTGCTTGCGATTGTTTTCGCGCATCGGACGTCCGATCGCCGCGAAGACCGCTTCCATTTGCCGCAGTGCCGGCTCGTAGAGTTCGGTGCCGACGCCGAGGGCCGCGCAGACTGCTTCCTTTGTGAGGTCGTCGACCGTCGGTCCGAGGCCGCCGGTCGTAATGACGCCCTCCGACCGTGCGAGCGCATTTCGCACGGCCGAGGCAATTCGCTCGCAGTTATCGCCGACGGCCTGCGTTGCGTAGACGTCGATCCCTTCCTGCGCGAGCCGCGCGGCGATGAATGCGGTGTTGGTATCGACGAGCTGGCCGAGGAGCAGCTCGGTGCCGACGGCGACGATCTCAACGCTCGACATCGTTCTCTTCGAACCAGGACGGATATGCAAAGCGCACGTCCGCCTCGAAGCCGCGCGCCGCTTCGATCATCGCGCCGCGCCGAACCGGCGAATCTTCCGGACGGGGATGGGCTTCACGCGTACGCTCCCGTTGTTCCGCCAGCCGCTCGACGAAATGCACGAACTTTTCGTCCATCGCCCGTTGCAGCGCATTTTTGAGCGCCTTGCCTACGCGCGGAGCGAGGCCGGCCGTCGAAATCGCGACGCGTACCGGACCGGCTTTAGCGATTGCCGCCATCGCGACGAAGCCATACCGCGGCTGGTCGATGCAACAGAGTAGGAAGCGATGGCGGTCCGCAAGCGCGCGCAAACGTGCCGAAAGCTCCGCCTCCTGAGGCGTCGAGATCACGAAGAACGCATCGACGAGCTGGTCTTCCCTCAGCGAGTTCCACTCGTAGATGCGCCGCACGTCGGCGCCGGCTTCTTCCAAGGAGGCGCTCTTCTCAATCGCTTCGCGATCGTCGGCCTCGCCGATAACGATGCAGACCCGGCCGTCGAGGTTCAGACTGACGGGAAAGAAGGGTGAGACACGACGATGCATATCAGTAATCCACCGGACGTAGGTAGAACTCATTGATTGCAGTGTTGCTGAGCATCGCCGTGGTCGGCAGATGACGCTTCCAGTGCGTCGAATCGACGCGAGCGCGCACCAGCGCGACTTCACCGGCTGTGAATCCCCGCTCGACGAGCGCGGCGTCCGAGTAGCCGAGCAAGAGCTGCGCGAGAATCGCGTCGGCGCGAGCATAACTGATCCCGAGATCGGCTTCATCGGTCTGATCCGCCTGCAGATCCGCAGTCGGCGCTTTCTCGATTAACCGCTGCGGAACGCCGAGATAGCGGGCTAGCTCCCAGACCTGACTCTTAAAAAGATCGCCGATCGGATTCACCGGCGGCGTGTCGTCGGCATGCCACGTAAAGTACCCGAGCAGCCGTTCCGTCTTATTTCCGGTCCCGATCGGAAGCGCGTCGAGCTTCGCCGATTGATCGAAGAGCACGACCATCCGCGTGCGTGCCATCACGTTGCCGCGACGTCGCGCGCCGGCATCGGGCTCAAACTGTAAGTACCCGTCGACCGCATCGCTGATCTCGATGGTCCGGCACGATATCGCGAGCGCGTCGACGACTAACTGCGCGTCGCGCAGGCTCGACGGATGCGAGGTCTTGTAGGGCATCCGAATCGCGTAGACGTTCTCGGGACCAAGCGCCCGTGCGCAGAGAAAGGCGGTCACGGCCGAGTCGACGCCGCCCGAGAGGCCGAGCACTGCACGCGCAATGCGGCGCCGTAGCAGCAGCTCGTCGCGTAAAAATGCAACGAGCCACTGCGCGGTCACCGCCGGGTCGATTCCCGGTGGCGCCGGCGCCGCCGCGCGGGGCTCAACGATTGGGAGCGTCATATCGTCTTTGCGGCAACGGAAGCTCGTCATCGAGGAGCAGGTCCGCAAGCGCGCCGTGCAGATCGCCGAGCAACGGAAGGCCGGCACGCGCGAGATCGACTTCGCGAAGATCGAGATCGGCGCGCACGATGCAGGCTTGCGCAGGCGGCGCTTGCACCAAAATGTGTCCGAACGGATCGATGACGCTGGAAGATCCGGTCATTCCCTTACCACCCTCGAAGCCGGTGAGCCCCGCATAGATGATATAGACTCCGTGCTCGATGGCGGCCAAACGCAGCATCTCGCGCCAGCGTACGATGCTTTCGAGCTCGCCGTCGCAGTCGATGCCGCGCCCCGGGGAAGCGCTCGGGACGATCAGGATCCGGGCGCCCTTGATCGCCGCAATAGTCGGAACGATGGCGTGGCAGCTGTCTTCGCAAACCAAAATTGCCATCGTGCCGAAGCGCGTTTCGAAAACTCCGAGCTTGTGCCCGCGCGAGAGGAAACGCTCCTCGTCGAAGACGCCGTACGTCGGCAAAAACATCTTGCGGTGAACGTGGGCGATGCGCTCGCGGCCACCGTCGACCTCGACATATATTCCGCTGTTGTAGTACGTGCCGCCGTCGTTTTCGAAAAAGCCGGCGGCGATATCGATCCGCTTTCCGCCCGCCGCGGTCCAAGTGAGTGCCAAATCACGCGCGAAGCGTGCCGCTGGAAGTGCCAACTCGTAGACGGCACCTTCGAGAAAGTACCCCGTCAACGCGGCCTCCGGCAAAACGACCAGATCCGGCGGATCGGCGGCGAGCTGAGCGAAGGCCTCGCCGGCTTCCGCCAGATTGCGCGCGTACTGCCCTTTAGCGGGCTTGGTCTGCAGCAGCGCAACGCGCAGCCGCGTCGGTCTTTCACTCACCGGAGATGCTCGTCGCCATTTCGACCTGCTCGTCGCCCGGAATCCGTCGGCCCAGTGCGGCCGCGCATTCCTCGGCGGGGTAAGTCCAAATCTCCGCCAGCGTCGGATGAAGGTGCGGAATTCGCATGAACTGATCGACCGTCGAATCGAAGCGCATGGCGACGATGACTTCGTGAATCAGCTCGGAGGCTTGCGCCCCGAGGACTGCGGCGCCGAGAATACGGCCGGATTCGCGATCGGCCATCATCTTGACGAAGCCTTTCGTTTTCCCGAGGCACTGGGCTTTGCCGTGCTCCGCAAAGTCGTAGCGTCCTGAAACGTACGCGATTCCGTCGCGTCGCAGCTCCTTTTCGTTCATGCCCACCGCCGCGAACTGCGGATCGGTGAAGACCGTGTGCGCGCCGATCAGCCGATAGTCGGCGTTCTCGCCGGCATCCAGGCAGGCATTGCGCGCGGCGATCTCGCCTTGATAGATCGCAACGTGCACGAGCATGTACTCTCCCGTAACGTCGCCTACTGCATAAACGTTCGGATTGCTCGTTAGCATGCGGCGGTCGACCCTGACGGCGCCGTCCGGCTCGCACGCCACACCCGCTCTTTCGAGATCGAGACCGGCGGTGTTCGGCGCGCGACCGAGCGCGTAGAAGATCTCCTCACCCGCGGCTTCGCGTTCCAGGCCGTCACGCAGAAAGCGCACCACTTTCGTCGAACCGCGCCGCTGCGCCGCTACGAGCGTAGCATGGGTCACGACTTCGATGTTCTCTTCGCGAAAGTAATCGGTGAGCGCCTCTCCGATATCGTCGTCGCTCGACGTCAGCAAATGACCGCTGCGAATCAAGACGGTCGTGCGCGAGCCCATTCGCGCGAGAAACTGACCGAGCTCGCAGGCCGTATAGCCGCCGCCCAGGACGACGACCGACTTCGGTATTCGCTCCAACTCGAGCACGCCGTCGCTGTCCACGTATCCAACGCCGGCGAGACCCGGGAGCACGTTCGCGTCAACGCGGCTTCCGGTCGCGATCACGAACTTCGGCGCCTCCAGCACCGCCTCGCCGACCGCGAGCTGTGTCGGCGACAGGAAGCGCGCCGAACCCATATAGAGCGGAAACTCTTCGATCCCGTCGACGCGGTATTCGGCGAAGCCCCGCACGAGCTCGCGCTTCCGTGCCGCGACGAACGGCATGTCGACGGAGAGCCCGTCCGCGCCGATCCCAAGCGCGCTCGCATCGCGCGCGTCTTGCAGCGCGTCGCTCGAAGCTAAGAATGCTTTGCTCGGCATGCAGCCGCGGAGGATGCAGAGACCGCCGAGCGGCCCTTCATCGACGAGAGCCACGTCGCACCCGACGTCACGCGCCGTCCTCGCGGCCGCGTAACCGCCCGAGCCGGCGCCGACGACGATCATGTCGTGACGGCGCGGGAATTCGTGCATTACCGCCCGGGTGGGCGGGCGCCGAGCCGGTGCGTCGATTCGATGAAGCGCACCGTTCCGCTGGAGTGAACGAGAATCGAGTGCGTCCGCGCCTGGTTGCCGAAGAAACGCACGCCGCGGACGAGATCGCCGTCGGTGATCCCGGTCGCGCAGAAGATCACGTCGTTGCTGCGCACCAGATCGTCGAGATCCAAAACGCGGTTCACGTCCTCGATTCCCATCGCCTTCGCGCGTTCCGCCTCGGCCTCGTTGCGCGGCTGCAAACGCCCCATGAAGTTTCCGCCGAGACATTTGATCGCGGCCGCGGCGAGCACTCCTTCCGGCGCGCCGCCCGTTCCCATCGCAACGTGAATCCCGGTCGACTCGATTGCGGTGGCGATGCACGCGTCGACGTCGCCGTCGGAGATGAGCCGAATGCGCGCTCCCACCGCGCGTACCTCCTCGATCAACCGAGCGTGGCGAGGCCGGTCGAGAATGATGACGCAAATGTCGTTGATCGGCTTCTCGAGCGCGTTGGCTACCGCTTCCAAATTCTCGCGCACCGGAGCGTCGATATGCACGTACGGTGCGGCCTTCGCGCCGACCGCCAGCTTCTTCATGTAGGTGTCCGGCGCGTGAAGCAGTCCGCCACGCTCCGCAATCGCCATTACCGCAATCGCATTGGGCAGGCCGTTGGCGACGAGGTTGGTGCCCTCGACGGGATCGACCGCTATGTCGACCTCCTTGCCGCCGGTTCCGACTTCCTCACCGATGTAGAGCATCGGGGCCTCGTCGCGTTCGCCTTCGCCGATCACGATTCGTCCCGAAATTTCCATGTCGCCGAGCGACTCGCGCATCTTTTCGACCGCGGCGCCATCGGCGGCGTCTCGCTCGCCGCGACCCATCCACCGCGATGCGGCCAGCGCCGCGCTCTCGGTAACCTTGACGAAATCGAGCGAGTGAACCGGATGGTCCAACACGGCGCGCATCATCGAACGTGCCATCGGTACTCTGCCACTACAAAGGGAAGCGGCGTATTTCCTGTTAAGAACGCATGTCGTGTTCGCAGGCACCCGGCTCTTTCGTCCCGCACACTCTCGGCCCGTCCCGCTCGGGGACCTCATCGGCGCGGGGTGGCCGGCGCCGTCGATCGTTGCCTTGGCGGGCCTTACTCTCGGTTTTTTCGGTTGGTATGCGCTAATCGTGCCGCGCCATCACGGCGCGGTCAGCGAGCTCGGCCTGATCGCTGGAGCTATCCTCGGCGTGGTCGTCGCGCTCGCGCTCTGGGTCGTGTATTCGCATTATTTCTCCGCGCGCGCCGGAATTATCCCGGCCCGCGCGCTGCAATACGACGCGCTTACCTGGCTTCCGTTCTTACTCCTCTGGCTCACGTTCGTTTTGGCGCCGCAACTCACGCACGGCGCGGGTCTCTTCCTGCTTGCGCTGATCCTGGCGTGTGTCGCCAAGGTGGTCATTGCGGCCCGCTTCAACCAAACGGTCCGCGAGGTGCTTATCGACTTCGCCGCGACGCGCCTAGCGATCATCGTCATCGCCGAGCTTGCGGCGGTCATCATCGGCCAACGTGCGGGAACGCACGTTCAAGAATCCTCGCACGTGCTGCTCGCGGTCTGGGGGCGCTGGGATGCCGTACACTATCTCGACATCGCAACGCATGGATACTACGGCACCGACATGGCCTTCTTTCCGCTCTATCCGCTGCTCGTCCGTATCGTCGGGTCGCTGGCCGCAAATCACCTCGTCGCGGGCTTGCTCATCTCCAATGCTTCGTTCTTTTTTGGGCTGCTCTATCTCTATAAGCTGCTGGAGCACGAATACGACCGTGCGGTGGCGCGGCGAGCCATCTTCTACGTATCGATCTTTCCAACGTCGGTCTACTTCACCGCGGTCTATACTGAGTCGCTCTTTTTCATGCTCACGGTGGCGTCGTTCTACTACATGCGCGGGCGATCGTGGTGGCTCGCGGGTATCTTCGGCTTCCTCGCGGCGCTCACGCGGGTTGAAGGCGTGCTGTTGATCGTGCCGTTCCTCATCGAGTGGTGGGCACAGGACCGCCCGCTGCGCGCGAAAGCATTCGCCGATCTCGGTGCCGGCATCCTAATTCCGCTGGGGTTAGCCGCGTACATGGCCTATCTGTGGGTGCTTCGAGCCGATCCACTCTACTTCTCGCACCTCCAAATCCACTGGAATCGCCATCTCGCAGCCCCGTGGGTCAGTCTCGCGAACGCCTTCGGCAAACTCATTCACGGTCCGGGTGCACTAGTGGTTGCGAACCAATCGCTTGAGATCGCATTCACGCTGCTGATGATCGCCGTTTTAGTCGCGGGGTGGCACGCGCTTCGTCCTTCGTACATCGCGTACATGGCACTCTCGATTCTCGTGCCCATGTCGACCTCGAATCTGATGTCGATGCCGCGCTTCGCGCTCGTGCTCTTTCCGATGTTTGCGATTCTCGCGCGCTGGGGCGAGCGCCCTTGGGCGAACAACGTGATCCTTGCGTTCTCGCTCCCGCTGCTCGGGCTCTTTACGGTGCTATTCGCCGATTGGTACTGGGTTGCGTAACCACGCCGCTCCGGGAATAGTGCGCGGCTTAAGCCGGCGACGCGGCGTTCGTCAGTTCGCCAAGTTCGGAGTCGTCGGCGCCTCCGGGATGCTCGTGAACTTCGTCATCGCCCACGTCCTCGAACGGACGACCGCGCTTTCCTGGTTCGCAGACTTCGCGGTCGGTTTCATGGTCGGCGGCGTTTCGAACTACGTACTCAACCGCATCTGGACGTTCGGCTCGCGTCGCAATCCCTTCGTCGAGGGCCTGCAGTTCCTCATGGTCTCGGCGATCGCGCTCATCCTGGGCAGGGTCGTCTTTGCAATTGCGGAGCGATTCGGATTCCATCACTTCACGACGGTCTGGCTCGTGGCGACCCTCGCCGGCATCTTCGTCAACTTCTTCCTCAACAAATATTGGACGTTCAGACATCTCAACTAGCCGAGGGTTGGTTTTGCCGGTCGCGAGTGGCACCTATTGCCTGCGGGGCGTCTGAGTGCGCTGCGAAGCCATGGATGGCGAGAGCAGCGCTCGAAGCGAGCGCGGCGAAGCGCAGGATGCGCGCAGCAAGCGTCCCCGCAGGCAATAGGTGCCACGCGTGACCGGCAGATCGAGGGTTTATTGGTTTGTGGGTTTGGCGGGCGTTTTGTTGGTGGCGCTCGCGTTGAGGTTACATGGGATACACGATCCGATGCTGGACCACCCGGGGTGGCGCCAGGGAGATACGGCGGCGATCGCTCGGAACTTTGCGCGTCTGCAGTATGACATCATGTATCCGCAGACGATGTACAATGGGCCGCCGCCTAATTATGTCGAGCTCGAGTTACAGATCGTGCCGTTTCTGGCGGCGACGCTCTATAAGATCTTCGGGATTCACGAAGTCTTCGGTCGGCTAATTACCGTTTGTTTTAGTCTGGCGACGGTCGGGACGCTGGCGTATTTTGGACGGTGGCTCTTCGGGAGTGCGCTGGCCGGTCTCGTGGCGGCATTTTTCTATGCTATCTTCCCCGGGAGCGTCTACTACGGACGCACGTTCATGCCGGACGCCGCGATGGTCTTCTTCCTCACGGCCGCGCTCTTCGCGGCTGCGAGGTATTTCGTAGAGGACGACGCGATGACGATCAGGAGGGCGCTCGGCGTCACCGCGTTGCTGGCGCTCGCCTATCTCGCCAAACCGGTGGCGCTGCTTATGCTGCTGCCGCTGCTGGTCATGGTCGGCGAACGAGCGCGCAGGGGTGGAAGGTTGCGGGCGGCCCCGATCGCGGCGATCGTTCTCGTGCCGCTGGCGGTGCTAGCGCTCTACGACCAGCGGGTCGGTTCCTATGCCGAGTGGCATTGGGCGAGCGGGATTACCCGCTTACACGTTCTACCGGCGCTGCGCGACGCGTTGACGAGCGGGAGTGCGCTAGCGAAGAAGCTCGTGAACTTTCGAATCGCAATCGGATTGCTGCGCGACCGGCTGCTCGGGGGAATTTCGTTCGTTCTGACGGTCGGGGGGCTCGTCGCCTTGGCATGGATCCCTTCGCGAAGCCGATCGCTGCTCTGGGCGTGGCTAGCTGCCGCTGCGATCTACCTCTTCGTCGTCGTGACGGTCGAACGCGTCGACTACTACATGCTCGCGCTCTTGCCGCTGGCGGCGCTTGCGATCGGCGGGCTCGCCGCGCGCTTCGCCGGCGCGCTCCAGAGCGCCGAGCTTGCCGACCGCCCACGCTTCGCACTGCTCGCGCTCGTACCGGTCGTCGCCGTCGTGGCGTTGATCTATAGCCGCGCTCCGGTCGCGGCCTACTATGGCTATAACAAGGCGGCCTATCGCAACGCCGCCGCCCTCAACCGCACGCTTGCGCCGGATGCACTGGTGGTGATCGGCCACTACGGCCCCGACGTACAATACTACGTCGACCGATTCGGATGGGAGGAGGATCCCTTGCTCTGGACGCCGTTCGATGAAGAGAGCGCGATCCGCAAGGGAGCGCGTTACTTCATCTCGATCGAGGATCGCCGTCTGCGCCGTAATCTCGAGCTCTGCGCGTGGCTCCAACGCTTTCCGGTAGTCGTGACGAGCGGTGCGTGGCCCGTCTACGAGACCGACCCGGCGAAGATTACGCCACGGGCGCAAGCGTTCTGGAGCGCGTTTCGCCGGGCCGAACGGGCCGGCACGGGCCGCGACTTCTTAAATGCGCGCGGCCTCTGCCGGCTGGCTACGGACCAATGACGCTCAAACTATGGAGGAGCGAGCTGAAAGCGTGCGGCTCGACCGAGATGCTGCCGCGATAGGGATAATCGAGGGCCATGACCAGAAAGAGCACGACTCCGATCATGAGGCTGAGCCCCCCAATCATGAGCTGCTGCATCACCGTGCGGTCGAAACCGAAGAGATAGGTATAGGCTACGGTGATGTATGCGCCGACGATCAGCACGATCCACATGATCGAGTTGATCCCGATGAAGTCGATCGTCAGCCTCGTCTGCCGGTCTGCGAGTGCCGTATCCATTGCGATCAGCATCTGCGCCGCGATATTTTGAAGCCGCGCCGAAGTCACGGGCAGCGCGCGAACGTCGCGATCCGCCGCCTCGAGTAATGCGTTGGAGACCTCCGACTCCTCACCGCGATTCATTTTCGGCCACTCGTCCGCGATCACCGAGCGCAGATAGAGACGCAGCGTTGCGCGCAGCCGCCCGGAGTTGGGAAACGACTCTGAGTCGCGATAGACGTTGGCCAAAGAACCGGCCTCTTCGAACGTGCGCGCTTCCGCTTCTTGGAAGCGCTCCCAAACGCCGATCGCTACAAACGCCAAGAGCACGGCGTAGACCACCCCAATTACCGCTAAGATAAAGCCCGCCCGGTCCGTGTAAGCCGCTCGAATCTCATGCGAGGTAAACCTTGCGACGAGATATCCGAACGCGAGCGTGGAAACGACGAAACCGCCGACGACCAGGATCCCGGCCATAAGGGTCGGCAGCGATTCGAGCCACGCGATCATTGCATCACGGGAGCGGCAGCAGCGAGCCCGCGCCGAACGTCGTCGATTGCGACGGAGCCTCCGGAGCGCCCGACGTTACGAGCTGGCGGTAAAGGATCAGGCGGTTCGTGTTCTTGGAGAGTTCGAGCTGGAGCTCGTAGCTGCGCTTGATCGCGCTCGTGAGATTGCTGCCGTCGAACGTGTACCCGAAACGCTTCAGATCGTGCAGCAAGAGTGCGTTGGTCACGTTGAAGCGCTGATATGCGTGCTGTATCTCCAAGCCGGCCGCACGGTAGGTGGGATAGTTCGAGAGCACGATCTCGCGTTGAAGCTTCGCCTGGTCGATCGTCTCCTTGAGCGCGGCGAGGCGGACGCTTTGGGGATCGACGGCGAGCCCTTCGTCCACGGTCGCTAGCGCCTCGTCGAAGGTTCCCTTCGTATACTCAACCCGCGCGAGCGCGGCCGCAGCCTCGACGAATCCAGCGCGTGCCTGCGCATTCCTCGGATCGACTCTCAGAGCCAGCCGATAGGCGAGCTCGGCTTCGCGCGCATCGCCGCGCGTCAGGGCGAGCTCGCCCTGATGGATCCGCGTATTAACGATCCAGCGCTCGATCGAGCCGGCGCACCCGCTCAAGAGCGCGGCGCCGCATACGGCTACGACGAGCTTAGAGATGAACATGCGCGGCAAATCGTGCAACTACCTCGATAACGACGGCGGCCGGGTAGAGGATCGCCTGGGAGAGCAGCGAGCCCGCAATCGCCGTCAGCGATAAGTAGAACACCATCGAGCGAACCTCCTCGACGGTCCGCTTGCCGTGGATCGCCTGGTCGGTGATGATCGCCGACGTCGGATCGACGAAAAGCGTGAAGGCGATCGTGCCGATCCCATTGACGACGCCCGAGAGGCTAATCGCGGTGCGCGCAACTCGAACGTCCAGGACCGATGCCAAGAACGACGCTTGGACGCCGATTGCATAGACGCACATCACGACGGTATTAAAGATGAGGAGCCGCCTCGGCAGCACCCGCCAGTCGAACGATCGCAACGCCGCCAGGCTCGGCCAGCGCTGCGACCGCACTACGTCGGCGATGACCGTTGGGGAGAAAAGCCGCACGAGCGAATGCGGAACCGAGCCGCGCGCCTCAAAGGAGTGCACGCCGCGCCGGAAGAGGTAGGTGAACATCGGCAGAAAGAGGGCGAAGACGATCATCCCGAGCGTCCCCGCAAGCACGATGAGTCGCAGCTGGACCTCGAAGAGGTGCTGCCAGGCGGCCATCGCCGCCGGATCGCTTTGTAGCCTGGCGACCGCGTTCCCAGTGTCATCCGAAAGCGGTCCCACGAAGAACGCCATGAAGAGGTTCGCCAAGCGTCCGGTCGTCACGAACAGGTTGAAGAGCGAGATCGACGTGGCAATTCGCTTCGTTTGAACTCCCGCCAACCGTGCCGCATATGCACCGATGGTCACGCCCTGCACGATAAACGTAATCGCCATCGCGCCAATCAGCTTCCCCGACCACAAATGCGGAACGATCACCGCAAACATTACATACATCGCAGGCCTAGCGGCCCAGCGCACCTATTGCCCGCGGGGCGTCTGAGCGCGCTGCGAAGCCACGGATGGCGAGAGCAGCGCGCGAAGCGAGCGCCGCGGAGCGCAGGATGCGCGCAGCAAGCGTCCCCGCGGGCAATAGGTGCGCTGGGCCGCCGACGCAATGACTACGCAGCGTGGCAGTTCCATGCGATCGCCGCTTCATCGACGGGGCCGATGATGCACAGGCCAAGATTCTCCGCAACGAGCAGCTCGCGCGCGAGCTCCTGCACTTGCGCGGCCGTCACCGCGTCGATTCGGGTCTCGATCTCCTCGGGCGTCACCTGCCTTCCGAGCGCAAACTCGTTACGCCCCAGGCGCAGCATTCGTCCCGACGTCGACTCGAGGGAGAGCGTGAGGTTTCCCTTGATGTGCTCTTTGGCCAGCGCGAACTCGCTCTCGGCGATCGGCACGTCGCGGACGCGTGCAAACTGCTCGACGATGACGTCGATGCAGGCCTGCACGTTCTCCGGCGACGTTCCCGCATAAACGCCGAAGAGCCCGGCGGCACGGTATGCCGCTTGAAATGAGTAGACGCTGTAGACGAGACCGCGCTGCTCGCGTATCTCCTGGAAGAGCCGGCTCGACATTCCACCTCCGAGCACCGTGTCGAGCAAAGAGAGCGGGTACCGGCGGTCGTCGCGAACGTCGATGCCGCGCGTCCCGACCACGACGTACGCCTGTTCGCTCTCCTTGTGGCGCACGTTCGTCGCCGGCGTCGTTTCCGGCCGCTCCGGTTGCACGTGAGCGCGGGAGCCCTCGAATCCGGAGAACTGCTCGCAGACGAGCTCGACGAAACGGTCGTGTTCCACGTTGCCGGCGGCCGCGACGATGACCGAGTTCGGCGCATAGTGGGCGGACATGTGAGCTCGCAAATCCCGCGGCGTCAGATCGACGACGGTGTCGGCGAAGCCGATCGTCGGCTCGCCGAGGTTCGCTCCTTGCCACATCGTCTGAAGGAAGACGTCGTGAATCTGGTCGTCCGGCGAATCCTCGTACATCTTGATCTCTTCGAGGATCACTTTCTGTTCTTTGGCGAGCTCCTTGGGGTCAAACAGCGAGTGGAGAAACATATCGGCAAGCACCTCGAGCGCCAACGGAACGTGCCGGTCGATAACCTTCGCATAGTAGCAGGTCGTCTCTTTATCGGTGAAGGCGTTGAGATTACCGCCGACCCCATCCATCGTCTCGGCGATCTGCCGCGCGCTGCGGCGCTGCGTCCCTTTGAAGAGCATGTGCTCGACGAGATGCGAGATGCCGCGCTGTTCCCGGCTCTCGACGGCCGAGCCGACGTCGGCCCAGACTCCAACGGTCGCCGAGCGGACCGAAGGCATCGTCTCGGTCAGCACGCGCAATCCGCTGGGAAGCGTACTCTTCTTATACATTTACTCCGGCGCTTTGAAGGCCTCACGAGCCCATTGTTCGTCCCAGAAAACGCCTTCGCTCGGTACGTCGAGCCGTGCCTGCAGCGACGCCGCCGTCTCGCCGCGGCGTGCGCTCAAGCTGAAGACGGTTCGCGACGTCGGCTTGGCCAAATCGCCGCTTACGATCTCTCCTTTCGCCACGCTGATCGGCACGCTCGCCCAGAGATCGATCTCCTCCACCGCGCGAGCGGCCGCAAAGGCTCGTTCGACGATATCGACGGCTTCCGATACGAACTCTTCGCGCGTCAGTGGTTCGTGAAACTTCACGCCCCAAAGGCGGACTCCGACGATCAGGTGCCCGTCGAGGGAGTTTGCGGAGATTTGGCTCACCTCGGCGGGCCATCGCGTTGCGAAGACCGACGCTCCGATCTGCTCGGCGACGTCGCGCCGGTTCCCCGCCGCGCGGGCTTCCGCGTCGACTTGTGCAAGCGTCGGCGTTAACGCCGACGCCGTGGTCCCGGTTACCTCGAGCGCGAGCGCGGCGCTCAAGGCGACTTTAGTAAGACTGCGCAAAATAGGCTCTCGCCTTTGCCGGCTCGCCGCACGCGACGCACCGCAGACTCGGCTCCTCGAGCGGGCGCACCACCCTCGTCGTCGCGGTCGTCAACGTCTTGACCGCAGCCTCGCATTCGGCTCGCTCGCACCACGGGATGTCGATCATCCCCGCGCGCGACTTGCAGAGTTCGAGAAACTCCTCGCGGCTCTCGGTCGCGATGGTGTGGTCGTCGAGGAACGATTTCGCCTGCGCGTAGAGCGAGCGCTGAATTTCGTCGAGCAGTTCCCCCAGCAGCGACGGCACCCGATCGAGTGCCACGCTCTCGCGCTGTCCGGGCTCCCCTTTGTTGCGATCGCGCCTGGCTAAAACGCAGGTTTGCGAGTCGACGTCGCGCGGGCCGATCTCGATGCGAACCGGCACGCCGCGAAGATCCCATTCGCTGTACTTCCATCCGGGTTGCTCGTCGCGCTCATCGAGGCGCACGCGGAATCCCGCTTCCTGCAAGCGGGCCGCGAGTACGTTGCAGGCTTCGATCGCTCGGGCGTCGTTCGAGCGGACGATTGGAATCAGGACCGCTTCGATCGGCGCCATCTTCGGCGGAATACGAAGGCCGCGGTCGTCGCCGTGCGTCATGATCAATCCGCCGAGCATGCGCCACGATACGCCCCATGAGGTCGTGTACGCGTACTTGATCGCGCCGTCGGAATCGACGAACTTGATGTCGTAGGCTTTTGCAAAGTTCTGCCCCAGGTCGTGCGACGTGCCCGATTGCAGGGCCTTTCCGTCGGGCATCAGTGCCTCGATGGCGAAGGTTTCGACTGCGCCCGGAAAACGCTCGTTCGCGCTCTTGCGCCCGGAATAGACCGGCACCGCCGCGACGTTCTCCGCAAAATCTCGGTAAAGGCCGAGAATTTTCAGCGTCTCTTCGCGGGCCTCCGCCGCGCGGGCGTGCGCGGTGTGGCCTTCCTGCCAGAGAAATTCCATCGTCCGCAGAAACGGCCGCGTGGCCTTCTCCCAGCGCAGCACGTTCGCCCACTGATTGATGAGGATCGGCAGATCGCGATACGACTCGATCCATTGCGCGTACATTATCCCGACGATCGCCTCCGAGGTCGGACGAATCGCAAGCCGCTCGGTCAGCTGTTCGCTGCCGCCTTGGGTCACCCACGCCACCTCGGGGGCGAAGCCCTTAACGTGTTCGGCCTCCCTCACGAGCAGATGCTCTGGGATTAGAAGCGGAAAATAGGCGTTTTCGTGACCCGTGGCCTTGAAGCGCGCGTCGAGCTGCTTCTGCAGATTCTCCCAAAGACCGAAGCCGTAGGGACGCAGCACGACGCATCCTCGCACGGGCGAATACGATACCAGCTCTGCCTTGAGGCAAACCGCGGTGTACCATGCGGAGAGGTCGGCCGCCTTTGGAGGAATCTCCTTGATGGCGCCCGTTGGGAGTGCGTCGGACATGACCGGCCCCGCTTCGCGCGCCATGGCGAAACGGCCTTCGCCGGGGAAGTTCGCGCCCAAGCGAACATAGGGAAAAGACGATGCCGAAGCAGACGCGGATCTACACTCGGACCGGCGACAAGGGGATGACCGGACTGGTTGGCGGCGGGCGCATCAAAAAGAGCGCGCTCCGCATCGAAACCTACGGCACGCTCGACGAGCTCTCCAGCTCGATCGGCGTCGCTCGCGCCGCGCTGCCGCCGCTGCGCTCGGGGGAAGCGCGCGCGGCTCGTCTCGACGCGTGGCTGGCGTGGACGCAAGACGCGCTCTTCAACCTCGGCAGCGAGCTCGCAACGCTCCCAAAAGACCGCCGGGAGGGTCACGCCTCGATTCGCGACGCCGACGTCAAAGCGCTGGAGCGCGCCATCGACGAGGCACATCGCGATATTCCGGCGCTCGCGAACTTCATTCATCCCGGCGGATCGATGCCCGGCGCGCAGCTCCATCTCGCGCGTACAGTTTGCCGCCGGGCCGAACGCCTTCTCGTCGCACTGATCGACCAGGAAGAGCCATCCGCGGACGAGGCGCTTCGCTATCTCAACCGTCTCTCCGACGCGCTCTTCGTCTGGGCCCGCTGGGTCAACGACGAGCTCAACGTTCCCGAGCATCAGTGGAATCATTCCGGCAGGCCGCCGGAAAACTGAATCCGAACGGACGCCCGAATGTCATTCTTCTCCGAGCTCTTCGCGACGACCGACGCGGAGAAGCTCCGCGAAATTGGCACGCGCAAGATCCTGCGCCGGGCACTGACCGCCAAGGATTTGATTGCGATCGGCCTGGGCACGATGATTGGCGGTGGGATCTTCACCACCATCGGCACGGGCGTGAAGGGCGCCGGGCCCGCCGTGATCGTATCGTATCTGCTCGCCGGGCTCACCTCGTTCTTTGCCGCGCTCTGCTACGCGGAACTCGGCGCGATGGTCCCGGTAGCCGGTAGCGCCTATACGTATGCGTACGCCACGATGGGCAAGCTCTTCGCCTGGATCATCGGCTTTGCGCTAATCTTCGAGTACGGCATCAGCGCGGCGCCGGTCGCGCAGCAGTTCTCGGCCGCGATCCAAGACGTGTTCAAGGGAAGCGTGGCGCTGCCGGCCTGGGCGCAGGGATCGAATCTCGTCGTACACGGCGCGTGGTGGTTGCCTTCCAGCTGGGACCTCGCGCACTCGCAATGCGATGTCGTCGCGGCGCTGTTCGTCATCGGCTTGAGCATCTTGCTCTCGATCGGAATTCGCGAGTCGGCAACCGTCAACAACGTCTTCGTCGTCCTCAAAATCTCGGCGCTGATCGTCTTCGTCATCGCCGGGGCCTTCCTCGTTCACGCCGTCAATCTCCACGACTTCAACCCGGTCGGTTGGGGAGCGCTGCGGCCGTTCGGGGGTCTTGCCGATTACTCGTCCTCGGCGCAGCCCTATGGTATCATCCCGATCTCCGCGTTCGTTTTCTTCAGTTACATCGGTTTCGATACCGCGACGACCACGGCCGAGGAGTGTAAGCGCCCGCAGTTCGACGTGCCGGTCGGCGTGATCGGCGCGCTCGCGATCGGGACGGTCATCTATTGTGCCACCGCGATCGTACTCGTCGGGGCGGTGCCGTGGAATCAGGTCCCGATCAAGAATCCACTCGTCTACGCGCTCGCACCGCTGCATATGCCCGCCCTGAACTGGGTGATCACCGTCGGTGTTTTGGCCGGAACGACGAGCGTGGCGCTCGCCTCTCTCCTCGGGCAATCGCGAATCTTCTACGTGATGGCGCGCGATGGAATGCTCCCGCCGGTGGTTGCCGCCATCCATCCGCGCTTCAAGACCCCATTCATCACCACGATGATCACGGGTGCGGTGGTCGCGATCCTCGCGCTGATCGTCCCGCTCAACAATCTGCTCAACCTCGTGAACATCGGCACGCTCATCGCCTTCTCGGTCGTCTGCGCGGGCGTGCTCTATCTGCGCAAACGGCGCCCCGAGCTTCCCCGCAGCTTCCGCGTACCGTTCGTTCCGCTCTTCCCGATCTTGGGTATCGTCTTCTCGCTCTTCCTCGCGGTCTTTGGTCTCTCACGTGCGACCTGGACGTGGTTCGTCATCGCGCTGGTCTGCGGGCTGGTATTCTTCTTCGCGTACGGCTTCCGCAAATCGAACCCCGCCGACGTCGTGCCCGTCGAAGAGCCGGAGGGCCTCAGCGAGTACGCCTGACGGCGACTCTGTCTATTGAACGGTGCTAGTCTGCGCGCCGGCCGGGACTTGACCGATGCCGGGCGTAATGACTTCGATGCGCGCGTTTCGCGGATCGTACTTCGCATGCACGCGCAGCGCGCGGGCGACCGCATCGAGTGAGATCATTACCCGTCCCCGAACGCGAAACGGCGCGTGTTTGAGCGTGAAGGGCATTCCGTCGAGCGTCGCGTGCGGATCGCCGACACGCACCCGCAGCAACTGACCGCCGAGCACAACGTCGATCGCACCGCTCTTGGCGTCGACCTCAGTCTCGGCGCCGAGCGCGTCGGCGATCGAGCGTAACGGCACGAAGGCCTTTTCGCTGGCGGTCGTGATCGGCGGTACGTCGCTGTCGATGCGCTCGCCGTCGACGAGCATCACGATCGGCCGCGAAAAGGCCAGCAGCGCCGAAACGAAGAGCGCGAAGATCGCGACGACCGTCAGTTGTCGGACGGTCAAGGCGCCGTAGAGTTCCGCTGCGCGACGAATCATACGGCCGATCCGCCGATCTCAGCGAGATACTCCGGATACTTTTCGGCGATGACCTTCTCGATCTCCAAGCGCAGCATGCCGAGCAGATCCTCTTCCGGATAGGTGCCGACGAGCTCGCCTGCGCGATAGATCGCGCCCTTCCCCTTGCCGCCGGCAACACCGACGTCGGCCATCTTCGATTCTCCCGGACCGTTCACGACACAGCCCATGACGGCGACCTTCACCGGCGCGCTATACGATTTTGCGATCGCCTCGACGGCGCGCCCGAGTTCAAGCACCGAGATCTCCGCGCGTCCGCACGAGGGGCAGGCCGTGATCTCGAAGCCCTTTTCGCGCAAACCGAGCGATTTTAGAATTCCCCAGCAGACCGGGACCTCTTCGATCGGGTCGGCCGCGAGTGAGACCCGAATCGTATCGCCGATCCCCTCCCAGAGCAGAATCCCCAGTCCGATCGACGACTTGATCGTCCCATCGCGCAGCAACCCCGCTTCCGTGATGCCGAGATGGAGCGCGTACGGTGTCGCACGTTCGCTCAACCGCTCGTCGGCCAGCCGGTAGGCTTGCACCGTCGTCGCGACGTCGTGCGCCTTGAGCGATATCGCGATATCGGTATGTCCGTGCTCTTCGAGCAGCTCGACGTGGCGCAGCGCGGAAAGGACCATCGCCTCGGCGGTATGACCGAACGATTTCTCGAGATCCGGCGCGAGCGAACCCATGTTCACCCCGACGCGAATCGGGATTGCGCGCGCCTTCGCAGCTTCGACGACTTCGGCAACCTTCTTGGGATCGCGAATATTCCCGGGATTCAAGCGCAGCTTCGCGACGCCGGCCTCGATCGCGGCGAGTGCCATCTTGTGATCGAAGTGGATGTCGGCCACGATCGGCACCGGCGAGCGATGGACGATTGCCGGCAACCCCGCCGCGTCCGGCAAATCTTTCACGGTCACGCGAACTACTTCGCAGCCTTCCATTGCGAGGCCGTAGATTTGTTCGAGCGTCGCATCGGCATCGGCCGTGTCGGTCGTCGTCATCGACTGCACCACGATCGGATGATTGCCGCCGATCCAGACGCTCTTCGCGTCGGATTTTCCCGTCTTGTTCTGCAAGAAGATCGGCTTGCTCTTGCGCCGCACGCGCAGCATTACATGACCCCCTGACCGCTGACGATGCGGACGATGTCGTGGAAGGCGACGAGCATGATGAGCGCCATTAATGCCGCGAAGCCGGCGATGTGAACCATCGCCTCCTTCTCCGGATCGACGGGACGTCCGCGAACGAGTTCGGCGACGATGAACGCCGCGCGACCGCCGTCGAGCGCCGGAATCGGCAAGAGGTTGAAGAGACCGAGCGCAAACGAGATCGTTGCTGCGAGTGAAAGGTACGGGCCCCAGCCCCAATCCTGAACCGTCGCGGCTACTTGACCCATGCCGATGGGACCCGAAACCTCGGGGGCGTATTTCGCGAACTGCGTCACGAGCAGAGCGAGCCCTCCGAAGGTTTGATTCGCGATCTGCACAAACTCGGCCGCGCTCTGCCGAATCGCCGCCGAAAAGCCGACGCGCTCGTAGGCAGGCACGGGCGCAAATCCGATGCAGCCGTTCTTCCTTCCGACTTGCGGCGGGCAGGGCTGCGGCTTCACGTAGACTTCGCTGCGGATGCCGTTGCGCTCGTACACGAGGTCGAGCTTCTCGCCCAGCGCGCGATGAATCGTGTCCACCAGCGTCTTGCCCGAGGTAATGGTTACGTTGTCTATTGCGACGATCCGGTCGCCGGGGCGAATCCCAGCGATCGCAGCCGGCGATCCCGAAATAACCTCGCCCACAACCGGCATCGCCTTCTCGCTGGCAACCCCGAATGCGAGCGCGCCGACGAGCAGAATCAAATAGCAGAGCAAGAAGTTCGCGAGCGGTCCGGCGAGGATGATTCCAAGCCGGCGCCATGGCGATTTCGCCTGGAAGTTGCTCGTAGCGGGCCGATCCTCCGAGAGAAATTCGCGCTGCTGCGCCGCCTCGGAGACCCGATTATCCTCGCCTTCCATAGCGCAGAACCCGCCGATCGGCAAGGCGCGCAATGTATAAAGCGTCCCGCTGCGCGGGCTGGCCCAGGCGAAGAGCTTGGGGCCGAAACCGACGGCAAACTCGTTGACCCGCACCCCGTTGCGCCGCGCCATTACGAAGTGGCCGAGCTCGTGCAGCACGATCAAGACCGAGAGCATAACCAAAAAGGTGACGACCTTCTCGAATCCGACGAACGTGACGACTGCTAGCAAAATCAACGATTCAATCCTTCGATGACTTCCACGATCTCTCCGGCGGCTTTGCGCGCCTCCCCATCGGCTCTTCTTACCCCTTCGAGGGTGAGTTGTTCCGGGCGGACGGTTCGCATGGCGCGCTCGATGACCTCGGGGATCCGCCCGAAGGCGATCCTCCCTTCCACGAACGCATCTACCGCGACTTCGTTTGCAGCCGAGAGAACGGCGGGCTGAGTGCCGCCGGCGGCCAGCGCTTCGTACGCGAGCGCAATACAAGGGAAGCGAGCCGGATCGGGTGCCTCGAACTCGTATCGGAGGGCAGCCTCACCATCCTTTGCCCCGAGCATCTTAAGGACATCATCGCTAGCGCAAATGGGGGACCCCACAAGCTTTGCTTGTGGGGGGCGCGCAGCCGCAGGCGAAGCGCCTGTTAAATTACCGGGGTCCCCAAAAGACGTAGGTCTTTTGGGGTTCTCAAAAGACTTCAGTCTTTTGGGGTAGCTCAGTGCATAACCGATCGGGACTCGCATGTCGGGAGCGGCGAGCTGCGACTTTACGCTGCCGTCGGTGAATACGACGAAGCCGTGTGCCACCGACTGCGGGTGCACCACGATTCGAATCCGCTCGCCCTCGATACCGAAGAGGCGGCTCGCCTCGATCACTTCGAGCCCTTTGTTCATCATCGTCGCCGAGTCGATCGTGTTCTTCGTTCCCATTCGCCAGGTCGGATGGGCGAGCGCCGCGGAAAGATCGGCGCGCTCTATCGCCTCGCGCGATGCGTTTCGAAACGGGCCACCTGAAGCCGTCAGCACGATCGTGTCGACGCTCGAGGGTTCTTCACCCACAAGACATTGAAAGATCGCACTATGCTCGCTGTCGACCGGTAGAAGACGCGCACAGCCCCGCCGCGCGCGCTCGACCAGCAGTGCGCCCGCCGCTACGACGAGCTCCTTGTTGGCAACGGCGACGTCGATACCGCGCTCGACGGCGGCGAAGACCGCTTCGAAGGCCACGGAACCGTCGGTCGCCGCAAGAAGAATCTCCGGTTCGCTCTCCACCGCGACGCGACGCAGACCATCGGGCCCATCGGCAGCCGTCGTCGCGATCGTAACGCCGAATCGCCGCACCTGCTCGCGCAGCAACTCGACATTACGTCCGGCCGCCAAACCCACGACTTCGAACTCGCCGGGATGGCTGGCGATTACGTCGAGTGCTTGCGTTCCGATCGACCCGGTCGACCCCAGAATCGCGACGCGCTTGCGGCCGCTCACGGGACTTGGAGAATTCCGACCAAATGCAGCGTTGCATAGAATGTGACGCCGCCGAGCAAATACGAATCAAAACGATCGAGTACGCCGCCGTGCCCTTGGATCATCGCCCCGGCATCCTTCACGCCCGCGTCGCGCTTGAACGCCGATTCGACGAGGTCGCCGACTTGTGCCGCAACGCTCGTTGCCAACCCCAGGGCCGCTCCCTGCCACCACTGGAAGTGGATCTGGGGAAGCCAGCTCGCGGCCGCGCCAACGGCAGTCACGATCATCAGGGCACCGACCGAACCCTCGATGGTTTTCTTCGGCGAAATGCGCGTGAGGCTATGCCGCCCGAAGTTTGCGCCTACCAGCATCGCGAACGTATCGGTAAGGGCGATCAACACGATCACGTAAAACGTCAGCCAGATCCCGCTTCCGGCGACCTGCCTGATGAAGACGAAATAGGTGAGCAGCTTGCCGATATAGAGAACGGCAAGCAGCGTATAGGCGGTACGGGCAAAGTACCCTTTCTCCTCGCCGTACATTCCGATCGCAAACGCGGCGATCACGATTCCGGCAACCAGCACGCCTTCCCACTTGTGGAGCAGACCGAAGACCGCCATCGCGATGTAGGCGCAGACGCCGAGCACCGCGACTAGATACTCGAGCGGCTGTCCCTTTATCGCGCAGAGGTAGTTGAACTCGTAGATACTCGCTAGGCCAATCGCGAGGATCAGCAGGTAGAACGTCCACGGCGAGATCACGCAGAAGAGCCCGATCGCCGCGACGATCAAGCCTACGACGATGCGCCGTTCCGTCAAGTCCCGCCGAAGCGGCGTTCCCGCTGCTGAAACACGATCAACGCTCGTACGAAGTCATCTTTCGAAAAGTCCGGCCAGTAGACGTCGGTCATGACGAGTTCGGCGTATGCGGCCTGATAGAGCAGGAAGTTCGAGAGCCGCTGTTCGCCGCCTGGCCGAATCAGCAGATCGAGCTCGGGAAGGTCGGTGGTATAAAGATAGCGGCCGATCAGCCCTTCGTCGACGCTCTCGGCAGCCAGCAGACCCTGGGCCACGTCTCGCGCGATCGCGCGCACCGCACGCTCGAGCTCGGCTCGCGAGCTGTAGTTGACGGCGAGATTCAGCACGAGCCCGGTATTGGCCGCCGTCTGTGCTTGCAGATCGGCAAGCGCCCCACGCGGCGAGGGCGGAAGCGATTCCCATTCACCGATCACCCGCACCCGCACGTTATTGCGCCGCAGCTCGACCAGCTCGTTGCGCGCAAAGTAGACGCAGAGCTCGAAGAGCAGCGATATCTCGCGCGCGTCGCGGTTCCAATTCTCCGTCGAAAACCCGTAGACGGTGAGCGCGTCGATGCCGAGATCGCTTGCCTCGCGCGTAACGTGACGCAGCGCGATCATGCCTCGGCGATGCCCCTCGATCGCGGGAAGGCCGCGCTCTTTGGCCCAGCGGCGATTTCCGTCCATGATGATCGCAACGTGCCGCGGCACGCCGCGTGCGTCGAGTTCCGGACGGGACCGGGTCAGCAGCGATAGGCTCACGAGCGATACGACTCGTATCCGACCGTCACGTCAGCCGATCGGTCGTCGTTGATTTTCAATCGAAGCACGCGCAGGACGCCGTGACCGATCCACGTGCCGTAGGGGGCGAGCACTTGCAGACGAATGGGCCGGTCCCCTAAGGCGCGCCGCGCTTGCACTTCGGGGAGAAGGATCAAATCCTCGGTCACACTTCCATGATCTCTTTTTCTTTCGCAGCAACGAGTACGTCGATATCCTTGACGTACTTGTCGGTCAACCGTTGCAGCGACTCTTGCATTCGTTTATTGTCGTCCTCGGTGATATCGTGCGATTTCAGCTGCGTTTTGAGCTCGTCGTGCGCCCGATGGCGCACGTTGCGAACGGCGATACGGCCGTCCTCGGCCTTCTTTTTCACCAACTTCGCGAGGTCTTTGCGCCGTTCTTCGTTGAGCGGCGGGATGATAAGGCGGATCGCCGAGCCGTCGACGTTCGGCGTCAAACCGAGATCGCTCTTTTCGACGGCCTTGCGAATCGCCTGGACGACTCCTTTGTCCCACGCGGCGATCACGAGCGTTCGCGAATCGGGCGTCGAGACGCCGGCGACCTGTTTGAGCGGAACCATCTGCCCGTAAGCCTCGACGACGAGCCGGTCGAGAAGCGCGGGCGCCGCCCGGCCGGTCCGAATCGAGGCGAACTCGCCGCGGGTCGCTTCGACGCACTTGTACATTCGCGACTCGATCTCTTTGAAATACGTATCGTTCATGCTTACGAACTCCTCGCTCCCGCGGGCGTCGCTTCGCGCCGCCCGACGTAGGTGCCGATCGCCTCACCCCAAATCACGCGGCGGATATTCCCGGGAACCGACATGTCGAAGACGATGACGGGCAGCGCATTGTCCATGCAAAGCGCCATCGACGTCGAATCCATCACTTCCAGCCCGCGCTGGAGAACCTCCATGTAATCGAGGCGCTCGAAGCGCGTCGCGCCGGGATCCTTCTTCGGATCGGCCGTATAGATGCCGTCGACTTTCGTGGCCTTGAGGATCGCCTCGGCGTTGACCTCGACCGCGCGGAGCGCCGCAGTGGTGTCGGTCGTGAAGTACGGGTTTCCCGTACCCGCCGCAAAAATGACGATCCGCCCCTTCTCTAGATGACGGATCGCGCGGCGGCGGATGTACGGCTCGGCGATCTGGTGCATTTCGATCGCCGTTTGCACGCGCGACGCGACGTTCATCCGCTCGAGCGCGTCCTGCAGGGCGAGCGCGTTGATGACGGTCGCGAGCATGCCCATGTAATCGGCCGTGGCGCGTTCCATGCCGGCCTCTTCGTGCACCTTGCCGCGCCAGATGTTTCCTCCCCCGACGACGATCGCAACCGAAACGCCGGCGCGGCTCACTTCCGCGATCTCCTCGGCCATCGTGCGCGTCGTGTTGACGTCGACCCCGCTGCCGGCGTTGCTGAAGGCCTCGCCCGAGATCTTTAGGAGGACGCGAGCGTATCTCGCGGCGCCGAGCTCACTCGCCAAGAGCGTATCGCGCGAAGCGCCGGACGCGAATTTTCTCGCCGAGCGCGCCGATCGAACGGAAGATCAGCTCGCCGACGCTGATTGAATCGTCCTTGACGAAGGGCTGCTCCAGCAGGCAGTGCTCTTCGAACCATTTCGCGAGCTTGCCCTCGACGATACGGTCGCCGACTTCGGGCGACTTCCCGGCCGGCACCGCCGCTCGGAACTCGTCCCGTAGGCGCTCGACTTCCGCCCCCGGCACGCCCTCGCGGTCGAGATACTGCGGCGACATCGCGGCGATGTGCATCGCGATATCGCGCGAGAGCTCGCCGAACTTCGGATTGCGCGCGACGAAGTCGGTCTCGCTGTTGACCTCGACGAGGACGCCGATCTTGCCGCCGGCGTGGATGTAGCTCGTGACGAGCCCCTCCTCGGCGATACGCTCGGCTTTCTTCGCAGCTTGTGCCGCGCCGCGCTCGAGCAGCAGCGCTTTCGCGCGCTCCATGTCGCCGGCGGCGTCGAGCAATGCCTTGCGGCAATCCATCATCGGAGCGCTCGTCTCCTCACGCAGCGCCTTGATCTCGTCGGGTTTGGGCTGGTAGGAAATCAACGCGCGGCCTCCGCCATCGTCACGGGAGCCTCGTCACCGTACTCCGACGGCGCAGACTCGTAGGCGTCGTGGTCGTACGAGCTCTCGCTCTCGGTCTTTCCCTCGATGATTGCATCGGCAATCTTTCCGACCATCAGCTTGACGGCGCGAATGGCGTCGTCGTTACCGGGAATCGGGTAGTCGATCTCATCGGGGTCGCAGTTCGTATCGATGACGGCGATGATCGGAATCTTGAGCTTGCGAGCCTCCAAGACCGCGATCCGCTCCTTTTTGGGATCGACGATGAAGAGTGCATCGGGCAGGCGGTGCATGTCTTTGATTCCGCCGAGGAAGCGCTCGAGCCGGTTCATCTCGTCTTGCAGCTTCGCGACTTCTTTCTTGGGAAGGCGGTCGAAGTCGCCTTGCATCTTCATGTTCTCGAGCTCGCGAAGGCGCGCGATCCGTTTTTGGATCGTCGCGAAGTTCGTCAGCGTGCCTCCGAGCCATCGTTGGTTCACGAAGTACGTGCCGGCACGCTCGGCCTCTTCCCGAACGACGTCCTGGGCCTGTTTCTTGGTGCCGACGAAGAGGATGATCTTTCCGTCCCGGGCGAGCTGCTTGACCACCTCGTAGGTCTCGCGCAGCTTTGCGACGGTGAGCGCAAGGTCGATGATATAGATGCCGTTGCGCTCTTGAAAGATGAACGGCTTCATTTTGGGGTTCCACCGGCGCGTCTGATGGCCGAAATGGACGCCCGCTTCCAGGAGCTCCCTCATGGTGATGACGCTCATAGATGGGTAACCTTTCTGGCTCCCGGCCGCCGCCCATCCTGGCATCGCGGTCGCGTCTTGGAGCCATCGCACCCCGCCTCCGTGCGGGGTGAAGTGAAGACAGCCGCGCGATTATATCACGCGCGCCGGAGAGCTCCAAGGCCCGCGTGCGTAGACCAGGCGGCTGTCAGCTCGATCGAGGCACCCGCTAGGGGCGGCCCTCGTACACGATGTTGAACGGCGTTTCGGCCGCGCGTCCAAAGTGTGAGAATCCGGCCTTGCCGGCGACCTCGCGCATCCGAGCCTCTCCGGCCTGGGCGCCGAGCGCGAAGCCCCCCTCTTGCTCCAGCGCCGAAGGCGTACAGAGCATCGTGGAAGCGGCAAAAAAGATGCGTCCGAGGGGCGTGAGATTCTCTTCAAGGAAGTCTGCGGCGTACGGCTCGACGATCATTAGCGTTCCGTTTGGCTTCAGCGCCGCGCGGACGCGCGCGAGCGCGCCGACCGGGTCGCCCATGTCGTGCACGCAGTCGAAGCAGCAGATGAGGTCGAATCCGCGCTGCGGCATCGAGCTCGCGGAGGCGACCTCGAATTGCACGCGATCCTGCACTCCGGCCCGGCGGGCCGCTTCGCGCGCGGCGTCGATCGACGGCTCGTGGTAGTCGTAGCCGACAAACGTCGACATCGGATAGGCCTTTGCCATCAGGATCGTCGAGCTGCCGAAGCCGCAGCCAAGGTCGGCTACGACCGCACCGGTGCGCAACTTTGCGTCGACGCCGTCGAGCGCCGGGATCCAGTCCGCCACGAGATGCGCCGCATAGCCGTTACGAAAGACTCGATCGGTCAGGCCGTAGAGTCGCGGATCGTGCTCGTGCCAGCCGACGCCGCGCCCCGTCTTGAATGCCTCGGTGATCTTCGGCTCGTCGGCGAAGAGCGGCGCGGCCATGCCGAAGAGACCGCACATATTGACTTCGCTCCCATCGTCGGCGAGAAGCGGTGCGTGCTCGGCGGGGAGCTCGAAGCGTGCCGTCTCGGCATCGTACGTGAGATAGCCGGCCGCAGCCTGATTCGAGAGCCACTCGCGAACGTAGCGCTCGTGGGTCTTCGTCCGTTCGGCAAGCTCTTGCGACGTCTGCGGGCCGCTCGCCGCGAGCGCCTTGTATAATCCGAGTTTGTCGCCGGTAAGAACCGAAGCGGCCGTCATCACGGCGCCTACGTCGCCAAGAAACCGGCCGATGGCCGCGTCGAGCTTCGCCGGATCGATCGGTAGTGCGGTACTCGTCAAGGTATCGTCCTCCATTGCAGAAAAGGTCTTTTCAAGCACCATAGCAACGCGGGGTACGTCGTGCATCGGGCGGTGTACGGAGGAACGTCGAGCCGATTTCGGAGCGCGCTCGTCGGGCGAGAGGGAGAGCTCGACCGGCTTCGGCGCACCTACGGCCGCGCCTGTGAGAATGCCGGTACGCCGGCACTTCTCTGGGGCGAAGCAGGCGTCGGCAAGACACGCCTTCTCGAGGAGTTCGCGGCCTTTGCCCTCTCGCAAGGGGCGCGCGTCGGCTCGACGAGCTGCTTTGAGGGCCTCTGTCCGCCGTTCGCACCGATTCGCGAGATCTTCGCGTCGCTCGCGCTCCCCGACCCGTTCGGTTTTCAGTCATTCGCCTCGGCGCAACCCTCGGAGGGCGCGCGCTATCGAGCCTTTTCGGAGGCGTCGGAATCACTGCGCACCATTGCGGTGCCGCTCGTCTTGATTCTCGACGACCTGCAATGGGCCGATTTTGCGACCCTCGACTTCCTCGCGTTTCTCACGCCGCGAATCACCGGGTCGAAAATCCTCGTGCTCGGGGCGGTCCGCTCCGAGCACCTGGAGCGCGATCACGCGCGCTTCGAGGCGTTCGCCGACCTGAACCGCCGCGGCGCGGTGACGCTGCTGGTCGAGCCGCCGCGAACCCCCGAGATGCGGCAGCTCGTCGCCGGGCTGTGGCCGGCCGAGAAGCCGCTCGAGGAACGAGCGATCGAGCGAGTCTGCGCCTTGGCCGAGGGTAAGCCGTATTTCGCCGAAGAGCTCGTCGACAGCGCGCTAAACGCCGCCGACGCGACCGCCGGCGTCGCGCCGCTGAGCATACGCGCCGGAGTGCTTGCGCGGTTCGAACGCCTCACCCCCAACGTGCGGCAAATCTTGCTCTACGCATCGGTGATCGGGCGAAGCTTCGATGCCGCGCTCCTCGAAGAGCTCTGCAACTCGACGAATGCCGAGGTTTGCCAGGCGCTCGCCGGGGCGCGCGACCTGCAGCTCGTGCGCGAAACGCGCGAGCGTCCCGGGCGCTTTGCCTTCCGCCATGCCATCACGCGAGAGATCCTCTACCACGAGCTGCTTGCGGTTCAATCCAAGGCGATCCATCTCGAGGTGGCGCAGCGTCTGACGAACGCGGCCGATTCGGATCCATTCGACCTCGCGCACCACTGGAAGGCGGCCGGCGACCGCGAGCGCGCGAGCGCGGCGTACGAGCGCGCCGGAGACGCGGCGCTCTCTCGCAGCGCCCACCGCGATGCCGCAGCGGCGTATCGCGATGCCCTCGAATCGCGAAATCCGGCGGATGCGACCTACGCGTCGCTCTGCGAGAAGTTTTCGCGCGCTCTCTCCGCAAACGGCCAGGTCGACGATGCCTGCGCGTTTGCCGAGCGCGCCGTTAACGCATACGAAGCCGCCGGCCAAGCCGAGGAAGCCGCCTCCGTCGCGATTCGCCTGGCGCGTCGCATTTACGAAAGCGGAAGGTCTGCGCCCGCCGCGGCGACCGCGCGCCGCGCATTGCAGTTATGCGGGCAACGAGGTCCGGTCGCGTACGACGCATACGTCACGCTCGCGCACTTCGAAGCCTTGCAAGGCGGGAATGCCGCCGCAGCCGCCTACCTCGACTCGGCCGAGGCCTCTCCCGGCGAGCACGCCGCGATGCAGCGGCGCAACTCCTCAATGGTACGCGCGATCGTCGCGGCGACCTCCGGCCGCTTGATGGACGCGTTCGAGCACTACGAGGCAGCGGTCTCCATCGCCCGGGATCTCAACGACGCCGAGCAGCTCGCGTGGACGCTCAATAATTACGCAAGCCGCGCGATGGCGACCGGCTGGATGGATCGGGCGCTTGCCGCTCATCGCGAAGCCGCGCAGTGCTTGCGCAGCGAAGAGTTCGGCAAGGTCGGTGTCGCAACGATCCAGGGAAGCGCATTCGCGGAGCTGCTCGCCGGCAATTTTGCCGCCGTCCGTGCTCTCCAGCAGCAGGATGCGCGGCTGCCGCGGGGCATCGCGATGACGCAAACCGCGCGAACCGCGCTCGGCGTGCGCCTTGCCTACTACAGTGACGACGACGCCGCAGCCGCGCCGCTCGTTACGTCAGAATCCCTGGAACTCGCCTTCGAATCCGGCGAGACGCAGCGAATCGGCTTACTCGCCGGCTGCGTCGCCGCGTTCTACGACGCAACCGGCCGGCGCGACGATGCTAGTATTCTGCGGTCGCGTGCGCTCGAAACGATTCGCGCGGTCGATTTCTCCTTTTGGCTCCTCGACCAGTTCGCTGCCGGGGCGAATCCCATGGAGCGGGAACGAGCCCGCGATCTTCTCGCGCATGCGGCTGAGGATCCCGGCCACCGCGCGGCGCGCGCTCACCTCTGCCTCTTCGACGCGCGCGTCGCTCGAATGAAACGTCATGCGGACGCGAAATCGACCGCGACCGAAGCGGCCGCCCAATTCGAGGCGATCGGGTGGCCGTGGGAGCGCGCGCAATCACTCGAAGTCGCCGGCCGTTACGCCGAAGCACTGGCGATCTATCGGGAGCACCGCTTCCTCCGCCACGTTCGCGCACTAGAGGACCGCCGGCGCCGAGCCCGTCACCGTGCCGGAACGCGGCAGTTGACGCCGCGTGAGTTCGAAGTCGCCCGCCTTGCCGCCGAAGGGAAGAGCAACCGCGCGATCGCGGCGGAGCTCTTCATCGGCGAGCGCACCGTCGAAACGCACATCGCCGCGATCTTCGATCGCTTCGAACTTACCTCGCGCCGCGAGCTCGCCGCGCTGCTCGACGATTCCGCCCGGCAGGTCGGAACCGAACCGCCTGCGTAGAGCGCGCAATGCGCTGGCTCGTTACCGGAGGATTGGGTTTCATCGGTTCCCATTTCATCCGGCTCGCTCTGCGCGAGCGTCCCGGCCTCGAGATCGTCAATCTCGATGCGGTGACCTATGCGGGAAATCCGGCCAACCTCCGGGACGTCGAGCGAGACCCGCGGTACGGGTTCGTCAGGGGCAACATCTGCGATGCCGCGGCGGTTCGCGATGCGCTCGCGGGCGGTGCCGACGCCATCGTGAACTTCGCGGCCGAGACGCACGTCGACCGTTCGATCGTCGACCCCGAGGCTTTTCTGCGAACGGATGCGCTCGGAACCTACGTGCTCTTACAGGCGGCGCGAGTGTACGCCGTCCCGCGCTACCTGCAGGTCTCGACCGACGAAGTCTACGGCAACGTCGTGCAGGGCGAATCGCTCGAGGAGGATCCGCTGCGTCCGCGCAGCCCCTACGCCGCGAGTAAGGCTGCCGGCGATTTGCTCGCATTCGCCTATCGGGAAACGTACGGCGCTCCGGTACTCGTAACGCGCGGCAGCAACACCTACGGTCCCTATCAGTTCCCCGAGAAGATCGTCCCGCTCTTCATTACTAATTTGATCGACGACCGGCCGGTGCCCGTTTACGGCGACGGCTTGCAGATTCGCGACTGGCTGTACGTGGAGGATCACGCGCGCGCGGTTCTCCACGTACTCGACCGCGGCGAAGTCGGGCACGTCTACAACGTCTCGGGGGGAACGCCGCGAACCAATCTCGAGCTGACGCGTCTCCTCGCGAAAGGCTGCGGGCGATCGATGGCGACGCACGTGGAGCACGTCACCGACCGGCCGGGCCACGACCGGCGCTACGCCGTCAACTCGGCGAAGCTGCACAAGCTCGGATGGGAACCGCAGATGCCGTTTGAGACCGGCATCGCGCGTACGATCGAATGGTATCGCGCCAACGAATCTTGGTGGCGTCCACTGAAGTCAGAAATGGCCTCGCCGTGAAGGGGGTTGTGCTCGCGGGCGGACTCGGAACGCGGCTGCGACCCCTTACGAAGGTGACGAACAAGCATCTTCTGCCGGTCTACGACCGGCCGATGATCTACTATCCGCTCGAAACGCTCGCACGCGCCGGTATCTCTAAGGTGATGCTCGTTACGGGCGGCAACTCCGCAGGTGATTTTCTGAGATTGCTCGGCAACGGCACCGAGCTCGGCTTTGAGAGTATCGCCTATGCGTATCAGGAGGGAGAGCGCGGAATCGCCGATGCGCTGCGCCTCTGCGAACACTTCGCGGCAGGCGAGCGAATCGTCGTGGTTCTCGGCGATAACATCCTCCAAGACGATATCACGCCCTACGTTCGCCGCTTCGAAGCGCAGTCGTCGGGCGCGCGTATCTTGCTAAAGGAGGTCGACGACGCCGCGCGCTTCGGAGTCCCGGTCTTCGATGACGACCGCATCGTCGCGATCGAGGAGAAACCGCCCCTCCCGAAGAGTCGCTATGCCGTGACGGGCGTCTATATGTTCGACGGGCGCGTCTTCGATTACATCCGGGTCTTAGAACCGTCGCAGCGGGGCGAACTGGAGATCGCCGACGTTCACAATCGCTACATCGCCGAGCGCGATCTCTACTACGACATCTTGCAGGGCGCCTGGAGCGACGCCGGCACCTTTGAAAGCCTCTTCCGCGCCGGCGAGCTAGCCTTTCGCGTGCGGCAGGACCGCCTGCAGTAACGCTAGCGCCACGACGACGAGGACGCCGGCGAGGCCGCCGCGGAACCAGCGCTCCGGCAGCCTCGTCACGAAATGCGATCCGACGAAGACGCCCGGAATCGAGCCGATCAAGAGCGATGCGGCAATAGCCGGATCGACGTCGCCAAGCTTCCAGTGGCCGATGAGCGACGGAACCAGCACGACCACCGCGAACGCGAGGTCGGTTCCGACGAGCCGGCGCAAAGCGACGCTCGATGCGAAGACGAGCAGGAGCGGCAGCGTCAACGACCCGGCGCCGATCGAGGTGATGCTGACGCAGATGCCGACGAAAAAGCCGAGGAGCGCTAGGCGAACTGTGGGCAACTCGGTATTGGCGGCTGCCGTGGCATCGCGCGCCAACTTGCGGTTGAAGAGGATCCCTGCGGCCGAGATCAGCAGCGCGATCGCGACGGCAATCCGCAGCGCCAGCTCGAGTTGTTTGATATCGAGGTGGTGTTTGAGGTAGGCACTGATCATCACGCCGATGATCGCACCCGGAAGCCCGCCGATGCAGAGGCGCCACAGCGCCGGCCAGTGGACGGTGCGCTTTTGCATGTGCGTCAGCATCGCGACAATTTTCGTCCCGAGCGCGAAGAGCAGGTCGGAGCCGATTGCCGTGTTCGTGCGCACGCCGAGGAATATCAAAAGGGGCGTCGTGATAGCACCGGCCCCGACGCCGCTATACGACATGCAGGTCCCGACGATGAATCCTACGAGAACGTAGCTCCAGTTTATACTCATTAGTTGGTTGTCGCCTCGGCCGATTGGCCGCAGATTCCCCGCCGGGTAGCAGTGCCGCGCGCTCCACGGCGAATGCATTCGGCGCGGTACGCGTTCGAATACCCGCCTTTGGTATTCGGTGCGCCTTGAGTGAAACCTAGGCCATTATTCGACTCGCCTCGAGCGCTGCCCGGGGTCGGGCCGAAGGTCCGCGGGCGGCGCCCCGTGGAGATCACGAGCACGCACCCCGAATCCGGCATCGCCGGGTATATCGGCTCCATCGACAGCTTCTCCTACCAGATCCTGCTTGCTTGGCGACTTCACGGAACCATCTCCCCGGTGAATCTCCGCGAAGATCTCGAAACGGTGCACCGGCACGTGACGCGGCGCCTCGATGCCGAGCTTCACTTGGTCGCGGTCAACCCCCACGACGAGAATTCGAATGTCGCTACCAATCATAATCGACTGATTCGCCTTGCGGCTGAGCACGAGCATGGCGCCCTCCCTGGCCGGCCGTAATGCGGTAAGGGCTGCACCTTTCGGCGCTAGGGTTCGACTGCCTCCGTATGCAAACGCAAACCTTGGGAGGACCCGCCGATGGTTAAGGATATCGCCTTCTTCGCCTACTCCGTACGCGACGTCCCGCGCGCGCGAGCCTTTTACGGCGAGATGCTCGGCCTCAAAGAAAGCTCGTCGTCCAGCGATCATTGGGTCGAGTTCGACGTCGGCAACGCAACGTTCGGCATCGGAAACGGCCGGCCGTTGGGATGGGAACCGGGCTCTTCGACCGGAGCCGCCTTCGAAGTCGACGACTTGCAAGGCATGCGCGAACGCCTCAAAACCAGCGGCGTCGAGGTCGGTGAGGTACACGAGTTTCCCGCTTGCGTCACGTGTTTCGGGCGCGACCCCGAGGGCAACCGTTTCGCGCTTCACCAGCGCCGCACGCCTGCCCCCGGAGACGCAGCCTAACTCGCGGGTGCGGCCTCGCGCGAGGCGTCGATGAGAATCGCAGCAACCTCCGGCCGCGAGAACTCCGGCGGCGGGAGCTGGCCGGCGCGCAGCATTTCGCGCACCTGCGTTCCGCTCAACGTCACGTGATTCTCGGCGTCGTGGTTGCAGGTTTTCTTCGAGCCCATCGACTGGCATCGACGGCAGTAAAAGCTGTTCTCGAACTTCAGCGGTATGATGCCGAGCTCTTCCGGAGTGAACTCGTCGAACAGCTTCTGCGCGTCGTAGGTTCCATAGTAACTTCCAACGCCCGCGTGATCCCGGCCCACGATAAAGTGCGTACAGCCGTGGTTCTTGCGCATCATAGCGTGGAAGATCGCCTCGCGTGGACCGGCGTATCGCATTGCTGCGGGTAGCGTGCTCAGCATAACGCGATCGGCCGGGTAGTAGTTATCGAGCAACGCCCGGTAACAACGCATCCGCACGTCGGCCGGGATATCGTCGCTCTTCGTCTCGCCGACCAGGGGGTGAAGGAGCAATCCGTCGACCATCTCCAGGGCGCACTTTTGAATGTATTCGTGAGCGCGATGCACTGGGTTGCGCGTTTGAAAGCCAACGATCGTCTTCCAGCCGCGGCGTTCGAACTCGGCACGCGTCTCGGCTGGGGAGAGGCTCTCGGGATCCTTCGCGCGCGGCAGCACCCAAACCGGGCCGCCGATGAGCACGTCCTTGCGCGCGTAGAGCGCTCCGACGCCCGGATGCTTCTCGTCTTCGGTGCGATAGACGTGGCGCGCTTCGTGGCCTTTATCGTACTCGAAGACCTCTTCGACGTCGATGATGCCGCGAAGCTCGCCCTCGCCATCGTAGAGTGCGGCCCGCGTGCCCGCCGTCGGCGCCTCTTCACGATCGACGGCCAGAACGACCGGAATGCTCCAGGGCAATCCGTTCGCGAGACGCATCGTGGGAACGACGCTCTCGTAATCGGCCCGTCCCATGAAGCCGGTCAACGGGCTGAGGGCACCGTTGCCGATGAGCGCGAGATCGTTGAGCTCGCGGCCGGTGAGCGTGAGTCTGCGAAGTCCCTGCGCCGCCTCGCGCAGTTCCTGTTCGGCTTGCGGCGTATCGGCGATTCGATTGATGAGTTTGCCGCCGTGAGGAGCGATCATGAGACCGCCTTCAGCTCGGCGACGTGGCCTCGCCGCTCGAGCTCCGCAAGAATCTTTTCAACGCTCTCGTCGATCGTTTCGGTCTCGCTGTCGACGACGACGTCGGGGTTTTCTGGCGCCTCGTACGGGTCGGAGACGCCCGTGAAGTGCTGCACCTCTCCCGCAATCGCTTTCTTATAAAGGCCCTTGACGTCACGCCGGACGAGCTCGTCGAGCGAGCAGCGTACGTAGACCTCGACGAACCGGTCGTTCCCGATCCGCTGACGTGCTTCAGAGCGAGCCTGCGCGTACGGTGAAATCGCCGCGGTGATCACCGCGGCGTCGTGCTTGACGAGCAATGAGGCGACGAAGGAAATACGTCCGATATTGATGTCGCGATCTTCGCGGCTGAATCCGAGTCCCTTCGAAAGATGGGTGCGGACCTCGTCGCCGTCGAGCACCTCGACATTGCGCCCGCGGGCGCCCAACTCGGGTGCGAGTCGCTCGGCAATCGTGCTCTTACCGGCACCGGACAGACCGGTAAGCCACACAGTGAATCCCTGGTTCAACTGGAGTTCCTTTCTGGGAGGTTGATTTGAAGGGCACCCATCACTCAAAAGCGGGACTTCTAAGGCGGACGTCCCCGGATGGGCACATTCTTCGCCCTCAGATTGTTGATTTCCGTCTACTTCCTAGCCCACACTCGCTTAAGGCGGCTTAAGCGAGAACTGGGCAGCATGGAGCCGAGCGTAGGCTCCCCCCTGTGCCAGAAGCTCGTCGTGCGTCCCGATCTCGACGACCCGGCCGGCCTCGATGAAGAGGACCTTATGCGCTCGCCGCACGGTCGAAAGGCGGTGAGCGATGATCAGCGTCGTGCGCCCCGGCAGCAGGCGGTCGAGAGCTTGCTCGATCATCGCTTCGGAGTGGCTATCGAGCGCGCTGGTCGCCTCGTCCAGAATCAAAATCCGAGGATCGCGCAGGACCGCCCGGGCGATCGCGATGCGCTGGCGCTCGCCGCCGGAGAGCCGGACGCCGCGCTCGCCGACTTGGGTGGCGTAGCCGTCGGGAAAGTTTCCGACGTACTCGTCGACGTTTGCGTCGCGAGCTGCCGCGCGGACCTCCACGTCGGTTGCTTCGATTCTGCCGTATCGGATATTCTCGAGAATCGAGCCGCGAAAGAGCTGGACGTCCTGCGACACGATCGCGATCGCCTTGCGCAGATCCGTAAGCCGTACCCGTGCGAGGTCGATGCCGTCGAGCAGCACGCGGCCCTGTTGCGGCTCGTAGAAGCGCGGCACGAGGTTGACGATCGTCGTCTTGCCCGCACCGGACGGACCAACGAGAGCAACGATTTCGCCCGCTTCGATCGTCGCGTTGACGTCTCGCAGCGCGGGCTGGTCGCCGGCCCCGTAGCGAAACGTTACGTCCGCGTATTCGATTCGTCCGCGCACCGACGGCAGAGCAATAGCGTCGGCGGGGTCCCGCACTTCGACCGGCAGATCGAGCAGTTCGAAGACGCGCCCCGCTCCGACGATGGCCTTACTGATGTCGCCGAAGAAGGCCGCAACGCGATTCATCGGGTTCATCAAATTCACCAGCAGGCCCCAGTACATGAAGACCTTCCCGGTGTCGAGCCGGCCGACGAGAACCTCGCGCACGGAGAGCCACATGATGCCGACGACGGCCGCAACCATGATCGTCGAAACGACGAGCGGCTGGGTCTGAATGAACTGCGTGAGCTTCATGTAGGCGCCGAAGAAGTCCTCATTTCGGCTGCGAAAGCGACCGACTTCGAACTCCTCGCGTCCGAACGACTTCACGACGCGATGACCGCCGAGAACCTCCGAGAGGTTTGCCGTGAGATCGGCGATTCGCTGCTGCGCGCGGTGGGTGCTCGCGGAAATCAACCGCTGAAAGTTGGAGACGGCAACGGAAACGATCGGAGCGACGAGCACGAGCGAGAGCGTCAGGAGCCAATCGAGATAGATCATCGTAGCGAATGAGGAGATGAACGTCGCCAGCGCGACGACGAGCTGCGGCACCGAGACGCTCACCGCGTCGATCATGATTTGCAGATCCGTCGAGAAGCGGGCGATGAGTTCGCCCGGCCGCCATTTATCGAATTCGCCCAGCGGCAAGTTCAGCAGCCGCTCGAAGAGCCGTACGCGAAGGCGCGCGACCAGATTCTGCCCGCTCCACGCGGTGAGATAGGTCTGCCCGTAAATGGCGCAGTTACCGAGCACGAGCGCGATGGAGGTCAGACCGAGTGCCAGGTACAGCGCCTTCAAATCCGGCGAGCTGGCGAGCGGTATGAGTACCTGGTTGATGATGATCCGGAAGGCGAGCGGAGGCACGATCGAGAGTATGCCGGCGAGCACGCCCATCGCCATAGCGGTCCCGAGGCGCGGATAGTACGGGCGCGCCTCGCGCGCCAGACGCAAGAGAATCGAGCGGCGGCTCATCGGCGGCAGGGTCTTGCGGTCCCGCGGGGATGAAACCTCCCGCAATACGTTCCGGTACGTGAGGGTGGCAAACGATTGGGAGGATCGAGAGAGACAAAATGGACTGCTATTTTCACTCGAACGTACCGTCGGTCGCGCCCTGCATCGAGTGCGGGAAGCCGATCTGCGGAACCTGTCGCGACGAACAGGGCGGCTGCCCTAGCTGCCGGCTCGCGGCAAAGGTCGAGGCGGCAACGGCGACGCGCCGTCAAATTGCGGGCTCGGTTCCACCGCGCCCCGCGCCGGCGAGCGTTCGCGGCAAAGCCGTGGTCGCCACCGCGCCGGATCCGGTAGAATCGCGCGCGCTCGTCGCGCTCGGTTATCCGCTTTGGCCATTGGCCCTCGTCTCGCTGCTCGATCGCAAGCAATCGCGGAGTTTGCGACGCCAAGCGTTCCAGGCGCTCGGCTTCAACCTCGGTTTCTTCGGGTTCTGGGGACTCCTCTCGCTGCTCGCTCAAGTGCCCTTCCTTGGGTTCTCGGCCTGGGTGCTCGTGCCGCTGCTGGCGCCGCTATTCTTAGTCGCGAGCGTCTACTACGGTATCAAGACCTGGAACGGCGACGACGTTCGCATCCCGGTCGTCACGAGCTGGATCGACGAGCGCATGCCTAAGGGAGCTGCCGACTAAACTCGCGATAGCGGCGCAGGAAAGCCCTCGCGGCCGCCTCGTGGTCGATCGCCGCGGCCGGATACGAATCGGCGGCGTAGAGTCCCAGCGCGAGTTGCGGGGAGTTCGACGGCCGCCCATACCACGCCCCGAGCGGCACGTCGTGCAGTTCGGGAATCCAGCGGCGTATGTAGGTTGCATCCGGATCGTACCGCCGCTGCTGCCGCTGCGGATTGTAGATTCGCGGATACTGCGCCATATCGGCGCCGACGCCGGCGATCCACTGCCAGTTACCGGTCGCGAGCGCCGGATCGTCCTCGATCAGCCGGCGATCCCATTCGGCACGGCCGACCCGCCAGTCGACGCCGAGATCGAAGCAGAGCCACGACGCGGCGACCGCGCGCACGTGCGGGTGCATCCATCCGGTGGCGTGAAGCTGGCGGATTCCGGCGTCGACCAACGGGAACCCGGTCTTTCCGGCCCGCCACGCATCGAGCAACGGATGAGAACGCTCCCAGGAGAAGCCGCGCATCTTCTCCTGGAGCGGCTCGTCCTGCGTCGCCGGATAGAACCACCCGAGCTGCAGGAAGAAATCACGATGCGCGAGCGCGCGCAGCAAAAGCCGCAGCGAGAGCCGTTCTTCGCTCAGTGCGAAGGGATCGTCGAGGCGCTCGCGCACGGCGCGCGCCACGCTGCGCGCGGCGATCGTTCCGAATGAGAGATCGACCGAAAGGTGCGCGGTACGATCGTCCGACGGAGAGGTAGCCGCCTCCGCGTACTGCGAGGCATCTTCGCGCAGAAACCGTTCGAAGCGGCGCCGCGCAGGGGCCGCTCCCGCCGCGCATCCGTTCGCCCTTGCGCCAAACTCCTGCGGTGCCGGCAGACTCTCGCTTTGCGCGTCCGTGCGAAAGAAACGTAAGAGGAGCGGATGCTCGTGCGACGGGACCGGCAGCTTCACCCAGGCGTCGAAGTAGGGCGCGAAGGCCCGATAGCCGACGCCCCCGGCGCTATGCGCGGCCGCGCTCTCCTCGGGTGCAACGACGGGAGCGTCGTGCACGACGACCGCCTCGCATCCTCGCTCTTCGAGCGCCGACGCTGCGCGCCGGTCTCGAGCGATAGCGTCGGCATCGTAGGCTGCGCTCCAGGCTGCCCCGGACGCACCGATCTCCTGGGCGAGGTTTGGGAGGACGCGCTCCGGCTCGCCGCGCCGCACCAGCAAGGGACTTCCCCGCTCCTCGAGCTCGGCGGCGAGCGCGCCGACCGCCGCACAAAAGAACTGCGCGCGACGCGACGAGGCCGTCATCCGCGCGGTCGTCGCGCGATCGATCACAAGCAACGGAACGACCGGACCACGCGACGACGCCGCGGCTAATCCCGCGTGATCGTCGAGACGCAGATCCCTGCAGAAACGATAGACGAACGGCCTCTCCGCCATGGCTGGCGGTTTCGGTCGCTCAGCGCGCTTCCCTAGCCTGTGATCACCTCGGAGGTTGCAGCGCGTAATGCGCGCGCATTGCCGTCCGGCACATCGAACGGTCTAAAACGGCGTTGCCGGAGCTCTTCGCGACGGTGCAGCGCACCGGCGTTCCGCGTGCGTTTACGTTGAGTTCGACCGTCGCCGAGAGCGTAGGCGGTCCGACCGCAAGCGACTCGGCGCGACCTTCGCGACGCGGTGCCGTCTGCGTGCCGAGCGCGGCGAGCGCGCGCGTCTCCTGCGCCGTGATCGCGGATTGCGGCGCGGTGCTGCTTGCCGGCTTCTCGGCTACGCGCACGAAGAGGATCACCATTGCCGCCGCTGCAACCGCGGCCATCGCACTCCAGCGAGGCCGCGCCACGCGGCTGCGAGCGAGTGCCGGGCGCAGATCGGGTTCCCAACGCTCGTCGTCGCGCGCACGCGCGACGCTCGTCATCACGCGCTCGATCTCGCGCTCGCCGCCGAGCTCGCTCACGCATTGCGGACATGCGGCGAGGTGCTTGCGATAGACTTCGCGCTCGGCGTCGCACGCTTCATCGAGGGCGATCGCACCCGCGAGCCGTTCGGCCGCCCCGCAGTCCGCTCGAATACTCATCGATCCACATCCTCCTTCATGGTCGTCCGCAACACGCGCATCGCACGGCACACGCGCTGACGGATAGCGTCGGAAGTGGTGCCGAGGATCGCGGCGGCCTCCGACGACGAATAGCCGACGTAACTAGTCAAGAGCAACGCGGCCGATTGCTCCGCCGGCAGACGCTTCAGCGCTGCCTGCAGATCGAGCGACGCCGTACTGCGCTCGTCGACACGCCAAGTGCTACGATCGATCTCGCGATCGAGCGGAAGAACGCGCAGAATTTTCTTGCGCCGGAGAAACGAAATTGCCGCGTTCGTCGCGGCACGGTAGAGCCAGCCCGCACTCAGCTCGCGTCCCGGATCGCCTTGCAGCATCCGGAAAGCCGACAAGAATACGTCCTGCGTCAGATCGAGCGCCACTTCCGCATCGCCGACCATCCGCCGCAAGTATCGCGCCAGCTTCGTCTGGTACTCGAGCACGAGTGACTCCACGCGCGCTTGCGCGATGGTTGTTGGGTCGCCCGTCACCCGAACCGCGTCCATTCCTTTTCCCCCTTCTCCTCCCAACGCCGCCAGCTACCCCGCCGTGACCGGTGCACCTCCGCGAGGCCCCTCTCCTAGCCCCCGATTTCGGAGAAGGCACGCATTCGCGAGGCGCTCTCCCCCAGGCGCAGGTGGTGGCGCTCCGGTTTGATCAGCATCGCGGATCGCAGCAGGACCGCGAGCTCCTCAACCGTCGCTCCCGCCCGCAGCGGCGACCGCAGATCGATCGCGTGGTCGCCGAACAGGCAGAGGCGGAGCCGTCCGTCGGCGGTTAGCCTGACCCGATTGCAGCGCTCGCAGTAATCGTGCGAGAGCGGACTGATGACGCCGATTGCGCCGAGCGAGTGAGGAAACGCGAAGTATCGGGCCGGACCGTTTCCGCCGGGCCCCACCACCGGTTGGAGCTCGCCGTCGGCGGCGATGCGACCGAGAATCTCGTCGGAAGAAACGTACGCGTCGCGCTGCATCTCGGCATTCTCGAGAACCGGCATCACTTCGATAAAGCGCACGAAGATCGGCCGCGTGCGCGTGAGGCGCGCGAAGTCAAGCAGCTCGTCGTCGTTCTTCCCGCGCATTACGACGCAGTTGACTTTGACCGGTGCCAGCCCGGAGGCAACGGCAGCGTCGATCGCGTGCAAGACCGCATCGAGCCCCGGCCGCCGTGCGATTGCTTCGAAGCGATCGGCGCGCAGCGTGTCCAGCGAAAGGTTGACGCGGCGCAGGCCCGCGGCGACGAGCTGCGGCAGCTGCGGCTCGAGCAGCAGTCCGTTTGTCGAGAGCGCGACGTCGTCGATACCCGGGGTCGCCGCGATCGCGGCGACGAGCCGGCTGAGCTCGCGCCGGAGCAGAGGCTCGCCGCCGGTCAGGCGAATCGTGCGGACGCCGACCGATGCGGCGGCCCGTACGATCGCGGCAATCTCCTCGTAGGTGAGGATCTCGTCGCGGCGCAGCCACGGTAGACCACCCTCCGGCATGCAGTAGACGCACCGCAGGTTGCACTTGTCCGTCACCGAGACGCGCAGGTAGGTGATCGGCCGGCTGAAGCCGTCCAGCAGCGAGATCGCCACTATCGACCCTCGAAGAGGCCGTCGGGGAGCGACGGATTGATCTTGTAGTCGCCGAGCGACGACGTGATGTCGGCGATGTAGCCCGGCTCCTCGACGTGCCCGGTCTGCGATAGGACCAAGAGATTCCCTGCGACGCGGCCGTAACGATCCGTCATCTCCGCGTAGCCGCCGTTCTCGTAGTTCCAACGCATCGAGGTCACCGTCGCACTCTTGTCGTCGACCGTTGCGTCGATCTCTTCGACGTTGCCCTTCTTGCGCGGGACGAGCTTGAAACGCGTCGATGCGCCGTCGTCTGAAACCGGCGTCACGACGTAGAGCGCATTCCATCGCGACGGACTCTCGATGTGTGCGTAGAGTTTGTCGAACTGCTGCGCGACCAGCGGAACCCCGCCGGTAAAAACGACCTTATTCTGGTCCGGCGCCTTGTAGTAGTAGGTGCCGGTAAGGTCGGCCGAGAGAAACGGGAACGACCGCATCGTCACGTGCGCGTGCATCGTCGCGGTAAACGTGCGCAAATCGGGATTCACGGCCGCCATGCGCGTGAGGAGGGCGGCGCTCGCGACGACCGCGAGAATCATGCGAAGGCCTCCAGCGCCGAGCCGATCTCACCGCGGACGCCGGTTTCTCTCTCCACCTCGTATTGCCGCCGCAACGCGGCGACCGCCGGCGGCGAGCCGATTCGCCCCAATGCCCATGCGGCGTGCCCGCGGACCATCGGGTGCGGGTCGCGCTGCAGGCTCTCGGTCAAGGCCCCGACCGTCGAACGGTCGAGCGCGTTACCGAGCGCGACGGCAGCATTGCGCCGCAAGACGGCTGCGCCGCGCCAGCCCATCGCGGTCGCGCGATAACGGCGCTTGAAGGCTGCGCTTCCGAGGCGCAGCAGGTCGACGAGCGGCGGGTGTGCCGTATCCTCGTCGCGCGGTACCCAGCGAGAACCGGCCGGTTTGCGAGCGCGCGCGTTCGGGGGGCAGACGGTCTGGCAGATATCGCATCCCCAAACCCAATCGCCGACGAGCGGTCGCATCGCGCGCGGGATTCCGCCGGTTCGCTGCGTCAGATCCGAGATACAAGTCGTTGCGTCGATCGTGTAATCGGCGCGCAGCGCTCGCGTCGGGCAGGCGTCGAGGCAGCGCGAGCAAGAGCCGCAGCTCTTGCGCAACGGCTCGTCCGCCGGCAACTCGAGCGACGTGACGATCTCGCCGAGAAAGACGAAGGAGCCCAGTTCGGGCGAGATGAGGTTCGTGTGCTTGCCGATCCAGCCGAGTC
>JBAUYZ010000021.1:0-22086 GCA_049585055.1 Candidatus Cybelea sp. | reverse complement strand
GCCGACGCCCAAGCCGCTACAGAGCGAGGCATTCGTGGCCGGCGACTACATCTTCACGCCAAAGGTTTACAACGAGTTCTCACCCGGCAACAGCGGGAATAACTCGTACGGGGTCCGCGGCGGAGGTGAGTTCAACCTCGGAAGCATCCCCTTCATGCTGGAAGGCTCGTACGAGCGCTGGCAGTACCCGCACCAATGCGCGACGACGACGTCGGCATCCGGCGGCGCCGCGAAGTTCGCTCCGAACTGCTACGTGACCATCATCGGTGGCGGAGGCAGCTCGCCGGTCACCACGACCACGAACCTCTACGATCAAGACGTCGACCTTCGCTTGGCCGTACGGGTGCTCCAGCCGCGGATTTACGTCGGAGTCGGGTATATTTGGGTCGCCAATAACTACGGCTACCCCAACCTGAACGGCCTCGGCTTCGGCGGCGAGAAGCTGCCCGATCTAAACCATACCTTCTCGTTCTTCGGTAGCGTTTGGTACTACCCCAGCGTTAATGGAACGGCGACGTTCAATATCGAGAACCCGTACCCCAGCACCGGCTTCACCACGCACTCCCTGCCGCTTCAGTACGACATTCTGAAGTATCAGGCCGGTATCACGCTCGCCCTGGGGAATACGCCGCTCTTCGTCGAGGGCGGGTGGATGGGCGACAGCTGGTCGAACAAGCAGAACGCCCCGATCAACCGCTCGTATAACGGGCCGTTCGCAGGGATCGGACTTAGGCTTCTCTATCCATAAATAGCTAGGAGAGATAGCGAGCGAGGGCCCGGTTCTAAGACCGGGCCCCTTGCCATCTCACGCCCCGTCCAGGTAAGATACCTTCTTGGGCCTTCTCAGGCCCGGCATCATCGTCTGCGGAGAGATTTTTTGGCGGCTAAGAAGCAAGCGAAGTCGCGGCGCAAGCGCGAGATTAAAAACGTCCATGCGGGCGTCGCGCACGTGCACGCATCCTTTAACAATACGATCGTTACGATCAGCGACCCGCACGGAGGCGTCATTTCATGGGCCTCGGCGGGGAACCTGGGTTTCAAGGGATCGAAAAAGTCGACGCCGTTTGCGGCCCAGATGGCCGCCGAAGCCGCCGCTCGCAAGGCGATGGAACACGGTATGAAATCGACCGAAGTGCTCGTAAAGGGACCGGGCGCAGGCCGCGAGGCGGCGATCCGCTCGCTTCAGGCCGCCGGCCTGGAGATCACGATGATCAAAGACGTAACTCCGATTCCGCATAACGGCTGCCGCCCGCCGAAGCGGCGCCGGGTTTAGGAGCGGCATGTCGCGTTACACCGGACCGGTCTGCCGCCTCTGCCGTCGTGAGACTGCGGCGAGCAAGACCGGAGAGAAAATCAAGCTCTTCCTCAAGGGCGATCGCTGCATCTCGCGCAACTGCGCCGTCGAGCGTCGCGGAACCGCCCCTGGCCAGAAGACGGCCGGCAAGTCTCGGACGAAGGTCTCGGAGTACGGCCGCCAGCTTCGCGAGAAGCAGAAGATGCGCCGCTACTACGGCGTGCACGAAACGCAGTTCGAAAATTACTTTCGCGAAGCGGCGCGCGTGCCGGGTCAGACCGGACGCACGTTTCTTGCGCTGCTCGAGCGCCGGCTCGATAACGTCGTCTACCGGCTGAACTTGGCGTCGAGCCGCGCCCAGGCGCGTCAGCTGGTGACCCATCGGCACTTCCGCGTGAACGGGCGGATCGTCAACATTCCGTCCTACGTCGTGCGTCCGGGAGAGGTCATTTCGATCGCGCCCGGCAGCCTCAAGTCGCCGGTGTTCGAGTCGAACCTCGAGGTGGCGCAGAGCCGCCGTCCGCCCGAGTGGCTCGAGTGGAACGATCAAGAGAAGACGGCCAAGGTGCTGCAAACGCCGCCGCGCGAGCAGATCGACACGCCCGTCGACGAGCAGCTGATCGTCGAATACTACTCACGCTAACCAAACCACATCACCGCCGCTAGGCGTCCGATCGTTCGTCATGCGATGACGGGCGGATAACGTAAGCGGAAACGAAGGATAGAAGAACCCGAATGACCACTATGCTGGAGGCGCCCGTCGGCGCGACCATTGAAGTCCGTGAGCGCCGCGACAACTACGCGAAGTTCGTGATCGAGCCGCTGGAGCGAGGCTTTGGAATAACGCTCGGCAACGCGCTGCGGCGCGTGCTTCTCAGCTCGATCCCGGGAGCGGGCGTCACGTACATGAAGATCGACGGCGTCCTGCACGAGTTCTCGACAATTCCAGGAATGGCCGAAGACACGATCGCGCTCATGCTCAACCTCAAGGGCCTGCCGGTGAAGCTCAACAGCGACGAGCCGAAGGTGCTCACGCTTTCGGTAAGCGGCGCGCGCGACGTCACGGCGGCGGATATCGTCCCGGATGCCGACGTCGAGATTCTCGATCCGAGCTACCGGCTCTGCACGCTCTCTTCGAAGGACGCGAAACTCACGATGGAGATCGGCGTCGAGCAGGGGCGGGGCTACGTCATGGCAGACCGGCAGCGCAACGTCGAGCACATGATCGGATTGATTCCACTCGATTCGATGTTTTCACCAATCCGTAAAGTGAACTTTACGGTGGACGACACCCGCGTCGGACAGAGCGTCGACTACGATCGTCTGACGGTCGAGGTGGAAACGAACGGTTCGATTACGCCCGACGAGGCGCTCTCCAGCGCCGCTTCCATCATGCAAGACGAACTCGACCTTTTCGTCTCCTTCACGAACCGTTCGGAACCCCTTCCGGAGACGCCCCCGAACGAGTGGGACATTCCGGTCGAGACGCTCAACCTGTCGGTTCGTTCGTTCAACTGCCTCAAGCGCGCGGGCATCTCGAAGGTTTCGGAGCTGCTCGACCTAACCGAAGACGAGATCATGAAGATGCGCAACTTCGGCAAGAAGTCGCTCGACGAGATCAAGCAGGTTTTAGCAGAGAGGGGGCTCTCGCTGCGCCAAGCGTAGCGCGAAAACGTCATGCCACATTCGATCGCATATAAACGGCTCTCCCGGACCGATGGCCATCGCAAGGCGCTGCTGCGCAATCTCGCAACCTCGCTCTTCAAACACGAGAAGATCGAAACCACCTCGACGAAGGCCAAGGAAATCAGCCGCGTAGCCGACCGGCTCATCACGACGGCGATCGCCGGCGACCTCGCCGCGCGCCGGCGGCTGGCCGAGTTCATCACCGAACCCGCGGTCGTGAAGAAGCTCGTCGAACAGATTGCCCCCGCACTCAAAGGCCGAACCGGCGGCTACACGCGCATCACGAAGACGCGCGTCCGCTCCGGCGACGCCGCCGAGCTCTCGCTGATCGAACTCGTCCACTAGCGCCAACCGCGCCCGGGAGTAGGCGTCGATACGTGTCACCCTAGCGTTGTGTCATCCTGAGCGTAGCGAACGTAGTGAGCGAAGTCGAAGGACGTACGGTGCCTTACGAGGTCGAATCGCAAGCGCTCGACGCCGAGATCCTCGCGATCATCGAGGCGTGGCATCGGCGCGGCGAGTCGCTCGACGACGGTGCGTTCGACGACCTCGCCCTTCGCCTCTTCGACTATCAGCTACGGTATAACGCGCCGTACGCGCGCTACTGCGCTCGTCTCGGCGTCGCATCGCCGCTGAGCTGGGAACAGATCCCGGCGGTACCCGCGGCGGCGTTCAAAGAGGCGGCGCTGGCGACGTTCGACCCGCACACGGCGGCGCTCACGTTCGAAACGAGCGGAACGACGAGCGGTGTCGGCGGTCTGCATTACATGGAGACTCCCGCACTATACGACGCAGCATTATTGGCGGCTTTCGACCGGCTCGTGCCGCGCGACGGACGCTTGCGATACTTTAACCTCGTACCGAATCCGGCGGAACGCCCTTCATCGTCGCTCGGCTACATGATGGCCCGGATCGGTAAGGAGCGCGGTGCCGGCAGCACCGGTTGGTATTTGCACCGCGACGAGTTGCTCGCCGATGCATTCGAGCGCGACGTTCGCGCTGCAATCAGCGGGCACGAAGCCGTCTGCATTGCCGCGACCGCCTTCGCGCTCGTTCATCTGCTCGATGCGATGAGCGGGCGGGGTGTGACGTTCGCGCTGCCGCCGGGATCTCGCATCATAAGGACCGGCGGATTCAAAGGTCGCTCCCGCATCGTCGAACCGAGCGAGCTCGAAGAATCCATTTGCACGCGATTCGGGATAGCGCAGGATGCGATCGTCTCCGAATACGGCATGACCGAGCTGAGCTCGCAGTACTACCGTGCGGGGACGTCGGCAGCCTACGCCGGACCGCCGTGGCTGCGCACGCGCGTCGTCGGGCCCGAGCGCACCACGCTTGCGCGCGGCGCGATCGGTTCGCTGCTGCACATCGACCTCTCGAATCGCTCGTCGTGCATCGCGGTTCAAACCGAAGACCTCGGAATGGAGACCGCCGAGGGGCTCGTGCTGATCGGTCGCGATCGCGAGGCCTCGTTACGCGGCTGCTCGCTCGACGCGGAAACGCTCGCGATCAGGGCCGTAAGCTGACCGTCGCTCCGAACGCACCCGGCAACGCGATTGTTTTGGTCGGTGAGCCCCCGGATGGGTACCGGTAGAGATAGAGGCATCCGGGCTGGCTCCCGCCGCACGACGCCCCCGAGTCCGGTGCTACGACAACGCCCTTTTGGATCCAGAATTGTTCGACGGTGGTCGAACCTGCGAGCGTCGTCGAGCCGGCCTTTCTTGCATTGCTGCCGCTGACATCGAACTGATAGATGACAGACGGAGAGACCCCGAGATCACCGATGGCGAGGTGCCGGCCGTCCCATTGCACTTGTCCGGGCGCAGCGATGTTCTGATCGACGGAAACGGTCTCGAACGTCTTGTGGCCACGAGCGAGTTCGGCGAGCGCGAACTTGCCGCCGGATGTGGCGCCGTCGACGAAGAGATTCCCGTGGCTGTCGAAACCGCAGAAGGCGGCTTTCGACATTGAGGCGATGGAATAGCTCGTAGCGAGCCGCCACCCGAGCTTGGGTTTGTAGTGGTAGACGACGAGAACGGCCCTGAGGGTCGCGGCGACCACGGCGAGATCACCCGTCGTGGGATCTACCGAGCAGCCATTCGGTCTATCGTACGGGAAGCCGAGGTACGCGATCGGAGTTCCGCCGCCGTGAGCGAACTCATCGACGCCTCCCGGAATGTAAATGAAGGGCGCGAAGACGTCGCTCGACTTATTCACGCAGAGTCCACGCGGGCCAATGGGACCGGTTACAATTCCAAGCAGCTTGCCGCCCGGGAACGCGTAGACGAAGAGCGGTTCGTCGCCGAAGGTCGAGGCGTAGAGCAGGTTGCGTCCGTGTCCGGCTTCCGCCACACTTGGCGCCGTTGAGCCGAACGTTTTTAGCGGCGGCTGCAGGCTGCCGCAGGCGGCGAGTATCGCGGTTGCGATGCTGAGAGTAAAGACATGCGACGGTTTCATTTCGGAATGCCCCTCCAACGTGAGGTGATGATGCCGCTGTTCAGGCCGCTCGTCGAGAGGCCGCCGCGAAAGCGCGCGTGCTCGACCTTCATGCAGCGATCGACGACCACGTCCATTCCGGCGCGATCGGCCAGCCCGATCGCCTCGTCGTTGATCACGCCGTATTGAAACCATATTGCCTTCGCTCCCGCCGCGATCGCGTCGTTCACGACGCCGACGACATCGCTCGGCTTTCGAAAGACGTCGACCACGTCGGGCGCACCGCGCACCGCGGCGTACTGCGCGAGCGATGCAAAGGCTTCGACGCCGTCGATTCCCTGGATCGTCGGATTGATCGGCGCGACGTCGTACTCCGGTTGCCGGCGCAGGTATGAAAAAACCGTGTAGCTCGGCCGCAGGGGATTCGGCGATGCGCCGACGATCGCGATGCTGCGAGTGCCGGCAAGCAGTTCGCGGCGTTGGGAGGGTGTCGTGAGAATCATTGCGATGCTCGCTGCAGCGCGTTGCCCAAATCCCAAACCAAATCATCGACGTCTTCGAGCCCGACCGAGAGACGGATCGACTCCGGTTCGACGCCGGCCTTGCGCAGCTCGTCGTCGTTGAGCTGTGAGTGGGTCGTCGAACCTGGATGAATGACCAGGCTCTTGGAATCGCCGACATTGGCGAGGTGGCTCCAAAGCTCGAGCGCGTCGATGAAGCGGCGTGCGGCGTCGCGCCCGCCACGCAGCCCGAAGGTGAAGATCGAGCCGAGTGTCGGAGTGCGCACCCAGGCGACCTCGGGCCGCTGTTCGAGAAATGCCGCGACTTCGCGGGCATTACGGAGGTGGCGTTCCATGCGCAACGCGAGCGTTTCGAGACCGAGCAGCATGAGCCAGGCGTCCATCGGCGCCATTTGTGCGCCGACGTCGCGTAAGACTTCGGCGCGCGCACGCATCAGGAACGCGTACTCGCCGAACGTCTCTGTAAAGATCTTCTGATGATAGCCGGGACTTGGAGTGGAGAGGAGCGGAAAGCGTCCGCTTCCCCATGGGAAGGTTCCCGATTCGATCAGTACGCCGCCGATCGAGGTGCCGTGCCCGTTAATGAACTTCGTCGCGGAGTGAACGACGAGATCCGCGCCGAGCTCGATCGGCCGGCAGAGGTACGGCGTCGCGAAGGTGTTGTCGACCGCCAGCGGTATGCCGGCATCGTGCGCCAGCGATGCGAAGGCGCGCACGTCGGCGACGACCCCCGACGGGTTGCCGATTGTCTCCACGAAGAGGAGCTTGGTGTTCGGGCGAATCGCGTTGCGCACCGCGTCGAGATCTTCGGTCGGGACGAAGGTCGTCTCGATTCCCATCCGCTTGACCGTCACGCTCAGCTGGGTAACCGTGCCGCCATAGACGTTTTGGGTACAGACGAGATGGTCGCCGGCCTCCGCAAGCGCCAGAACCATGCAAAGCTGCGCGGCCAGCCCGCTCGAGAACGCGACCGCACCAAGCCCTCCCTCCAGGCTCGCCATGCGCTCTTCGAATGCCGCGACGGTCGGATTGCTGATGCGGCTGTAGATGTGTCCGTAGCTACGCAGTGCGAAGAGTTCCGCCGCCTGCTCGGTAGAGCCGAAGACGTATGCGGCCGTCTGGTAGATGGGGACCGCACGCGAGCCCGTCGCAGGGTCGGGCGGCGTCCCGGCGTGGAGCGCGCGCGTTGCAAAGCCGAATTCCCGTTCGTCTTGTATCATCGGTAGGGGCCCTTACTTCGCCCTATAATGTTCGTATCATGGGCATGACAATCACCGAGAAGATCCTGGCACGCCACGCCGGCCTCGCGCGCGTCGAACCGGGGCAGATCATTAACGCAAAGGTCGATCTCGTTTTGGCAAACGAGCTTTCCGCCGCGGTCGCGATCGGCGTGATGCGGAAAATTAAAGGTGCCGCGCGCGTCTTCGACCCGAGCAAGATCGCGCTCGTCGCCGACCATTTCGTTCCCGCGAAGGACGCTCAATCGGCGGGCCTCGCGCGCCTGATGAAAGAATTCGCGAACGAGCAGGCCATCGAGCACTTCTTCGACGTGGGGCGCGGCGGAATCGAGCACGTCGTCCTGCCCGAGGAGGGTCTCGTCGCGCCGGGGGAGCTGATCGTCGGCGGCGACTCGCATACCTGTACGTACGGCGCATTCGGTGCCTTTGCGACCGGCATGGGCTCGACCGACATCGCCGCCGCGTTCGTGCTCGGCGAAGTCTGGCTGAAGGTGCCGGCATCGATCAAGATCGTCTACAGCGGCACGCCCGGTCCGATGGTCTATGCCAAGGACATCATGCTGCGAACGGTCGGCGAGCTCGGCATCGACGGCGCGACCTATCGTGCGATCGAGTATCACGGCTCGACGGTCGACGAGCTCTCGATCACCGGCCGCATCACGATGGCGAACATGGCGATCGAGGCGGGTGCGAAGAACGGCATCTTCCACGCCGATGCCAAGACGCTCGCGTACGTCAAAGAGCGCACCGATCGCCCATTCGTCGTCGAACGCGCCGACGCCGATGCCGCCTACGAGCGGACGATCGCCATCGACATCGGAGAGCTCGAACCGCAGGTCGCCTGCCCGCACACGCCCGACAACGTCCATCCGATCTCTGAAGTCACGCGGGAGGATTTGCCGGTCGATCAAGTCTTCATCGGCTCGTGCACCAATGGTTACATCGACGACCTGCGCGTCGTCGCAAAGATTCTCGACGGCAAGCGGATCGCTTCAAACCTACGCGTGATCGTCAATCCCGGCTCGCAGAAGGTTTGGATGCAAGCGGCGCAAGAGGGCATTCTCACCACGCTCGCGGCGGCGGGATGCGCCGTGAACACTCCGGGTTGCGGCGCCTGCTTCGGCGGGCACATGGGAACGCTCGGCGACGGCGAGCGCGCGATCTCGACGACAAACCGTAACTACGTCGGACGAATGGGTTCGCCCAAGGCCGAGATCTATCTCGCCTCCCCGGCAACCTGCGCCGCCTCCGCGCTCGCGGGCCGAATCACCGACCCGCGCGTCGTCGAAATGGTGGGCGTGTAATGGAGTCGACGCTGCGCGGTCGCGCCCACAAGTACGGTAAGAACGTCGACACCGACGTGATCATCCCGGGCAAGTACTGCAACATCATCGATCACGCCGAGCTGGGGAAGCACGCGCTCGAAGGGCTCGATCCCGAGTACACGAGCCGGATGGAAGCGGGAGACATCATCGTGGCCGACACGAACTTCGGCTGCGGATCGAGCCGAGAGGTTGCGCCGATCGCGATCAAAGCCTCGGGAACGGCCGCCGTGATCGCAAAGAGTTTCGCGCGAATCTTCTATCGGAACGCGCTCAACATCGGCCTGCCGATCTTCGAATCGGCGGAGGCCGTCGACGGAATCGAATCGGGGGACGAGATCCAAGTGGAGCCGGCGAGCGGAATCGTTCGCAATATCACGCGCGGGACGGTCTACCGGTCGGCGGAGTTTCCGCCGTTCATGCGTGCGCTCATCGACGCGGGCGGCCTCGTGCCCTACGTCGAGGAACGCCTCCGCATGTCATCCTGAGCGTAGGCGCAAAGCTGTGTCATCCTGAGCGAAGCGCCGCAGGCGCGTAGTCGAAGGACGAAGGGTGTAAGCGTTACGGCGGCGTGTAGGAACCGGGTTGCCCGATGCCGCCCGGCGACGGGTTCACGTTCTCGATCCACTTCTCTTTGGCACGATAGGCCGCGGTAAACGGCAACTGACCGTCGGGTGCCGTGAGCATACCAACCATGTCGGTCGTTCCATCGAGCTTCCCCTCGAGAAGCAGAGTCGTTCCGTTGGGCAAGGTGACGATCAGACGGACGGCCTGTCCCTCGACCGTACCGGCGAGCGGATACTTCTTGCCGTGCGCATCGAGATAGACGCCCGTTAGCGCGTCGCCTTGCTGCGTCACTTGGAAATGCGTGTAGTCCGTGGCATTGGGATGCTGGATCTGGACTTCCCAGACGCCGTTGAGTCCTTTGCGCGCGGAGGGCGGTGGCGACGGTGTCGGTTTAACGGCGGCGGCCGGGGCGGGTGACGGCGTCACCGTCGGCAGGGAGTAGTTGGCGCTCGGGCCTGGCGTTGTGGGGGTTCCGATCGGCGGCGGGGTCGGTGGCGGGGTGGCTGCGACGGCCGGCGTTCCCGCACTCCCGGCCGCCACGAGGACGGTAAGGAGCAGGCTGCCGGCGCCAAGCGTTCCCCAAGGGCGTACTGCACTCACGCGACGAGCATTTGGGCGGCTCGACCCCGGTACCTCCCATCCAACCGACCCCCGACGATTAGGAAGAACGCCACCTTGGCGGCTGCGGAGTCGGTTAGTTGTCGTCGGGCGGCTCGACGCTAAGCGCCTGGTTCATGAAGTAGTTTTGATCGTAGGGCGCTTTGATCGGAACGAATTTGCGCGGCGGTTTGGAGAAATCGAAGCAGCAGAGCTGCGGTGACTGCGCGCGCGCGTCGCTCGCTGCAAGCTGCGCTAAACCGAAGCGATTCTCGATGAACCTCAGAATGCTGCCATGCTCCAAGTGAGCGTGCGCGACGAACCCTTTTTTTGCGTAGGGCGAAATGATCAGCAGCGGAAGGCGGAAACCGAGTCCGTCGTTATCCAGGTAAGCCGGCGGTTCTGAATCGTACCAGCCGCCCGAATCGTCCCAGAAGACGAAGATCGCCGTCGAGTTCCAGTACGTCGACTTGCCGATCGCGTTGACGATCGAGGCGACCCAGGAGGGGCCGGTCTTCGAGCCGTTGCCGCCGTGATCGGAGTTGGCGTACGTCGGCGTTATCCAAGTTACGGCTTGAAACCGGCCGCGTGACAGATCGTTGAAGAAACGCGTCGGGGGCGAGAAGACGTCTTTGCTCCAATCGGGCCCGTAGCAGATGTGGCGGATCGCTTGAAAGGCGCTCCAGATGCCCCGCCTTCCCTTCGAGGCGTTGGGTCCGATATCGCTGCCGGTGCCGCAGGGTGTCTCGCCTTTGTTGACGCCGACCGGTGCGGCATAGAATCTCCACGAAACGCGAGCCGCATCGAGCTCGTCGGCGAGCGTCGTTACGTCCGAGCATGGGTGCTCGCTCTTGGGGAAAAGCGTGATGACGCGATTCGAATCGAGCCGGTCGATCCGGTCGAGTTTGCCGCCCGGACAGCCCCATACGGTTTCAGGGTAGTTGACGGAGTTGTCCGGATTAACGCCGGCCACGATGTACTGGTGTGAAATGTAACTGCTGGTATCGAAGTCCGATGCGTAAAACTCATCGCCCAGCACGTACTGGTTTGCCATATCGAGATACGGGGTAATCTCGCTGTGGGGGACGTACGCGTACGGCGGATACTTGATCGGGCACGTGGGTTTGTTGGGCTGATTACAGCCCCACGTCTGGTTGTTGAAACCGTTCATTCGGCACTTCGTGCCGGGGATTTTTCCGGTGCCGTTGCACGAGCGCAGAAAGCCGCCGCTATTATGCTGGAGATCCCACGTCGTCGCGATCGAAATGGGCTGCAGCAATACCTGCTTGCCCGTGGAGATCTTTCCATATTTCGCGGTCTTTGCGCCGGGATATCCGTAGAACAGGTTGTTCAAGCTCCGGTTCTCTTGGATGATGATCACGACGTGCTGGATCTTGTCGAACCCTTTGCCCATCGGCTGCGCTTCCGATCGGCTCATCCCGTTATATGCAGGGACGAACGATTGGGAGGGCATCCCGCCGCCGGCTCGACAACCGGCCACCAAGAGCGCGCAGAGCGCCGTGGCGACGAGTCGAACTCCGGTGCTACGAAAACACGGGTGCATAACGCGGGTTACCTCTCCATTAAAGCGGTGGTCGGCATAGGTCTTTTCTCTAGAACGAATCCCGGGCCTTGGAAGTCGCGTGGCCAGCAAGCAAGCGGTCCTTTTGACACGCTTGGTATAATGCAGTGGCTGTGAAGACCAAGATCCATCCCAAGTGGTACCCCGAGGCTCGCGTGCACTGTGCATGCGGCAACAGTTTCGTTACCGGCTCGACGCTCCCCGAAATCGCCGTCGAAATCTGTGCGGCCTGCCACCCGCTCTTTACCGGCCAACAGAAGCTGGTCGACACGGCCGGTCGCGTCGATAAATTCAACCAGCGCTCGGCAGCAGCCAAGCGCAAGCAAGAAGAGGCGGCGACTCGTAAAGCGGCGCGCGACGCGAAGAAGGCGGCAGCCGCTCTCTGATCCAGCGTCTGGAAGCGATGGCCCGGCGTTTCGACGAGATCGACGCTGAGCTGGCCAATCCGACGGGTGCTTTCGACCAATCCCGCTACACCGCGCTCGTCAAGGAACGGGCGCAGCTCGAGGGCCCGGTGCAGACGCATCGGAACATCGTGCGGCTGCGCTCGCAGATCGCCGCAAACGAAACGCTCGCCAAGCAAGGCGACGGCGAGCTCCGTCAGCTCGCCGAAGATGAGAATGCGGAGCTTCGCACGCGACTGCTGGAGGTCGAGCAGGAACTCGCGCAGCTCATGGCGCCCAGCGACCCCAACGACGCGCGCGACGTTTTCGTAGAAATTCGCGCCGGTACGGGGGGCGACGAAGCCGCAATCTTTGCCGGAGATCTGGCGCGCATGTATATGCGCTTTGCTGAAGCGAAGAAGATGAGCGTCGAGCTGATCTCGGAGAGTTCCAGCGAAGCGGGAGGCTACAAGGAGATCGTCTTCGCGGTCAAGGGCGACGCGCCGTACCGCTACTTGAAGCACGAGTCCGGGGTTCATCGCGTCCAGCGCGTGCCGGCAACCGAAGCACAGGGCCGGATCCATACGAGCACCGCGACGGTCGCCGTGCTGCCGCAAGTGGAAGACGAGGGCGAAGTCGAGATCAAGTCGTCCGACCTGCAAATCGACACCTACAAAGCCTCCGGCGCCGGCGGGCAGTACGTCAACAAGACCGAATCGGCCATCCGCATCACGCACGTGCCGACCGGCATCATCGTTGCGTCGCAACAGGAGCGTTCGCAGCAGCAAAATCGCGAGAAGGCAATGGCGATGCTGCGCGCGACGATCTACGATCGCAAGCGGCGCGAACAAGAGGAAACGGTGGGCTCGATGCGCCGCTCGCAAGTCGGCAGCGGCGAACGTGCCGAGAAGATTCGTACGTACAACTTTCCGCAAGACCGGATCACCGATCACCGGATCAATCGCAGCTTCGGAAACATCCGCGGCGTGATGGACGGCAATCTGGAGCCGATCGGCGACGAGCTCATCGCCGACGAGCGCGCCCGGCTCCTCGCCGGCGAGCCCGCGCTTTGAGCCACGTCGATGCGCTGCTCTCCGAAGAGATCGACGCTTTAGCCAAAAATACTCCCTCGGCCCGACCCGACGCGCTCCTGCTTCTCGCGCACGCGATCGCGCGTCCGCGCGAATGGCTGCTCGCGCACGGCGATGCCGTGGTTGCAGCCGATGATGCGCATACCTTCCGAATGCTCTGCGAACGCCGGCGGCGCGGGGTTCCGATCGCCTATCTCACCGGCAGCGCTTGGTTTTACGGCCGCGAGTTCGCAGTGAACGAAAACGTGCTCGTGCCCCGTCCCGAGACCGAGCATCTGATCGATGAAGCTCTCGAATTCGTTCGGCCTAACATGCGTGTGCTCGACGTCGGCACCGGATGCGGCGCAATCGCGTGCACGATCGCAGCGGAGACGCAGGCACACGTCGACGCAACCGACGCCTCCATCCCGGCGCTGGAGATCGCCTGCGAAAACGCCCGCCGCCTCGGCGTAGCCGAGCATTGCCGGTTCTACCAGGGCGATCTCAGCGAGCCCGTGCGGTCGGGGCGTTACGACGTGATTGTCGCCAATCTGCCATACGTTCCGACCGCCGATTTGCCGCGGCAGCCGGAATCTGCCGCGTTCGAACCGCGTGAGGCGCTCAACGGCGGCCCCGACGGCCTCGAGCTCTATCGGCGGTTGGCCCTGCAGCTACCGGCGATCCTCAATAACGAGAGCTTAGTATTACTGGAAGGCGCCCCACCGACGATGTCGGGCATCGCTCGTCTTACGCGCGAGGCTCTTGCCGGATTCGAGGTCGCGATCCTGCACGATTATGGAGGACTCGCCCGATACGTCAAGGCGACTGCTTCACGTCTACCGAGGTGAGCGCGTCCCCAGGTAACTAAGCGAAGCGAGGCGAACAAATACGACCCGATGGCGAAGTATATCTTCTTCACCGGGGGCGTGGTAAGTTCGCTCGGCAAGGGCATCACCGCCGCTTCGCTCGGGAGACTGCTCAAAGCGCGCGGGGTCAGCGTTTCGATTCAGAAGCTCGACCCCTATATCAATTGCGACGCCGGTACGATGAATCCGTATCAGCACGGCGAGGTCTTCGTTACCGAGGACGGCGCCGAGACCGACCTCGATCTCGGCCATTACGAGCGCTTCATCGACGAAAATCTCCAGCGTGCGAACAACGTTACCACCGGACAGATCTACAATTCCGTGATCGAAAAAGAGCGGCGCGGCGAGTACCTCGGCGCAACGGTTCAGGTGATTCCGCACATCACCAACGAGATCAAGGCGCACATCAAACGCGTCGCCGAGGCGAGCCATGCCGAAGTCTGCATCGTCGAGGTCGGCGGCACGGTCGGCGACATCGAGTCGCTGCCCTTCCTCGAAGCGATTCGTCAGATGCGCTACGACGTCGGGGACGAGAACGTCATGTACGTGCACTTGACCCTCGTGCCGCACCTCGGCGCGGCCGACGAACTGAAGACGAAGCCGACGCAGCACTCCGTGCGCGAGCTGCGCGGAATCGGCATATCGCCCGACGCGATTGTCTGCCGCACGCAATCCTCGCTCCCGATGCCGCTGGAGCTGAAGGAGAAGATCGCGCTCTTTTGCGACGTCCCGCCGAGCGCGGTCGTCCAAAACGTCGACGCCCTGACAATCTATCAAGTGCCGCTCAACCTCGAAGCGGAGGGTTTAGCGCAGGCGGCGGTGCGCAAGCTGAATCTGCCGGCCGGCGTGCCGATGCTCGACGAGTGGATTGCAATTGCCGAGCGACTGCTCCACCCACGCCGACGCGTCACGATCGCGCTCGTCGGCAAGTACGTCGAACTCAAGGACGCCTACATCTCGATCAACGAGGCGCTGGCGCACGCCGGGATCTTCCATCACGCCGCGGTCGAGATCCGCCGCATCGATTCGGAGCTGGTCGAGAACGACGGCGTCGACGTGCTGCGCGGTGCGCACGGCGTCTTGGTCGCGCCCGGCTTCGGCGCGCGGGGAGTCAAGGGAAAACTGCGCGCGATCCAATTCGTCCGCGAGCGAAAGATCCCGTTCCTGGGAATTTGCTACGGTATGCAGTTGGCTTGCGTGGAGTTCGCGCGCAACGTTTGCGAGCTGCCCGAAGCGATGACCAGCGAAGTCGACGAGACGAGCGTCGACCCCGTTATCGACTTCATGCCCGACCAGCGAAACCTCGAGATGTACGGCGGCACGATGCGGTTGGGGACCTACGCGTGCACGCTCGAGGAGGGCAGTCAGGCCGCTCGCGCCTACGGCGAGCTCGAGATCAGCGAGCGCCACCGGCACCGCTATGAGTTCAACAATCGCTACCGTCCGATCTTTGAAGAGCACGGGATGCGGTTCAGCGGTCATCATACGGTCGACAAGACGCGACTCGTCGAAGTCGTCGAACTTCCGCCCGAGTTGCATCCATGGTTCGTCGCAACGCAAGCCCACCCTGAGTTTAAGTCGCGCCCGAATCGACCGGCGCCCCTGTATCGCGATTTCATCGGTGCCGCGCTGGCGCACGACGAGCGCATCGACGCGCGCCCCGGCGTTACTGAGGCGACCTCCTGGACCCAGGCGTAATCACCGCCGTCGTCCTGACCCGCGACGAAGAACGCAACTTGCCGCGCGCCCTAACGAGCCTGCCTCGCGGCATCGGCCTGCTCGTGGTCGATGCGGGCTCCCGCGATCACACGGTGCAGTTTGCCAGGGGTGCCGGTGCGCTGGTCGTGCAGCGCGAGTGGACCGATTTCGTCGAGGCGCGACGCTTCGCACTCTCGCAGGTTATCACGCCCTGGACGCTGATGATCGACGCCGACGAGGCGCTCGACGACGTCTTGCGCGACGCGATTGTGGCGGCGCCGCCCGGGCGCGACGCGTACCGGGTCAAACGAACGACGTATTTCTGCGGGAAGCCGATGCGCATCTGGCGCGGCGAGTCGCTCGTGCGGCTCTTTCGGACCGACCGCGTCGCGCTCGAGCCGCATCCCGTCGCGGCGACCACTGCGCCGGTGCACGAAGCGTGGCGATGCGATGGCAGCGTCGGGGATTTGCCGGGAACGCTGCTCCACTATTCGTATCCGGACGTCGCGTCGTACCGCACGAAATACGATCGCTACACATCCGTTGAGGCGAGCAACATGAAGGGCTCGGTGCCGCGCTTGCTCGCGGCATTCGGCGCAGGGATGCTGCGTCTACCTTGGCTGCTCTTCGGCCGCGGCGCGGTGCTCGACGGCCCGCGCGGCTGGTACGTCGCGTATCGCTCCGCCGCCTATGCTGCGGTGGCGGCGCGAAAAGCTCTTCTGCCGTGACGGCAAGAGTGGGACTGGACGCACGATTGACGCGTCAACTCTCGGCCGGAATGCAAACCTATGCGCGGGAGTTGGTCGCGCGCCTACCCGTCGTCGCGCCCGAATATGCGTACGTCTCGTTCACGCAAGGCGGCAACTTCGGCTTTGCCGAGCAGATCGGGCTCCCCTGGGCCTTTCGCCGAGCGAAGCTCGATCTGGTTCACTTTCTCTCGCAGTACGTTCCGGTGTGGCTCCCCGCCAAGTTCGTCGTGACGATCCACGACTTGATTCACTTGCGTTTCCCGCAGTACTTCAAAGCCAAGGTCGGGCCGTACTACGCAACGATCGTGCGCCGGGCGTGTGCGCGCGCGCGGCGCGTCATCACTGACGACGAGCGAACGGTCGACGACCTCGCGACGTTCCTGGGCGTCGACCCCGCGAAGGTTCGAGTAATTCCGCTAGGCGCCGCCGAGATTTTCCGTCAGGCGCCGGCGGCGTACGCCGGAGAGCGTCCCTATCTGCTCTACGTCGGCAATCACCGTCAACACAAAGATCTGGCGACGCTCTTCGAAGCCTGGTCGGCATTGCCGCAGGAACGGCGAGTCGATCTTTACGTAACGGGGCCCGATGACTTCGGCGGCGAGCTGCAACGGCGATCCGGTCCTGCGCGTGCGATCGTTGCGCTCGGAGAGGTGACCACGGCGCGCCTGGCCGGCTACTTCGCCGGTGCGACGGCTCTGGTACAGCCCGCGCTGCGGGAGGGCTTCGGATTGCCGATGCTCGAGGCGATGGCGATAGGCTGTCCGGTCGTGGCGTGCGAAGATGCCGTGCCTCGCCCCTTGACTGCAGCCGCGCTCACGTTCGCAGCGCACGATGCAGCGGGTCTGCGGGCTCGGCTCGAGCAGATCCTCACCGATGGGGCGGTGCGGACGCGATCGGTCGAACTGGGCCGCGCCGCCGCCCGCAATCTAACCTGGGAGCGTTGCGCTCGCGTGACCGCGGACGTCTATCGAGAGGTCTTGGAGGAAGATTGAAGCGGCAGCTGGCCGTGTTGAGCATGCTGATCGCGATCGGGCAATCGTACGCGGCTGCGGCCGCGCCGCGTCCGATCGTGATCGTCATCAACGGCGATACGCTTGCACTCGATCCGCCGGCGCGTTTCGAGCGCAACGAGCTCTACGTTCCCGTCCGCCGAACGATCGAGGCGCTCGGCCTTTCCTTTCAGCGATCGGGCAATCGCATCGTGACGCAAATCGGATCGAAGACCGTGACGCTGACGATCGGCAGCCGCATCGCGCAGATCGACCGGGAACGGGTTATGCTCGAGGCTCCGCCGCTCGATATTCACGACGTGCTCTACGTTCCGTTGCGCTTCTTCACCGTCGTGCTCGGCGCGCAGGCGAGCTTCGACCGGCGCACCAGCACGGTCACGATCGTCGCGCAGCTCGTCGGCCGCTCGTCGAACGGCTTCGTCTCGACTGGGAGCGGTTACCAGCGGTTTGGTACCGTCGCTGCCGTAGACGTGCTCTCGGATCCGCCGACGTTGAGCCTGCAGCATAACGGCGGCGTCAAAACGATTCCGGTGGCAACCAACGCGAGCATAGAAATAGAGGACGTCGACGTGAACGTGACGACGCCGGGCGAGCTCGGCGACGTGCGCCCCGGGGATTTCGCGCGGGTCGAGATGCGCAAGGACGGACGCGTCGTACGGATCGTCGACGAATACGGCTCGCGCAACGGGCACATCGTCGCGATTGCGGGCAACGAGTTCGTCCTCGGTGACGGTCAAGTGATCGCGGCCGGGCGCACGACCGAGATTTCGCTCAACGGTAACGCCGCCTCGTTCGACGCACTGCGCCCGAGCGACTCGGTGACGGTTAGATACAACGTGGAGACGAACGAAGTCCGCGAGATACTCGCTAGCCGCATCGTGGCCAGCGGTCCCGCAGGCGCGGCCGGCGGCGTGCAAATCACCGGTCTCGAAACCGATGCCAACCATCCGCTTCGCGCCGGCGATACGATTCACGTAACGCTGCGCGGAACGCCCGGCGGAGCCGCGACGTTCGACATCGGATCGGACGTCGTCGACCAAGCGATGCAGCAGCGTTCTCCGGGCGTCTACATCGGCAGCTATACGATTCCGCGAGGTGCGAACTTCGAGGACGTCGCCTTGATCGGACGGCTCACGATCGGTAACGCCACGGCCCAAGCGCCGGCGCCGGAGACCGTCTCGGCCTCGAGCTTCGGCCCCGGCATCGCGGATTTTGCACCTGACGCCGGCACGACCATCAACACGAACCGTCCGGCGGTGTACGCAAGCTTCGCGTCCGACGCGGTTCCGGTCAATCCGTCGAGCGCGCTGCTCTGGATCGACGGACGCGACGTTACGTCGGAGTGCGTGCGAACGGCGCAATTCATCCAATACTTGCCGTCGTATACCTATCCCGACGGTCCAATCCACGTGACCGTCCGCGTTGCAGACCAAGCGGGAAACACGACGACCAAATCGTGGGTCTTTACGATTAGGACGCATTGATGAACGAATGTCTTTTCTGCAAGATTGCGGCCGGCGAGATACCCGCCAAGCAAGTCTATCGCGACGATCGTTTCGTTGCGATCGAAGATCTCAATCCGCAAGCGCCGACGCACCTGCTGGTGATGCCGGTCGAGCATCACGCGACTATCGCCGACGTGTCCTCAACGACTGGCTTAGCGGACGGATTGATCGGAGTCGCGTCGAGGCTGGGGGCGCAACGCGGCGGCAAGGGCGGATTCCGTCTCGTCGTCAATACGGGACCGGATGGCGGACAGACCGTGGGTCACCTTCACGTGCACGTACTGGCCGGCCGTCGTATGACCTGGCCGCCGGGATAGTTGGCTTCCACTATTTCGGAGGGCTGCGGACGATTTGACGCTTGCCACGGCCCTGTGCTAGGCTTTGGGGGGCCCATCGGGCCTAATTTTTTCGTGCTCTGCAGACGATGTGCGGACACGCCGAAAGGGGGGTTGTTAAAGAATGGAAGTTCGTATCGCACCGGGCGAAACGATCGAGAGCGCGCTGCGCCGTTTCAAGAAGGCCACCCAGAAGGCCGGCATCCTCGCCGAGGCGCGCAAGCACGAGCATTACGAGAAGCCGAGCGTTCGCCGTAAGAAGAAGTCCGCTGCGGCTCGCAAGCGCCGCGCATAGCAAGCCGCCGTGGGCACAATGAAAGATCGCATCGCCTCGGAACTCAAAGAGGCGATGCGCGCTCGCGACCAGTTGCGGCTCGATACACTCCGTTCGGCGCTCTCGGGGTTCATCTACAAACGGACGGAGAGCGGTCAGGAGCTCTCCGATGCCGACGAGCTCGACGTCGTGCGACGGCTCGTGAAGCAGCGTGCCGATTCGATCGGCGAGTTCGAAAAGGCCGGTCGAACCGATCTCGCCGAGAAAGAACGCACGGAGCGCGAAATTCTGCTGGCCTACCTTCCAGCGCAGCGATCCGCCGCGGAGATACGGGAGATCGTTCAAGGCGTTCTCGCCGAGCTTCCGCCCGAGTCGCGCAACGCCGGGGGCGTGATGAAGGTCGTGATGCCGCAGCTGCGCGGGGTCGCCGACGGCAACCTCGTCCGCCAGATCGTGAACGAGCTTCTCTCGTCCTGACTCGATCTGTAACCTCGGGCTTTGAGCCAAGGTAGCTAGCGGTATGAAGAGATTTCGGCCGCCGGTCTGGTTCTGGTGCGGCCTTTTGCTGTGCGGCGCGACGGGCGGGGTCGCCGGTCAGCCTTTCCCCCGTCCGGTCGTCGTCGTGCCGATTGAGGGTACGGTCGACGCCGGGATGGCGCATCTCGTCGAACGCTCGGTCGACGAAGCGAATCGCGAACACGCGGCAGCGATCGTGCTCGAAGTCAATAGTCCGGGCGGCCTCGTCGATGCCGCATTTCGAATTCGCGATGCACTCTTCTCGGCTCAAGAGCCGGTCGATGCATACGTTAGCGAACGAGCCTACTCTGCGGCGGCGCTCATTACGCTGGCCGCAAACCGCATCGTCATGGCGCCCGGCGCCTCGATCGGTGCGGCCGAACCGATCCCCGCGACCGTGAAGACGATCTCGGCGCTACGTGCCGAGTTTGAATCGACTGCCGAACGAAACCACCGAGACCCGAAGCTCGCCGGGGCGATGGTCGACAAGAACGTCGAGTTTCCACAATATAAGCGCTCCGGCACGATTCTCACGCTCAGCACGAACGATGCGGTGCGTTCGGGAATCGCCGTCGGAACCGCGCCGACGCTCGAAGCCGCGCTCGCGCAGCTGCAACTCTCCGACGCTCCACGCACGACGGAAGAGTTCTCCTGGGCCGAAGGCATCGCGCGCTTCGCGACCGATCCGGTCGTGAGCGGGCTTCTGCTGACCCTCGGCATGCTCGGTCTGTTGATCGAGATGCAGACGATGCACGGCATCGCCGGAGTCATCGGCGTGGGCGCGCTCGCGCTCTTTTTCGGGAGCCACATTTACGCCGGTTTCTCCAACGGGTTCGTGGCCGTGCTCGCGGTATTCGGGCTGCTCGGCATTCTTTGGGAGCTGCACGTCGTTCCGGGCCACGGTCTGCCTGGAATTCTCGGCGTCGGCGCGCTGCTCGTCGCGATCCTCTTTGCTTTCGGCATGCCCTTTTTCTTCGTCGGGCTCGAAACGATCGCGACCGCGATCGTGCTTACCGTTATCGGGTTCACCCTAGCGGTACGCGCAGTGCCGGAGAACGCGTGGGCTCACCGACTGGCGCTCACGGCCGCGCAAGGGCCGGAGTATGTCGCAAGCGCGGATTACCGCGATCTGCGCGGGCGGGCCGGTACCGCCGTGAGCTATTTGCGGCCGGCCGGAATCGCGTCGATCGACGGCCGCCGGGTCGACGTGCTCACCAAGGGTGAGTTTATCGCGCAGGGAACCCCCATCCGCGTCGTGCGCGTCGAAGGCGCGCGCGTCTTCGTCGAGCCGATCTCGGGATAGGAGCAGATTCTATGATTGCCGTCAGCGGCGCGATCGTCATTCTGATCGTCATCATTGCGTTCTTCGCGTTTCTCTACTACTTCCCGATCGGGCTATGGATCCGAACGATCGCGGCGGGCGTTCCGCTGGGCATCATTGCGCTCGTGCGCATGCGTTTGATTGGAATTCCGCCGGGCGTGATCGTCACGAACTACGTGCGGGCGCGCAAAGCGGGCCTGGACCTGAGCGTCGATCAGATGCAGTCGCACTACCTGGCGGGCGGAAACGTCGAGAACGTGACGCTCGCGATGATCGCGGCGCAGCGCGCAGAGATTCCACTGGAGTGGCAGCGCGCCGCAGCAATCGACTTAGCAGGCCGTAACGTTCTCGAGGCGCTGCAAACGTCGGTCAATCCGAAGGTCATCGAAACGCCGATCTTCCAGGGCGTCGCTCAGAACGGGATCCAGCTCAACGTCAAGGCTCGAATCACGGTGCGCAGCAATCTCGATCGATACGTCGGCGGTGCCGGCGAGCCGACGATCGTCGCGCGCGTGGGCGAAGGCGTCGTCTCCGCCGTAGGCGCCGCGATCGATCACAAAGAGGTGCTCGAGTATCCCGACCGGATCAGCAAGGCGGTTCTGGCAAAAGGGCTCGATGCCGGCACTGCTTTCGAGATCGTCTCGATCGACATCGCCGACGTCGATGTTGGAAAGAACATCGGAGCCGAGCTGCAGACGAGCCAAGCCGAAGCCGATCGGCGGATCGCGCAGGCGAAGGCGGCGGAGCGGCAGTACGCGGCGCTCGCCGCGGAGCAAGAACAGAAAGCCGAGACGCAAGCGATGCGTGCCAGAGTCGTCGAGGCGGAAGCGAGTATTCCGCAGGCAATCGCGCAAGCGTTTCTGCACGGCAACCTCGGCGTGATGGATTATTATCGCCTCAGGAACGTGCAGGCCGATACCGAGATGCGCGCCGGGATCGGTGCTTCTGCCGAAAGCTCAACCGATTCGCAACAGCCTCCGCTCACGGGTCCTGGAACGAAGTAAGCCCTTCGCATGCGCGAAATCGGGGTCGTCATCTGGGTCGTTCTGCTGATCGTCGGCGTCATCGGCAGCATGACCTCGACGCTCCGCAAACAGAAGCAGGCGCAGACAACGC
>JBAUYZ010000020.1:0-16780 GCA_049585055.1 Candidatus Cybelea sp. | reverse complement strand
TCCCACGGCCGCGCCGAGCGCCGAGCCGACCGCGCTGCGTGAGATCGGATCGGCCGCGGTCGCGCGCCTGCGCGTCGGAATGCCGGAGTTCGATGCGGTCGTAGGCGGCGGCATCGTTCCTGGAAGTCTGACGCTCGTCGGCGGTCCGCCCGGCGCCGGTAAATCGACCCTCCTGTTGCAAATCGCCGCGCGGTTAGCGCACCGCGGCGAAGTAATCTACGTTTGCGGGGAGGAGTCGGCATCGCAAGTACGATTGCGCGCGGACCGCACCCTCGGCAACGCGAGCGACGGCGCGCTCTTCGTCTATCCCGAAACCAATCTTCGGGCGGTGCTCGACCGGCTGGAGCGGCGAACACCGCTCGCCGTGGTCGTCGATTCGATCCAAACGGTTTGGCTGCCCGAGTCGGAGGCATACGCGGGAAGCGTGACGCAGATTCGCGATTGCACGGCCGCGCTCATGGAGTACGCGAAGCGCTCCGGCTGCGCGTGTTTCATCGTGGGACACGTCACGAAGGACGGCGCGATCGCCGGCCCGCGCCTACTCGAGCATCTGGTCGACACGGTGCTCTACTTCGAAGGCGAGCCCGGCGGCGAGTACCGAATCCTGCGCGCGTACAAAAACCGCTTCGGTTCGATCGACGAGATCTGCGTCTTGACGATGCACGACGCTGGTTTGCGAGAAGTCTCCAATCCGTCCGAGCTCTTTCTCGGCGATCGTAAGCAACGCCCCAGCGGCTCGTGCGTCGTCGCATCGATCGTCGGATCGCGCCCGGTCCTGATCGAAGTGCAGGCGCTCGTCGGCGAGGCGGCTTACGGCACGCCGCGACGTCTGGCGAATAATCTCGATCAGCAACGCCTCGCGATGATCATCGCCGTGCTGGAGCGCCGCGCCGGCTTCGCCCTCGGGGGGCACGACGTCTACGCCTCGGTCGCCGGAGGCCTGCGCATCGTCGAGCCCGCCGCCGACCTCGGGATCGCGATCGCGATCGCATCGTCGTTTCGCAACGTGGCGATTGGGGCTTGCGTTGCGGTCTTCGGCGAGCTCGGCCTATCGGGCGAAGTGCGCAAGGTCGCGCAGGCCGACCGCCGCGAGGCGGAAGCGCGTAAGCTCGGCTATTCGCACGTCATTTCGCCGGCCAATACGCCCGACGTCGCCTCCGCCGTGGAAACGGCGCTGCGCTGATGCTCTTCGAGATCGTGCCGAACCTCTCGGAAGGACGCGAGCCCGCGACCATCGAGGCGGCGCGTGCCGCCGTCACTGAGACCGGAGCGCGGCTGCTCGATTGGAGCAGCGACGTCGTTCACCACCGCAGCGTTCTCACGGTAGTCGGTGATAAAACGCAGGTGCTCGACGCAGCCGTGGCATTGGCTGGGGTCGCGCTCGAGCGAATCGATCTGCGCGCGCACCGCGGCGCCCATCCGCGCATCGGCGCGCTCGACGTGCTTCCGTTCGTCCCGCTGCGCGACGCGACGCTCGACGATGCGGCCGCGTTGGCGCATCGGGCGGGTGAAGAAATCTGGCGCCGCTACGGGGTCCCCGCATTCTACTACGGCGCAGCCGCGCGCCGGCCGGAGCGCCTGCTCCTTCCAGAGATTCGGCGCAACGCCGAGTGGCTCCCCGACGAAGGAGACGTGCGGCGCCACGTCAGCGCCGGGGCAATCGCGATCGGCGCCCGCAACCTCCTGATCGCCTTCAACGTTGAATTAGCCAGCACCGATCTGGGCGCTGCGCGCGATATCGCGCTCGCTATCCGGGAGCGCAACGGCGGCTTGCGCTCGCTTCGGGCGCTCGCGCTTCCTCGCGGAGACGATCGCGTGCAGGTTTCGTTGAATATTACGGATTATGTTGCAACGCCGCTCTATCGCGTCGTCGAGCTCGTCCGCCGGCTCGCGTCGGAACGCGGCATCGCGATCGCTCGCTGCGAACTCGTCGGCTGCCTTCCTTTGGCAGCCGTTGAATCGTGCGCCGCATATTACTTAGGAGTTACGAGCCTGTGAAATTGAGGTTAGTGCCGCTCGCACTCGCGCTGGCATGTTCTTTGCCGCTGGCGGCAAGCGCGCAAAGCGGGCCCGGCGACGGGGGAGTATTTACGACGACGCTCCGCAACGGGTTGCGAGTCGTCGTCGTCGAGGATCGTGCGGCGCCGGTCGTTCAAGCCTCGGTTTGGTACGGATTCGGATCCCTGCAGGAGACTCCCGGCAAGACCGGCCTCGCACACGCCCTCGAACACATGCTCTTTCGCGGAACGCCGGAGATCTCGTCGGGCGGTCTCGACGACATCACGGCCCGTCTTGGCGCCCAGATGAACGCCGAGACGAGCTACGATTACACGCAGTTCTATTTCGAGATGCCCGCCGACAGACTCGACGTCGCACTCTTCATCGAGGCCGACCGCATGCAGCATGCCGCGTTGAGCGCCGCCGAGTGGGCGATCGAACGCAACGCCGTCCTGAACGAAATTGATGGCGACGACAGCTCGCCGTTCTACAATTTGTTGGCGCGAGTGCGCGCGGCCGCGTTTCCGGGCCAACCCGCGGGCCGAACGCCACTCGGCGAACGCAGCGACGTCGCCCGTGCGACGGCCGCCGATATCGCACGCTACTATCGCGAGTGGTACGCGCCGAACAACGCGACGCTCGTCGTCTCGGGGGCCGTCAGCCATACGGAGGTCTTCGCCAAAGCGCAACGCTACTTCGCATCCGTCCCCTTCAAGAGACTCCCGCCGAAACCGAGTCCGAATCCAATTCCGGCGCGCGGCGCAACGGTCGAAGCCGAGTTCCCGTTTCCTTTCGAAATCGTCGATCTCGCCTACGCGATTCCCGGCGATACGCAGCATGGCGAACCCGCGATCAGCACGCTGGCGACGCTCTTGGAGAACCAGCGATCGCCCTTCTACCGGGCGCTCGTTCAAAGCAACATCGCCCTAGCCATTGAAGCAAACTCCGACACGCAGCTCAAAGGCGGCCTGCTCAACGTCTTCATCGTGCTCAACCCCGGACGGAGCAGCCGGGAAGCGCAATCCGTCTTTCAGTCAACGCTCGACTCGGTGCTGCGCAACGGCTTCGACCCGGACCTCGTTCTCGCTGCGAAGCGCTTGACCATGGCCGAACGCCTCTATTCGGCCGACTCAATCGACGGCATCGGCGATTTGGCGGGATACACCTACGGTATCGTCGGCGAGCGCATCTCCGACGAAGATCGACGCCTCGCCGCGCTTACCGGCGACGATCTACTCGCCGCAGCGCGCACCTATCTGAGCCGGCCGACCGTCGTCGGGCATCTCACGCCCAACGAGAGCCCTCCGCGCGGTAACTCGCAGAAAAGCAACGCCGCCGCAAGCGACGACTTCTCCAAACGCATCCCGCACGGCCCGATCGTCGAGCCGGTTTGGATCGCGAAGGCGATCCGCACGCCGACGAACGAGCGCAGCGCGCTCTCGCCGACGCAGTTCACGCTTTCGAACGGTCTGCGCGTGATCGTGCAGACGAAGACGGATCGCCCGACGTTCTTTCTGCGGGGCAAGATCGAGTCGTCGCCGGCGTTCGAAGCGCCCGGCAAGGAAGGCATCGCGCGTCTGGCCGGCGCGGTCGCCGATTACGGCAGCGCGAACTATCCATTCGCGCAGCGCCGTAAGGATACCGACGAGATGGGTGCCTTCGTCGTAACGGGTACGGGGTTTTCGGCGCAAGGACTCAGCAGCGATTTCGAACGGATCGTCGCAATTCTCGCCGACGGCGAGCAGCATCCGACGTTTGCCGATCCTTGGTTTGGGATCGAGCGCTCGCAGGTGGGCAACAGCCTCCAATCGGAGTCGAACATCTCGGGCGTGATGATCGACCGAGCCTACGACCGGCTCTTGCTCGCCGTCGACGATCCCACGCTGCGCGAGGCGACGTCGCAGAGCATCGCCGACATCTCGCAAGCCGACTTAATCGCCTATACGCAACGCTATTGGCGTCCCGATCTCACCACGATCGCAGTCGCCGGCAACCTCTCTCCCCAGCGGGTGCGAAGCGCGCTCGAATCGGCATTCGGCGCGTGGCAGGTGCCGGGTCCTAAACCCGATCCGCGTCTCATGCCGATGCCGCCGGCAACCGGCGGCCACGACTACATCGGCACCTCGGCGAATCAAGTCTACATTCGCCTCGGGCAGCCGGCCTTGTCGCGATCGAATCCCGATTACGACGCGTTCTTGCTGATGAATCAAATCTTGGGCGGGAGCGGCGCCTTCGAATCGCGCTTATGGCAGGAACTTCGCCAGAAACGCGGGCTCGTCTACAGCGTCAGCAGTAGCCTCGACTCCGACTCCGACCGCGGCGATTTTCGAATCGAGCTGAACGCCTCACCGCAACGAGTCGTCGAGGCGGTCGAGTTCGTGCGGCAAGAGTTGCAGCGCTTACAGAGGGAGCCGGTCTCGGCGACCGAGTTGCAAGAGGCAAAGGTCCGTCTTGCCGGCAACGCGCTGCTCGACGAGGCCTCGTCGTCCGGCCAGGTAAAACAACTCATGGATATTGCTTCCAACGGCCTCCCGCTCAATTACTACGGGACGCTCGGCGAGCGCTTCTCGCAGATTACCCCGGCCGATGTGCAACGCGTCGCGCGCGCCTATCTGCACCCCGACCGTCTGGTAGAGGTCTACGCGGGACCATCGGGCCCGTGGGCGCTGCACGCGATATGATTGAGACGATCGATCCCGCAACGGGAGCGCTGATCGAGCGTTTTCCGCTCATGAACGCCGAACAGATCGGCGCGAAGCTCGACGCTGCGGTGCGGGCTGGGGTGGGTTGGGCGCGGGTGCCGTTCGATGAACGGTCCGCCGTGTTGCGCGCGATCGCGGCGCGGCTACGCGCCGAACGCGACTCGCTCGCGGCCACCGCCGTGCGTGAAATGGGAAAGCCGATCGTGCAGGCCCGCGCCGAAGTCGAAAAGTGCGCCTGGGGACTCGAATACTTCGCCGATCACGCTGAGGCGATGCTTGCACAGCAGCCGGCACAGAGCTCGGCGGCGCGCAGTTACGTCGCGTTCCGGCCGCTCGGCGTACTGCTCGCGATCATGCCGTGGAACTTTCCGTTTTGGCAGGTCGTGCGGGCGGCGGCGCCGGCGCTGATGGCCGGCAACACGATGGTGCTCAAGCACGCGGCAAACACGACGCGCTGCGCGCTCGAACTCGAACGCATTTTTAGCGACGCAGGTGCACCCGACGGCCTCTTCGGCGCGCTGATCGCGCGCGGCGAAGGGATCGATGTGGTGGTCGGCGATCCGCGAATCGCCGCGGTCACGCTGACCGGCAGCGAGCGCGCGGGGGCCTCCGTCGCACGAACGGCCGGCAATGCGCTCAAGAAGTGCGTGCTGGAACTCGGCGGCTCGGATCCGTTCGTCGTATTCTCCGACGCCGATCTCGATGCGGCGGCGAAAACGGCCGTCACCGCGCGCTTTCAGAATAACGGTGAGAGTTGCATCGCGGCGAAGCGCTTCATCGTCGAAGAGGCGGTCTACGACGAGTTTGCAGCGCGCTTTGCCGAGCTCGCGGACGCGCAGACCGTCGGCAATCCAATGGAGGAGCGGGTTCAGCTCGGACCCTGCGCGCGCGAGGACCTCCGCGAGAGCGTTCACGCGCAAGTCTCCGCAAGCGTCGCGGCCGGCGCGCACCTCGCACTCGGCGGCAAGCCGATCGGTGGCGCCGGCTACTTTTACGAGCCGACCGTCGTGACGGAGGTCGTGCCGGGCATGCCGATGTTCGACGAGGAAGTCTTCGGGCCGGCCGCCGCCGTCGTTCGCGCGAAGGATCGCGAGCACGCGATCGCACTTGCGAACGCGTCGTCGTTCGGTTTGGGATCGAGTCTGTGGACGCGCGACGTCGCGGCGGCCGAAGAGTTCGCGGCACGCATCGAGGCCGGCGCCGTCTTCATCAACGGCATGGTTGCGAGCGACCCGCGGCTCCCGTTCGGCGGCGTCAAGAGAAGCGGCTATGGCCGCGAGCTATCCGCTTTCGGCATTCACGAGTTCGTCAACATTCAAACCGTCTGGATAGGCTAAAGTACGATCTCGCCAATCTGCATCGGGTTGGTGTAACTCGAGATGCAAAACCAGAGGTTCTTGTTCGGTCCGCGTGCGATGCCGATCGGAATGCTGTTGTTCGGCAGCGAAATCAGCGCGCCGAACTTCCCGGTCTTGGGATCAATCGCTCCCACGTTCCCGGCTAGCATTTCGCTGAACCATAGATTGCCGTCGCCGCCGGCCGCTAGCGTCTCCGGATAGCTGCCGGGCTGCGCGATCGCAAACTCGCGGATCTTGCCGTTTGAGAGAACCTTCGCAATCTTGTCGCCATTGCGCTCGGTGAACCAGACGTGTTTGTCCGGCGCGACGATGATGCCCCACGGCGTAGCGTTCTGCGTCGGAACGGCGACCGACGGATCGAAGGTTTGCGTCGACGGATTGAAGCGTCCGATGCGATTCGCGCTCGATTCCGTGAACCAGAGATCGCCGTCGGGTCCGGTGACGATCGCCCACGGCGAGCTCGAGTACTCCGGGATTGCAAACCGGGTGATCGCACCCTTCGGCGTGACGCGGCCAAGATAGCCGTCGTAGTACTCGACGTACCACACGTTGCCGTCGGGGCCGCGAGTGATCCCGCGCGGCGACGGATTATCGGCATTGATGCTGAAGGCCGTGACGGTACCTTGCGGCGTCATCCGCCCGACTTTGTCGGCGCCCGGCTCGGTAAACCAGATGTTTCCATCGGCGCCGATCGTGATGCCCTCGATGTCGTTGTCGGAGGGAAGCGGAAACTCGCGGACCTTTCCGTCCATCGTGATCCGGCCGATGCGGTCGGCATAGAACTCCGAAAACCACATCGCATGCTGCGGTCCCGCTACGATGTAGTCCGGCCACGAGGCCTTGGTCGGCGTACCGAAGAGCTTGAGCGCCGGCTCGCTCTGCCTCGGGAGAGCCGCTCGGTTCGCCTGATTCGGCGGCGCTGCGGACGGCATAGTGGTGCGGCTCTGCGTGCACCCATACGCAACGAGCATTGCGATCGACGCGATGGCGAGCATTCGTACGTTCATAATCGGCCTCTCCAAGCGCAACCCGCTCGAGGCCGATCCTGGCAAAATTGGATGAAGAAATCCTGAACGACTGCGCGCCTTACTCAAGCTGTGGGAAGGGAGGCGCAGTACTCGGCGATTCTCTCAAGGCCGGCGGCGACGCGCTCGGACGATGAGACCCAACTCAGGCGCAGCCACCCTTCCATCGAAGGACCGAACGCGATGCCCGGTACCGCAACGACGTCGTACTGCTCGATCAGATCGCAGGCGGCTTGCAGAGAGCTCGCGCCATCCGGGAGCCTCACGCAGACGTAGAAGGTTCCCTCCGGCGCGATGAACCGGAGATTGCTGCGGTGCAGCGCCACGAGCAGCTCGGCTCGGCGCTCGCGATACCAGCTCGTGTGTTCCTGCAGCGCTCCCGGCGTTTCGAAGACGCTCAACGCGACGCGCTGGGCTAACGTATCGGCACACGAGACGATCCAGGCGTGCACCTTGATTGCCTCGTCGATAAACGAGCTCGGTCCCAGGAGCCAGCCGATCCGAAGTCCCGTCAGCGCGTTGCTCTTGCTCAGTGAGTTCGTCACGAGCGTCCGCGGATAGTATCGCGCGAACTCGGCGGCGCCGTCGACGAAGACCTGCTCGCGGTAGATCTCATCGTGAATCACCCAGACCGGTTCGCCGGAACGGTTTTCGAGCGCGCGAACGAGCCGTTGCGCGGCTGCTTTGGAAAAGACGCGGGCGGTGGGATTGCACGGCGAGCAGATTACGATCGCGCGCGTGCGCTCGCCGATCGCCGCTTCGATTGCGGCGGCATCGAAGGCAAAATCTTGCTCTTCGCGCATGGCGACGCTGCGCAGCGTAATGCCTTCGAGCGCCGCCATCTTCTGGTAGGACGGGAAGCACGGCTCTACGATGAGCAGCTCGTCGCGGGCGGGATCGAGCAGTGCCTTGATTGCAACGTACATCGCCTCTTGCGATCCGATCGTGACGCAAACGTTCTCGGCGCGATCCATTGTGGGATAGTCGTAGCTCCGCGCGATCGCGGCGCGCAGCGCGTGGTCGCCGGCGTTGGGCGTATACTTCACGCCGCGTTCGGTGATGAAGCGCATCGCGCTTGCAAAATGCTCGCCATTGGGCAAGAGCAAAGGTTCGCCCAATCCCAGGTCGATCGACGTGCTCTTCTTTTTACTCGAGACTTCGCGAATCAGCGACGGCGCGATCTCTCCTAACCGCGGATTCATACCGCCAGCTCGTGTTCGCGCAGCACGGCGTTCAGCGATGTCTTCAGATCGGTCGAGGCGTCGCGCGTGCCGACGATCAGCGCGCACGGCGCTCCGAACTCGCCCGCCGGGAAGCGCTTGTTTTGCGTTCCCGGAATGACGACCGCCCGCGCGGGAACGAATCCTCGGATCGTCACGGGCTCGCTGCCGCGCACGTCGAGGATCGGCGTGCTCGCGGTTATGACGACGCCCGCGCCGAGAACCGCTTCGCGTTCGACGCGTACGCCTTCCACGAGGATGCAGCGCGAGCCGATGAATGCGCCGTCTTCGACGATCACCGGCAGCGCTTGCGGCGGCTCGAGAACGCCTCCGATCCCGACGCCGCCCGACAGGTGGACGCCCTTGCCGATCTGCGCGCACGAACCGACCGTCGCCCACGTGTCGATCATCGTTCCTTCGCCGACGTACGCACCGATGTTGACGAATGCCGGCATCAACACGACGCCGCGCGCGAGAAAGCTCCCGTATCGAGCGGCGCCCGGACGAACGCAGCGCACGCCGTGCTTGCGATAGTTGCTCTTGAGCGGAATCTTGCGATTGTGCCGCGCGAAGTACAGATGGATCGCTTCCTTTACCCACGCGTTCGTCACCCACTCGTCGCCGCGCGCAACGGCGGCGCGCAGCTCGCCGGAATCGAGCAGGCCGATTGCGCGATCGACCGCGCGCCCGTCACGTGCGTGCACGTCGCCTTCTCCCCGCGCCAACGCCTCGATTTTTGTTTGCAGTTCTTCCAACGTCACGCGCTGAAGCTACGGCACCAGGTAAGCCCGCCCCCGCGTCGTGAAAGGAGATTCCGTGCCGAATTCGCCTGCCGAGGAGCAACGAATCAATGCGATCCGCTTTCTAGCGGTCGATGCCGTACAGAAGGCCAACTCGGGGCATCCCGGCCTGCCGATGGGTGCGGCGGCGATGGCGTACGCGCTTTGGACTCGCCACCTTCACTTCAATCCGACCGATCCGCATTGGCTTAATCGAGACCGCTTCGTGCTCTCGGCGGGGCACGGCTCGATGCTGCTCTACGCGCTGCTCTATCTTACGGGTTACGACCTAACGCTCGACGACCTCAAGAGTTTTCGACAGCTCGGAAGCAAGACGCCCGGGCATCCGGAAGCCGGCCATACGCCCGGCGTCGAGGCAACAACCGGCCCGCTCGGCCAAGGTATCGGCAACGCCGTCGGCATGGCAATCGCCGAGGCGCACATGGGAGCCGTCTACAACCGCGACGACGCCCCAATCGTCGATCACTTCACCTACTGCATCTGCGGCGACGGCGATCTCATGGAAGGCATCAGTCAAGAAGCGCTCTCGCTCGCCGGTCATCTCAAACTCGGCAAACTCATCGTTCTCTACGACGACAACCTCGTCTCGCTCGCGGGTCCAACCGACGTCGCCTTCTCCGACGATCCCGTCGCGCGATTCGACGCGAGCGGTTGGCACACGCAGCTTATCGACGCCGCCCACGGCAACGACGTCGCGACCATCGATCAAGCGATCACCGTCGCGAAGAACGTCGTCGATCGTCCGTCGTTCATCGCGGTGCGAACGCATATCGGTTACGGCTCGCCGCGGCAAGACAGCTACCTCGCGCACGGCGAACCGCTCGGGCCCGAGAACGTCAAAAAGGCAAAAGAGGAGCTCGGCTGGCCGCTAGAGCCGGACTTTTACGTTCCCGACGACGTACTCGCGTTCTATCGCGAGGTCGGCAGGAAAGGCGCCGAGCTCGAAGCGCAGTGGCAAACGACCCTCGACGCCTGGAAACGGGCCAACGCGGATCTCGGCGCGCAGTTAGAGCGGACGTTGCGCGGCGAACTGCCGCCGAATCTTCCGTGGCCGGCGTTCGACGCCCAGAACGGCAGCGTCGCTACGCGCGATGCGGGGGGCACGGTCATGAACGCGATCGCGCTCGCACTCCCCGAACTCGTGGGCGGATCGGCGGACCTCGACCCCTCCACGAAAACGTACCTTAAGAATTGCGGCGATTTCGAACCGAACAATTATGGCGGACGCAATATTCATTACGGCGTGCGCGAACACGCCATGGCCGCTTGCACCAACGGTATCGCGCTGCACGGCGGCCTGCTTCCCTTCGCGGCGACGTTCTTCAACTTTGTCGATTATCTAAAACCGGCGCTGCGGCTCGGATGCCTAACCGGGATTCACTCCATCTACGTCTTCACCCACGATTCAGTCTTTCTCGGTGAAGACGGCCCGACGCACGAGCCGATCGAGCAGCTTGCGACGCTGCGGGCCACGCCGAACTGTTACGTCATTCGGCCGGCGGACGCGCTCGAAACGCTCGAAGCGTGGAAGCTTGCCGTTGCGGCTAAGGGCGCGCCGTACGTCCTCGTTCTGACGCGGCAGAAGCTGCCGTTCCTCGGCGCGCGCGACGCCGCCGTCGGCAAAGGCGCTTACGTCCTCGCCGACGCCCAGGGCGGGAGTCCCGACCTCATTCTAATTGCGACCGGTTCGGAAGTCGCGCTCGCCCTCGATGCAAAGAAGATTCTCGATGGCAAGGGTGCGCGCACGCGGGTCGTCTCGATGCCGTGCTGGGAGCTGTTCGACGCACAGCCGCAGTCGTATCGCGACGAAGTGTTGCCCCCTGGGATCGCGGCCCGCATGTCGATCGAAGCGGGCGCGACGCTGGGGTGGTCCAAGTACGTCGGCGACCGCGGCTTCGCGTTCGGCATCGACAGGTTCGGGACGTCGGCTCCGTACGCGGCCGTGGCCAAGGCTTACGGCTTCACCCCGGATAACGTCGCGGACCTGGCCCTTAAGAAGTTCCAACTCGCCGCCCGTTAGGAGACGACCATGAAGAACCCCGTGGAGCAGCTGCTCGGCGCCGGGCAGAGCGTTTGGCTCGACAACGTCCGGCGCAGCATGTTCGCCTCCGGCGAGCTCGCGCGTTTGATCGAGATCGGTCTGCGCGGAATGACGAGCAATCCGACGATCTTCGAAAAGGCGATCGGCGCTGGAACCGACTACGACGAGCAGCTCTCCCAGCTCGTCGGTACCGAGAAGAGTGCCGACGCGCTCTTCTGGGATCTCGCAATCCAAGATATTCAAAGTGCGTGCGATGCATTCGCCGCGCTCTACGCCGCCAGCGGCGGCAACGACGGATTCGTCAGCCTCGAGGTATCGCCGCTGCTCGCGAGCGACACCGCGGGAACGATCGCGATGGTCGAAGAGCTCTGGAAACGGGTCGACCGGCCGAACGTCATGATCAAGATCCCGGGTACGAAAGAGGGCCTTCCGGCGATCGAAGAGGCGATTTACCGCGGATACAACATCAACGTCACGCTGATCTTTTCGACGGAGATGTACGAGAAAGCCGCGCTCGCCTACGTCAAGGGTTTGCGGCGGCGCGCCGATGAGGGCAAGCCGATCGATCGCATACGCTCCGTCAACTCCGTTTTCGTCAGCCGGATAGACACCGCGATCGACAAACTCTTACAAGACCGGATCGGCAAGGGCGAAAAGCTCGAGCCTCTGCTGGGCAAAGCGGGAATCGCCGGTCTGAAGCTCACGTATCAGAAATTCAAGGAGATCTTCGAAGGCAACGAGTTCGCCGCGCTCAAGGCAAAAGGCGGCGCAGTTCAACGTCCGCTTTGGGCTTCGACCTCGACGAAGAATCCGCATTATCCAGACCTCATGTACGTGGAGAGCGTCGTCGGCCCCGATACCGTCAATACGATGCCGCCGCAAACGCTCGACGAGCTCCTGGATCACGGCAAGGTCGAGCCCGACACGGTCGAGAGCGACCTGCGCGGCGCGGCCGATGTGATGCGCGCGCTGCAAGAGGCAAAGATTTCCTACTTCGACGTTACGCAAGATCTCCAGAAAGAGGGCGTGCAGCTCTTCTCCGACTCCTTCGGGGCGCTCTTGGGCGCGATCGTCTACAAACAGAAGCTGCTCGAGTCCGACGGTGCGGAGCGCGTCCGGCTCTCCCTGGGCCAGGCGCAGGGTCATTACGACGCGGCGCTGGAGCAGCTCGCGTCGGCCGATTTCCTCAAACGCATCTGGGCCCACGACGCTACGCTATGGTCGAACGACCCCGACGCCATCACGATCATCAAGAAGGCCCTCGGGTGGCTCGACATACAGCAGCATATGCTCGAGGAAGTAGCTGCTCTGAAAGCCTTCGCCAACGAAACGAAAGAGAGTTTCGATTCGGCCGTCGTCTGCGGTATGGGAGGAAGCTCGCTCGCGCCCGATATTTTAGCCGACACGTTCGGACCGATCGCCGGTTATCCGCGCTTGCACGTACTCGATTCCACCTCGCCGCAGCAAATCAAAGAACTCGAGGGAAAGATCGATATTCCCACCTCGCTCTTCATCATTTCGAGCAAAAGCGGAACGACGACCGAGCCCAACGCGTTCTACGCCTACTTTTACGAGAAGGTCTCCAAGCAGGTCGGGGCCGCGGCCGCCGCTCGAAACTTCGTTGCCATCACCGACCCCGGCACGAAGCTCGACAAAGAGGCGAAGGAAGAGTCGTTCCGCGCCGATTTCGAGAACGATCCGAACATCGGCGGCCGTTACTCGGCGCTCTCGTTCGTCGGCATCGCGCCGTCGGCGATCGCCGGATACGACATCAACCTCCTGCTCGATCGCGCGCTCGGCGCGATGCACGCGAACGATCGGACGGTCGATCCGCATGAGGCTCCGGGCGTGCGCTTCGGCGCCGCGATCGGCGGCCTCGCCGTCAACGGACGCGACAAGCTGACGATCGTTACACACACCGCCGTGAAGGCGTTCGGCGCGTGGGCCGAACAGCTCATCGCCGAATCGACCGGCAAGCTTGGGAAAGGCATCGTTCCGATCGAGGGCGAGCCGCTCGGCACGCCGGGCGATTACGCCGACGACCGAACCTTTGTGTACGTCGGAGCGAACCTGCCCAATCCCGAACCCGGCGTCGATGAGAAGCTGCGAGCGCTTGAGGGCGCGGGCCATCCCGTCATCCGCCTCTACATGAACGACGCTTACGACATCGGCGAGCAGTTTTATCTCTGGGAGATCGCGGTTGCCGCGGCCGGCGTGATCCTCGGCATCAATGCGTTCGACCAGCCCAACGTGCAGGAATCGAAAGACAACACCGTCGCGCTCCTCGCGCAGTATGCCCGCAACGGCAGCTTCGACGAGCCAAAGGCCGACGTCGAGGGGGCGGCGTTCGACGTCACCTATCTCTCGGGCAGCCGCACAATCTCCGGCGGAAATCCGGTGCAGGCGCTGGCGGGACTCTTCGCACAGCTGCAACCTCACGACTATAACGCGATCACCGCTTACTTCGCGCGCAACGAAACGCACGCCGAGCTATTGCAAGAGCTGCGCTTAAAGGTTCGAAACGCGCATCGCGTCGCCACGACGGTTGGGTTCGGACCGCGCTTCCTGCACTCGACGGGTCAGCTCCATAAGGGTGGCCCCGACACGTGCGTCGTTCTCCAGATCACCGCCGACGATCCCGACGATCCGATGATTCCGGGCATGAACGTCGGCTTTCGCACGTTGCTCGCGGCTCAAGCGCTCGGCGATTGGATGTCGCTCGACAAGCGAAATCGCCGCGGCGTCCGCGTGCATCTCAAAGGTGCGGTCGAGCCGGGGCTTCGCGCGCTCGTGGCGGCCGTCGAGGAAGCGCTCTCGGTGCGCGCATGAGAACTGAAAGGAACTCACGATCGATGCAACTCGGGATGGTGGGGCTCGGCAAGATGGGCAACTACATGACGCAGCGTCTGATCGGCGGCGGTCACCAAGTGATTGCGTACGATCGCGACCCACATGCGGTTGCGGCGGCCGTCGCGGCGGGAGCCTCCGGCGCGTCGAGCCTCGACGATATGGTGGCGAAGCTAACGGCCTCGCCGAAGGTTGCGTGGGTCATGGTGCCCTCGGGTGCGCCCACGGACGACACGATCCATCAGCTCGCCGGCGCGATGGGCACGGGCGGCATCATCATCGACGGCGGCAACAGCAACTATAAGGATGGCCTGCGGCTCTACGCCGATTGCAAGGCCAAGGGCGTTTCGCTCATCGACGCCGGAACGAGCGGCGGCGTTTGGGGCCTGAAGGAAGGGTACTGCCTGATGGTCGGCGGCGACGACGAGCAGGTGAAGCACTGCGAGCCGATCTTCGTAACGCTCGCGCCGCCAAACGGCTACGCGCACGTCGGACCCGCCGGCGCCGGACACTTTTCGAAGATGGTCCACAACGGCATCGAGTACGGTCTGCTGCAAGCCTACGGCGAAGGCTTCGAAATCCTCAAAGACTCACAGTACGACTACGACCTCGGTCAGCTCGCCGAGCTCTGGACCCACGCGAGCGTCGTACGCTCGTGGCTGCTCGACCTGCTCGTGCTCGCATTCAAAGAAGACCCTGGCCTGAAAGATATTCGCGGCTATGTTGACGACACGGGCGAAGGGCGCTGGACGGTCCAGGCGGCGATCGATGAGAACGTCCCGGCACCGGTCATCACGCTCTCCCTGCTCGCGCGCATGGCCTCGCGCCAAAGCGAATCGTTCAGCGCGAAGGTGGTCGCCGCACTGCGCAACCAGTTCGGCGGACACGCCGTCAAGAGCGAGACGCATGCCTGACGACGCGACTGCGACCGCAACGGCGACCGCGGCGGGCGACGGCGCGTCGAGCAATCCGTTGCGCGAGGGACTCTCCGCGGACCGCATTGCCAGCCCGTGCAGCGCGGTGTTCTTCGGCGCCAGCGGCGACCTCTTCAAGCGAATGCTCCTCCCGGCCGTTTACTCGATGCGCCTCAACGGCACGCTCCCGACCGATTTCGCGCTGGTCGGATTCGCTCGCACCGCGTACGACGACGCGGGCTTCCGCGAATACTGCCGCCAGCAGCTCGAACTCTTTATACCGCCCAACGCCAAGCCGCAGGGTGCGCTCTGGGACGACTTCGCGCGCCGCATCAGCTACGTCACCGCGGACTTCAACGACACCCGGCACTTCGTCGATTTGAAGAACCGGCTCGCGCAGAACGACCGCGATTTCGGGACGAGCGGCAACCATCTCTTCTATCTCTCGACGCCGCCGCCGGTCTTTCCGGAGATCATCAAACATCTCAAGAAGGCCGGCCTCGAGAGAGACTCCGAGGGCTGGACGCGCATCGTCGTCGAGAAACCTTTCGGCACCGATCTCGCGTCGGCGCGCACGCTCCAGCGCGCGATCGAAGCGGTTTTTCCGGAGAACGAAATCTATCGCATCGATCACTACCTCGGTAAAGAGCCCGTGCAAGATATCATCGCGCTGCGCTTTGCGAACACGATCTTCGAGCCAATCTGGAACCGAAACTACGTGCAGAGCGTGCAGATCACGTCGGCGGAGTCCTTGGGCGTCGAGGAACGCGGCGGCTATTACGATCACGCCGGCGCCCTGCGCGACATGATTCAAAACCACGTCATCAACCTGCTCGCCCTCGTCGCCATGGAGGCACCGATCGGCTCGGACGCCGACGACATCCGCAACGAAAAATATAAGGTACTTTCGGCGATCGCGCCGCCGGCGCACGCCGACGTTTCGTCGATGTCCGTGCGCGGCCAGTACGGCGCCGGCACGATCGACGGTCGCGCCGTCCAAGCCTACCGGCAGGAACCCGACGTTGCGCCGGACTCCAATACCGAGACGTTCGCGGCAGCCAAACTCTTCATCGAAAACTGGCGCTGGGCCGGCGTTCCCTTCTATCTGCGTTCGGGAAAACGCTTGCCCCGAAAAATCTCCGAAATCGCGGTAACGTTTAAGCCGATTCCGCACCGGTTCTACGGCGATTCGACCGACCGCATCGAACCCAACGTGCTCGTCATCAAGATCGAGCCCGACGAAGGAATCTCGATGCGCTTCGAGGCGAAGGTCCCCGGACCTAAGGAGCACATACGCAGCGTCTACATGGACTTCAGCTACGGCAGCGGCTTCGGCGTGCAATCTCCACCGGCATACGAGCGGCTCATCGGCGACGCGATGCAGGGCGACCAAACGCTCTTCACGCGCTGGGATGCCGTCGAACGCGCGTGGGAGATCGTGACGCCGATACTGGAAGTCTGGCAGAACACCAAGGACTTCTCGTTTCCCAACTACGCAGCAGGCAGCCAGGGACCGGAGAGCGCGAAGAAGCTCTTCCCCGACTGGCGTCATCTGTGACTCTCGACATCGCCTCCGTGCAGGACCAGCTCGCGCAATCGTACCGCGAGCGGGGCTGCGACGCGAACGTCGCGACGATGACGATCGTGGTCTTCTTCGACAATCCGGCGATCGGCGAGCTCGCTCGCGAACGGATTCACCGGCTCGCATCGAAGCATCCCTCCCGCGTCATGGTGCTCGACGCGAGCGCGCCGCAGAGCGTGCACCGCGTCGACGGCTGCGATTGGATCGAGCTCGGCGTACGCGAATCCGGCCCCGAGATGCTGCGCGCGGCGGTCGCGGCGCTGCGCCTACCCGACGCGCCGGTCGTCTTGTTG